>BNUU01000028.1 GCA_025997595.1 Spirochaetia bacterium | reverse complement strand
GAAGGACCTCGACCGCGCTCTGGAGCAGAGCGGAAACCTCACAGACGGAATTGAGCGGGCTGCAGGCAGCCTTGATGAAAGCCGAGTCCTCCTTGACGAACTTGGAACACTCCTTCGCCGCCTACCGACAAACAGCGGAACTGCGGATCGGGGCCCTTGAAACATCCCGCCGCCGCTACCGCACCGCCTTTTTCACCGCAACAGCCTTCGCACTTGGGGGCATTGTTGCAGGAGCGGTGGGGCTGAACAGGTAAATGCAATAGCCCTATTTTGTCAGTTGAGAAACACGGTTAAATACGCTATAGTAAGGGTAGGATTTAAAGCAATGGAAGCCACCCGAATCTACCTTGAAACGACCATGTTCAGTTTTTACTACGAAACACGGCAAAAGCCGCATTATCAGGAATACAAGGCCCAAGTCCGGCAGGTGTTTGATCTGATAAAAGCCGGGAAGTTTGAGCCCTATACGTCCATTTATGCCACCGGTGAAATAGATGATGAACCGGACCCGGAAAAGCGGGCGCTTATGTGGCAACTTATCCGCGATTACGGCGTTGAAATCCTGGATGATTCAGAAGAAGTTAAAAGGCTTACAGCCCTTTATATCAAAGAGGATGCGGTAACCCGCGCCAGTAAAACAGATGCGGCCCATATTGCCATTACTGCGGTGAATGGCTTAGACTTCATTGTAAGCCTTAACTTTGGGCATATTGCCAGGGCATGGACTGTCGAACGGGTCAGGCGGGTCAATATCCGGGAGAATTACAAAGCTATTGGCATATACAGGCCATCGGAGGTATTGGAATTATGAAAACCGTAGAAGAATACATGAACGATCCCCGGATACGTAACGATCCATGTATGGCAGGGGCTTTGGAACCCATTGTAAGAATTCATGCCATCCGCTTAAGGATTGAGGATCAATACGCCGGAATGTCACCGGAAGAAGAAGTCAGGGCGCGTAACGAAAAAGGCAAAGCGGCCCTTGCCCGGCAGGGCCTTTCTGATCGCTTGGTCAATCTATCCGGACAAGGCAAGATCCAGGCAGTGGCAGGTAAGTAGGAACAAATCGGCGCTGCGGCGCCTGACACCTTTTCACGGGCCGCCTCCTAACCGGGGCGGCCTTTTTTGGGCCATCATAGTGACGCCCTACCTTGAAAACGGCGCACCTGAAACCCCCTGCAGGGGTCAGGTGCGATTTTCAGAGAGCGGTGGGGCTGAGCAGGTAAATGCACTGATTAAGATAGAATCTCCAAGGATTTAAACCACGAACAATACAAACCCCACGAAAAAATGTTCGTGTCTTTCGTGTGGTTCGTGGTTAAATTCTTCGTGGTTAAATTCTTAAGTTTATCCCTTTTTTGGGGATCAGATGGTTAAGAAATTCTTTCATGCGTTTGTCGTGAGGGTGGCAACCCCCAGGGTGGCGGCCATAATCGCCTTTATCGTATGCTTGCGGTTTTCCCCTTCGTCCCAGGCGCGGCTTTGGGGGCCGTCGATCACATCGGCGGTGACCTCTTCGCCCTTGACCGCCGGGAGGCAGTGGAGAAAGATGCTGTCTTTGCGGCCGGTTTTGTCCATCAGGGCCTGGTTTACCTGGTAGGGGGCCAGGAGCCGGCGGCGTTCTTCCTTTTTGGCTTCCTCACCCATGGAGACCCATACGTCGGTGTAGAGGGCGTCGGCGCCTTTAACTTCGGCGAGGTCGGGGGTGACGGTGATTTTGGCCCCCGAGGCGGCGGCCAGGGGGGCGCATGTTGAGAGCAGGGCGGCGTCGGGGTTAAGGGACGCGGGGGTGATCACCGTAAAGTGGACCCCCAGTTTGGCGCAGATCACGATGAGGGACCGGGCCACGTTGTTCCGGCCGTCCCCCACAAAACAGAGCTTTTTTCCCTTTGCGGGGCCGAAGCTTTCCTCCAGGGTCAGGATGTCCGCCAGGGCCTGGGTGGGGTGGAAGTCGTCGGTGAGGCCGTTGTAGACCGGCACCCCCGAATATTTGGCCAGGGTCTCCACGGTGGACTGTTTGTAGCCCCGGAACTGGATGGCGTCGAACATGCGGCCCAGAATCCGGGCGGTGTCCTCGATGGATTCCTTGGCCCCCATCTGGATGTCCTGGGTCGAAAGGAACACCGGGTGGCCCCCCTCCTCCCCAAAGGCGGTTTCAAAGGCGCAACGGGTCCGGGTGGAACGTTTTTCAAAAAGCAGAGCGATGGACTTCCCCAAAAAGCGCTGGTGAACTTCGCCTTTCTTTTTTTCCGCCTTGAGCTGCGCTGACAGATCCAGCAGCCAGCGGATTTCCTCTTCCGTATAATCCAGCCAGGTTAAAAGGGACCTGCCTTTCAATGCCTCAGAAATCATAATGCCTCCAAAATATGGAGAAATTTACCATGTCCCCTAGTGGAAAAACAACCCCATACCGGATATGATACCTGTAACATGATTCGGCTGTTGTTTTCTCTCCGGTTCAGATCTCAGCTCCGCCGTACCCGGCCGGAATTGCTTGGCAGCCTGGAGCAATTCATTATCCGGGCTGCCGAAGCCGCCGGGGGGCATCCAAAGAATGAGCGCCGGCTCCTGACATTATCCTTTGATGAAAACGCCCTGGGTGTCTGGCTTGATATCTTTGTCCTTGTTGAAAGCATTATGAAATTCCTGAACGAAGCCGCCGAGGATCTTTACGGGTATACCATGGTCATTGGCCGGGATATCCTGGACGAGGAGGGGGAAGGGCTGTGCCGCCAGTTCTCCCGGGAGGCTGATGGCGGCGGGATCTGGTGCGATCCGACGGCGCAGCGGGCCCTTGGGTATTATATGTATTTTGACAAACTCCAGGCCCGGCAGAGCGCCAAAGGCGGGGCGCCCCCTGGGGAATATATCAGGCTAAAGGGTATAAAAACCTTTGGCGATATTGACGCTAAGGTCTATCCCCAACGGGAGACCATATTAAAGGTCCTGGGGAAGGGGGAGACGCGGAACCTGCTGCTCCTGGGGCCCCCCTATTCGGGAAAGCGGGACGGTTTGTACCGGTATTGCAGGGAAATTCCCCGGGAATCATCCCCGGCTGTCCCGCTCCTGATTGTCCGTTTTGGCGCCGGGGGCCGTTTTTTTTCCCCCCTGGCCGACGCCTATAGCCCCGGAATTCGGGAATTTATTGCGAATTCCGGCGCTGCCCGAGGGGAACCTCACCCTTCGCTTTCGGCGGCAGGTACCGCCGAAATTTTGCAGGAACTGGACCGTCTGGGGGAGGCGCTTTTCCGGGACCGGCTCCGCTCGGAAATTTCCGCCTTTATGGCCCGGACCGCTGCCCGGTTCTTCCTGCTGCTCCTGGAAACCTACGCCGCTGCGGCGGCAGGGGTACCGGTGAAGGCGGTACTGATCCTGGAAAACATCCACCGGGCGGAGGATGGGGTGGCGCGGCTTTTTATGGACACCTGGGCTGCCTTTGCCGGCAGGGGAAACCTGCTGGTCTACGGCACCGCCACCCTTGGTCAGGATGCCGGAATGATGGCCTCAGGTTCCGCCGGCCCGGTTGAGGAGCGGATCAAGGCCTGGGACCGGGTCTTTTCCCGGGTGGTCCGGCTGGACGCCGGGGCTCAAGCCGCCCTGCTGCCGGAAATGTCACGGGATCTCTGGGAAATTGCCTATGCCTTTCATCTTTTGGGCCGCTATTTTCCGGGGGCGCTCCTGGGCAGTCTCCTTGAGGAAGAGGGGAAGAATCCCCCCATGATCTCCCGCGCCCTGGAACTGCTTGGCTTTTTGGGAATCGTGGATCTCCCCGATGATCCCCAGCCCCGCATTCGGAACTGCGCTATCCGGGCGGAACGGGTCCTGGGGGAGCGGAAGGAAAAGGTCCGGACCCTGGTGCGGAACCGCCTTTTGGCCTGGGTAAGCCGGCGTCGGATCTACCCCTGTTTCGCCCTCCTGGAGGCCTTTGCAGAGCTTGGAAACGGCGGAGAGGCTCCTTTCCCCCGGGAAATCGCCCAAGGGGATGAGTTTGTTCTCAGGGGAATCGTTTCGGACATGGTCAACGGTACCTATGCCCGGATCGAGCAGGTTATCAAGTCAGGGCATTTGGAAAGAATCATCGGCAGTGAACGGGTTTTTACGGTTTTGTATCTTTTTAAGACCAGCAAAGCCCTGATCCATGGGGATGAAAGGGAGATTCGGGAGGTTTTTAGTACCCTGCCCGCCGCAGCCCAGCTGTATCCGGCGTATAAAGCCCAGGTTCTGGCCAATGTTACCGCCTACCATCTGGGTGTCAAGGATGTATCCGCCGCTCTGGAAACGGTAAAGGAGGCGGTCCTCCTCAGCCAGGACCGGAGCTGGTCCGGCCTTGCCCAGTCCTACCGGCTTTTTGCCCTGGTGTGCCTCATAAAACAGCAGGTGGGGGAAACCATTGACTACATGACCTTTGCGGTGGAGAATGCGGAAAAATCCGGCAACTTTGACGAGCTGGGGGTATCCTCCTACTATGCCGCCACCGCCCAGTACCTCTTTGGGAACCTTTCCCGGGCTGAATGGCTGGCCGCCGAGGCGGAAACCCAGTCCGCCGCCGCGGGAAGGTCCGAGTGGACCGACCGCGCCCGGTTCTTTCGGGGGAAGCTGGCCTTTGATCTGGGCCGTTACCAGGATGCCCGTGTTATTTTTGAAGATATACTGAAAAATCCCGTGGGGCTTCTTTCCCCGGCAAAGGAGGGGCTCCTGGATGCCTGGGTTTACCGGGCCCTGGTCTACATCGAGAATCCCCTTATCGCCAAGCCGGATGGGGGCGGCCTTGACGCGGACCTTTTCGAGATCGAGGCTGCCTATTTGGCGGGGGATTACCGGCGGACCGTGGAACTTGCGGACCGCCTTGCGGAGGCCGTTCCCCAGGACTATTTTCTGTATACCGAACAGCCGGATTGGCGCAGCGGTTTTGCCCAATGCGAGCTGCTGCTCCTTCCCCAAAAGGAATTCTGGGACCGGATGATCTCGACCTACCATTCCCTTGCCCTCTGCCGGCTTTCCGGCTCCGGGGGGGAAGCGGCGGTGCAAAATATGCAGCGTATCCTCCGGGATGAACGGCTTTCCGAGATGGACCCCAACGACGCCTTTTATTTTTATGCCTGGTACCAGGTTCTGGAAGAATCCGGGTCCGCCCAGGTTGATATGAACACCGCAGTGAGCATGGCCTTTAAACGGCTCCAGCGCCGGGCCAGCCACATCGACGACATGGAAACCCGCCAGTCCTACCTTTCCCGGCCCCGCTGGAACAGCGCCCTGAGTCTTGCCGCCAAAGAGTACAAGTTAATATAATTTATATAAAGGAGTAATTTGAAATGGACAAGATCAAGAAAGTTAAAGTTGCGGTGGTCGGCTGCGGTGTTATCAGCGAAATCTACCTTACCAACATGACCGGCAAATTTGAAATCCTCGAAGTCGTGGGCTGCAGCGACACCATCAAAGAACGGATGGAAAAACGGGCCAACCAGTTCAATATCAAACAGATGAGTATCGAAGAAATTCTCAACGACAAGGACATCGAACTGGTACTGAACATCACGGACCCGAAAAACCACCATCTGGTGAGCACCCAGGTCCTCAACGCGGGGAAAAACCTCTATTCCGAAAAGCCCATCGATCTTTCAATAGAAGCCGCCCGTGAACTGGTTCAGCTTGCGGATAAAAAGGGCCTCCTCTACGGCAATGCCCCGGATACCTTCATGGGCCAGGCCATACAGGACGCCCGTTTCTACCTTGATTCCGGCCTCATCGGGGACATTACCTCGGTAACCGCCACATTGAACCGCGACTCGGGGCTCCTTGCGGAACGCTACCCCTTTACCGCCCTCCCCGGCGGCGGTATCGGCCTGGATGTGGGCGTCTACTACGTTACCGCCATGCTGAGCCTCCTGGGCCCCGTACAGGACGTCAGCGGCTTTGTGACCACCATCCGGCCCGAGCGGACCCACTACTTCCCCAACAAGGGAGACTTCGGCCAGAAATTCCGGCTTGAGGCTGAAAACCTCGTGGTAGGCAGTTTCCGTTTCGCCAGCGGCGTCTTCGGCAGCCTCCACTTTAATTCCAGCAGCATCGGTAACGAGAAGCCCCAGATCACCATCTTCGGCACCGAGGGCATCCTCTACCTGCCCGATCCCAACCAGTTTGGCGGCGATGTAAAGGTAATCCTGAAGGGTACTACCGAACCGGTCACCCTGCCCCCCACCCACGCCTTCACCACGAACTCCCGGGGCATTGGCCCTGCGGAACTGGCCTGGTCCCTGCGGCTTGGCCGGAAACCCCGGACCTCCAAGGAAATGGCCTTCCACGGCCTGGAACTGCTCCTGGGCCTCTACAAGAGCTGCGAAACCCGGCAGTTCTACCGGATGACCTCCGGCTTCGAACGCCCGAACCCCATACCCCGGGGCTACCTGGACGAGTCCTACGGCGGCTCCCCGGCGGAAGCGGGGCTGGCGATATAAAGTAAATTTTTCTTCTCCGTTTGCGTAAAATGACAAGAATATTGTATTGCATTACAATGAAAAATATTTTATATTAGAAAAATAGTCTTGTATTATAGCAAGACAAATTCGTTTATTCTTAGGAGGAAGAAATGAAGCGTTTTCTGACACTGGCGCTTACGGCGCTGGTACTATGGGTCGGGTGCAACTCGACGGGATCGCAGGCCGGTGGTTCATCCGGGGGTGCTTCTCAACGGTTTTTGAGCAGCGTTTCCTGGGACGCGGAGTATGATGTGGTGGTTGTCGGGTTCGGTGGAGCCGGAGCGTCAACTGCCGTTTCCGCGGCGGACAGCGGGGCACAAGTATTGCTTTTGGAAAAGGCCGCCGAAGGTGAAGAGGGGGGGAATACCCGCTATGCGCTGCAGTTAATACTGACCCCCAAGGACAAGGAAGCGGGGATAACCTATTTTGAAGGGCTCCGGGGCTTGTACAGCAAAGAAACCCAGGGTGATGATGTGATTAATCTCATCGTTACCGAGACCATGAAAAATGAGGATTGGCTTGTCAAAACCATGGGAGCCAACCCCGACGCGATTAACCATCGGCTGATGGTCGAATATCCCGAAATTCCCGGGGCCAGGGAATCGGTGGACGGGATCTTTGTAGAACCGGGATTCTGGAATTCCAGCCTTTGGAATCTGCTCCGGAAGAACGTGTATGACCGGAAAGACAAGATCGATGTTTGGTATGAATCTCCCGCGGTCAGGCTGATTCAGGACCCTGAGACCAGGATCATCCACGGGGTGAAGGTGGAGCGTCAGGGTAAGACCTACCAGGTCCGGGCAAAGAACGGCGTGGTTCTGGCCTGCGGCGGTTTTGAAAACAGCGATACCATGCTGGAAAATTATGCCCAGCTTTCCAATGCCTACAGCAAGGGCGCCAAGTACAACACCGGCGACGGAATCAAAATGGCCCTTGATGTGGGGGCCGATCTCTGGCACATGAGCGCCCTTTCCGGGCCGGATGTAAACTTTGTGAATCCCGATTTGGGACGATCCCAGTTCTACGGCTTCCAGGTTCCAACCTACCGGATGACCGGCTTTATGGCGCAATCGGCTATCTTTATCGGCGGTGACGGAACTCGTTTTGTCAACGAGGCAGTTTTCCCCCGGCATGGCCACAGCAATTATTCGGGAACCTGGTTCAGCCTTCTGATACCCAATAATTCCTGGTGCGTTTTTGACGAAACCGCCCGGAAGGGTACCCCGGCCTACTACCAGTGGAGTGAAGGGATGGAAGAAGAAATCGCCAAGGGCTGGATAATCAAGGCCAATACCCTGGCTGAGCTTGCGCAAAAGATGAACGTACCGGTAGAAAACTTTACCAAGGAAGTAAGCGAATACAACCAGTTCTGCCAGAACAAATACGATCCCCGGTTCAAGGTCGCCGCGGCTGCCCTGCAGCCCATTGCGGCCGGTCCTTTCTACGCCTTCCCCGTGCGGGCAACCCTTACCAACACCCAGGGCGGTCCCCGGCGTAACGTAAATTGTGAAGTTCAGAATCCCTATGGCGAGAGCATCCCCCACCTCTACAGCGCCGGCGAGCTGGGTTCCTTCTACTGTGATGTCTACAACGGCGGCGGAAACCTGAGCGAATGCCTCTTTACCGGCCGTATCGCCGGCAGCAATGCCACGGCGGTCAAGAAGGATACCACCCAAAAATCCGTATTGGGAAGCAAAAAGCCGGTTAACTTCGTTTCAGCCGCAGACAGCTATGATGTCGGGCCGAACCAGTACATTGGTAAAGCCATGGGCATCGGCTCAGAATTGGTCGTCCGGGTTACCTATGCAAGCGGAACCATTCAAAAGGTCGAGATAGTCAAGCAGAATGAAACCCCCTCAATCGCCGACGAAGCCCTGAAACAGGTTCCCGCAGCGATTGTCAAGAACAATTCGACCAACGTCGATTCGGTTTCCGGAGCCACCACAACCAGCAACGCCATCAAGGCCGCTGTTCAGCAGGCCATTTCCGGCGCCAAGTAACGTTTTCCAAACCCAGGCAACGCGTCATGCGCTGTCTGGGTTTACCTGAATTGACAAAGTTTCATATCTTTGGTAGATTGATATTTATTCTGGCAGCATACGTCCCTGCGGGCCGTTTGCCGAGTAGAATGGATTTAACGTCACCTAAAGGTGACTTGGCAGCATAGCTCAGTTGGTAGAGCAAACGGCTCATATCCGTTGTGTCATAGGTTCAATCCCTATTGCTGCTAATTCACTAAATTTTTCATCAGTTCCTCAAGCTCAACGGTGATGAATGCGATAGATCGATCCGCACTGCCGTAGGGGATGATGAGCCGGCCTTGGTTGACAATGGAACCGCAGGTGTAGACCACGTTGGGTACATAGCCGGTCCGTTCCCGTTCTCCGGGGGAGATCAAGGGCTCGGTCAGCCTGCCGATAACCTTTGCGGGATCTGTTTTGTCCAGCAGCAGCGCCCCGATGGAGTAACGCCGCAGGGAGCCGACCCCGTGGGTCAGGACCAGCCAGCCTTCGTCCAGCTCAATGGGGGAGCCGCAGTTGCCTATCTGCATGAATTCCCAGGGGAAGCGGGGTTCGGCGATTTTTTCCGCCTTGTCCCAGACATGGAGATCCTTTGAAAACATGATGAAGAGGCTCTCGCCGTCCACCCGGGAGAGCATGGCGTATTGGCCGTTGATCTTCCGGGGGAAGAGGGCCATCCCCTTGTTCAGGGCCATGCGGCCTGAGATGTTCCGCAATTTGAAGCAGAGAAAATCCACAGTCTCGATCATCTTGGGTAAAATATTTTCCCCGTCGTAGGCCGTGTAGGTTGCGTAATAACAAACACTGTCATCATCATTTACAAAGCGGACAAACCGGGCGTCCTCAATGCCGTTTTGTTCATCAGGGGAAACCGGAAAGAGGAGCCGTTCCGAGAGGGGCGTCTCTTCGCGGAATATTATTTCTGCGATCCCGTTTATTGATTCCCGTTTTCCCCGTACTGCGGTCTTCCGCACCGGATCGATGCGGATTTTCCCCGCCCTATCAATGAGCCCGGTTCTGAATGATATCGACGACACATGCCCTTCACCTACGGAACGGGCGCTCAGGATAAAGCGCAGTTCTGCTGTGCGCAGGGATTCTGCGCGCAGATTTACTGTGGTGGTCAGGTTCGGCGCCTGCACAATCGATGGATTAAAAAGGGCGGTGGCCTCAAAGGCGTATTCTGAGGTAAAGTAGGCCCCCGCTAAAAGCCGGGCTTCTGCGGGACCGGCTTCCAAAGGAATCTGCGGCGGATGTTCCGCGGGGAACTCCGGTGATTCATCCAGGCGTTTTTTTGCCAGATGATAATGCTCCCTGATCCGCTCCACGAAATCCCCATGATCAGCGCTGAACAGGCTGATAACCTGCTCAAGCTCCCGGTGTATTTCTTTTTCCGGCAGGGCGGTGACCCGGTCGATAATTGCCTGAATGCGTTCAACGGTGGGTACAAAGGGACGGATCACCAACCGTGCGTAGTCGGGCTGCAGATCCGGTTCGTTAAGACGGGTCAGGCGGATCATGCCTTGCTCCTTATGGGTTCTTCTAAAATGATGCGCTTTTCCGCTTCCTTCATTTCCGCAAGGGCGATCTGAAACGCCAGGGTGGATTCGGCCCCCTCGTTCTGATTGAGCCGGTCCACGTGGAGCCCGTCGTGACAGCCGCCGCTGGAGGCGTCAAACACAAAGAGGGACAGATCGTTTCCCCCCAGGTACCAGCGGAAGGCGCGCTGGGCTTCCCGGCGCCAAAACATATCCCCGGAAATGCGGTAGGCCTCCAGACACGCGGATATGGCGGAATTGGCCTCCAGGGGCTGCTGATCAAACAGGGGTTTTTCTCCGCCCCTGTTGTACACCCGGTCGCTCCCGATGGGACGGAAATGGCCATGGGGACTGGTCTGGGTTTCCATGAGCCACTTGAGGGACATCATTCCGGCCTCAAGCATTTCCGTGTTGCCCGTGTCGCTGCCGCTCAGGATGAGGGCCTGGGAAAGTTTCGCGTTATCGTAGGTCAGGTAGGGTTCAAACCAGGGCCACTCGGGATGGGCGTTTTTTTTGTAGAGATTAAAGAGCCGTATGGATAATTCTTCACGGATGCCGTCCGCCAGGCGGTCCCCGGAAAAACGCTGAAGGTATTCGTGGATGGCGATGATGCTGAACGCCAGGGCCCGGGGCGAGCTGAATTGGGTCACAATCGGCAGCCCCTGTTCAAACAGTTTTGCTGCGGTTCCCTGGAAACCGGGGTTGTGGTATTTTCCCAAACAGGTACCCAGGGCCCATACCACCCTGCCGTGGCTGTCCTCCGACGCCGTCTCATCAACCCAGGTACGATCAAAATTGAGAAAGTTCCGGAACCGCCCCGATTTTTCATTGTAGGCGAATTGAAGCAGCCCCAGGTATATTCCGGCGAGACGATCGAATTCAGGGTTCTCTTCATCGGCCTGGGCGGCGAGGAGGACCATCAGAATAAGGGCCCGCGCGTTATCGTCGGCGCAGTAACCTTCGTTGTAATTGGGCACCGTGTAGACCGCATGCTGAAACATGCCGGTGTCATCGGTGAGCCGCTGAATGTGGTCCAGCTTGAGCCTGGGCAGTTCGTTCTGCTCTTCTTCCGAAAAGAATCCCCCCAGGGGAAGTGTCACCTGATTGTGGTAGGTCTGCCGGGCTTCGGTAAAAAGTTCCACATACTTCCGGGCCACATTGGGCCAGATCATTTCCCTGCCCGCCAGGTACGCGTTTTTCCGCATGGCGTTCCGTTCGGTCTCGTTGGAGGCAAGATGAATCACCGCCTCCGCAATGGCCTCCGGGGACCGGAAGGGTACCAGAATGCCCCGGCCCTCCGCGAGCAGTTCCGCGGCGTGCCAGTAGGGGGTGGAAACGATCGCGTTCCCAATGCCGAAAGAGTAGGCCAGGGTGCCGGAGGTGATCTGTTCTTCATATAAATAGGGGGTGATGTAGATATCCGCCATCACGAGGAATTCCTTGAGTTCATCGGCGCTGACAAAGCGGTTGCGGAAGAGGACGTGCTTTTCCACGTGGAGTTCCGCCGCAAGCTGCTGCAGGGACAGCCGGTAGGCTTCACCCTCATGGCGGATCAGCCCCGGATGGGTCGCCCCCAGGACAATGTAAATGGTTTCCGGCTTTACTTTGATGATCCCAGGCAGGGCCCGGATCACCTGCTCGATCCCCTTGTTGGGGGAGAGGAGGCCGAAGGTGAGGAGCACGGTTTTTTCCGCAAGGTCATATTGGGCCTTGTAAAAACTGGGGTCGATAAAGGGCATATCGGGAATGCCGTGGGGGATGAGCCGTATCTTGCTTTGGGACACGTTGTACACGGAAGAGATCAGCTCCACCGCCTTTTCGGTCATCACCGCCACGAAGCTGGAACGGTCGGCGATTTCCCCAAGGATGCGCCGCTGCCTGCTGCTGGGGTTTTGCATGATCGTGTGCAGGGTGGTGACGATGGGCATCCTGAGTTTGCGGATCAGGGAAAGCAGAAAGATGCCGTCTTCCCCGCCAAAGATCCCGTATTCATGCTGCAAACAGACGATATCCGGGTTGTTGCTGTTGAGGAAGTCCGCCGCCCGCCGGTAGGACTCAAGGTTCTTCTCCTCGATTTCGAAGCGTACCCGGTCGGGGTAATCGTAGCCTTCGCTGATGTCGGTGATGGGCACGGCGAAACAGGACAGCCCCGGCCGGACCGCCGCCACGGATTCGCACAGGCTGGTAGTAAAAGTAGCGATGCCGCACTGGCGGGGCAGGTAATTTCCGATAAAGGCAATATTCAGGATCGATTTATTCATTCAGCCCTTCCAGGGAATCTCCAACGGGGATTCCAAACCGGCTCCCGGTATTAAGCATTACCGGAAACACAAATGGCGGAACTGAATGCTAATCAGTCTATATTTTTATACTATAATACATTTTTTGCCGCATTGACAGATCCCTCCCCGCGGGCTAGACTGAAACATCTTCGATATAAACGGGGCGGTATCGTGGCAGACAAATTTAACCTTGATGAACATATCAGAAAAGTTCCCGATTTCCCCAAAAAAGGGATACTTTTTTATGACATTACCAGTATTTTGGCTGAACCCAGGGCCTTCAGGTTCTGTCTTGACACCATGGCCGAACTGTACCGGGGCCGGAATATTGATGCAGTGGCGGGTATCGAGGCCCGGGGCTTCCTTTTTGCGGCCCCCTTCGCCGACCGCCTGGGGGTCCCCCTGGTGCTTGTCCGCAAGAAGGGCAAGCTCCCCGGTGTTACCCGGTCAAAAAAATACCAGCTTGAGTACGGCGAGGCGGAAATCGAGGTCCATGCCGCCGACATCCGGCCGGGCCAGCGGATACTGCTCACCGACGATCTCATCGCCACCGGGGGCACCCTCAAGGCCGCCCGTGAACTCCTCACCGACTGCGGCGCCACGGTGCCCGAGATCTTCGGCGTGGTAGGACTCCCCTTCCTCAACTACGAAAAGGTCCTGGCCCCCACCCCGGTCCGCACCCTGATCCAGTACCATGGAGAGTAAACTTCCCTTAGGAGTGACCCCCCATAATTGACATTTTTCGCGGTATATGCTAGGTTTTTATCATCATTCCCCGGTTGTGTAATGGTAGCACGGTAGACTCTGGATCTGCTTGTGGGGGTTCGAATCCTCCCTGGGGAAAAAGTAAACAAAATCAGAACTAAATTGAGGATTCGAACGGGTTTTTGCGGCCCGGAGAAGCGAAAGCTTCGGAGGGCAAACCGCCAGGAGGGCGGTTTAGCAAAAACCCCGGCCTGGAAAGGTGAGGCATGGATGCCGAACCTTGGAAGGTCGAATCCTCCCTGGGGAAAAATGAAGCTAATTTGTTATGGTATAACGAATTAGAGTAAAACCCTAACCCTAAAACGGCATGGAACTATCACCCAAAATACCTTGTGTCACAGAAATCGGCACTAAACAGAAGGTTCCGGCGGCTTCCTCAATACCCCAAAAGAAATGGAATTTGAAGCCTTGCAGGTGGCCTTCCACTGGCTCAGGGACGGAATTCCTACTAAGGATGGCTTAAAACTTCCAAAGAATAATAGACTTGTTCGACCGCCCGGTTAGTTGCCGAACAAGTCTAGGGATTGTTTTTAACCGTCAATCTAAAGGAACAAATAAATAATATGGTTTATATTTTATTGATTTCTGCTTTATAAAATTCAATTTTATTGTCTAACTTGTTAAGATGTTCTTGTAATTTTTCAATTTCATTTTTAAGAATGCCCCTATGTTTTATGAGCATTTCCATGCGCTCAGGCATGGTCGGATCGCCATCGGCCCTTAATTCAGCATATTTTTGGATTTCTTTAATAGGCATTTTTGTATCTTTTAAGCGTTTTATAAATTGTATCCAGGTAACATCATTTTCAGAATAACACCGCTGCCCATTGGATTTACGATTGGGCAGAATCAAATTTTCCTGTTCATAATATCGCAAGGTATGTATACCTAAATCCATAAGCCGTGAAAATTCCCCAATCGAATATTCCATACTCTGGATTATAGAATATGACAAAAATTGTTTCAAGAGAACGTTTCAGGTAAAATTTTTTTCAGAAAACGTTTGACTTCGAGTTCACTCTAGGTTGTATCTTCTAAATGTAATCTTTATTGAGGAGGTTTTCCAATGGAAAACACACGCTTTCAGAAAGGGACAGACAGGCTAAACGAGGTAGACGGCAGTGCGGGGCAAAATGTTATTGCTTCATTGAAAACAATAGCGCCGGATTTGGGCAAATACATCATTGAATTTGCCTTTGGGGACATTTACTGCCGAACGGGGCTTTCTTTACAGGAAAGAGAGCTTATAACCATTACCAGTTTGTTGACGGCAGGAGGCTGTGAGCCGCAATTAGCGGTTCACATTAACGGATCATTGAATGTGGGTATAACACCAGCAAAAGTGATTGAAACTTTTATTCAATGTATACCCTATACCGGTTTTCCAAAAGTGCTTAATGCC
This sequence comes from Spirochaetia bacterium, assembly GCA_025997595.1. Lineage (GTDB taxonomy): Bacteria > Spirochaetota > Spirochaetia > Treponematales > Breznakiellaceae > BNUT01. The sequence continues at coordinate 6,842 of BNUU01000028.1, read as the reverse complement.
GTCAATGAGGCAAAAAAAGTATTTGCGGAGCGGGAAATCAAGGAGGGAAAATAGTATGTTAAAACTAATGCTCAATGTTGTTCTTTTGGTTTTTTTAAGTCTTGGGCAAGGCAATGCACAGGGAAAAACGGCTGAGTGGGTATTGGAGAAAACGCATACCGGTTTTAGTTCTCCCACCGGAATCGCTGTAGACCGTGAGGGGAATTTGTATGTTTCAAACTGGAGCGGAGGCAGCGTCTCGAAACTCGATACAAAGGGTAATCATACTATTTTCGCTGATAACATGGGGTCACCGGCCGGCCTGGCTTTTGACAATGACGGTAATTTGTACGTTGCCGACTATTCACAAAATGTGATTTACCGCATTGCGAAGAATAAAAACAAAATTATTTTCGCAAGAGGGTTACATACCCCTACCGGAATATCGTTCAATAAAAACGGTGAATTGCTGGCAGCCAACCGAAGCAGCAACGAAATTGTCAAAGTGAACGCTTCCGGCAAGGTTGAATTGGTTGCGAAGGGCATGAGAACGCCGGTTGGAGTGGTTGAGGACTTGGACGGTAATCTTTATGTTACAAATTACGGAGGCAGCATTATCAAAGTATTTGCTGACGGAACAAGCAGACCTTTTTCCAATGATTTTGGAAGGCCGGGAGTCGGCATTGACATTAGTTCGCAGAATGAAATTTTTGCCGCTGATAATGGAGATGGATGTGTGCGGCTCCTTTTACTAAACGGTTCAACAAGAATTGTAGTTGATGGCATAAGTGGTTGTGTTGCGTTACTAATACATGGAAACACCTTATATGTAGGTAGTTGGGGAACGGGAAGCGTGTATGAGTATAGAATAAAATAATATACTTAATGGGGTAATACGATTGACGCTTCATCCCCCCGCCCTTTTGTGCTATCATGGCTAATGGACCTTGAACTTTTGCGGGAGCGCGCGCGGATCATCCGGCGGGTCCGCGCCTTTTTTGACGAGCGGCAGTACCTGGAAGTGGACACCCCCCTCCTCAGCCCGGACCTGATCCCCGAATCCTGCCTGGAAGTTTTTGAGACCGGCCGCATTCCCCCGGAGGGGAGCAAAACCCGGCAGGCTGAGCCCCTCTGGCTCATCCCTTCCCCGGAAATCTGGATGAAAAAACTCATCGCCGACCACCGGCAAAGCCTCTACCAGATCTGCAAATGCTTCCGCAACGGCGAATCAACCGGCCGCTTCCACAGCCCGGAATTCACCATGCTGGAATACTACACCATGGGCGCAAATTACCTGGACAGCCTCGCCCTCACGGAGGAATTTTTTTCAAGCCTGTTGGGGGATTCGGCGGAGACCGGGCCGGTTAGTCTCCGCCCGCCCTTCCTGCGCATCACCATGGAAGAGGCCTTTGCCCGCTGGGCGGGGTTTGATCTGTACACGGCGGCGGCCAACGGCAGTATGGAAGCTGAGGCCCGAAGGCTGGGCCTCGACCCTCCGCCGGGACTCGATACGGCATCTCTCTACGATTTGATCTTTATCCATGCGGTGGAGCCGAATTTGCCGAAGGACAAGCCAACGGCCTTAATCGACTACCCCGCCTTCGTTCCCTGCCTGGCGCAAAAAAACAATGGCGGCAAAACCGTGGAACGGTGGGAACTCTACGTCCGCGGCATAGAACTGGCAAACTGTTATTCGGAAGAAACCGATGCGGAGGAAGTGCGTTGTTTTTTTGAAAATGAGTCGGCGGAAAAAGAAAAAAGCGCCCTGGTAAAACACCGTGTCGATCAGGATTACTGGAAAAACTTTCTGCCCCGCAGTAATACTGTAGGCTTTCCCAAGGGGAAATCCTCCGGATTTCCCCCATGTTCCGGGGTTGCCATGGGACTGGATCGGCTCATCATGGTGTTAACAGGTAGATCAAGCATCGACGGGGTGCTGCCATTCCCAATGGCCTGAATTACTGCACCACTGCTAAAGCGGCAGGGAACCTGTCCCCTGGCCACAACCTGATCCAAAAGCCGCGGCTGCGCTGAGATCCGTGTCGGAGTGGTCGTCCCCCTCATACTCCCAGCAAAGGGACACCTGCAGATTGGCGTTGTATTCATCAAAGTTATTTGAATCGGCGGGTAAATCCAGATCCAGCCTGAAACCAAGGGTCCCGGTGTCATGGGGAAGGGCCTCAAAATGGGCGCCCCGGGCGGGACGGCCCGGCGCGGCGGTGATCCCCCCTGCCGGAACGGCGGACCAACCCTGGGGCAGGCTTGGCTGTTCCTGTGGGAACGCAGTCATGGCCGATATTGCAGGTTGCCCCCCGTTCAGTTCAACCTGCCAGTTACGAACATCCACCGGCAAAACATCAGGCCGGGGATTCTTTGCCTGAAGGGTATAGAAAAGGGAAATCTTGCCCACACTTTTCGCCTCGATCCGATCAAAGACCAGCATGAATTGGGGGTCCCCGTCGATCTCCTCCGGGGGCAGCGGCGCCGCTGTCGGTATCGGCGCCTGAACCGGGGCCGGCTCAGGCATAGCGGCAGGTACCGGCGCGGGAACGGGCGCCGGGGTTTTGCAGGCGGCATACAACCCAAGCAGAAGAATACCGGGAAGAATGACAAATTTTTGGCGAAGGGTGTTCATAGTTTCTAATATCGGTGTTTTTGGATTGAGGAATTAACCTTATGTCTCTTATATGCTATGCTTCTTTCAGGAGTTTATCATGGCTGATGGAAAAATACCGGAACGTGCGGAAGTAAGGATTGAAAATACCTGGGACCTTTCAAAACTGTTTGCTGATGACGGGGCCTGGAATACGGCCCTTGGGGAATATGAAAAGATGGCGGAAAAAATTCCCGCCTACCGGGGCACCCTGGGAAAATCCGCGGAAAGCCTTGCGGATTATCTGGACTTCAACAAGGAATTCGGGCTGCTGGAAGAACGGCTGAACTATTACAGCGACCTCCGGCAGACCGAGGACGAGGGCTCAAGCGCGGCGCGGACCATGACCGGCAAGTTCATGATGGCCGCCTCAAAGGCACAGGCGGAGGCGTCCTGGGCTGCGCCGGAAATACAGACCATCCCCGACGCGGCCATGGAGGCTTTCCTGAAACATCCCCGGCTTGCGGAATACAAGATCTACCTGAAAAAACTCCTCCGCTATAAGCCGCATATTTTAAGCGACCGGGAAGAACGGATCATCGCCCTCCACGCCGAAGGTGAGGGGACCGCGCAGGAAACCTTTTCGGTGCTCACCAACGTGGACCTTAATTTCGGTTCTATAGACACCCCCGAAGGGCCGCGCCCCCTGTCCCAGTCAACCTGGTCGGTCTTTATGGAAAATCCCGACCGGGAACTGCGCCGCAAAGCCTATACCGCTTTTTACGGGCACTTTGAGGCACATAAGACCACTTTGGCAAGCCTTTACAGCGGTTCCGTCAAAAACGATGTGATCAAGGCCCGCATCCGGGGCTTCGGCTCCGCGCGGCAGGCGGCGCTTTTTCCCGACAAGGTGGATGAATCGGTCTACGACAACCTGGTCGCCGTAATCGGCAATAACCTTGAGCCCCTGCACCGTTACTACGCTCTGCGGAAAAAGGCCCTCAAACTGGATGAGCTCCGCCCCTACGATGTGTACGCCCCCATCGTACAAAAAGCAACAAAGAAGACCACCTGGAACGAAGCGGTGGACCTCATCTCCGCAGCCCTTGCGCCCCTGGGTGACGAATATGTCAGCACCCTCCGTACCGGACTCCTGGGCCGCTGGGCGGATCGTTACGAAAACAGGGGGAAACGTTCCGGGGCCTTCTCCGCCGGCAGCTATACTGCGGACCCCTACATCCTGATGAACTACAAGGAAGACAGCATCCGGGATGTGTTCACCCTGGCCCACGAGGGGGGCCACTCCATGCACTCCTGGTATGCGGCGAAATCGAATCCCTTCATGCACTACGGCTACACGATATTTGAAGCGGAAGTTGCCAGCACTTTTAACGAAGAACTGCTCTTCCGTCATCTTTATCAAACCGCCGACTCCCCGGAACTGAAATTGTACCTGGTGAACAAACGGGCCGACGATCTTCTGGCCACACTCTACCGGCAGACCATGTTTGCGGAATTTGAAAAAATCTCCCACGAACTGGAAGAAAGCGGCTCCCCCCTCACTGTAGAGGTGCTGCGGGGCGCATACCGGAAGCTTCTGGAAAAATACTTCGGAAGCGACATGGTCCTGGAAGACTCTAGCGATCTTGAGGGCCTCCGCATCCCCCACTTCTACCGGGCCTTCTACGTGTACAAATACTCCACCGGCGTTTCCGCCGCCCTGGCCCTTGCCGAGCGGGTCCTTTCAGGGGGCGCGAAGGAACGGGAAGACTACTTCGCCTTCCTCAAATCCGGCGGTTCCCGTTTTCCCATCGAATCCCTCAAAGCCGCCGGCGTGGACATGTCCTCCCCGGCGCCCGTGGAAGCGGCGTGTAAAAGTTTTGGTAAGCTGGTGACGGAACTGGGAGGGCTGTTGTGACAAGTGAAAAAATGACCCGGCCGGCCCGCGTTCGCGGCGGATGTAAAAACGATGATATCTGTGGACGACGTATGTCTTTAACTATTTTTTCATAATATTTTGAACAGTTTTTTCTGTTGCGCCGCCATAAAAGACGGCGCAACAGACCCTTTTATATTTTTTTGATACTGTTTACCTCTATTTCAATCCCACGAAAGTCCTTGTCAACTTCCCCGCTGACTTCAACGGTATCATTTTGATTTATCGAAAGACCAACCCATAGCATGTCGTCTATTTCCACCGTTATTGTTCCGGTACTATCGGTAAACAAATACCTTTCATTACCCAAAAATCTTTCGATTTTTCCCCGCAATACTACCGGAGTATCATCCCGAAAATTTTTCGCCTCTACTACGGTTACCGCATCAAGCCCAGGTCCGGTATAACCCTGCGCTGCAGCAGTTCCGGTTCCGAATACCAGCATAATACCGATCATTCCCGCAAAAAACATCATTCTTTTCATTTTAACCCTCCAATAGTTCTTTTATAACAAAAATACAACACAAAAATTGTTTTGTCAAGCAATTTTTCGAAATTTTTCGAAATATTGTTATATGTATGCCCTTGACCGTGTTAGACAAAAATTATATAACAAACACATGATTGAGTTAGAGAAAAAAAGTCGATTTTTTAGACCTTTTAAAGGGCATAACGGGTAAATAATGACGGCGCAGCAACATCCTGATTCTGTAGAAAAAACATTAAATCCTTACAGTTTTTTTACAAAGTTAATCTCAAACCATCTACATGCATATCAGCCCTATTATAATACGGAAAAGTCTGCTATTTATATGGTAAAAAAAATAGGTATAATAAAATAATGGCAGACATAAAACTCCTTATAGATTTGTATAGATGGGTCATTAGTCCCATAGATAAAACTATTGATGGTAAAATATTGGAAGATGAATTGAATGAGTATTTTGATAAATTACCGGTTCAAATAACCGAATATAAGGAAACAATAGAATATTCCTATGATAGTTTTATTGTAGATATGTATAATTACGTAGAATATTCAAACAATTTTATGTTTAAATTACAAAACGGCGGGAGAAAATACTTATTAAAATTTCTGAAAATAATATTTTTTTCATTAATACCTATATTTGTTGTTCCAATCATTTTATCAAGATTTTATAAAATATTTGAAAATTTATATATGTATATAATTGCCGGAGTATCTTTATTAATGGGACTTGCACTTATGTCCTTGGAAAAAATAACTGATAAAATAATAAAGACAATGAAACCCGGGGATTTATTGAAAATATTGGATGGTGAAGATGAAAATTTTCCGATAACCAAAATGGAGCGATCCTTTGGTCCTAATCCTTACAAAAGTATAACAATCGTAGAATCCAAGAAAAAATTTCTTTGCCAGCATTATAGGGAATTGGTAAATATAAATAAAACAAAAAACCTGCATGAGTTAATGATTTATTATTTTGCTACAGATTTTTTGTTAACCATTGAAAACAATGACGAAATAATAATCGAATATAGAAAGCAAATAACTCAAGTCCTTGAATATATTTTGGCATTTCGAAGAAACAGCCCCTGTGTATTATTCAATTTGGCACACAGTGAACTTAATTTATTAAGGTTAGATGAAAGTCTGCAATATTTTAGAGAATATTATAAAATGTATAAAGACAATATAAATGTTAATGCATGGATAATAGTATTAGAATTTATTCTCAATACTGCCGTTTTCTGCGAATGATATTTTATAATAATTTAAATATTCTTTATATGCATCTTGTGCCGATAAACAGGTATCTATTAAATATCCCGGCGTTTTTTTATATTCTTTTAAACCTCGGTAATAATATAGTTTATGTTCTTCATCAATAATGAATGGTATAACATTATTCTTCAGGCATTCTTTAAACATTATTAATCTGCCTACCCTGCCGTTCCCATCCTGAAAAGGATGTATGCTTTCAAAATTTTGATGAAATGTTATTATATCTTCGATTGTATGAGCCGTATGAATACTCTTTTGCCGGTAATTCTCAAGAAGAACATGCATCTCCTCTGATACGCGTTCCGGCAAGGTAGTTTTCATATCACCAACCATATTTTCACGTTTTTTATACTCCCCAACATTAAACCAATCTTTTTGAGAATCGTATGTTCCGGTTTTTAATATTCTATGGTACTCTTTTATAATAAATTCATTTAAAGATTCTTTTGCCGTTTTCAATAAGTATCTAAAACAGGAAAAATGGTTGATTGTTTCAACAATGTCGTCAACATTTAATACCTTTCCTTTTTCAGAATCAACCGTATTTGTTTCATATATATACC
>BNUU01000027.1 GCA_025997595.1 Spirochaetia bacterium | reverse complement strand
TCGATCCTGAAACCAACACCTTTGATTATTACCCGGTGCGTTCCGACATGGCCCACGCCTGGGTAGAAGTTTTTTATCCCGGCTACGGCTGGATCGAATACGATCCCACCACGGAAAATCTTGCGGAGGGCGAGGACTTCCGTTTCTCCTCCGGGGTGCCCCCGGAACTTTTTGAACGGTTGATGAAGGAAATTCTGGACAACCATTCCCGGCTTAATCCGAAGGAAGGAATGGAAGAAAACGCCGCCGCATCAAACCTCAAATCCCTGGCAAATTCCATTCAGCGTTTCCTCCGCAGAAACTGGTGGCCTATCGCGCTCCTTGTGATTGGCGTCATCTGGCTGCTGATCCGCTGCGGTCATCTTTTTGTTTTCCGCCTCAGCCGCAGGCCCCGGAAAAAAGCGGTGCGTCTCTGGGCCCACATCAAACGGCGGCTTGCCCTTGCGGGGTACCGGCGGCATCCCTTCGAGAGCGAAGCCGAATGGGCGCAAAAGATGGACGCGCCTTTCACCGGGACCTACACCCTGTATCAGGGAATGTCCGCCGCCCGGTTCGCTCAAGGATATTCCCAGGAGGATCTCAATCTTCTGCGGGAAGGGTATCGCAGTTTTACTGCGATCTATCAACAGCGGGTGTCTGCGGGCCGCCGCTTTCTCGCCTGGGCTTTACCGCCTTTGGCGATGGCGCTCAAGCCGGTCCGCAAAAATGGCGGCGCAAACGGCGGAATTGGCGGAGTCGGCCTCATCCTGCTCGCAGCGTTACTGCTCTCTCTCAACAGCGATGCTGTGATCGCGCAGGATCAAGCGTTTACCGGGGCGGATGCCCTTTTCGACCGCGCCCTGGATGCGGAGGACGCCGAATTTTGGGAGCGGGCCATCGAACTCTACAACGAGGGGATTGAAGCATACCCCGCCGACATCCGTTTCCCCTGGTCGCTGGGCAACCTGTACTATTTCCGGGGGCTTTACGGCATGGCCTGGGATGAATTCCGCAAGGCGGAAAAGATAGAGCCCCGGAACCCGGGGCTGCTCTACCGGCTTTCCCGGACGGCGGGCTACCTCAACAGGGATACTGTTTCTGTTGATTACCTTGAACGGCTCCTGGAGATCGAACCTGACAACCGGGAAGCCATCGGTAACCTGGGATGGATGTACTACAAGGTTCACCGCCAGAGCGACGGGGAACGGCTCCTCAAGGCCGCCATGGAACGGTTCGGGGAAGATTCGGATTTTGCCATGACCCTGGGGACTATCTACTCTGATATGTTCCGTTATGATGAGGGAAAGAAATGGTACCTCGCGGCGATTGCCGACGGGGAGGCCCACCAGAGCCGGACCTTCACGGCGGTGGCCCATTACAACCTGTCCATTCTGGAAACCCGGTTCTACCATTTTAGTCTTGCCCTTGAGCGGACCAACGCATCCCTCAACGCCCAGAACCGCGCCTCCGGCCGGCTTGCCCGGGGGGAAATGTACCTGCGGCAGCTGGATTTTAAGAAGACCCTTGCGGATTACGAGGCGGCCTACGAAATCGACACCTCCCCCCTCTCCAAACTGAATTTGGCCCAGGTGTATCAGATAGCGGGCCGGCTGGAAGAGGCCCGGCTCTATGCCGAAGACTGCCTCAAAGCGGGGGATCTTTCCTGGATGCTGAACTACGGCATCGACCCCGTGCGCTACCGCCGGGACATCCACGAAATTCTTTACAAGACCTACGGCGGCCTTAAAAATACCGAAGCCTTTATCCCCTGGTCCGGTCCGGGCGAAAAAATACGCGGCGCCTTCCGGCGGCTTTCCTGGGGCTTTAAGGAGGCGGTTCATAAAAAGCTCTTCCAGAAGTACAGCCTCCTTTCCGCGGATTCCTACGGTAACATGCACCTGGACGCCCTGACCCAGTATTACCACGCCTTTGAACCCTATCCCCGCCGGGCTCTGACCTACCTCCGGCAGGCCCGTGAATTCGAGACCTCCCTCATTCCCGAAGCGGAACCCTCCTACGATTTTGAGGAAGGGCGTCTCCTGAAAAACCGGGCCTTGACCGAAACGGCCCTGGAAAACTTTGACCCTGTCTGGGAACGGGACATGATCAGTGAAGCCTGGACCGAACTGGCCCGCCGCACCAAAGGCGCAGCTCAACAGGATGCGGTAGAAAAGCTCTTTGCCCTGAACCGGGGCGCCCTGCGGCAGGAGGGCCTGAGCCTGCCCATACATCTGGGGTTTGTGTTTAATACCGAAGGCCCCGCAGACCCCCGTGCAATACGGGCCATGAAACCCATCACGCGGGCCCTGCGAAAGGCTGGGCTGCGGGACACCGGCGTTGCTGCGGACACCCCCGGGGCCGGCGCAGGCGCAGCCCCAGGCCCCGCTCGGTTCACCCTCACCCTGGAAATGCAGACCCGGGGGCAAACCGGCGGCTGGAACGTCCTCTGCAAACTCTACGATGGCGGCCGGGGAACCACGGTGCTGCAGCGCAGCATCCCCCTGGCCTCTGCCTCGCGGAAGGATATCGGCGCCTTTGTGCGGGCCCTGGGGGATGCGGTGTTTATTGATGATTAGAGTTCAGGGGCGCCGCAGGCGCCAGGTGGGCATAAAAAAACGGAACCCCGCTCTGCCCTGGGTTCCGCTTTTTTGTGATTTATCCGCTCCGGATCAATGTCCGGAGCCCAAAGGACCTAGAGGCCGAAGGATTCCATGATTTTATCCGCCGTGGCGTTGATGATACGTTCATTGATGTATGAGGGATCGTTGATTTTTGCCCTGAGTTCGGCGATCCGGTCGGCCCGTACATCGGGAGCGGCGGCTTTGACCATTTCTATGGCACGGTACAGTTCGCCCTTCTCGACGGCTTCTGTCGAGACATTTATGGAGTCGGATTTTGCGCGCTGGCTTACGGGCTCACTCTTCCCGGGCCTTTTGCCGGGCTGAATCGGATCTGTAAAACCTACCCTTTCAATTGTCATACTCATATCCCTCTATACCTATTATCGGCACAATCTGCTAATAGTTTACACTCTAATTGGATTTCTTTCCAGATACATAGACGGAAAATTCGCCCATTTGCCTGTTTTTTTCACCCAATTGCGCATAAATCTCTCCGGCGGTTCCCCGCAAGTACTCTTCGTGGACCTTAGTCATTTCCCGGCCCACACAAACATAACGCTCACAATCAAATTCGGCCAGATCCCCGAAAAGCTTGAGTATCCTGAAGGGAGATTCGTACAAAACAAAGGCCGATTCGGTTTCCAGCAGTTCCCTGAGCCGGGACCGCCGCCGCCCGGCCTTTGGGGACAGAAATCCCTCAAAAATGACGGTTTTGTCCATCCCCCCGGCCACGCTGACCAGGGAGGCAAAGGCCGAGGGGCCGGGGATGGGGATAACTTCGTGCCCCGCCTCCGCCGCCAGCCTGACCAGCACCGCGCCGGGATCGCTCACCGCCGGGGTCCCCGCATCGCTGGCAAAGGCGGCATTTTTGCCCCCGTCGAGTTCGGCAATCACCTTTTCCGCCGCAAACCCCTCGTTCTGGGACCGGCAGGAGATCATCCGCACACTGATCCCCAGGTGGCTCAGGAGCTTGAGGGTCCGCCGGGTATCCTCACAGGCCACCACATCCACGGTTTTAAGTATCTCCGCCGCCCGGAAGCTGATGTCCCCCAAATTCCCGATAGGTGTGCCGATAATATACAGGGTTGCCACCCCTCAAGTATAGCCACGGGGTGTATAATCGGCTAGCAGGCGGGGCGCAGGTAAATGGATTCTTTTGTTCATATATTGATATTGGTCGTTATCGGTATCCTGTTGCTCCGGATTGGGTATATGCTTTTTTTCGGGAGCGGACACGGCGAAGCCGGGGCCGGGTGCGGTGGGGACCGGGGCGGGAGTAAGGGCCGGGACGGCGGCCGCAGAAACCATGGCATACCTGCCGGGAAGCACCGGCCCGGGCGAAGGCGGGAACAGACGGCAGGGGCATCTATTGAAGAAGGTGTCGCCGGGGATCCCCAGGTCTGCCCGGTCTGTTCCGCCAAACTTCCCCAAGGGGAACTGGTCAAGTCATCGGCCTTTCCTTCACTCAACGGCAAGGACCGGCTGATGCACATCCGGGGCTGCGTCTATTGTATTGAAGGCAAGCGCCCCCGGCGCTGCCCGGTCTGCGGCGTCACCCTCAAGGACGATGAATACCTTATATCGCGGATCTTTGAGCGGCCGGGGCGGGCGCATGTACACGTCATCGGCTGCAACCGGTGCAGGGGCTTGCATGCGATGAGATGAGGGGAGTATTGACAAAAAATCTTCATTTATATCATAATCTGTTGCAAAATTGAATAGAAGATTATGCGATGCTTATACCGCACATAGAGGGAGAAAGGATGAGAAAATTTATTTTATTATTGTTAACATCCTTTTTTCTAACAGGGACTTCATTATATGCCCAGACATCTGCATCTAAATTAACAGAAGAAGAAAAAAAATTGGTGAAGGATTTTTGCAATGCCGCTTCTGTTGAAAATTATGCAGGGCAGCTATTTATGGTAGGAATCCCTACTGATATTAATCTTTATGTAAATGATAGCGTAACTGAAAAACTTATAGATGAATTAAAAATTGGTTGGGTTTTTGTAAATAGAAATAATTATTACTGGCAGAAAGGAGTTCCCGAGGCAACAATCCGTGCTTCTATTGCTACCTTTTATAATCATATACAAGATTTGTCTATGAAATCCAGCGTGAAAATACCAGTAGGGTTTGCAGCAAACTTTGAAGGCGGCAGGGAATTTTCTTCTATAGGTTCAATTTTGTCGCAACCACCCGAAGCATTAACAATAAGCTGCTCAGGGAATCCTGAATTGGCAAGGGATGTTGGCGCAATGGTTGGAATGCAATTACGGGAAATTGGTGTGCATGTTTTGATGGGGCCAGTTTTTGATATTGATGAAGGTGCTGCAGATAGTGATATGAAGTTTTTTAACAAAACAATACAAAACAGAACGTTTGCGGGTGGACCTGATTTAGTGTCAAGCATTGCATCATATTATTTAGCTGGTGTAAAACAACAGAACATATTTACAATAGCAAAGCATTTTCCTGGTTACAACAATGTAAATGAGAGTGTTACCACAAGCAGTATGCCACTCGCTGACATAACTGTAAAGGATATGAGCGAAGCACTCATACCATATCGTAATTTATCAATTAATTTGGATGGAGTTATGACATCCCATATTAATATAAACTGGCTTCAGGATACAAAAGAAGTAACTTTTTCTCCAAAAATAGTTAACGATTTATTCCGAAACGAGGAGACAGATATTAATGGTAACATTCTAAAAGGCCTCGATTTTAATGAAAAAATATCTATTACAGATGATTTGGCTGATATGTTTTCAATAAGAGAATATATGAAAGGTAATACAGAAAGTAGTGATATTTCATGGGGAACAGTTGTGTCAAATGCCTTTAATGCTGGTCATGATATATTTCTATTTTCTGTTTTGGGAAGTCAATTACAAACTTATAAATTCAGCATAGAAGATTTATCAAAAATAATTCATGATTTTATTGAATATATAAAAAATACACCCAGTGCGGAACCTCGTTTTCATGAATCATTATATCGAGTGCTTCTTTTGAAAGCACAAATTGCTAAATCGCGAGAGCAAAGCATTCAGGATTTTTTATCAGGAAGCGTTAAAGACTGGTATATATACTCAAATACATCTGATGATTATAGGGAGATTTTGATAAAACGGGAAAAAGGAATAGCCACAGTTGAAGGGCTGGAAGAAGAACAAAAAACGACAAGTAACATTATTAATGAAGTTTTGAGATCTGCTTATATCAAATTCCAGGAAAAAGCACCTTGGAATTTACGTGAAGTTGATCCGTTGACAAAAATGGCCTTTTTTATCGACCAAAGCGCTTTTGCCAATAATGAATATGCAAATATAGTAAAATCTATAACAAACCGTTTTCCCAATGCTCAATTTCATGATATTTCCCAGAACCGTACAAGCTCTAATTTTGATACTGTGCAAAGAGAATTGACCAATGCACTGAAAAGCTCTGAAAGAATATATTTTACTTTGGATTACAAAATAAATTTATTAAAATTGCTGGAGGATGCATATCACAAGAACGATGAATTATGTAAAAACAAATTAGTAATTTTACTCCATAACACGCCTACTGTATTCTATTGGAATTATCATAAACCCGAAGGGCAAAGACTTTTTGATTGCAGTGTAATTTTAGAAAATTGCACAATTATTGGTTGTTTGTCCACTCATGAGGCATCATATCAAATAGATTTCGAAATATTACAGGGAAAAGATAATTTAGATGACACACTAAGAAAATTACCTATTAATTTACCTGCTAAATTTTCAGGTCTTAAATACAACTATAAATATATTGACAGTAACTTTGAACAATATAAAGTAAGCAACCAATTCCCCTCCATGGATTTTTCCAATCAAAGCCGCAGGGAAAGGGAGTTAGAGCAAGAAAAGAGGTCCCTTCAGGGACAAGTTAATCAATTACAACAGGATTTACAACAATCAAATAGCGATAACGATACGGTAAAACAACAATTGAAAGTGTCTTCTGATACTGTAATGATACTGCTTGGTTTTATAGTTGTTGCAATTCTTTTTTCATTTGTCATGATATTTATTTATGCGAAACACCATAGGGTTTCCAATAAAAATCCATTGTCAGAGAATGAAAAATATTCTGAGATCCCCAATGAAAAATCAAAAATACTAACCGTTAAGAGAATTGTTCTATATATTGTTTTGTTACTTATTAGTATTTTATGGTTTTTTGTTTTTAAAAAAAGTTTCCAAAATTTTGAGGCATGGGGTAATTTTAGTATAATTTTTATTGATATAATTTGTGTCGGTTTATCAATAATTTATATCTATATAAATTCAGAGAAATCAAGAAAAGGAACACCAAACTGGTTTATTACTCAATTTATTGAACGACCCGATGCATCATTCTGGTTCTGGTTTGCCTTACTATCGATTATTAGTATTGGGATAATAGCGTGTTGCATACTTGCACCAGATGTCTTTAGGCAGTTTTTAAATGCAGTGGTACTTATAATGCAATAGTGTAATTGGCCCCGAGGATGCTGGAACGATGAGGGGGGGGCGCCCATTGCACTCCAACACAGCCAAAACATGTTGTCACTCCGGAAAATTTGCTCCCCCCTTAGTTGGCAAGTATACAAAAATTACGATATACCGTTTTCCGGAGGAATGTATGCCCACAATTAAACCAAGTGCTGATTTGCGAAATAATTACTATGAAACTTATGAATTAACAACCAGAAAACCTGATTTTTATTCATCGCTTAACGATGGCTTAAAGTAGGTTGAACAACATAAAACTATGCCCATGAAAGAGGTCTTAATTTCAATACGATCCAAATTGAATAAATGATGTATAGAGAAATTATCCCCCGCCATCTTATTTCAGCCTATACATCCGGTTACGGTTGCCGCCCTCTGCGGTAAGGATCCCCTTCTTTACCAGTTCCGCTAAAATTGCCCGCGCCCGTGCGGGACTGATCCTGAGCAGTTCTTCGGCCTGGGCCGATTTGATATAGTGATTGTCCGCAAGAAAATCGGCAATCATTTTTTCCTGTGCCTCCGCTATGCGGGCGTTTTTATCGCTTGTTTTTATCGCTTGTTTTTTATCGCTTGTTTTTACCGCTTGTTTTTTAGGGACGGCAAGGGTTTCTATTTCAAGTGATAAAATGGTCCGGTCGGGGTTAAATTCTTCCCTGATTTTTGGGCCGGCCCATTTTTGTTTTTTCCACACAGAAATAATATTGGGCAGCCCGCTCCCGGCCCGCTCACCGGCGCCTATGAGGGAAAACATCTTTATCAGCGCGGTGTTCCGCGGGTCGGAGACCCCGCCAAACATTGCTTCTTCAATACCGATACGCATATTGCCGGGATTGGAAAAGGTGATGATGTGCTTTTCTTTAACAATAACAATACCCCGGCGATCATGGTAATCCGCATGGATAAGCGCGTTGGCCAATGCTTCCCGCAGGGCTTCATGTACCGGGCTGTCATCAATGCGGTCGCCGCCGTTTTTAAGCGCAAAGGGTAATTTTATATTCTGCTGAATTTTATTGTAAACAAGAAAATAGAAGTCGTGGATGTTCCCGCTCCAGTCCCCGGCATTGGAAGTAACCCGGTCTGTCCACCGGGTGGAATTATCGTATCGCTCCTGATAATCCAGAAAATAATCGGGGAATTCCCGGACAATTTCATGCTCAAATCCAAACATCAAAAGTCCTGCCGCGGTGGGGTAAAATTTTTGATCCCCGCCCCGGCTGATAGCGCCGATGCGCTGCAGAAAATCGGTGTTTTCCAGGCTTTCCCATACATGATTGGGACGCAGGTTCGACATGCGGATGCGGTAGCGTTTTATGCTGTCATAATCAAACGCATCAAGGCCGCTGGGTTCAATGATCCGCAGATCCTGGGGTATATCCGTTTGATCCCGCAGCATGTTCAGCACTTCATTTTTTGTGCAGTAGTAATCCCCTTCCCCATTGCGGCGGTAGGCCCCCGTAAAGGGATTATCCCCGGTAAAGACCGGTTTATCATGGCGGTTTGCCCTGGGCACTTCTATTACGATGATGCGGTTTCCGTCTTCTTCAACAATTTGTACATTGTTTTCGTGTAAAATGTTAACATTGATTTTCTTTTGATTATTGATGGTGTTCCAAAAATCCTGGACTAGTTTTTCCGGATTTGACAGTGATACACATATAGCCCTCCCCCCGCCTAACCTGCTATACTAATCAAAATGAAACTCCCCCCGGCCCTCCTTTACACAGCTTTACCGGTCCTCGCCGCAGTTCTGGCGCTCTTGGGCGCCTCCGCCCTTTTTTCCGGCTGTTACACCCTGAAGCAGGGGACCACCATGCTGGGTTACCTGGGCCGGGCGGTTCCGCTGGAATCGCTGGCGGCCACTTCGCCTGCGGGTGCTTCCGCGGAACATCCGGCGAAGCTCCCCCCGGAAGAAGCTGCGGCCAATGAAGAAACCCGCCGCTTTGTGGAGCGGGTCCGTGACATCCGCCGCTTTGCCATGGAGGAACTGGGGCTTGCGGAGAGCGCCAACTATACCCGCTATGTGGAGCTGGACCGGGATTACCTCGCAGCGGTGGTATCGGCTGCGGCGAAGGATTCTTTTACCCGCCATGAGTGGTCGTATCCGGTGGTGGGCAGGATGCCCTACAAGGGCTTTTTCAATGTGAAGGATGCCCGGAAGGAAAGGGAAAAACTGCAAAAGAAGGACCTTGATGTGTGGGTGCGGCAGGTGGACGCCTTTAGCACCCTGGGCTGGTTCAAGGACCCCCTCTACTCTTATATGAAAAAATATTCCGACTATCGGCTGGCGGACCTGCTCATCCACGAGCTGCTCCACGCCACGGTGTACCTGAAAGGGCATTCACAGTTTGATGAGGAGCTGGCGGAATTTGTGGGCAGCGAGGGCGCGCGGCTCTACATCGAAAAAAAATTCGGCAGTGATTCTGCGGAGTACCGGGGGCTGATCGATTCCGAAATCGACAGCGCCGCATATGTGGCCTACATCCAGGATCTTATCGCCGAACTGGATCTCCTTTACAAGGGCGATGCGAGCCGGGAAGAAAAGCTGGAAAAAAAAGCGGAAATTATCCGGGCCAGCCAGGAACGGTTCGAAGCTGAATACGAAACCCGTTTCCAGAGTGAAAATTACCGGGGCTTTGCGACCCTCCCGGTGAACAACGCCTACCTGGAACTGTACCGGCTCTACTATGCGGAGGGCAGCTTCTTCAGGGACCTCTACGAAAAGTCCGGCCGGGACCTTCCCAAATACATCGCGGCGGTAAAGACGCTGAAGGCAAAAGGCGATGATCCCAGGGCGCGGCTTGAAAGAGCCTTGGGGGTAAAGTAAATTTTCATGTAGGGTTTTCTTCCCAGATGGATTTGAGGTCAATCCCCAATCCCGGCAGGATCGAAACAGGAATGGTGTCGTCATTTTTGTATATGGTGGATACAAAATGGCCATCTTTCAGAACGTGAACCTGTACCGTTTTATCCTCAGGATTGATGACCCAATATTCCCGTACCCCGGCGTCCAGATAGTAGTTAAATTTTTTAACTATCTCCTGCACGGTATTGGATGGAGAAACGATTTCAATCACCAGGTCCGGGGCGCCGTCACAGGAACCCTTGGAGAGCTTGGTTTTATCGCACACCACGAGCAGATCCGGCTGTAAGACCGTATCGTCGGTGTGGTCTTCCCGGGGAAAAAGGCGCACATCCAGAGGCGCGGCAAATAATTCGCAGGATTTTCCCCGCAGGAAAGAACCAAACTGGAGGGTGAGTTCCCTGCTGATCCGCTGATGGATTACCGAAGGTGAGGCCATCATATAGGCCACGCCGTCCATGAGTTCATACCGTTTGTCCGTTTCCCACGCAAGGTAATCGGCGTAGGTATAATGTGTTTTTTCTTCTTCGCTGATTAATGGATCTGACATGCTTATAGTTTAGGGCATTTGGGGGAATTTGGCAATACGGCTTCTATCAACTATTTTAAAAATTGGCTATCATTATTCAAAGTGAGGTATCACCATGTTACAGAAAAAACGTTCCTGTCATTATTTGTTGGCCGCTTGCTTTTGCGCCGCAGTTCTGATGATTGCAGGCTGCGCTACCAAACAGGAATCCAGGGCTGCAGGAAGCGCCTCCGGCTCCGGTGAACAAGCGGCATTGGCCTCCACCGAAAAGGCCGGGGGGTCCAAGGTCTACTTTACCGGTGATATCAGCGGCAAGGGGCTTATGGCGGTGTACCGGGCCCTGAACACCCCGGTTTCGGGGAAGGTGGCCGTCAAACTGCACATGGGGGAGCCGGGGAACGAAAACTACCTGCGGCCGGAAATCGTGAAAGATTTGGTCCTTTCGGTGAACGGGTCTTTGGCGGACAGCAACACCTACTACGGCGGGCCCCGGGGCATGACTGCGGGACACCTGCTGGCGGCCAGGGACCACGGCTTTACCTTTGCACCGGTGGATATTCTGGATTCCGAAGGGGATGTCCGCATTCCCATTAACGGGGGCTTCCGCCTCAAGGAAGCCGTCCTGGGGGGCCACATCATGAATTATGACTGGATCATTTCGGTGGCCCACTTTAAAGGCCATTCCATGGCGGGATTCGGGGGCACCTTCAAAAACCTTGCCATCGGCATAGCCTCCCCCCAGGGCAAAAAGGCCATCCACGACAACGAGGGGGGCGGTATGTTCTCCACTACCGGGGAGGCCTTTTTCGAAAAGATCATCGATTACAATGCGGGGCTCATGCAGGCCAAACAGGGCCGGATGCTCTACATCAATGTGCTGAACAACCTTTCTATTAGCTGCGACTGCGACGCCCGGGCTCCCCATCCCGACATGGCGGACATCGGCATCCTGGCGTCCCTGGACCCGGTGGCCCTGGAAAAGGCCAGCCTGGACCAGATCTACGCCCGGTCCGAGGAAGAGCGGCGGCATCTGGCGGAACGGATCGAATCCCAGCAGGGCGTCCTGCAGGTTATCTATGCTGAACAAAAGGGCCTGGGCAGCCAGCAGTACGAACTGATCAAACTGTGAAGGATCTGCTGATACGGGAGCTCACCTATTTCTGGTACTATTTCTCCATCCAGCTCTACCAGATTGCGGGGTACTGGGCCCTGGGGATGGTACTTGGATCAGTGATCTCCGTATTCGGTAAAGAGAAGATACACCGGATCTTCGCCTCCATGCAGGACAAAAAGCTGGGTGTCCTGGGGGTGATTCCGGCGTCCCTGCTGGGCATCGCTTCCCCACTGTGCATGTACGGCACCATACCGATTACCGCCTCCTTTGCCAACAAGGGCATGGAGGAGGACTGGATCGCCGCCTTCATGATGGGTTCGATTCTGCTGAACCCCCAGCTTTTGTTTTACAGCGCCGCCCTGGGACCTGCGGCGCTGATCATCCGCTTTGTCAGCTGCTTTGTGTGCGGCGCAGTCGCCGGGCTCTGCGTACGTATCTTCTATAAAAGAAAGAAGTTCTTCACCTTTACTGCGTTTGCAGGAAACGAAAGCCATGATACGGACCCCAACCTGGCGATCAGGCTCCTCAAAAACATCGGCCGGAACATCAAGGCCACGGCCATCTACTTCCTTATGGGGGTGGCCCTTTCCGCCCTGTTTCAGCGTTATGTCCCGCCTGACGCCATGGCCGCCCTCTTCGGCAGGAACCGGGGCTTCGGCCTCCTCATGGCCGCCACCATCGGCGTGCCCCTCTACGTCTGCGGGGGCGGTACCATCCCCCTCCTCATGGGCTGGCTCCAAACCGGCATGAGTATGGGTTCCGCAGCAGCATTCATGATCACCGGCCCCGCCACCAAGATCACCAACCTGGGGGCGGTCAAGATCGTCCTGGGGATTAAAAACTTCGCCCTCTACATTGCCTTCACGGTAGTGTTTGCATTGCTGAGCGGTTTTTTCATAGACTATGCGCTGCGAATCGGGGTATAAAATAATATGAGTAGAATCGCAATTGTTACCGGAGCGGACAGGGGCATGGGAAAAGAGACGGCCCTTGCGTTGGCTAAAAATCATTATACGGTGATTATGGCATGTATAGATATACAAAACGCGGATCTTACCCGTGATGAAATTAAATCAATCAGCGGCAATAAAAATATCTTTGTAAAGAAAATAGATCTATCCTCCGTTTTGTCAATTAAACAATTTGTTCAATCGTTTTTACAGGACTTTAATCGTGTAAATATATTAATCAACAATGCCGGAATAACTTCCATGAAATATGAAATTACCGAAGACGGTTTTGAAAAAACCATGGCGGTAAATGCTATTGGGCCGTACCTGCTTACCAAATTACTAATACCCCATTTCCCCCCGGGAGAGGATAACCGGATCATTAACCTAAGTTCCTGGTTTTATAAATACGGAAGATTTTCGATAGACAAGATAAATAAATATCACTACGTAAAAGCTTATGCGGTATCAAAATACGCGCAGCTGCTGGTTGCCCTTGAACTTGCCGATGAATTGAAAGAAAAGGGCATTACCATTAATGCTGTGGACCCGGGAACGGTAAGAACCGGAATAATGGTCACCAATATATGGTGGCGCGATTTTATTATAAACATCCTGTTGGCGCCGGTATACATTGATCCAAAGGAGGGGGCAGCCACCTGTATTTATTTGGCGACCTCCGATGAAGTAAAAAACGAAACGGGAAATTTTTACCGTAAGTCCGGACCCATTGTTCTGTCCGGGAAATATAATAACAAGGCTGCGCGGACAGAACTTCTGCAATATTATGAAAAAATTAGTACACTGCATCTATAGCAGGAATTCATCCGCATTGTCCGGCGTGATAAGTGTTATGCCGCAGCCGGGACAGGCTTCCAAAAATAGCCCTAAGCCGGGTGGACGACACATGTTCAAAAAGGGCCCGGACATCCGGCAAAATGGCTATTTTTGGGGAACGTTATGTGCAATTGGGGCTTAAATTTGTTGAATTTTATGAAAAAAAGCTTTACAAAAGTTGAAATTAACGATAATATCGAAAAATCATTTGTCAAAATAGGGTTGTTCGATAAATCAGTTATTGAACAACTCTATTATAGGAGGAAAAATGGCAAAGAAATTTGTTCGTTTCATGACGATTGCGCTGGTCATGTTCGGTGTTATAAGTCTGCAAGGCTGCGCCTCCTTGTTCAGCGGCAATAGCTTAAGCGGCAACAGCTCGTTTGTATCTCCTTTTGTATCTCCTCGGGAATTTCAAGAGGCCGAACTTCCATGGGATTTTGGTAACCTGGATAGTGTCGATACGGTAAAATGGTCGCAGTATATTTGGTCGCAAAAAGTTTATGACTGTGATATAAAAGGCATTGTTTATCTTAAAAACGGCGTGGACGGTCATGGTTTTGAATCTGACGCGATACACGCCGAACTTCTTGGTCAGGCCCTTGCTAAAGGCGCTGACGACATAATAAATGTTCGGCTTGATTTTGACGGAAAAAGCAAGGATAAGGTAATTACCGGCGCCTCAGCCGTCGCCGTTAAATTCAAAGAGTTAAGCGGACGCTACAAAGAAGCTTATTCCCTGATTGCGTTGCGGAATACATTGACAAATAAAAAAGAGCTTACCCCCGAAGAGCTTGTTCAGGTTAACGAAATCGACGCAAAACTGGACGTATTAAAAAAGGCGGAACTGGGCGTGGGCAGACTGGAAGCAGGAATGCTTACACAGGTTATTCCGGTAAAGTGGGGCGTTCCGATAACGATTCTGAAAAAAGATTACACGACGGTAAAAACCGTTTTGATAAAGGGCAGGGAAATTGTTACCATGTCAACTGATTTGATGATAGAGGCTGAAAAGGCCGGCGGCGATGACATAATACATGTATTTATAGACAGGTATAATAATATTCCTGTCGGAGCGTCCGCTGTTGCCATCAAATATACAAACAACTAAATTTTGAGGTGGTTGTCGTGAAAAAGTTTTGTTATTGTTTTTTTGTTTTAATGAGTGTTCTCATGGTGTCGTGCGTTACGTCATCCAATGGTGAATCATCCGGTGAATCTTCCCGTACAAAATCAAGACGGGAATTAATCAGCGGCGCTGTAAACGATGCAGCTGCGGATTTACTCGACAAAGACGAAGTTAAAGCGCTCAAAGATGGAACCATAGTGGCCGTATTTGAGACGAGTCAGGGTGAAAAAACTGTTTCGGCTTCGTTGTATAACAATGACAAATCAATGGCGCTCGCATACCTAAATGGTCAAGGTTATTCGGAAGAAAGGGCCAGAACCTATGTTGAACGGCTCAATCCTGCCCAAATAAAGGATATTGCGGCAAGGCATAGGTCTAAGGTAAAAATCAATATTGACAGTGAGTATGCCGTTGAAGATGTTGAATATAACCTGCAAAACGCGAGCTTCAAACTTGTTGACAGACATCAGATTGAGACTTTATTGGCTGAACAAGAGTTTCAGATGTCGGGCTATGTAAGCGACGATTCCGCGGTTTCCCTGGGTAAAGCCCTTGGGGCAAACGTAGTTGTGACGGTAAGTGTTGATATTGCGGAAGGTTACGGACGAATTATGCTGAAAGCCTTATCCGTTAAAACCGCCGAAATATTGGGAATGGGGCGCGGTGAAATTTTAGGTAAATCGAAATAACCGCCCGTGTCGTCCGCGGCACGGCGCCCAAAGATCCCAAAATGACCCGCGCTCAAAGTTCTTCCTCATCTCGAACAGCGGCCCCATTCTCCATGCAACCGGAGTTTAATTACGGGCACGCCCGCGATAAAGGCGGAGGGGGGTGGTCGATAAACCCGTGACCCTCGTAAGAGGGGCATGGGTTTATCGGCCAGGACCCCCCGACATTACCCCGCGTGCCCGTGGGACCGCCACGGTTGCATGGAGAATGGGGAAAAATTCCTCTAAAGCCCCCCGTCCAAATTCCGATACTTATTATGAAACTGAATGAGACCATGTGCCCGTCGGGCCTCCGTGGTGCAGTTCAGGAGGAATGGCAGCATTCCACCTCACCCTTCCGGGAACGGGTGGGTCGAGGGTTTCATGGAGAAACCGGTAAACCGGCTTCTCCTGGCACACAATGGGAGTTTTCCTTGCGGAAAGCTCCAAAACAAAAAACACGAAAGCGTTTTTTGTCACGGCACGGATGCCGCGGCGACGACTGTCATCAGGGGATGGCGGCGCGCCGAAAAAGACAAAGGAGTGAACTCATGATTATTAATCACAACTTAAGCGCGATGTTTGCCGACAGGTCCCTCAAGGTTACCCAGAATTATCTGGATAAGAACATGGAGAAGCTGTCGAGCGGATTACGCATCAACCGCGCAGGTGATGATGCTTCGGGACTCGCTGTTTCTGAAAAGATGCGCAGCCAGATTCGGGGTTTGAACCAGGCGTCTACCAACGCCCAGAACGGTATTTCGTTCATTCAAACAACGGAAGGCTACCTCCAGGAAACCGAAGATATCATTCAGCGCATCCGCGAACTGTCGGTCCAGTCTGCGAACGGTATTTATACCGAAGAAGACAGGATGTACATTCAGGTCGAAGTTTCGGCATTAATTGACGAAGTAGACCGGATTGCATCCCACGCCCAGTTCAACGGAATGAACCTGCTGACCGGCCGTTTCGGCCGTCCTCAGGGCGAGAATGTGGTTACCGCCTCTATGTGGCTCCATATCGGCGCCAACATGGATCAGCGGGAGCAGGTGTTTATCGGCACCATGACTGCGAAGGGCCTTGGGGTCCGGAACATAGGTGACGATTCGATTCTTTCGCTGGCCGATTCGGACAGCGCCAACCGTGCCATTGGAACCCTTGACTCGGCGATCAAGATCATCAACAAACAACGTGCTGATCTTGGCGCCTACCAGAATCGTTTGGAACACGCGGTCCGCGGTATTGATATCGGAGCCGAAAATTTGCAGGCTGCCGAATCCCGCATCCGGGACACCAACATGGCGAACGAGATGGTTTCTTATACCAAGAACCAGATCCTCAGCCAGTCCGGTACCGCGATGCTGGCCCAGGCCAATCAGCGGGGCCAGTCGGTTCTCCAGCTTCTGCAATAGCGCAGAAGACGTTCCGGGAGTTTTTCCGAAAGGAAAAACTCCTAAGGGAAAATGCCTGCATTTTCCCACGGGAAGGCGCCGTTCCGGCATAAGCCGGAACGGCCTTTTTTACTCCCCCTGTCTATGCATACCCATGCAGTAATCAACAATCCCGCCGGAATGTTTCCCTGGGCGCTAAAAAATTTGCTAAAGGCGCCTGAGTAAACTCCGATATTATACTGTGGCCGGATGGAAAATCTTATGGCGCACACATTATTAATGGAATATCGTGACGATGATCGTCACCAAGGGAGGAATTATGATTATCAATCACAACTTGAGCGCGATGTTTGCAGACAGGTCCCTCAAGGTCACCCAGAATTATCTGGACAAGAACATGGAGAAACTGTCGAGTGGATTACGCATCAACCGCGCAGGTGATGATGCTTCGGGGCTTGCGGTATCTGAAAAGATGCGCAGCCAGATTCGGGGTTTGAACCAGGCGTCTACCAACGCCCAGAACGGCATTTCCTTCATTCAAACAACGGAAGGCTATTTGCAGGAATCCCAGGACATCATTCAGCGCCTCCGCGAACTGGCGATCCAGTCTGCGAACGGTATTTATACCGATGAGGACCGCACCTACATCCAGATTGAAGTGTCCGCATTGATTGACGAAGTAGACCGGATTGCGTCCCACGCCCAGTTCAACGGGATGAATCTGCTGACCGGCCGTTTTGCCCGGGATCTTGGAGATAACGTGGTTGCCGCCTCTATGTGGCTCCATATCGGCGCCAACATGGATCAGCGGGAGCAGGTGTTTATCGGCACCATGACGGCGAAGAGCCTTGGGATGCGGAATGTCGGCGATGATACGATCCTTACGCTGTCCGACCCGGACAGCGCCAACCGCGCCATTGGAACCTTCGACGAGGCGCTCAAGCGCATCAACAAGCAGCGTTCCGATCTTGGCGCCTATCAGAACCGCCTGGAACACGCGATCCGCGGTATGGATGTCGGCGCCGAAAATTTGCAGGCCGCCGAATCCCGCATCCGGGACACCAACATGGCAAACGAGATGGTTTCTTATACCAAGAACCAGATCCTCAGCCAGTCCGGTACCGCGATGCTCGCCCAGGCCAACCAGCGGGGTCAAGGGGTTCTCCAGCTGTTACAGTAGTTTTTTCTCCAGGGCCAGTGTCAGGGAAACGCCGTTCCGGTTTAGGCCGGAACGGTTTTTTTATGGGGATCAGGCTAAGCTTCAGTCAGGCCGTTTCTGATGGCGTAGATCGTCATTTGGACACGGTTGCGGGTACCTGCTTTCTGCATCACGGCGGAAATATAGTTGCGGACGGTGCCGATGGTCAGGCTCATGTTTTCTGCGATTTCTTTGTTGGATTGTCCTTCACAGACGGATTTGATGATCCGCAGTTCGGCCTGGGAAAAATGGGAGGATACGAAATTGTTCTCCCCGGCGGAAAAAAAATTTCGGTAAATTTTTTGGTATCTGGCCAGCTTTGAAAGGGCCATGAATGCCCGCGTGAACATCCCCCGGGAAACATAGCAGCCCCCGTCATGGGCGATTCTGACCGCATTCACTAATTTTTCCATATCATTTTTTTTGAGAAGATACCCGGAGACACCGCAGGTAATTGCATCGCAAACGTGCTTTTCATCATCCCAGGGGGAAAGGAGGATCACCGCAGTGTTGGGGGATCGGCGTTTGATGATAGGTATAAGTTCCATCCCGGTAATATTTTCCAGACCGAAATCGACAATGGCTATATCGGGCTGCAGCTCCTCCGTCAGCCTGATGGCGTCATAGCCGTCTTTGCCAAACCCCGCAATTTTAAAATCATTCTGAGATGATAAAAGGGAATGGAGTACCATTTGTTCCCGTTTTATGTTATTGATGATAATTATTTCTATCATAAGCTGTACTTCCTTTACGGATAATGATCAAGTAAAATACTTGACTATATTTATATAGTAATATTACCAAATTTGCAAGAATTTTTTTATGATAAATTACAATTGTCACAATCTATTGGTTTGCGAATTTACACTGTTGGCCAGGTGCGTTTTTGAAACGATGCTGCCCGCAGAACCCTTTCCCGTCAGCGCCTGCTCCCATGACGGGGAGCAGGCGCCTCCCGTTGACAAACCCTATACGATTTCTACAATAATATGTTATGAGTGAAAACAGGTCCCCTTCTCCCGGCAGAAAATCCCCCTTGTCCTGGCTGTGGATTTTTTCTACCGTGGTACTTTGTGTGGTGTTTACCGTTGCGTCGGTTCCCCGGGCGGAGGCCCAGGGCAGGGAGCAGGAATCCCGGCGGTATACTTCGATCATGCAGAACGTGTTTGATTTTATTCAGCGCCACTATGTGGAAGAGGTTGATCCCAAGACGGTGTTTGAGGGGGCCATGGCGGGCATGTTCAACGCCCTGGGGGACCCCTATTCAACCTTTTTGCCCGAATCGGATATGGCGGACCTGAGCGATACCACCCAGGGGACTTTCGGCGGGGTGGGGTTGTATATCTCCAAGCCTGTGGGGGACAAGGCCGATGGCGGGCCCGCCTATGTTGAGGTGGCTTCCCCCATCGAGGACACCCCCGGCTGGCGGGCGGGGATTAACCCCGGGGACCTTATCATCGAAATAAACGGTGAATCCACCGATACGCTCACCATGGATGACGTGCTGGCCCGGCTGCGGGGACCCGCGGGGGATGAGGTAAAACTCATCATCCGCAGGGGGGAAAAGCTTGAATTTCCCGTCACCCTGATCCGGGCAATCATCGAAGTGCCTACCACCAAATACGCCATGATAGGCAATACGGGCTACCTCAAGCTCATCACCTTTACCCCCATGACGGTGACCAGGGCAAAGGAAGCCATCGCCGAATTCAAATCGAAGAACTACCGGGGGCTTATCCTGGACCTCCGGAACAACTACGGCGGGCTTTTGCAGTCCGCCGTGGGTATCTGCGATATTTTTCTGGACGGCGGGGTGGTGGTCAGCACCAAGTCCCGGATACCCGGGGAAAATTCGGTCTTTAACGCCCAAAAGTCCAGTCTGGTCGGCGCCGATATCCCCATAGTGGTGCTTATCAACCGCGGCTCCGCGTCGGCGTCGGAGATCGTTGCGGGGGCCCTTAAGGACCGGGGCCGGGCCTACCTGGTGGGGGAAAAATCCTTTGGGAAGGGCTCGGTTCAGCAGGTCTATCCCCTGATGGACAACAAGGTGGGCTTCAAGATCACCACCGCCCGGTACTATACCCCCAGTGATGTGAATATCGACAAGATCGGCATTCCCCCGGACCGGGAGGTTAAATTCCCCGAATTCACCGCCGATGACGCGGAAAAGCTCAATGCCCTTATTGCGGCGAATAAAATCCCCGATTTCGTCAAGGCCAATCCCAGGGCCGGCGCCCCGGAGATCGAGGCGTTTGGCAGGGTGTTAAGCAGGGAATATCAGCTTGACGCGTCATTGCTCAGCAGGCTTGTCCGAAACGAGCAAAACCGGACCACCATCGCCCCGGTCTACGATCTGGAATACGACGTGCAGCTCCAGGAGGCGGTGAATATCATCCGGGAAGGTGGTTTCCGTACCCTGATGCAGACCAGCAAGACCCTCAAGGTTTTGCAGGAAGAGGCGCAAGAGGATCTCCCTCTGGCCTCATAGGGAAGCGTTGGGGTCGGCTTTTGTGAAGCGTTTCATCCTGTCCCGGCCGCCGGATTCCGATGGGCTTATCCGGCTTACCGGTCGGGATTACCATTATCTGGTCCGGGTCAGGCGGCTCAGGGCCGGGGCGGTTTTCCCGGCGCTCCTCCCCGATGGTACGGAAGTCCGGGTTCGGGTCCATTCGGCGGATGGGGATACCCTGGTGGGAGCATGTCTTACCGAAAAAGGCCGCCCGGCGCCAAAAAGGTGCCTGGCACCAATTCTGCTGTTCCAGGCCCTGCCCAAGGGGACCAGGATGGACCTGATCGTCCGGCAGGCCGCCGAGGGGGGGATTACCGAAATTGTCCCCTTTGCATCGGAACATTCGATCCCGAAGCTGCGGGATGGCGGGGATGAAAAGCTGGGCCGCTGGGAGCGGATTGTCAGGGAGGCGCGGCAGCAGAGCGGTTCCGGCATTGCCACCGCCGTCCATGTCCCGGTGGATGTTGACGGTCTTTTGGCCTACTGGGATAGTATTAAGGCCCGGCGGCCCGGCAGCCTGGGGCTTTTTTTTCACCAGGACCCGGTAGACGAGGGGAGTCTCCACGGCTACCTTGAAGTCATGCCGGAACTTATAGCCATGGCCATAGGGCCTGAAGGGGGCTTTTCCCCGGCGGAGGTATCACGATTTTTAGCGGCGGGGTTTAAACCCGTAAAGATAGGTGATACAATTTTAAGAACCGAAACTGCGGCCCTCTATGGGGCGGCGGCTATACGCATCATTCTTTTGGAGAGCGCTTCGTGGACCCTCAAGCCCCGGCAACAGATTTAATAAACCCCCCCACAGAACCCCCATCGGAAGATTTCGGTATACAGAGTGAAGGGCCGGTAAAAGAACGGGTCAGCCTCCTCAGGGTTCCTGTCGATATCGTGGCTCAAGACCGGCTTGTCGATGTTATTTACGAGCTGCTCGCAGCGGGGGGCGGACAGAACATCGTCCTCCTCTCCCTTTCGGATCTGCTGCGGGCCCGCCGGAGCGGGGAATACCGCACCTATGTGCAGAACGCCGCCCTGGTGCTCCCCATCTCCAAAAGCCTTATCGGGGGCATACGGTTCCTGACCGGCAAAAAGGCGGTCCGGTACATGCCCTTCGATTTCGTGGTAAGCCTCCTCACCATCCTGGAGGGGCGGGAATTTTCCCTGTACCTCCTGGGGGGCCAGCGGCGCATCCTCCAAAAGACCGAAAAAAATATCCGCCAAACCTTCCCCCGGCTGCGTATCGTGGGCCGCTTTATCGGCACTTTTAAACGCCAGGAAGAAGCGGGCATCCTGGAGGCCATCCGCAAAGCCTCCCCATCCCTGCTCCTGGTGGGCAAGGGGGTCCGGGGGGAAGAACATTGGATTGCCCGGAACACCAGCCGGCTGAGCAATGGACTGCGGCTCTGGTGCAGCGACCTCTACGATGTATTTTCCGAACGCCGCCGCCGCCCCTCCCGCAAAACCTTTGACCGGGGCATGGAATGGCTGGGCTACTGCTTCCAAAACCCCTTCCGCTTTTTCCGGATTTTCCCCTATTTCGGATATAAGATTCTGCTGCTGTGGTATAAGCTTTTTGTGAAATAACCCCCCATCTCCCATGCAACCGTGGCGGTCCCACGGGCACACGGGACATAGTCGGGGGGTCCTGAGGCATAAATCCATGCCCTTCTGCGAAGGTCACGGCTTCATGCCTTACCCCCCTCCGCCTTTATCACAGGTGTGCCCGTAACAAACTCCGGTTGCATGGGAGATGGGGCTTCTTCAGCCAAGACAGGGAATCGAACCCTGGACCTGCACATTACGAGTGTGCCGCTCTGCCAACTGAGCCATCTTGGCGATACGGTTTACTATAGCAGGAAAGGGCTTTTTTTGTTAAGGGGCCGGGGGTGGGGCTTGGCCGGCTATTTTCAAGAGTACAAGTTTAAAGTATGATCGGTCTCATAAAGGAGGATTTTATGTCCGATACGGTTAATCCCTGGCAGAGTCCGGGGGCGGTGACAGAAGCGGAAAAAGGCGTTGCGTCCCAGGTTCTTTCTGCCACCATGGTTCGTTACCTTAAAGAAGCGGCGCCCTGGCTTCGTTTTATTGGTGTCCTTAGCTTTATTGGGTGCGGTTTTATGTTTGCCGGGGGGATCATTTTTGCGATCCTTGTGTCTGTGTTTTCCGAAATTGCCGGGGAATTCGACAATGTCGGGGGGGCGCTCATCGGTCTTATCTATGTACCCTTTGGGGTGCTGATGTTTTTTCCCGCCCGGTTTATCTATAATTTCGGGGCGAAGATCCGGAATTATACCATAAGCAATGCGGAAGGGGATCTTGAAGAGGCCCTCAGGAATAACAAATCCCTCTGGAAATTCTACGGGATCCTTTCCATTATCTCCCTTGCCCTGATTCCGGTGGGCACCATCGCCGCTGTTGTGATAGCCGTCACTTCAAGCCTCTTTTAATGAATGCATTTGGGTATGCCGATTCATCCCTGGGGGTCGAAACCCCCGAGGGGATAGAATTTGTCCTTTTCCCTGCGGGGCCGCTGATACGCAGCTGCGCCTGGGGGATCGATCAGCTTATCCAGTGGATCCTCATCCTGATCATTTTTATTGCCGCCGGTCTTTTAGGAGAAAAAAGCGGCGGGCTTTGGTTTTTTCTGATCCTGTTTTTCTGCATCGACTGGTTTTATCATGTGATATGGGAAGTCCTGTTCCGGGGACAGAGTCCGGGAAAGCGGATCATGGGCATCCGGGTGGTGGGGAGCGGAGGGGAACCGGTGAGTCCCGGCGCTTCCTTTCTGCGGAACCTGCTGCGCTTTGCGGATACCTTTCTTTTTTTATACCCCATTGTCCTTATCTGCATGTCCGCGAGTCAGGGATTCAGGCGCCTGGGTGATTGGGCCGGGGGCACCCTGGTGGTCTACACAAACCAGGCCCTGGCGCCGCCCCGGTTTCATTCTGCTGCGGCTTCCCCGGCTTCTGCCCCTCTTGTCATGCCCCCCGCTTTGTCCCTTGAAGAAAAACAGGCCATCCTTATGTTTGTCCGGCGCTATCCCCTTTTGGGAAAGGCCCGTGCCGATGAGATCGCCGCATCTTATACGGCGCAGCTGCGCAGTATTACTGTGGATGCCGGACTTTCCCCTTCGGCCTGCCTGTTGGGCATTGCCCAGGCACTGGAGAGCCGCCTGTGACAGAGCGAAATTTTATTCAGCGCCGGGAAGGGTTTTGGCGGGAATTTGAGGGGACCCTTTCAGGGGGGCGGAAACAGCTGCGGGCCGGGGCCGGCCGGTTTCCCCAGGGCTTTAGGGAGCTGACGGCGGACCTCAACACCGCCCGCGCCCATGGTTTTGATCCGGCGCTCATCGAAAGGCTGAACCGTCTGGTGCTTGAGGGAAATCAGATCCTCTACGGTCAGCACGACTGGTCCTTCAAAGCTCTGGCCCTTTTTATTCTCAGGACTTTTCCGCAGAGGGTCCGCTCCCAATGGCGGGGGCTGGGGGCGGCCTGTCTTATCTTCTACGGCCTTGCCTTTTTTTCCGC
>BNUU01000026.1 GCA_025997595.1 Spirochaetia bacterium | reverse complement strand
ATACGCAGACCGGTGATTTTCCCCAGGGTCCCTTTTTCTACCAGTTCCTTGGCAAACATATTATAAGGGTATGATTTGAAGGGCAGGGAAATGCAGAACCGTACCCCCGCTTCTTTTACAGCCTTCCCGATTGCTTCCGCTTCACGGTATGTGGCAGCCAATACCTTTTCCGTAAAGATGTGCTTGCCTGCCCTGGCGCATTTGGTTATTACCTCCGTATGCAGATTGGTAGGACATCCTACCAGTACGGCATCAATATCCTTACGGGCAAGCAGGGTGTCCAGATTCGGCTCAAAGCCGGTGCGCCAGGTTTCCGCGTATTTTTCCCCCCGGACCCGGTCGTTATCCCATACAGCGGCGATTTTTACGCCGGGGATTTTTGAGACTTCAACAGCATATTCCGGGGCGTGAATATGCCATTCACCGATTAAAGCAATATCAGGCATAGGGCTCTCCTTATGATAAGAAATTATTTGCTTGTCATTCCGAACAGGCCTGCGATAAACCATTTTTGAAAAAAACAGAACACGGTCAGGGGCGGCACTATCGTCAGGAGACTGGCGGCGGTGAGCCTGGTATAATCCGTACCGAACTGGCCCTGGTACCCCAGCAGGGTCTGTGAGATGGATTTCAGATTCATGGAGGTGATGAGGGTGTAGGGAATAAGATACGAAAGCCAGCTCGAAATAAACGAATAAACCATAATGGAAGTAATTCCCGTCAGTGCCGAGGGCAGAATAATGAGTATAATGGATTGCAGCCGTGAACAGCCGTCAATATAGGATGCCTCTTCGATTGAAACGGAAATAGATTTAAAGAAATTTCTCAAAAGCCAGCAGGTAAAGGGCAGTTGGAAGGTCACATTCAACAAAATAACCCCTATACGCTTGTTCAGCATCCCCATGGCATTCATGTTTCTGCTCAGGGGGATCAGAATGGCAATTGCCGGAAGCAGGGGCAGTACCAGGAGCAGTTTGCCGAGAAACTCGCCCCGGAAACGCATCCTGCTAAAAGCATAGGCAGCAGGAATAATGATGGGCAGAAGCAGGACGATGGTACCCAGGGCATAAATAACGCTGTTGCGGATACCCGAAAGGAATGAGGGATTTTGCAGGACATAACCGTAATTTTTCAGGGTGATTTGTTTGGGAATAAGATTCAAATCCATGTTGCTTCCCGCCAGGGATGTACGCAAGCCCCAAATAATGGGCACAAACACAAACAGGAGCAGCAAGACCCGGAAAACAAGCACAAAAATGCGGTATCCCCTATTCATTGGAGTCGTCCTCCTTTGCCATCATGAGCCGGCTGTAGCCAAACATCAGGAAAGTAGCGATAAACAGCAAAAAGACGCTGATGGTCGCCCCGGTGTTCGTATCGAAGTAAACAAAGGCGTCCTTGAACATCCGCACGGCGATAGTTTCCGTGGAATATCCGGGGCCGCCCCTGGTAAGGGAATAGATGACTTCGGAACTCTGCAAAGCCGTATTGGTGGTCATAAGGCAAACGATAAACAAATGGCTTTTCAGCAGCGGCATAGTAATATACCTGAACTGCCGCCATTTGCCCGCTCCGTCAATGGTGGCGGCTTCGTAAATTTCTTTGGAAATGGTGGTAAGCCCCGCCGCGATAAAGAGCATGGCGAAAGGAAAGGACCGCCAATATTCGTGGGAGATAACCGCAAAAATGGAATACCTGGTGCTGGCCAGGGGCATAAAATTATTACCGGTCAGGAGCTTTACCAGATGCGGAACGGGGCCCGAATTGCCGTCATAAAGCGAAGCAAACAAAATACCGCTTGCAACGGGGGGAATAATCCAGGGCGTCAGATACAGGGGTCTGAGGAAATTGATAAATTTGCTGTCCTCCGTAATCAGATGAGCCGCCAGGAGACCCGTGCTTATGGTCAGGGATACACTGAGAACAGTATAGACTACCGTAAGCAGAATGTTGTTTCCAAAACGGCGTTCACCAAAGAGGAGCTTAAAATTGGCAAACCCCACAAAATTGCCCGTCCGGTTATGCAAACTCATGGCCAGGCCGGAAAAAAGGGGTGAAAACATGAAAAAAGCCAGCACCGCGAACAAGGGCAGGATAAAAACCAAGGCAGTTAAAACTTCCCTGTGGGCAGCGCGGCTTATTTTTGCTGTTCGCTGCATCATGACAGCACCTTTTTAATCATTCACCGGCATAACGTGCGTTGTACTCATCCTGATACCGCTTGAGTGTAGACTCAATGGGCGCTTTGGAAGCGACAATTTCCTGGAGGCAGGCGGAAATGGAATCCGCAAGGGTCATATAATTTGCCGTTGGGGGCATGGGCCGGCCATTGGAAGCGGCGGCGTTCCATTCCTGATAGAACTTGCTGCTGTACGCACCCAGCTGATAAACGGATTTACGGCCCGGAAGCCCGGCGCTCATAAAATTTTGAAGATGATCCTGAACAAGAAGGGATTCCAAAAGTTTCATGGCCTCATCGGGATTTTTGCATGATTCGGCCACAGTCAGGCACCAGCCGTTGGTATAGCGGTCGGACCCCTCGGGTACCGTAAAGATACCCACCGAAAGGGCCTTGGCGTCCGCGGAAGCGGGTACTGCGCCGCTTACAAAACCTGCATCCTGGAGCTGTTTGATCCAGTAATTTCCGAACCCTTCCACCATGGCATATTGGCCGTTGATAAAGGGTTTTTGAATCACGTCGGTATAAGAACCACTCACCGCCCATTCAGGAGTTACCTTGTAGGTGTTCACCAGATCGTAGAGGAATTTGGCGGTTTTGACCCCTTCAGGGGAGGCGTAACTGGCTTTTTTAGTCGCCGGGTCCCAAATATCCCCGCCATTGGCCCAAATATAGGGGCAGAAGGTAATTTCGTTGGTGGCGCGATCCGGCCCCAGGTAGACACCCAGGCCCCAAACATCATTTTTGGTAAGTTTCTGCGCATAAGAGATGAGTTCCTCAATGGTTTTGGGCGGTCTTTCGGGATCAAGCCCGGCAGCGGCGAACATATCCTTGCGGTAAACAATAGCCCTGGCCTGCATACCGATGGGAATGCCGTAGAGCTTGTTTCCCACACTGAGCTCGTTCCAGACAGGATTCCAGGAAAATTCGGCCTTTTCCGCCGGATCCCAGGCATTCACATAGGCGGAAATATCCTTTAAGTCCCCTGTTTTATAGTGTTCCGTCAGTTGCATACTCATGGTCATCTGCACACCGTGTTCAATGCCCGCCAGATAGTCGCTCATGAGCTTGGTATCCATCTGTTCGTAGGCGGGGAAAAATTCGAGTTCCACTTTACAGTCGGGATTTTCAGCCTCGAACTGTTTCGCGGCTCCCTCTATCCATGAATAGCTCAGCTTGGTATTTGCATCAACGCCGGGATCATACAGATGAGCCAGTTTGATGACCTTTTGGACAGGAGCGGTCTTGTTGGCAGCCGGTTTACTACAGCTCACAAGCATACCGGTTGCTATAACCAGTACAAAGACGATTCTGGATAAAGCTCGCATTTAATTTTCTCCTTTTATGATGGACATTACACAATTTCAGAAATTATACAGGGGATCTAAAAAAAAGTACATAGAATTCGAAGAACAGGGCGAGCGCATGAAGCATCAGAGCGTGAGGACGGCCTCAAGATGTTGCTCAAACCCCAGCTCAATATGCGGCGTTAATTTGGAAGGCACAAAGGTTTCCGGGTGTTCCCGGTAGTCTTTCATGCTCTTTTCAATGATTGCCAGTTCTTCCGGCGTTAGGTCGGTTTCAATTAAGAATTTTTCTTGACAATAATGAATAATCATATTATATTTTTATTGATAGAAGAATAATGGAGTATGTCTTGACAAATGAACGAAACTACCGTAATATTACCCTTTCCCCTGTTTTTTGTCTAAATGATCCTGAAAAACCTCTATTATTTATTAAAAAAGGTAAATATGTCTTGCGCCATGGAGGGCGCTCCCCCCGTCTTGGGAGGGGAAAATCGTTTAACTTATTTTCGGAGGAAATTTTATGAAAAAGATGATGAAGAGAAGCAGCGCGGCGATTTTGATCGTCATGGCGCTCGTTGCCGTCTTGGGCATGTCTGCCTGCAATAGAGGCCGCGAAAGCAGTAAAAGCGGCCAGCTTAAGATTGCGTTCGTCCCGTACGGATTCAACCAGGAGTTCCACCGTGTTATTGCCGACAGGGTCAGGGAAAGGGTCCAGGCCGACGGCAACCTCTATATTGAAGCCGATCCCGCCGGTGACGGCGCGGCTCAGATTGATATGGTTAATGATATCATCGCGCAGAAAGCGGATCTTTTGATTATTAGCGCAATCAACCCGGATTCGATTATTCCTGCGCTTGAGGCATGCAAAGCTGCCGGCGTCAAAGTACTCAATTACGACTGCGCGGTCGGTGATCCGAGTCTCGTCGAGGCTTTTGTCACCTCGGACAATTACCTGCTCGGCAGACTGGCCGGCGATTATTGGCTGGATAATGTTGCCAAGACCGGCAAAGTTATCATCTTTACCAACGATGAGGTAGACGGCCCCCGGCTGCGTCATCAGGGCTTTAAAGATGTCATCAATGATCGCGGTGGAGGCATTGAGTTCGTCAGGGTGCAATACAACGGCGGTGACATTCGCCAGCAGGTGGAGGATTCTCTTACCGCCAATCCCGATGCAAACGGATACTTTGGTACGGTTTCCATTATAACGACGGAAGCCTACGCATCAATTGACTCGCGCGGTATTGGCGATAAGGTCAAAATCATCAGCGTTGACGGGAGCCCGGACGAAAAGAAGCTCCTTCAGGTAGACGGCCTTGTCGCGACCATTGCGCAGTCCACGAACGGCATCGCCGACAAGTGCGTTGAGTTTGCATATAAGATTCTCGCCGGTGAGAAAGTCGAAGCGCAGTATCTTGTTTCCGGCTTTGTTATCGACAGGAGCAATCTCAGCCAATATGACATCAACGGATGGCAGTAAAAGAAAATGACAATGGACTTGTTCAGCAACTGATTTATCGAACAACTCTAATGTAAAACCAACGGATCAATGCGGCCGTTGGTTTTGCGTCATAGATGGAACATCAGAGATAGAGAAAGGTATCTTACATGAGTGATAGTGTATTGTTGCAAATGAAGGATATCCACAAGCGCTTTCCGGGCGTGTACGCCCTCAAGGGGACCAATTTTGATCTCAAGGCCGGCGAGGTGCATGCTCTGCTCGGCGAGAACGGCGCCGGAAAATCCACCCTTATCAATATTCTCGGCGGCATATACCGGAGTGACGGCGGCGAAGTATTTTTGGACGGAAGGAAGATCGAAGTATCTTCGGTTAAATCGGCGCAGGATTTAGGCATACGGATCATCCATCAGGAACTCGTCCTGTCGCCGTACACTTCCATTGCCGAAAATGTTTATCTTGGCAACGAGCCGATGAAAGGCAGGTTTGTCGATTTTAAAACGATGAATGAAGAGACGCGGAAACTGCTCAATGCCTTCGGCATTAAGCGCAAAGCCACCGAAATTATCTCCAGTCTAACGGTTGCGGAGCAGCAGCTCGTTGAGATCATTAAAGCTATCTCGTTCAATCCAAAGATCATCGCAATGGACGAACCCACATCTTCTCTCTCGGATAAGGAATGTGATGTACTCTTTGACAAGATTCGCTTTCTTAAAGATCAGGGTATTGGAATCATCTATATTTCCCATCGCATGTCCGAACTTGAGCGCATTGCCGACAGGGTGACTGTTATGCGTGATGCTAAGGATGTGGCGACGAAGCGCATGGACGAGACGACTACGGATGAGTTGATTACACTTATGGTTGGCCGCGAGATCAGCAGTTTTTATACGCGTGATTATTGCATGTCCGATGAAGTCGTGCTTGATGTTCACAACATTACCACCGAGTACATCCGTAACGTAAGTTTTACGCTGCACAGGGGCGAGATTCTCGGATTCTCCGGACTTATGGGCGCGGGGCGTACAGAAACGATGCGCGCCCTTTTCGGCATCGACCGCATTCTGTCAGGAGAAGTCTTTCTGAACAATGAAAAGCTGCAGATCAAAAACGTGGCGGACGCGATGCGCAAGGGTATTAGTTATGTGCCTGAAGACCGGCGCGGCCGCGGCATCATACCCGATCAGAGCATCAAATTCAACATTACACTGAAGGTGTTATATGAATTTATCAAAGGTGTTTTTGTAAACAACGGGAAAGAGCAGGAGATCAGCGATACGTACTTCACAGGACTTGCTGTCAGGGCGCCGAATACCGCCGCCTTGATCAAGAACCTGTCGGGGGGCAACCAACAGAAGGTTGTTGTGGCCAGTTGGCTTGCGACGAAACCCAGGGTTCTCATTTTTGATGAACCGACGCGCGGTATTGATATAGGCGCGAAGACGGAGATGTACGCGATCATGAACAAGCTCGCGAAGGAAGGTATGGCTATCATCATGGTGTCTTCTGAACTGCCGGAGATACTTAATATGAGCGATCGTATTGCCGTCATGCGTGAAGGAACGTTGTCGGGGATTTTGGACCGAAGCGAAGCGACACAAGAGACGATCATGCAAAAATCGGTCGTGATGTGATATGAGGGTATAAATGGAAAACACGGAAAATACTTTGATAAAAGAAAGCGGATTTCGGGCCGGAATTGTAACCGGGCTGAAGTCGAATTTTGCGCTGGTTATAGGGCTGGTTGTACTGATCGTAATTGTGTCGATTCGTTCGCCATACTTCTTGTCGGAAACTAATCTACAGAATATTCTTACCCAGATTACGACCAATATGCTGCTTGCTTCGGCGTGTACGATCATCCTGATCACCGGAGGCATCGATCTTTCAAGTGGTGCGCTGATCAAGATCACCGGCGTGATGTCGGCAGCTATGATGACAATTTTCGGGATGCCGTTTTACGTCGCGATCCTTACCGGACTCTGTCTTGGGCTGCTTGTAGGCGCCATCAACGGGTTCATCCTGTCGCGGACGACGCTGCCGCCTTTCATCGTCACATTTGCCCTGGCGATGATATGCCGCGGACTCGCGAACGTCTACACGAACTCCCGCCCAATCCGCATTGAAGACGAGATCTTCCGGTGGTTTGGCAAGGGAAAGATAGGTCCTTTCCCGATACAGATATTTATCCTCATCGTAATCCTTGGGATCGTCTGGCTGATCCTGAACAAGAGCAGGATGGGACGCAATATGTACGCCATTGGCGGTAATGCGCTTGCGGCGGAGTACTCGGGCATCAATATTAAGCGGATAAAGTTTTTCATGTACGTTTTTTCCGGGCTTATGTCCGGTATTGCGGGGGTTTTGCTTGCGGCGCGCTCTTATGCGGGGTCCCCCCTTGTTGGCGACAATGCGGAGATGGACGCGATCGCGGCGACCGTACTTGGCGGCACGAGCATGCTCGGTGGTTACGGGCGGCTCAGCGGTACAATTCTCGGCGTACTCATCATCGGTATCCTGAACAACGGTCTCAACCTGATGCAGGTTAATTCGTACTGGCAGCTCGTGGTCAAGGGACTCGTACTTATGGCGGCTGTATATGCCGACTATTATAAGAATACCGTTGCAAAGAACCGTAAATCCAAAGTGGAAGCAATCGCTAAAGCCGAATAACGCAATAGAGTTGTTCGATAACTTCAGTTATTGAACAATAACCATTAAAAAACGCAAAATACGGAGTATTTTGCAGGACTTGTTCGGCAACTAACCCGAACTTTAGTTCGCAAGTTGCCGAACAAGTCTAATGTGTTTTAAAAGGGGATATAATGAATATTACAGAGACAAAGATACAGACCTACGATGGCGTCAAGCTGTATATGAAGGCGGAGATTCCCGGCGGGGCCAGGGCCATTGTCCTTATTGTTCACGGTCTCGCCGAGCATCATGGCCGGTACGACTATGTCGCGGAACGGATCGGCGCTGCAGGCGCTGCGGTATTTCGATTCGACCACAGGGGCCATGGAAATTCCGATGCCTACGAGGGCAGGCGGGTGCATTATACGGATTACAAGCAGATCGCGGAGGACATCAAGGCGGCGGCGTCTTATGCCGTGTCCGCGTGTCCCGGACTCAAGCTCTTTCTTGCAGGACATAGCATGGGCGGCTATGGCACAGCCATGTTCGCCACGATGTACCCGGAATTGGTATCAGGCGGCGTCATCCTGTCAGGCGCGTTGACACGCTACAATCTAAAACTCTTTGGAGACCTGCCCATGAAACAGGCCCCCTCGGAGTACCTGCCGAATGAATTGGCGGACGGACTATGCAGCAACCCTGAGGTACTGAAGGCGCTGGAGACGGATACCCTTCATGAAAAAAAGATAGGTGTCAGCCTGGTTAACACCTTCAAGGATGGCGTGGCATATCTGGCGGCCAACGGACGGCGGTTCACCGCGCCTGTGCTGGTCATGCATGGTGCGGACGATGGCTTGGTGTCGGAAAAGGATTCACGTGATTTTTACGGCGATATTGCTTCGAAGGATAAGAGCTTGATCATCTACAGCAAACTGCAGCATGAAATATTCAATGAAATCGGCAGGGAAAAGGTCCTGGACGATTTGGTGTACTGGCTGAAGGGGAGGGTATAATTACGGCAGGGCGCATGACCAACGCGGAACTTCTTGAATACAACAAGCACCGGGAGATCTGCCAGATCTGCATCGCTGTGGACAGAGACATCCTTACCGTGCTGGACGAGTGGGTGGACAAACTGAAGGTGGGGCCATGGACGGTCATGACCATGTCGAACGAGACCGTACGGGACGCCTGCTTGGGCGGGACGCCCATCACTGAGCCTTTCAAATATTTCTGCGCTTTGGCAATGTACGGCAATGTACAGATAGAGATCGTACAGAATGTCTACGGGCCGGTTCCGGCCCAGGAGTTTCTGGCGCGGCGGGGCGAAGGCCTGCAGCACTTCAAAGAGAAAATATCCGACACCAATATGGACGCCAGGGTAATGGAACTGGAAGCTGTGGGATTTGCCAGGACCTTCAGCGGCGGTATCAAGGAAGATGTGTTCATCAATTTCGATACGGAACGCAGCCTCGGCTGTGCCCTGGAGATCGGCAATTATGCCGACATTTCGGTTACGAAGGATATGTATTTTATTTATCCGCGGGAGGATTGATAAACAGGAGATTATCGTATGGATATTAAAAGTGAGTACGATCGCTTAAGCGATGCCGTCATCAAAGAGCATACGGAGGTCTTTGCCCGTCAGGATCTGGTACAGGTAGAGGCGCTTATGGATGCCATCATAGCGGCGAAGAAGCTTGTGGTTATGGGTGTGGGCAGAGAGGGCATCGCGTCCCGGGCTTTTGCCATGCGGCTTATGCATCTGGGTAAGGAGACGCACTGGGTGTGGGACGATACGACACCGGGCATCCACAAAGGCGATCTGCTCATCGCCACCAACGGCTCCGGTGAAATCGGTCACATCCACTATGTGGCGGAACAGGCGAAGGCGGCGGGCGCGAAGGTGGCGGTTATTACCGGCTCGCCCGGGGGAAAGACCCCCGCGATGGCGGACCTGGTGTTGTTCGTACCCGCGTTCGTGTACAAAGGGACGGACCGCAGGGTCGTTCCATCCATACAACCTATGGGAAATCTTTTTGAGCAGCATCTCATCATGCTCTTTGATATCATCATCATGCTGCTTGAACAGAAGATGGGTATTACGCATGAGGAGATGGAGAGCCGTCACAGAAACATAGAGTGAAAGGCGGAAAATTTTAAAAAGGTCAAGATGTCAACGAAAAACAGCGCTTGGCGCTGACCGTCCCATCCGAAGTATATACAGTATAACGGACGGCGATACCTTTCGCTGAAACAGCCGTTTATACAGGAAATAGTTCTCTGTATCAGCCAAAATGCCATACCAAAGCCGGGGAATGTTACATTCTTCGGCTTCTTGAACTTAAGAGCGGAAAACGGGAGTCGGACCCGCGACATACGTCGCTTCGCTCCGTTTGTCGATAGGAATGGATTGTATGGTCCGACTCCCGCATTTTTGGGCTCAATAAAACAAAAGCCTGGAAATGTCGAATTTCCAGGCTGCTAAAACTTAAGAGCGGAAAACGGGAGTCGGACCCGCGACATCGACCTTGGCAAGGTCGCGCTCTACCACTGAGCTATTTCCGCATAACTGGCCTTTGCCGGTCATTTTTTGTTATCCTATCGGAAAAAAATTCAATAGTCAAGCCTTTTTTTGGCTTTTTTTTGGCTTTTTGCCTGCGGAGCGGTCCCGGCGGCCCGCTCTTTAAGCTATTACTGTTATTTTCTTTTTCGCGATCAGGTCCGATGCAATCACCGCCGCCCCGAGGGCTCCGGCAAGCTGGGGGTCGTATTGGGGCTCCGCCAGCCTTATATTCATTATATCTTCCAGGGCCTTGCGCATGCCGATGTTTTTGGCAACCCCCCCTGAGAAAAACACGTCGTTTTCGATGCCTATCCGGGCGAACATGCCGTTGATACGGTTTGCGATGGCATGATGGATGCCGATGATGATGTTCTCCGGTTTTTCTCCCCGGGCAAGCAGGGAAATGGTTTCCGATTCGGCAAAAACCGTACAGGTGCTGCTTATGGACAGCACCTCCGTAGCCTTTAAGGCCAGGGGCCCCAATTCCTCCAGGGATACCTTGAAAACATTCGCCATAACTTCAAGGAAACGGCCGGTCCCTGCGGCGCACCTGTCGTTCATGGCGAAGTCCGTGACATTCCCGTCCCCGTCCAGCCGGATGGCCTTGCAGTCCTGTCCGCCCATGTCGATGATGGTCCGGGCAGCGGGGTGCATATGGTGTACCCCCCGGGCATGGCAGGTGATCTCCGTGAGGGTTTTTTGGGCATAGGGCGCCGAAATACGCCCATACCCGGTGGCGACAATACATTTTATATCATCCCTGGCAAGTTTTGCATTCTCCAGGGCGGTCCGTAATCCATTCTCACCGTTCTCAATGACATCGATCCCGGTCCGGATAATACTTGAACCGAGGATCTCCCCGTCGGCAAAAATGACCGTCTTTGTTCCCAGGGCGCCGATATCGATCCCCGCAGCTATCTTTTTTTGTGACACCTAAATCTCCTGCTGGAGATCCCAGCCTACAGCATCTCGATAAAGGCGGCTATACGGAGTTTAAGCTGCTCCGTGTCCCCGGCGGAATAATCGGTTTCCATGCTCATAAAGGGGATGTTACGGGCCTTAAGAAATTCCCCAATGGTATGGGATTCAATGGCATAGGTATGACAGGACTGCAATACCATTTCCAGCACCCCGTCCGCCCTGAATTGGGTACAGAGCCGCCCCAGCAGTTCAAGCCGGTTGGGGTTGGGGCTCATCACGCTGCATCCTATGTTAAGGTAATAGTCGGCGAGGGCCTCGTAGGGATCCCCCGACTCATTAACCTGCCGGTCAAACTGTTTTGCCCCGGTGCAGTTTTCATAGGCAACCACCACGGCCCCGCTTTCTTCGATAATCCGGGTGAATTTTTCCGTGGCTCCCCCTATGGGACAGCCGGTTACAATGATGCGGGGCTGCGGTGTTGCGGCAGCCGGCTGTGAGCCGTTTTTGTATTCCCTGGTAATACTGTTGATGGTCTCTTCCAGTTCCTGTACTTTTTTTTCGTGGTCGAATTTGTACTGAGCGCCGAAGAGAATCTGAAGCTGCTGCAATCCGGTGAGGGGAGGGGGGTTCATCACCGACAGTTCATACACTTTTTTCAAAAGAGAGCGTTCCCTGTTTCGTTCGGTTATGGCCCGGCTTACGTTTTCTGTTGTAATGGTTACGCCGAATTTTTCTTCTACCTTTTTTTTCAAGAGTTTGATTTCTTCCATCCAGAGGGAACGGGAAGAGGGCTTATCCTGGCTGTGGGGAAGTTCCATCACATGAACATCCTTTATTTTACCCAGGAGTTCATACATTTTCAGTTTCCCGTCGCAGGTGGTTTCACCGACCACGAGATCGGAAAAGTACATGTAAGGACATTTATCGGTGGCGGCGAATCCATAGGAAGCCTTAATGAGGGGGCAGAGGTTGCGGGGCAGAACCTTTTCCGCCGCGCCTATGGTTTCATCGCTGGTGGAACAGAGCCCCACCGGTATGAGACCGGCGGCCAAAAAAAGCTCCACCGGCACATAGCTGCAAAAGGTTCCAACCACCCCCTTGCCCTGTTCCTTCAGGTTTTTCATGGCAATAAAACCCTGTTTGCGGGCCTCGGAGAAGGAATCGAAAATCTCCGGCAGGGGCCGGTTTGCGGATTCAGACATAATACGCTCCTGATTTATACATTGCACTATTTCCCCTTGCGGTAAAAGGTATCCTCCATGGGCAGCCTGTCCCGCAGTTTGCCGTCCCTGGCGTAATAGGCGCCGCCGATTGCAGGGCAGATGGGAATGGTGGCAAGCTCCCCTACGCCCTTGGCGCCGTAGGCCAGGGGACTGGGATCGCGGGGTTCAATCAGGATGATATCCATGGGGGGCGCTTCGGTGGCACGGATGAGTCCCAGGGTTCCGTACTTTGCCTTGGGGCGGCCGCCTTCCAGGGGGAAGTCTTCGGTGAGGGCATAGCCCATGCCCATGATGAGGCCCCCTTCGATCTGCCCTTCCGCGGCCGGGGGATTCACCACCCTGCCGATATCGTAGGCGGCGGTGATGTTTTCCACTTTGCCCTCGCCGTCCAGGATGGCCACGGTGGCGGCGTAGCCGTAGGCCACGTGGCTTACGGGATTGGGCTTGTCGCTGCCCATGGGGTCCGTTACCCCGGAATACTCGGCGAAGAATTCCCGGCCTTCCAGTTTGGAAAGATCGCCGCCGGCTTCGTCCAGGGCCTCCTTCAGTTTTAGCGCGACAAGGCGGGTCGCCTCCCCGGTAAACACGGTCTGCCGGGAGGCGGTGGTGGTACCGGAGTTGGGGGTACGCCGGGTGTCCGGCGGTTCGGCAAAGACCAGGGCAGGGGGGATATTGAGGGTCTCGCAGGTGATTTGGGTGGTGACGGTTGCCATCCCCTGGCCGATGCAGGCGGCGCTGGTCCTGATGTGGATGATACCCTTTTCCACCGAAAGGATACAGCGCCCTATGTCGGGAAGGCCCACCCCGATGCCGGAATTTTTGAGGGCACAGGCGATGCCCACCGCCTTACCGGCGGCCCTGGCCTTTTCGTATACGTCCTTGACGGCGAGGAGGCAGGCTTCAAGCTCCACATCCCCTTCGGCGATCTGCCCGTTGGGGAGGACATTGCCGGGCCGCAGTGCGTTACGGTAACGGATCTCCCAGGGGGAGATACCCGCCATCTCCGCCAGAAGGTTGAGGTTGCTCTCCGTGGCGAAACAGCTTTGGCACACCCCGAAGCCCCGGAAAGCCCCGCCGGGGGGATTGTTGGTGTACACCACCTTGCCGTCAATATCGATCACCTGGTAATTGTAGGGCCCGGCGGCGTGGGTGCAGGCCCGCTGCAGCACCGGCCCGCCCAGGCTTGCGTAGGCCCCGGTGTCGGAAACGATTATCGCCTTCATCGCCGTAAGCATGCCGTTTTCGTTACAGCCCGTGGTAAAGTCCATTTCCATGGCGTGCCGCTTGGGGTGCAGGTTGATGCTCTCCTGCCGGCTCAGGAGCACCTTCACCGGCTTTCTGAGACACCATGCAGCAAGACATGCGTGGTGCTGGACACTCATGTCCTCCTTGCCGCCGAAACCGCCGCC
The DNA here is from genome assembly GCA_025997595.1 of Spirochaetia bacterium. Classification (GTDB taxonomy): domain Bacteria; phylum Spirochaetota; class Spirochaetia; order Treponematales; family Breznakiellaceae; genus BNUT01. The sequence continues at coordinate 13,169 of BNUU01000026.1, read as the reverse complement.
TACAAGTTGTCCCTTCACATGAATTTTTTCCGGGGGAATCCCCAGCATACGGGAACATTCCCGCTGTTCATCGTAGATACTTTGCCCGGCCGAATAGAGGGTGAGCCATGGCAGACCATCGTCACCTTCCACAATAAGACCGCTTGATGTTCCGCCGTGCCCGTCGCTTACGGCGGGACCTGGGCCGACAGAGGCATGGAGTTTTTCACCGGAAACGGTACACAAGGCGCCTGAGGGTACGGCGATGGCGCATTCCGGCTCCATGAAGGCGTGCTCGGTAAAGGGCGTCGAATAGTGGCGGCTTACTACGTACTTTGATTTTGCCAGCGCCGCATCGGCATCCCCCCGGACCAGGTGTTCGTGGGACAGGATGTTCCCTTCCTTTTGGTGAATGAGGGGCGCGCCCTCTGCCATGGCGGCGGCGGGACTGGTGAGGGGTTCCAGTACTTCGTAGTCCACATGTACCAATGCCTTTACTTCTTCAAGGCTTTCCCGGCTTTTACACACCACCAGGGCAACAGTATCACTGATGAAGCGGGTGATCTCCCCTTCGGGAATCATTACGTTGTAATCGGAGATGAAAGCCAGATGGCCTATCTTGATGTTCCCCGGTACATCCTTTGCGGTAAGGACCGCCGCACAGTCAGGGTGGGCGAGGGCTTCTGTTGCGTCAATTTTTAAGACACGTGCGCGGGGATGGGCGGAACGGACTGCGGAGGCGTGGAGCATCCCCTCAAAGGAAAGATCGTCCACATACTTTCCTGTTCCCAGTGTTTTTGCGATGGCATCCACCCGGTGAAAGCTCTCCCCCAGTGCGCCGGTAAACTCACGTTCCGGCAGGGGCTTGTTTTCCCTGAACAGTTTTGCCGCTAAGCTGATAGCGTCCCGTATCTTTGCGTAACCGGTACAGCGGCAGATGTTTGTGCGGATAGCCTTTCTGATATCATCATCAACAGGATTAGTATTACTGTCGATCAGGGCCTTGGCGCAGAGCACCATGCCGGGGATGCAGAACCCGCATTGCACCGCCCCGGTTTCGGCAAAGGCAAAGGCGTACACATCCTTCTCCCGTTGGGAAAGCCCTTCCACGGTGAGGATCGATTTGCCGGCGAATTTTGCCAGGGGCAGGACGCAGGAACGGGTGGGCTTGCCGTCGGCAAGTACCGTACAGGCCCCGCAGGCCCCGGAGCCGCAGCCGTTCTTTACCGATGTGAGGCCCAGGTCTATCCGCAGGAAGTCTATCAGCTTTTTTTCCGTCTTTCCCTTTACTTCCTGTCCGTTAACCCGCAGTGTACAATACGCTTCACCCATTCCGGTATTTCCTATTTACCGGCGATCATTTCTATTTCGATTTTTGCTCCCCTGGGGAGGGCCGCTACCTGCACACAGCTGCGCGCGGGGGGATTGCCGGGGAAATAGGCCGCATACACTTCATTCATTGCGGCAAAATCCGCCAGATCCGTCATGAACACCGTGGTCTTTATCACCTTGTCCAGGGATGAAGAGGCCGCTTCCAGAATCGCCTTGCAGTTGTCCAGGGAATTCCTGGTGGCCTGTTTGATATCGGCGGTTTCAAGTTCACCTGAGGCCATGTTTACCGGCAGCTGCCCACTGGTAAACACCTGAGTCCCCGCGTCAATGCCCTGGGAATAGGGGCCGATAGCACCGGGGGCTTTTTTTGTCTCAATTACCTTGCTCATATGTAACTCCTGATTTAGTACGGCGAATGCCGCACCGTCTAATAGTGATACTAAATCCGTTTCCAGAGTTTCTCCGCCAGCTCCCGCGATTTCGCGAGGAGGGCCTCCTCATCAATACCGATAAGTTCCCGTTCCTTCATAATGATTTTACCATTAATGATGGTTGTGTCTACATGCCGCCCGGAAAGGCCGAAAAGGACATGGCCGTTCAGGGTGTCTGCATTCAAGGGTGTGGGCGCCCGGTAGTCCGCGATGATGATGTCCGCATAGTGATCCGGTTTAAGCGCCCCGACCTTACCGGATATGAAACGCTCCATGATGGTCTTGTTATTTTCAAAGAGCATCCGGTGCGGCTCAGCCCAGGCAGCCGAGGGAAGGGCCAGCGCGTGCTTGTGCAGTATTGCTGCGGTCTTGAGGGACTCGGTGATATCCGATGTATAGCCGTCGGTCCCCATGCCGACGAGGATGCCCTTTTTCAGCATCTCCAGCACGGGACTTACCCCAACGGCGTTCCCCATGTTTGACTGGGGATTGTGCACCACCGCAGCGCCGCTTTCTTTCAGCATATCCATCTCTTCTGCGGTGATATGGATACAATGGACCGCGATGGATTTTTCCGAAAGGACCTTATGGTGATAGAGCCGTTCGATAACCCGCATATCGTATTTTGAGAGGGCGTCGATCACATCCTCGATACCTTCGGCGGCATGGATATGAAAGCCCACGTTTGCGGAGGCGGCGGCTTCGATGCATTGGCTCAAAGTTTTTTCGCCTATGGTCATCTGGGCGTGGATGCCGAAGAGGGCCTTCAGCATGTCGTCGTTCCGGGCCTTGCAATACTTCGCAAAATCGACGTTTTCCTTTATCCCCACAGCGGCGATCTTTTCGCCGTCCCGGTCCGAAGTTTCGTAGCAGAGGTTGCTGCGGATACCAAAGAGTTTTGCCGCCTCGGCAATTTTGAAGAGGCTGCCTTCCACGGCGAAGGGACTGGCGTGGTGATCGATAACCGAGGTAACTCCGGAACGGACCTCATCGATCATGGGACCTATACAGCTGTAGTAAACATCTTCCAGGGTCAGTTCCTTGTCCAGCCGCCACCAGAGTCCCCGGAGTATTTCGCCGAAGGTTGTTGCGGGTTTTCCGCCAAGGTTCATGCCCCGTGCGAAGGTGGAGTAGTAATGCTGATGGGCATTGATAAAGCCCGGCATGACCAGTCTGCCCCTGGCGTCAATATAATCGGCGCCGGGGTATTTGGCCTTTAAGGCGGTGGTATCACCCACTTCCTTTATCAGTTTGCCTTCGATAGCCACCGCGCCGTTATCGATGAAGGGACGTTCGGCTTCACGGGTAATAATTTTTCCGTTTCCAATTAAAATCATATTTACATCTCCCATTTCTTACTCAATACCAGACCCTGCTAAAAGATAAGGATACCTGTTTACGATACTGTCGATAAGAGAAATATAATAGTGGGGAATACTTTTCGCGTCTTTACGATAATCCACCACAGATTTATCTTCCAGCCTCACCTTAAAGGTATCGGCGCCGGTCTTGAGGAACCCGGCATTATCACTATCGATAAAATCCTCCTCCCTGCTGAATACCGTAAACTTATCCCGGTAGGGCTTTCCCGCATGGGGACAGAATACGGCGCAGTTACCGCATTCGTTGCACATTCTATCAATATGAATGATTTGATGGGCGCCGTTCTTGTCTATAACCATGACATTGGCCCGGTTGGGGCAGACATCGGCGCAGATCTCGCAGAGGGTGTTGCAGGAAAGGCAGCGATACGCATCGGTGTTTTCTTTGCGGCCTTCAACGATGATTCCCTTGCGGAAGTAGAGGTCTTCGATTGAAACGCCGACTGCTTCGGAAAAACCAAGGGCGGCGCCGGCGGCGGCACAGACCGGTTCATTGGGTGAAGCAAAATCAGCGGAAAGGCCGAGCTTGCGGAGTATGTCCGCAGCGGTGATTTTGCCGTCCGCTATGGCTTTGACCACCGTGGCGGCCCCGTCTTTGCAGTCGCCGGCCAGGTACACATTTTCCACGGAACTTTCGTTTGTACCGTTAACCTTTGGGCAGCCCTTGCTGTTAAGGGCGATACCGTTACTGACAAAGGGTTCCGTATCAACCCGCGCCCCCACCGCCCCGATGAGGGTATCGAAGCGCAGCGTTACTTTCTTCCCCGTGCCCGTGATGCCCCGCCGCCCGGATTCATCGTAGTCCGCAAGGCGCATGACCTCGCAGGTGAGGACGCCGTCAACATAGGTTTCGGGGCCGTGGAGTTCGAGGATTTCCACGCCGTCCTCAAGGGCCAGTTCCCGCTCCTCACTCTGGGCGGGCATGAATTCTACGGTGCGGCGGTACACGACAGTAACCTTTTCCACCCCCGCATTCCGCCTGGCGGCCCGGGCGCAGTCCATGGCTACATCCCCGCCGCCTATTACCCCCACATGCTTTCCCAGCTTTAGCTTGAGATTCGACTTCTTTGAGTCTTCCAGAAATGCGAGGGCATCAACGACATTTTCCGCCCCCTCCTTTACCGGAGAAGCGCCTTCCTTCCAGGCCCCGGCGGCAATTACCACAAAGGTATGTTTTTTCTTCAGTTCCTCCACAGAGTAATGCTCTTTTGCGCCGAAGCTTACCTTAACCCCCATTTTTTCCGCGATGCCATAATCCAGATCCAGGGCCTTTTCGGGAATTCTAAAAGATGGGATCACATAGCGGACTATGCCGTAGGGCTTGTCCCGTTTTTCATAGACCTGGACGGGTACGCCGTTTCTCCGCAGAAATACTGCGGCGGCCAGGCCCGCAGGACCCGCGCCTATCACCGCAACGGATCTATCTGTTTTTAGGGGCGGCGCGGTAAGTTTCTGTATATATGCTTCCTGTGCGTTTCCGGCGGCGATCTTTTTTGCTTCCCTGATTTCCAGTGGGTCCTCGTAATCGACCCGGGTACATTTGTTCTGGCACTGGTGATCGCAGATGGTTCCGGTAATCGAAGGGGCGGTGTTGTCCGCGGCGATTATCTTAAAGGCTTCCCGGTAATTTTCCTGCGCGACCTGTGCCAGGTATTCAGGAATACGCTGATGGATTGGACAGCCCCCATCCATGCAGGGAGCCTTGGCGCAGTCAAAGAGGGGCAGGGGAGATGCAGTCTTTCGTAAGCCTGTATGACGGTATTCTTTGTGAAACCGTTTTTGCTCACCGAGGGTCGCAACAAGTTTGTTCAGTACTTCTACCTTGATCGCAGGATTGCTTTCCGGCGGCCTGTCACGCCCTCCGGCGGAAAGGGTGTCGGATGTTCCGTCAAGAATTTTTTCCGCGATACCGGCAAGCTGGTTTATCCGTTCATATCCGCCGGGCTTGAGAACGGTGGTCGCCACCGTCACCGGACGTATGCCGGTTTCAAGAATCGCCGCCAGGTTGAAGTAGTCCGCCCCTCCGGAATAGGAAATGGGCAGCTCCCCCTTAAAGGCCGCGGACAGATCCTTCGCCACATTGATCGAAAGGGGAAAGAGGGCGCGGCCTGACATGTACATCTCCTGTCCGGGAAGTTCCTGCCGCTTGATCTCCACCGGGAAGGTGTTGGTCAGCTTTACCCCAAAGGCGACATTTTTTTCCTTTGCCAAAGATTGCAGACGGCCGATCATATCCACCGCATCGTTGAACTGGAGATCATCCTTAAAGTGATGATCGTCAAAGGAGATGTAACCGTAGCCCATATCATCTAAAATACGCCGGGCCTTTTCGTAGCCCAGCAGGGTGGGGTTGCATTTGATGTAGGTGTGCAGTCCCTTATTGGTGATAAGGTAGGCGGCGATCTTTTCGATCTCCTCCCTCGGACAGCCGTGGAGGGTTGAGAGGGTTATGCTTGATGAAACAGTATTACTAACGGCGTCCAAATCCTTTTGGTTAAACTGCCGGAAAGAATCAATGTGTGCCGCAAGATAGCTGTAACACTCTTTCCAAACGGCAGAATCTTTCGCGTTCCGCATGCCTTCAATGTAGCCGTCGATCTTTGGCGACTGAATCCCCTCAAGGTTATAGCCCACGCTCATGTTGAAAATAAAATCACAATTATCCGGGATGCAGGCATCAGAGATGCCAAATTCTTTGCCGAAGACATGGAGCAGGAACCAGGCCTTGACGTATTCCCCAAAGGCTTCGCCCACGGTTAACTCTGTGGACCATTCCACATTGTAGCCTTCGTCTTCTGCGTTGATGCAGGGACGGGGGACGCACTTCCGCAATTCTTCCCCATCCATTATCTGCACGGTCTTGAGTTCAATAAAGCGGCTCCCCGCGAGGTAGGCCGCAAGAATATTCTGGGCAAGCTGGGAGTTCGGTCCCGCCGCAGGCCCCAGAGGTGACGCAAGTCTGGTCCCCAAAAGGGTAACCCCGCTGCCGGTTTTATTCCGATAGAATTTCTCCTTCCGTATGCCGAACACGGAACCCTGCTGCCGGTATTCCTGTTGCGCCCACTTCACCAGATCCCCGAACGGGATAGGCCGCATTATTTCACTCATGACACACTCCCTCTCTTAATAGTACTACTCTTTTAGATCTTCCGCCGCCGCTTCCCTCTGGGCCTTTTGCGCCAGCTCCTTATCGCTGCCTGAGGCGGGGAACAGGATGTTCCCTAACACCGAAATGACACAGACCGCCACGGTGGTGTCCTTGAATACCCACTGAATCGCCCCGGGCAAAAAGCTGACCAGGAGCTTGTTGTCCCCGACGGCGAAGGCCACGCCGAAGGTGATCGACAGGATAAGCATGTTGCGGTCGGAGAAGCCCGCCTTCGCAAGCAGCTTGATACCATTCAGCATGATCATGGCGAACACGGTGATCACCGCGCCCCCCAGGACGCTACTGGGCATTGCCGCAAAGACCGCCCCGATCTTGGGGATGAACCCCGCCGCGATAAGCACGAAGGCCCCCAGGGCGATACACCACTTGTTCACGACCTTGGTCATGGCCACAATACCGGCGTTCTGCCCAAAGGCGGTGTTCGGCAGGGTGTTGAAGACGGCGGCGAACATGGAACCTGCGGCATCGGCGATAACCGCCCCGGAAGTTTCCTTTATGGTCGCTTCCCGGTCAAAACCCGCCATGGTGATCCCGTTAATGTTCCCCATGGTTTCAAGGCCGGACACCACGTAGATAAACGCCAGGGGCAGAATCACGTCCAGGCTGAAGGTGGGAGTGATGGTAAAGGGAATGGGAACAGATACGATCTTCGCCGTGGCAACCTGGGCGAAGTTAACCTGCCCCAGGATGATGGCCAGGACATACCCTACGATGATGCCGATCAAAATCGCAGAGATCTTAAGCATCCCCCTGGCAAAACGCTGCAGGCACATGATAACCAAAAAGACCGATCCGCCGATAAGCAGGTTCTGCCAGGAGCCGTACTGGGCAGCCAGGGCTGCGTTATAGGTGGTACTCCCCACCGCTTTTGCCGCCGCCGCCGCTTCCGCTCCCGCGCCGCCCGCAAAATACTGTACCCCCACCGGCAGCAGATGCAGTCCGATGGTGATGAGCACCGCGCCGATGACCAGGGGGGGAAAGAATTTTTTGAGGGGCTTAATAAAAAAGCCCATGATCACTTCCACAAGGCTGGCTACGATGATGGCCCCCAGCAGGGCGTTGATCCCGTACTGGGCCACCAGGGTCCGCATGGTGGGCACAAAGGCGAAGGCGGTCCCCATCACAATGGGAAGCCCCGCGCCAATCTGGTACGACTTGCCCAGTTTGAGGGGGTAGAGCTGCACCAGGGTGGTCATCCCCGAGGCGAACATGGCGCACTGCACCATCAAGACCCGCTGGGCGGCGCTTATCACCGGGTTCCCATTAACTATGATCCCCGACAGTACCAGCACCGGAGCCAGGTTCCCGATAAACATCGAGAGCACATGCTGAAGCCCCAGCGGAAAGGCAATACCCAGGGGCGGCCGCCCATCCAGCTGATAAATCAAATTTCTGCCGTGCGGACTGGTAAGTCTGCTTTTCGCCGGTTTAGATTCCGTGTTTTCCATACGATCCTTCCTTATGAACGTGAGGTTCCTGCCTAAGCCGACTCAAGCCGCCCGGTAAATCATTTTGTAATGACGGTTCCGGTTTTACCTTCTATCCCTTCCTTCGCTTTGGATAGCATGGTGATCAAGGCCTGCCGGGGCGCGCCGGGTTTTGAGGCCCGCGAAACAAACATGACCGCAGCCTGAACCTTGGGCAGCATGGAGCCCTTGGCAAACTGGTTCTCCCCGATGTACTTTTCCGCCTCCGCAAGGGTGAGGGTGTCCAGCCACTTCTGATCCGGCTTGCCGAAGTTGACCGCCACCTTTTCCACCGCCGTCAGGATGATCAGCATATCCGCGTCGATAAGCTCCGCCAGCTTTGCCGCGGAAAAATCCTTGTCGATAACCGCGCTCATGCCCCGGTACTGGCCGTCTTTGAGGGCCACGGGAATGCCGCCGCCCCCCGCCGCGATGGGGATCTGCCCCGCCGCGAGCAGGGCCTTGATGGTCGCCGCCTCCAGGATGTTCACCGGCTTGGGGGAGGCTACCACCTGCCGCCAGCCCCGGCCCGCATCCTCCATCACCGGTATACCCCTGGATTTCAGAATCTCCGCCTCATCCCTGGTCATAAAGCCGCCGATGGGCTTGGAGGGATTCTCGAAGGCCCTGTCCTTGGGGTCCACCTCTACCTGGGTGATGATGGTCGCCACCGGAATGGACAGATGGCGGTTACCCAGTTCCATCTGCAGCATGTTCTGTAAATCGTAGCCGATGTAACCCTGGCTCATGGCCACACAGACACTCATGGGCAGTATCGGGAAGTGCCGGTCCGCCTTGGCGGCGGTCTCGAAGGCGGTCTCGATCATCCCCACCTGGGGGCCGTTGCCGTGGACAATCACAATTTCGTGCCCCTGTTCAACCAGGTCGGCAATCGCCTTTACGGTACCGGTAACGGCGATCATCTGTTCCTTCAAATTCTCCCCAAGGGCATTACCCCCCAGGGCAATAACGATACGTTTTTTCATTTCCATCTCCTTTTTACCACGAACCACACAAACCACACGAAAAAAAATATAAAAAAGGCAACAACAAGTTCGTGTCGTTTTGTGGTTCGTGGTTTTTTTCTTTATCCGAAGAAACGGGGATTGTTCCGTTCCGCCAGGTGGGCAAGGGTTTCCTGGGGGCACTTAACCTTGCTCAGGAAGATCATGGCCGCGATGATGTAGGGCTTGTGGCTTGCCTGCTTGTAAAGGGGAAGGCGGTAGCGGTCGAACACGGAAGCCGCGACTTCCCCTTCTTTGCAGCTTACACCGGAAATGTCCGCCGGGAGACAGTGGAGATACAGGGCCTTACCGTCACGGGTAGACTGCATCAGCTTTTCCGTGCATTCCCAATCTTTATGATTGGCGTTCTGGGCCAGCAGTTCCTTTTCCAGGGCCTTGATGCCGTCGAAGTCGTTGTTGCCGTAAAGGTTCGTCCGCTTCTCCATCGCCGCGAAGGGCGCCCAGCTCTTGGGGTACACGATGTCCGCATCCTTGAAGGCTTCCGCCATTGAATTGGTTTTGGTGAATTTACCGCCGGACAAAAGGGCGTTTTTCCGGGCCACCGCCTCAACATCGGGCATAACCTCGTAGCCTTCGGGGTGGGCCAGGGACACCTCCATACCAAAGCGGGTCATCAGGCCGATGACCCCCTGGGGCACCGAGAGGGGCTTCCCGTAAGAAGGCGAATAGGCCCAGGTCATGGCAACCTTTTTGCCCTTGAGTTTGTCGATGCCCCCGAAGTGGTGGATGATGTGGTTCATGTCCGCCATGCTCTGGGTGGGATGATCGATGTCGCACTGGAGATTGACCAGTGTGGGACACTGCTCCAGGTTCCCGTCGTTGAACCCGTCCCGCACGGAAGCAGCCACTTCCCGCATGTAGGTATTCCCCTTGCCGATGTACATGTCATCCCGGATGCCGATCACGTCCGCCATAAAGGAAACCATGTTGGCCGTTTCCCGCACGGTTTCCCCGTGGGCGATCTGGGATTTCCCCTCGTCCAGGTCCTGCACCTCAAGGCCGAGCAGGTTACAGGCCGAGCCGAAGCTGAACCGCGTCCGGGTTGAGTTGTCCCGGAACAGTGAAATCCCCAGGCCGCTGTCGAATATCTTCGTAGAGATATTGTTTTCCCGCAGCCAGCGCAGGGCGTCCGCCACCGTGTAGGTAGCGAGAATTTCGTCATAGGATTTTTCCCAGGTCAGGAAAAAATCGTTCCCGAACATACCTTTAAAATTAAGATTGTCCAGCCTGCTTGTGTACTGATTGATATACGCCATAATAAAACTCCTTGTAATCTAATAGGTGCCAGGCACCATATGCATACACCTAAGAAGAATTTAACCACGAACCACGCGAACCCCACAAACAAAAAGACAAGATTTGGTAGTCCGCTTTCGTGTTTTTCGTGTGGTTAGTGGTTCATTTTCTTCGGTTTTCCGTTAAGTATACGCTATGGTGCCAGGCGCCATTTTATTTGTTCTCCGTATAAATCGAGGGCAGTGCCGCATATACCGCAGCGCAGCGCACCAAATCCGCCTTCCAGGTCTTTTCGTTGGGGGCGTGGGCCTCCTCTTCCTTGCCGGGGCCGAAGCCGATGCAGGGAATATTGTTCCGTCCCATAACGGCGACGCCGTTGGTGGAGAAGGTCCACTTGTCAACCTTGGGCTTGCCGTACATGCCCTCGTAGGCCTTCACCATCGCCTTGGTTGCCGGGGCGTCTTCGGGGATGACCCAGGTGGGGAAGAAGCAGTCGATGGGGTAGACCACACCGGTGTAGCTGGGGCGGTCGTACTTGTACATCGAAACTACCGCCTGGTACTTCTTCACCGCAGGCAGCGCCTGAATCTCGGCAATGCAGGTCTCGTAGGTTTCGCCGAAGGTCATGCGGCGGTCAATGGAGATGGCGCACATGTCCGCCACCGCGCAGCGGGAGGGGGAGCTGAAGTAGATCTGGGAAACCGCCAGGGTACCCTTGCCGAGGAAGGGGTCGTCCTTGAGCCGGTTGTTGAGTTCCTTCACCTCGCCGATGATCTCCCCCATCTTGTAGATGGCGTTGTCCCCGCGCTCGGGGGCGGAGCCGTGACAGGAAATACCCTGCACCTCGACCCGGATCTCCATGCGCCCCCGCTGGCCCCGGTAGATGTTGCCGTTGGTGGGCTCGGTGATCACCACGAACTCAGGCTTGATCCCCTCTTCCTTGATGATGTACTCCCAGCAGAGGCCGTCGCAGTCCTCTTCCTGAACGGTGCCTGTCACCATGACGCGGTACTTGTCATTGAGGAGCCCCAGGTCCTTCATGATCTTCGCCGCGTATACCGCAGATACCGGCCCGCCGAGCTGATCCGAGGTTCCCCGGCCGCCGATCTCCGTGTCGGTCTCGTAGCCCTCGAAGGGATCGAAGTTCCAGTTGTCCCGGTTGCCCACCCCCACGGTGTCGATGTGGCCGTCAAAGGCGATGAGGGTCTTGCCCGTGCCCATGTACCCGATGACGTTGCCCATCTTGTCGATACCGGCCTCGTCAAAGCCGACCTTTTTCATCTCCGCCACAATCCGGGCCGCCGTTTCCTTTTCACCGCAGCTCTCGCCGGGAAGTCGCACCACATCCCGCAGGAACCGGGTCATGTCGGCCTGATACCCCTCCGCCGCCTTCTTAATCGCCGCAAAATCCAGCATATAGTTTCCTCCAAAATAAATATTTATTAACCACGAACCTCACGAACCTCACGAAAAACACGAAAAATTCATTTGGTTCGTGTTGTTCGTGCTGTTCGTGGTTAAAATTCTTCTATAATTTATCCGCTGGGGAACTCCCCGTCCCAGACCGCGTCCCGGAACCGTTCCGGGTCCGTGTTGCCCTCGGTGCTGAAAAGAAGTACCACCGAATCGGCGTTGATCCCCAAAGCATCCCGGAAACCCCGGTATTCCTCGTTCCGGAGCAGGGTAAAGAGGATCCCCGCGGTTACCGCCCCGGATTCCCCGGAGATGACCGTTTCATCACCCTTGAGGGGCACCGCCAGCACCCGCATACCCCGGGCGGCAACCCAGTCCGGTGCGGAGACAAAGAAGCTCGCGTGGTTTTTCAGTATCTCCCAGGAGATGGTGTTGCCCTCCCCGCAGGCAAGCCCCGCCATAATCGTACTCAAATCGCCCTTGACCCCCACGAGCTTCCCCGCCAGGCAGGAAATGTACAAACAGTCCGCAACGGAGGCTTCAACCACCGACATGACCGGCGGGTTGTCGGGAAAGAGGTTGGCGAAGTATCCTACCACCGATCCTGCCAGGGACCCGACCCCGGCCTGGACAAAAATATGGGTGGGCCGTTTCACCCCGGCGGCCTGTAACTGCTCAAAGGTTTCAAAGGACATGGAGCCGTAGCCCTGCATGATCCAGCCGGGGATCTCCTCGTAGCCTTCCCAGGCGGTATCCTGGACCATGACGCCGTTGGGGTCCTCTGCTGCCCGCTTGTTTGCCAGCCGTACCGCATCATCGTAATTCATGTCGGTGATGGCGGCCTCGGCCCCTTCCTTGAGGATGTTCTGCAGCCGCGTCCGGGATGAGCCCTTGGGCATGAGCACCACCGATTTTTGGCGCAGCTTGTTCGCCGCCCAGGCCACTCCCCGGCCGTGGTTCCCGTCGGTGGCGGTATAAAAGGTGATGTCCCCCAGCTTTTTCTTTGTTTCATCGGAAACCAGGGTGTCGTAGCTGATTTCGGAGATATCCTTCCCCAGCCGCTGCGCGATGTATTTGGCAATGGCGTAGGACCCCCCCAGTACCTTAAAGGCGTTGAGATCGAAGCGGAAGGACTCATCCTTAATGAAGATTCCCTTTACGCCGAAGTAAGCGGCCAGGTGGGACAGATTTGTCAGCGGGGTTTCCGCATATCGGGGCACACTTTGGTGAAAGCGGTGGGCCTTTTCCATCTCGGCGGCGGTCATAAGGCTTAAGGATGCGGAACAATCGGTTTTGGGCATCTCATTTTTTGCCCATTTAATCGGTTCTTTCACGAACATACCCCTTATAAGTGAATTCTCTCATGAACAAGAATATATCACTGAAATTTTGTATTGTCAAGGGGTAAAATAAAGTTTATTCAAAATATTCATTACCAGTCGAGGCCCCAGCCCCCTGCAACCGGAGTTTGTTATGGGCACGCTTACCTATGGTAAAACAATCACGGGCAGGCGGCGGGAGGGCGGCGCGTTGCCGCTGAACATCGCGAACCCGCAAAAACGGCGAACCCATGTTCGCCGTTTTGAGGACGGGCGATGGAAGCGGCAATGCGCCGCCCTCCCGCCGCCGTGTCTGTGACTGAGGGGAACCACGGTTGCAGGGGACTTGTTGACGACCGCCGCAGGCTGGGGTAGTCTTAAGGGCAGAGGGATTCCCATGGATATCTACCGGTTTAT
>BNUU01000025.1 GCA_025997595.1 Spirochaetia bacterium | reverse complement strand
TTCCCGGTAGCGTTTTTTTGCTTCTTCTACTGACTGGCAATGTTTAAAGTAATTCATTTTGATACCTCCTGAAATAGATCGAGCTGGCCGCCGTCGAGTATGGGGTTTTTGGCGGGGCCTTTTGAAAAGGTAAGTTCGAGATAGGCGGCAAAATCCATTGCCTTTTCCTGGGTGAGGAACCAGCGGCGCAAGGTGTAGAAATTACCTGACCTTTTAAGATAAGCGGCGGGAAGTTCCGGCGCTTCTTCCTGAAAAATATTGGTATGGACTATTACCCGGTTACATTGTGCCGGGTAGACTTGGGCGAATACCTGATAAACGGTTTGCATGATGCCTCCAATACCCCCGGCGAACCGGGGGCAGTGTTTGTTTATAAAGCCGCTAACAATGCGGCTTTTTCTTCCTGGGTGAGCGTGCTGCAGAATATGCAGCCCTGGCATTTGGTGTTGTCCTTGCAGGACAGGCAGACTTTTGACGGGTCCACAAGGGAGGGCAAGAGCTTGACCATGAGATCCACGGCTGCGGGCATGGATTTACCCATAGCCCAGGCAAGGCGGCGGACAGATACGGCGGCAAGGGCAGAAAACTGCGGCGAATAAAACCGCTTTTGATTTGACATGGTATACATTTTTGTATACCTCCTGAAAAACCCGATAGGTAAACGGGCAAATATGGCTTGAGCTAGGCAAACCATGAGACCCCCGCCCCTTTGTTTTTCCCCCTATTGAGGGGGTGGGCCAGGGGGGCTCACAAGCCCCTCCCCCCTGGCTCACCCCCGGGGGGAAAAACACTTACCCATCGGCCCTAACGCCCTACGGGAGATATTTACCGCTTACGTTAGTCTTAATTCTCTTGTGCTTGGAGCAGATAAGTGTAGCTATGTGCCAATGAACCATGCCCCGCACCCGGAGCGTAGCGGAGGGTTGGCGCACTTTTTGCGCGCCCGCTCACCGGGCGCATTGGCAAAAAGTGTGACAAGGGGTTTTACGGAATAAATACCCCATTAGAGCCGAAAAATGCGGCAGTTTGCGAAGGTAAATGATTTAGAAACTGCACAGTAGTTTCTTCCTACTATGGGGGGCGTTGCGGGGGTTTCCCCCGCAGAGAGGGGAAGCGTAAGACTTGCCGCTTACGCGAAAAGTCTTTTAGGAGTTTGCAAAGCAAACCCCAGGATAATGCGGGAAGGCTGGAGCGGGGGGAGAGACTTCTCCCCTATTTTCATAGTATCCAGATAATAATTTTTTAATTTTTCATTGAAGTAAAGCGGTTAATTCATTACATATTTTTTGCAGTAATTGTTCCTTTTTTGAATTGAGTCTGCATTCCCAAATAGTAATTACGTGCCAACCCATTTTTTTCAGTTTTTGATAATTCTTTTTATCCCGCAGTTTGTTAGCTGACAGCTTTTCACGCCAAAAGTCTGTATTGGTGGCAGGCATAAAAAAATTTTTACACTTATGCATGTGCCAAAAACATCCGTTAACAAAGATAACTGTCTGGTATTTGGAGAGAACAATATCAGGTTTTCCCGGAAGGTCTTTTCGATGCAGCCGGTATCTGAACCCATTCTTCCATAAGTACTTTCGTACAATAATTTCCGGCTTGGTATTACCGGAACGTATTTGGGACATATTGTAATGTCGCTGCTCTTTATTTAATACATCCATGATACTATTTTTTAACTTATCAGGGTAAATATTTTCTGACGTTTCAGATCTGAAAATATTTCAAGTACTTGAGACACTTTCTTACTGGATGTCACCAGTGTTCCGATTTCTATATTACCATCCAGTCCATGGTATGAAAGATTGGCAGATGAGACAAGCATTTTCTGATTGTCGACGAGAATTATCTTTGCGTGTAATGCTGCCATTTTATCGTCGGTTTTTCCTGAATATTCATAGACTTTAAAATACCGGCGATTCGTATGTATTATATCAGATAATACTGGCTGTACTTGTTCATATTTATTTACAAATAATTCAACAACTACACCCTGCTTGCTTTTAATATTTATCAGTTTCATAAAATTGTCAAAATAATCAGAGATTGAGTACCCTGTAAGCAAAATACTGTTTTCAGCACTATTAAGTAATTCTTCTATAACAGGTCTTGTTTTGCGGGTCTTTGCCAGGAAAGAGACAGGCGTTGTAGAAACAATTTCGATGGTTTCTTCTGATGGTTTGCGATTAAGCGCTGCTGCAAGCTGGTAAACTTTTAACGCATCATCATCAGAAAAGCCAGGGAACTCATGTTTTATTAAGCTAATGCCTTCTGTGATTTTTTCACTGTCCAGAAGCAAATTACGAAGTTCATCAGCTAATATATCAATTGTTAAAGACTGATTCCGCATAATTCTCCTACCATATCTTTGAAGTAGCTTAATTCCTCTTTTCCGTCGAGGGGGACGATTAAACTTCTGTCAAGCAAACGGTTACCATTTTCGCAAGCCGTTTCGGCAATCATACAGCAAGAGTGGCAGGCTGAACCGTTGAGATTGTCAGGATCAATATGGCTGTTTGAACATTCAGGGTCAGTCGTACAAAGAAGCGCGTTTTCAATGGCAGCCTTAATTAGTTTTCTGAATTTTGATTCTTCGCCAAGTTCTACCAAACCTCCGAGTGAACCTTCTTTATCTGAACTTCCGGTATAAAACAGAACGCCACACATTGAAGAACTGCTGTATATCCTTTCACGAATGGCAGTAGATGAATAACCAGATTGCAAGGACATTTCCTTAATAATAAGATGGGCAAAGGTATGCAACAGAACGTATTCCCCATTGCGCTCTTTCATATTTTCCCAACCGCGTGATGTTGAATATCTTTCAAAGAATTCTTTATACTGTGATGAAATTTTCTTCACTGCGGGTATAGATAACCATTTTGAAACAGCATCCTTATTGAATTCAATAAAGATACCTTCGCCGTGTATCTCTACTCCGGGGAGCCATGAATCCGGCTTTTTGGTATTCAATTTAATCATGTTCTTTAAATTGTCTGCTTCAGGTTCAGGCGGGTCTATGCGCATAAATCCCTGTAGTACCATTACTTCCCGAAGCCGCTCAATCATTATCAGGCGGGAGAAGTATTTTTCCAGATAAGAAGGGAGAAGTTCTTCTTTTGCCTTAAAATACTTCACATCCTTTTTGTATGTGGGGTCTGCATGGTGTGTAAATGCGGCGTATTCCATCTCTTTGATTTCAATAAACTCTTTAATTTTCTTTTTTCTGTTATTTACTGCTGTATTGAACTCGTCACGAGGGAAAGACGTAAAGT
The DNA here is from genome assembly GCA_025997595.1 of Spirochaetia bacterium. Lineage (GTDB taxonomy): Bacteria > Spirochaetota > Spirochaetia > Treponematales > Breznakiellaceae > BNUT01. Next base: position 25,980 of record BNUU01000025.1, on the reverse strand, counting down.
AATTTTCATAAATTTTATTTACTCCTGTCTCGCCAAAATCGTTTTCGTATTCGCATAAACGAAGCCAATGTTCATCAAGAAGCAGGTATAAAGGGTTTGTCCAGGGAGGTATGGAAATTGCACTCCTTAGTACAGGAAAGTAGATATTTGTTGCACCGCGCTGGGAAGGAAAAATATCTTTGCAACCACATTTTTCATTATGACTATTTGGCTTATGGGGATGATGTCCGGTACAGGTATATCCATATTCACTGAAATTCAACCGGTCAGTAGCACCGGACATAGAGCGTCTTGCTTTACCACATTCACACTCCACGATCATTTCAGCCAAAGTGGATGTTTCCCCTGTGGAATAAAGCTTTAATTTTTTATTGCAGCCAGTGGCACCTTTATGTGCCCACCAGCGCCACGGGAAATCATCCAGGTGTCCGTCTTTACAAGCAATGACAAACCTTGCAGGATAAGCACGAAATCCGCAATCCGGGCAGGTCGGACCCTGACGATTGTATGTGTCAATATTGAATTTTTCATGTATGTCGAACAAACGATTGCATTTGGTATTTGAACAGACGTGATAATTTGGAAACGAAACAACCGGTAAGTCAATATCGTAACTTGTTCTTGGCGGGCAGAAGTGATCTACGCCAAAATAGGATGCAAGGCGGGAATCATAAATAGGTGTTCCAGTGTTTTTCCAGTATGCAGTATCGAGTACCGTAACAGAATCCTTTACGGCATCCAATATGGCGCCGGGACCAAAAGTTGTTATTAACTGATTCGGTCGTATGTCACCGATTTTGTTGGGGTTAAACCGTTTACTCATTAAATCAGACCTCCGTGTAATAGTAGAGCGTCGATGTATTTTCTACTTCCCGCATGGAATTAAGTGTGGGCTTTTCGTTTCTGCTGCATAGTTCTCCGTAATAGTTCATTAATCGCGAACCTATTTTGGTATTCTGGATATAGTAATAGAGTGGTAAAGCATTGACCTGATTACAGGTCTTCCAGGTATCAATAAACTCCGTTATTTCTGTTATTACCTCTGGTTTTAGTTTTGGTGCGACTTTAGTTACCCGCGCTGAAATTTTATTTATAATAACGTCAATTTCTGCTTTGGGTATGGTGTCTATAACTGCGGCTGAAGAATTTTCCGCAAGTGCCTCTATCTGTAACCTGGATAGTGCAATAAAAAGTGCATGAAGAACCCTGTCGCGGGCACGAGCAGAGAACGGGGTCGCAGAAGTCCCCTCAACAAAACGATAGATATGGGAATGATAGCCCTTGAAATTTTCATAGTGCGAAAGGTCCCGGGGTCTGTACGGATTGTAAACTGTTACAACAAGACCCGGATGTGCACGCCCGATACGGCTTGTTGTCTGAATATATTCTGAACTTTGCTTCGGTTGACCAAGGACACACATCAGGCCAAGACGGTCTATATCCAAACCTACCGAAATCATATTTGTGGCTATAGCAACATCAAGAAAATTGTCATCTTTTTTATCCATTCCTTTGGTTTTGTTGACTATAGTACTTTCAAGCTCTTTTAATAAACCTGCTATTTTATCGGAGGTCATACGGGAGGTTACTTCTTTATAAGTGAAATATCTTATATTGCTCTGGTTGTAGTGTTTCACAATCCATTTCTGGCGCTTCGGAATGTCGTCCTGTAACAGTCGAACCGTACCGCCTAATTCACGGATACTGTTGAAATATCCGATTAGCGTATAATACGGGTCAATCAAGTCTTTGTATTCCGGCTGCTCCGACAGATGCAGGGCGGTTTGTATAAGTATGGCGTAAACGCGGAGTAATGTGGTTTTGACTGATTTTCCGCTTGCGGCTATCCCGCAATATTTCCTGAATGGAGACTGCTCAACAGGAATTTCCCGTGTGAAAAAACTGTCTCTGATATCCAACCCTCCCGGCGGGAACATGGCTGTTTCAGTTCGTCCATACAAACAGCGTATCTGCTCATCGGCATTGCTGATAGTGGCTGTAGATGCAATGTACTTTGGCAGTATTTTTATGCCTTCCCTGGAAATTGAGCATAATTCTTCGATAGCAGCCTCATATGCACCATATATGGTTCCAAGCGGCCCGGTTATCAAGTGTAACTCATCCTGTACAATAAGTTCAGGCGGGTAAAAAGGTTTGACCTGCTGTGTTATTGTCGCCGGTAATCCATTTGTTTTACTTTGATTATGTCTGCCTTCATGTTCTTTCCCGATAGCAATATAGCCATGACGAGGACAATACCTGTCTACTCTGCCAAAAAGAGCATTACAGGCAACATCCCAGGGCAAGCGTGCAAATTTATCCACGGTCGCAATAACAACAGACGGACATTTCCGGTATATTTGTTCGTCTACCAGATATACCGGTATCGGGATTCTTTCATCATTGTACTCAAAAAAGTAACAGTTTTTGTCAGAACAATAAATATCAATACTTTCTGCATCCAAATCAACGTGAAAGTTATTGTTTGACAAGGGTTTTCCGCAATAGGGGCACGTAATGAGCTGCCTGTTAAGTTGTCCAACCATTCTCTTAAACTTACCAGGGTCATCATCGTCATTTTTAAACTCAGAAAATCGATTTGGAGTTACAGCGCCACCGACATAAAATCCAATAGAGAACGGTGTTGCTCCGAATGAACCATCCTTTTGCAAGTATTGCCGTCTCAAGATTTCCGCAGCAATTATCATTTTTGTCAATCTGTCACGCTGTTGCGTTGTTAAAAGGCGCAAGGTATAGCGGAGGATAACTGCTACACCGCCATCTTTATTGAATTCAGTTTCACTGTCAGCAGTCAGCCGCCTGTACCCAAGGAGAAAGGCTATCAACCCCAGGTAAGCCTCTGTTTTCCCGCCGCCTGTCGGGAAGTAGAGCAGGTCAACATTGTTCCTGTATTTATCGTTATAATCAATAATACATGGCAAATTAAGAAGAATAAATGCAATCTGGAAAGCACGCCATTCGCTATGGTCAGTATCAAGATATTCTCGAAGATTGCACTGTACACCGGCTCCATAACGCCTGGAGAAACTGTTAATACTCCGCTGCATAAACATACAACGATTCATAAAACAGAATGCCTTATATGCCTTATCATTTGACTGGAGCAAACGAATACCTGACAATATTCTTTCTGCCTGTTCTTTGCATTTACCTATGATTTCGGCGCCTTTTCCACCGGCGAAACGCGGATTGCTCATTTTCGGATTACGGGAGAGTTCATCAACCCATGAGACATAAGCTTTTTGTAAAACAGAGAGATGCTCAATGGTTTGTTCTTTTGTTTTTGATTTTGAAAATTCGAGCATTGAAAAGCAGCCTTTGGTGAATCCATCAAGGTTAGGGCTTACATTGGGTATTTCATGTTCAGGGATAAATTCCGAGAAAATGTTAACTGCATTCCCGCTTTCATTTAATTTCCAATCAGCGGCACAGCCGTGACCACGTGCAAAAACAGGACGGCTTTCGTAAAGATATTCATCTTCAAGCTCACGGCGGCACTGATACTCAGGCACAAATACTTCACCATCTTTAAGAGAAACGGAAAGCCGTGTCTGGAACATTGTACCGTTGGTTGTTTCGTCTATGGCATTGCGGTAATTTGTTGCATAAACAGAGAATAATTTATAACCGCTCTTTAACACATAAGAAGAAACCTTTATTTTTACACCCTCGTCCTGTTCTCCTGCGGCATATTCATTGGTTTTTTCATCAAGTCCAAATGCCGCTTCAATTTCATACTCCCGGTGTAGTCTTGTATATACCCTGCGGCTCTTTTGCTTGCCGTTTTTGTCTTCTTCCTCTTTTTTATCAACAATGTAGTCTCCCCACTCAAGATGAACATTGAACGAATGAATACTTTCGGGCAAATAAAAACTAATGCCTAACGAGGATTGCTGTTTAAATTTTGCTGAATACTTGTCTTCGTTATCCTCTTCGCCAAGTGAATCACTGTCGCCTGATTCAAGTTCAATATCTTCCTGATCATCAAATTCTATTTCATCCGTGCCATCGGCAGTATGCAGCGTTCCGGTTAAGTAGCTTAATTCAGGATTTTCTTCCAAAACCTCGTCAACGCCTTTACGGGGGCCAATAAGGTCTGTGCGAAGCGCTTCAATTAGTTTTTGACGTATTTCACTTTGAACAAACTGGTCACTCATATTATTCACCCTCCAAATCTATAACATCTGAAGAAAACCCAAGAATTGAAGCAAAGCTGTCGCCAATATTTATGTGTGTGTCAGGTATAAGCCTGTAATGCCACTTTTTATTGTCAGCATCTTCTTTTGAGGCATATTTACACCAAAGCTCGCCTTCATGCTTTTTCAGGAGAACATATTCATTTTTTAGTTCATAATCTGCCTTGACTTCAACCATATATTTGTCTGTCGCTGTTTCCACCAGGAAATCAGGAGTATATTGCTGGCCGGCGGCATAATATATTCCCATTTGATTGAGGGGAGGTTTAATCCACCGGAGAACTTTATTGTCATTTTCAAGAACAAGAGCAAATCTTCTTTCGGCATCGCTGTCAAAGCCGTATTTGTCATAATACGACTTTTTATAGCCGGTAAATACATAGCGGCGTATGTCCTTCTTGTCGCTCACCTGTGTATGCAGGTTTACTTCACCATCTGCTTTTATGACTTTTACCTGCTTCCCGAAGGTTATGAATGCTTTTTGAACTTTATAAGTAATACGGGTATCACTCTTAATGGCTTTAATCACCTGTTTTTTAATATCCTCCAGGATTAAGGATGCATACTTTCGTACGACCTGTCGTTTGTTTCCGGCAGTACCGCCGATTTGATTCAAATACTGATTAACAATATCAAGTATATAATCCGAGTCTTCACTGTCGAATTCGCTGATATTATCCAGTAACAAACAGGCAAGTGTATTTGTTGGATCCGGGTCTTCCAATATGGCGGCATCAAGCGATTCAAGCAGTTGATTATTCACCACGTCATACCGCTCTACCCGGGAAGAATCAATTACAAATCCATTCTTGTATGAACACGTAATGGTAACCGGCTTTAGTTCGATGCTTGTTGAGGGTTGTACCAATATCATCGGGGTGCTGATACAAGTTACTGCTAAATGATTTAATTTGTCGGTAAACGTTTTTTTGTCCAATATAATTACTTCTTTTGATAAAGTGTCCGGCTGCTGTACCGTTTCTGTTCCACCGTATTGCGGCTCACCTTCGGCAACCATATCAAAGAGTGTTGGTTCTGCTCCTGCTTCATTTCCGGCGCCATTTTTTTTCTTCTGACCGGATACCGCTTTCAAATATGCGGCATAAAGTTGTTCCTGGACAAGCGGGTCTGAAATGTCCTGCGCTTTGCTGATATTATTTTCAGCAACAAAATTTTCAAACAAAGTCAACTGAGCATCATCAAAGCCAGGAGTAATGGTTACCTGTGATGTCTGCTCAATTTTTTCCTTGTCCAGGTCACGGGTTTTGAAGAAGGTATTTGCTTTCAATTCTTCAACTATTTCACGATAATGGTCATGGGCAACTATGTCGAGGGTGTCTATGTCTGTTTCACCGGTAATGTGTCCAAAGGGCAGCCTTAAACCGCGTCCGATTGTCTGCATTGCAAGAATTTCGCTTTTTGCGGCATTAAGCGGGATAATTGTGAAAAGGTTGTTTACATCCCAGCCTTCTTTCAGTTTATAGACGTGAAGGACAATCTCAACAGGATTTGTATTACTTTCTATCGTAAGTAATTTTGCTATATTTTCTTCGGCCTCAGATGCCCCGCTTCCTGAATGAATTTCAATAACCTTTCCGTTATACCGTCCCCCAAAGAAGCTGTCTGAATCAATAAGAGCACGAACTTCCTTTGCGTGTTCTGTGTCTTTACAGGCAACAAGGACAATGGGCTTTACCCAGGGCACATTGTTTTCGGTACAGTATTTGGCGATAGCCTTTTTACGATTTTCGTGCAATTGCATACCATCGGATAATTTCATTTCCTGTATGTCAGTATCCGAATAACCGGACATATTTGTCCTGCCGTTCATAACAGGGATTTTCAGGAACTTGCCTGCGCCTTTTTCAAGTCCGTATGAGTAAATGACGTTTTTTGTCTCAGGTTTCGGCGTAGCGGTAAACTCCAGGCCGAGTATGGGCTTCAAGTAATCGATTGCTTTCATTGACGCCGGGGCATAATATCTGTGGGATTCATCCATACAGATAACCAGATCGTTAAAACTTCCCAATATATCCGCAAAGGACTTTCCGAGTGTTTCCTGATACCGGTGGAACTTGAATGTTACATCTCCACGGGTGAATATTTTGCCAATATTAAAAATGAACAATTGAATTTCTGAGCTTCTGGTTTCCTCAAGTTCCAACTGGTTGTACTGCAAATAGTCCTCACCGCAAAATATCCTTGGTCTGCCCATTTCGGCTTCCAGGCCTTTAAACAGATACTTTGGATGACCAAAGACGGCTTCCTTTTTTAATTTTCCATAGATAGTATCGCCAGGGGCCAGGATAAAGAAGTGCTTATATCCCTTTGTTTTATAAAGATGATAAATTGACGCACCCATAAGGCGGGTTTTGCCTATGCCCGTAGTCATTTCAAAGCAAAAAGACGGGAAAGAGAACTCATCAGCAACCTTGATTGACTGTTTGCTTTCACATTTTTCTGCAGCAACAGTTTCCGCTTGTGTCTTTACTGCAGCCCTTTCAATATCTGACTTTGTATTGGTTTTAAATTCAACGGGAGTGATTATATCGTGCAAATAGTTGAGGGCTTCGCTTTGCGGTTCTCTCAGACTCATTGCCCATGTTATTTTCTTAACTACAGCGTCCATTACCGCACCTCGCTTTCAAAGTTGCATTTTTTGAGAAGGTCTTTCGGAATCTTTTTTACTTCAACATTGCCAGGGAGCCGCAGGCCTGATTGAATCTTTATGCCATATATCAATACCGACTGATACTCACCAACTTCTTTCATTATTTTGGTAATATAATCACCGCTCACAAATTCCCTGGTAACGTGAATAAACCGCCGTTCGCTGCTATGACCATGCATTTCGCCTTCCGGTTTATAGGTAAAACCCTCTATTTTACAAATTGCCTCGCAGAGCATTTCAAAGGTATAGGATTTGTTTATTTGGTATACAGGGAGTTTCGGGTGTTTTTTGAGTAGCGATGGAGCAAGTTCATAGAATTTGAAACCGCCACCGCCCTGCCAGCCCACAGAATCTGTAATGCCACCAGAATCATTACCGTCTATGACTTTTTTAAGGCGTGGAATGACATGTGTATAACAATGCTCCCCTAGCTCTATTATTATCCAACGCCTTCCCATTTTCTGTGAAACAGCACCTGTTGTACCTGAACCAGCGAATGAATCAAGAACAAGGTCACCTTTTTCTGTACACATATCAATAATTCTTGAAATAAGTGCCTCGGGTTTCTTCCCATTAGGAAACTGGACATCACCCTCTTTAGTTAAATTATTGTATTGAATGTCATCCCACAGATTACCCATATTATCTAATTTTAATAGTCTTTGACCTTTAGAAACAACAACATCTTTTAACCATGCTATGAGATTATCTTTTTTGTAAAATGATTTAGATAGTTTACCCGCATTTCTTCCTTTTATTGGAATGTATTCTATACTAAAATATTCTCCTCTTATATTTTTTATTGCCTCAATAACTTTTGTACGTATCGAAGTTTGCGCATTCGTAGTTCTGAAAACTTCATTGATATATTTATAGTATGCCATCTTTATATCACCATTAAAATATTCGTCAGCAATTGCTTTTATAGAACAGACTTCAACTTTATTATGGGAATACAATTTTATTACATCACCGTTTCCTGCAATAATATCAGAAATATATCTTCCTTTATCAATACTTTTCATGACACTTGTATACTTCCAACTTTTTCCTAATTCTTCCATCCCTTGAATATAATCCATAAGTTCTTGCTGTTTTTGTGGTACAATATTTAAAGAAAATTCATGCGAATTTTTTGCATAAAATAATATATATTCAACATTATCTTGTAAACTATTGCCCAAATGACTTCCACTAACACCTGCTACTTTTGTTTTACATGTAATGATATTAACAAAATTTTCTCTGACAAATATTTCGTCCATTAAAAGTTTTAAGTGGGCCATTTCATAGGCATCAATCTGGACTAATATACTACCGTCATCTGTTAATAAATTCTTTAATATTTTTAATCTGTTGCGCATTAGCCCTAGCCATATTGAATGTTCCAAGCCATCTTCATATAGCGTTGCAGCGTCAGCATTGTAAGGTGGATCAATGTATATGCACTTTACTTTCCCGGCAAAATCCTGCTCCAATGCTTTTAACGCTATAAGGTTATCCCCATGTATGAGCATATTGCCAGTATTGGGGTCTCCATAAGATTTGCTTTTATCTTCCATGAGTATTCTCGGCTCTATAGCATTTTCTTCATATTTACCCACCCAGGTGAGTTCAAGCTTTCCGCTTTTTTGCATAACTGCCGTCCTTCCTAAAACTTTACCACGAGATTTATCAACACTACCGGGTCAAAAGCAAAGCGGGCGGCGAATGTTTCACGCTCCTGTTCTGCCTGCTTTTCAATATCAATCATACTATCATGGAATTTCTCATCCCGCTGACCAAGCTGTTTCTCCATTCTGTCAATTTTCTTTTGAATGTCGATTTTCTCCTGAAAGAGTTTTGAAGTGTTTTTCTGAATTTTCAATGCACTTATCTGCTGACGCAATTCATCAGAATCTGCTTTGTACTGACCACGCTGATTTTCCAGCCAATTTTTGATTCGTTTATCGTTCTGGTCCATGATTGGCTTGTTTTGCTTTTTATATTCTTCCATCATTTTTGGTATGATTAAATCATGGCAGGTATTAAAGAGCTTGGCTTCCGGTTCACTGATTTCTTCTGCAATGAAATAATCTTCAGGGATATCCTTAAAGGTCATAAGAATATCGTTCTTTTTAAGATCAAGCATCTTTCCGGTTTCATCAAAGGCGATAAGAATCGGGGCTATAAACTCTGACAGCTCTTTTTTGAGAAAAGCTCCGATAAAAATATACCCGTGCTCAGAAGCCGGTTTATTAAAACTAATATTTTTATTCTGGATCTTTAATATAGTATTGTACACCGGCTTTATGTTCCCGGCTATTTTTGACCATTGTTCCGTATTCCCTACATAGTTTTTTATCATTTCTGCGGTTTTTGCAAGGTGTATTTTCTGCTCGTCACTGCTTACTGACATAAGTATATGTTTTAATTCATTGGCTTTTTTACTGCGTTTTGCCGTTATCTCACGCTCCAGCCGGTTAAACTCCTGCCTGAACTCTGCTGCCGTCCTGCAATGCTCATAAATTTCCAATATTTTCTTTTCAAAATTTGTACCGGATTCGAGTAATCCCAGGGCTTCATCACTTGCACCGAATACACCTTTAAACAGATTGAATTTCTGGTCAAGTATTTCATACACACGGGCATCTGCCGCATTTTCCCTGTTGAGTAAATTGTATACCCATACATCACGGGTTTGTCCGAAACGATGGCAACGGCCTATACGCTGTTCAATTTTCATCGGATTCCAGGGAAGATCATAGTTTATTACGGTATCACAAAACTGCAGATTCAAGCCTTCGCTTGCTACATCTGTTGCAATTAATATTTTAGCTTCATACTGGAACTGTTCAATTATGGCCTGTTTTAAATCTATACCAGGGGTGTTGGTTACACGCCCGGGATTACGCGCTTTCCAGGCGTTATACATCTTTTTGGTTTCAGGGTCGTTCATTTCGCCATTGAAAATGATTATACCTTCAAAACCTGCTGCAGTCAGGGCTTCGACTATATAACGCTGAGTCCGTTTGGATTCGGTAAATATAAGCGCTTTTTCGGGCAATTTATTTTCCCGGTGATACTCAAACGCGAAGGTAACCGCTTCTTTAACAGCTTCTATCTTGGCATTTGACTTAATTTGGGCTGCCATTTTGATTATGTCATTTATTGCGGAAAGTTCATTGTCTATTTCTGTCCGGTAACGTTCACGCTCGATTTGTTCAATATCTTCTTCGATATCGTCCCCGGTAGAGTTGTCATCTTCATCATCAATAAGACTAAAAAAAGATTTTAAGCTGATATCTGCTTTTTCTGCACGGGTGTTCTGTTTTAATATTTTAAGTCTTTCCCGCAATACCTCAAAAGTTTCGATAACCGCATAGCTTGAAGATGCAAGGAGTTTGCGGACAACCATTTTAACCAGTGCATTATTCCGGGAAGAAACTGCATACAAAACAGGACATAATTGAACAGTTCCAGTATGAAGCTAAAATATTAATTGCAACAGATGTAGCAAGCGAAGGCTTGAATCTGCAGTTTTGTGATACCGTAATAAACTCTGACAGCTCTTTTTTGAGAAAAGCTCCGATAAAAATATACCCGTGCTCAGAAGCCGGTTTATTAAAACTAATATTTTTATTCTGGATCTTTAATATAGTATTGTACACCGGCTTTATGTTCCCGGCTATTTTTGACCATTGTTCCGTATTCCCTACATAGTTTTTTATCATTTCTGCGGTTTTTGCAAGGTGTATTTTCTGCTCGTCACTGCTTACTGACATAAGTATATGTTTTAATTCATTGGCTTTTTTACTGCGTTTTGCCGTTATCTCACGCTCCAGCCGGTTAAACTCCTGCCTGAACTCTGCTGCCGTCCTGCAATGCTCATAAATTTCCAATATTTTCTTTTCAAAATTTGTACCGGATTCGAGTAATCCCAGGGCTTCATCACTTGCACCGAATACACCTTTAAACAGATTGAATTTCTGGTCAAGTATTTCATACACACGGGCATCTGCCGCATTTTCCCTGTTGAGTAAATTGTATACCCATACATCACGGGTTTGTCCGAAACGATGGCAACGGCCTATACGCTGTTCAATTTTCATCGGATTCCAGGGAAGATCATAGTTTATTACGGTATCACAAAACTGCAGATTCAAGCCTTCGCTTGCTACATCTGTTGCAATTAATATTTTAGCTTCATACTGGAACTGTTCAATTATGGCCTGTTTTAAATCTATACCAGGGGTGTTGGTTACACGCCCGGGATTACGCGCTTTCCAGGCGTTATACATCTTTTTGGTTTCAGGGTCGTTCATTTCGCCATTGAAAATGATTATACCTTCAAAACCTGCTGCAGTCAGGGCTTCGACTATATAACGCTGAGTCCGTTTGGATTCGGTAAATATAAGCGCTTTTTCGGGCAATTTATTTTCCCGGTGATACTCAAACGCGAAGGTAACCGCTTCTTTAACAGCTTCTATCTTGGCATTTGACTTAATTTGGGCTGCCATTTTGATTATGTCATTTATTGCGGAAAGTTCATTGTCTATTTCTGTCCGGTAACGTTCACGCTCGATTTGTTCAATATCTTCTTCGATATCGTCCCCGGTAGAGTTGTCATCTTCATCATCAATAAGACTAAAAAAAGATTTTAAGCTGATATCTGCTTTTTCTGCACGGGTGTTCTGTTTTAATATTTTAAGTCTTTCCCGCAATACCTCAAAAGTTTCGATAACCGCATAGCTTGAAGATGCAAGGAGTTTGCGGACAACCATTTTAACCAGTGCATTATTCCGGGAAGAAACTGCATACAAAACAGGACGTTGTAAATAATCGTTTGCAAGCTGATAAAGAACAGCTTCATCACGGCTCAGTTTAAAGTCTACCAGCATACAATCACGTTTGCTGAAGTACATATATTCACCGACTTCTTTACGAAGAGTACGATGCAGTATCGGTGTTATTGTTTCCCTCAGACCCTTATAATCTTCGGGCCTGACATACATTTCTTCAAAAACTTTTTCATTCACAAATATTCGTTCATCTATGTACTGTGATAATGCAAAAAGCTCACGTAAGTTGTTCTGGAGCGGAGTTGCGGTCAACATTACTTTGGGTACATATCTGGTTGTATCAAAAATTGCTTTTGGCATTTTTGCACCGTTACCAAAATTACGAAGACGATGGGCTTCATCAAAGACAAAACAATCCCACTTGACATCGTAAAACTTTTTGATAAACCATGGAGCAAAGTTATACGAGGTGATTACAACAAGTGCATCGTCTCTTTTGACAAGGGATTTCCAATGATCTTCATCCCGGCGCTGGACGGAATACTTGCTTTCAGGTATCTCCGCACTTATCAAAAATTTTTCGGATAATTCGTCCTGCCATTGTTTACGCAAAGAAGGAGGCATTGCAATTAATATACGCTTTGCCCCTTTTTTAATAAGGTACTTTAAAATCAGCCCTGCTTCAATGGTTTTTCCAAGGCCGACCTCGTCCGCAAGGATAATGCCGCCGGTATTTAAGGCCTGGATGGCCGCGACAAATGCTTCAACCTGGTGGGGTGTTTGCTCAATTTTGGATTCGATGAGACAGGAATAGGGAGACTGCCGCAGTTCCTGTAACTTATGACGTCCGTATTGCTCCAATAAAGCATTTTTCATTGGTGTACTTACTTACTTACCATGATGAGTATAAACCGTTAGCTATGCTTTCAGCTAATAAAACCGGAACAGCATTGCCAATTTGCTGAAATGCTGCAGTTCGACCAGGTACTTCGCTTTCTGATTCAAAAAAGTAATCATCAGGAAATGTTTGCAGCCTGGCTGCTTCCCTGGGAGTTATGGATCTGTTCTGTTTAATGTCCGGATGAATATAATAATGGCCGTCTTTTGCAATATGGGCCATTACCGTATGGGCGTATTTCTGATCACCTTCCACAACCTTGAACCTGTCAATGAAGGATTTACAATTTTTATGAGTTCTCAAGCGGGAAGGTAATTCGGTATATAAAAGGCGCTGATTGCCATCTTTCCATTTTTTGACTGCGAGCCGGTAAATCTCCAAATCCTGTTCTGTATTGGGACGTGCTTCATGCCAGGTTACCGGAATATCATCATTTTTGATTTTTGAATTATAAAGATATGTCCCGGTATAGGGTATTTTCATACAAGGATCGACTGAACCTGCTCCTGCCTGGATTGCAGGTAAATCTTTGAATATTTCATTTACAAAAACTGAAGTATTTTCAGTTTTAACAAGGTCAGGGAAATCGACACTATCTTTGGTCAATTTGCCAACAATAATTAAGCGGTTACGGTTCTGGAGAACCCCAAAATCTTTTGCTGAAAGCAGGCTATCTGCTATTTCATAACCGGCATCCCTGAAAGACGCTTTCATTGCATCAAGATATTTATCACCATTTTCATCTTTTGCTGAACGCAAGCCCAACACATTTTCAAAAACAAAATACTTTGGCTTATACTTTGCCAGGAACGAGGCATAATATAAATACAAATAATTGCGTTTGTCTCCCAGCATCCCGTTGGAATCACGGGCACGCCCTATAAGGGAATAAGCCTGACAAGGCGGACCGCCTATAATCAAATCAATTTTTCGGGATGATCCGGCAAGCTCATCAATCTTTGAAAATATGCCAGGAAGTTCCTCCTGACCAATTTCAGCATTTATTACGGAGTTCAGTTTTTTTTGAGGAATATGGCGATACAATTCTTCCCTGGATATTTTTCTATTGAGATAATCCAGGTAAATAGTTTCTTTTTGATGCTCATCCAGCCAGTGTTTTGCCACCCTGGTTTTTAAAGTATAAGAGGCAGATGTGGAAAGTTCTACATGGGCAACGGGACGAAAACCGGCACGGTAAAAACCTTCTGAGAGGCCCCCGGCACCGGCAAAAAGATCAAGATAACGGAGAGGCCTGGGTTTTGTTTTTGCGGCAGTTTTTTTATGGTTGCCCTTTTTGCTTGCCATCAATGCTCCAAAAATTTCAGTACCGGGGGCTGGTAAAGGCCGGAGTTATGGTTTTGCTCCGGGAAACGCCGGCTGCGGGGGTGGTGATATCCTCTTTGGCAAGGCAATCCTCGTCAAATTCCTTCATTTCGGCTGCATTTATGAGACCCATCCCGAATAGAGTTTGAGCCGATTCATGCATAACCATCATTTCTTCATCCACATAGTGTTTGTCCATGCAAAACTCCTGAAGAACACAATAACCCGGTACCCACCCCGCTTTCCTGCTCCCGTATTCTTAAAGATCTTCACCAATAAAGTATACTGCTTAGCCAGGGAATCATCAAGAAGCCAAAAAATGTGAATCAGTTTTTGTTAAGGCCATTCAGAAGCATCTTTCTTAAGAAAATTCTTCACTTTTTTCCGAATTCCCCTGAAATTGCGTAAAACTCCTAATTACAGACTCCCAAAACAGGGGTAGTTTTTCCCCATGCAAGGGAAAATATGAGCCAATTACAGTCGCTTATCCCGCTGGACGAGTTCAAAGTCGTGCTGGGCGTGGATGATCGGGAGGAAGCATTGGCCCAATTCTGCCTGAATTCGGCTACTACTACCGCCGAATCATATTGCCGCAGGAAACTCTACCGGCGGAACTATGCGGATTCCCTTGAATTCATGGGGGATTACTCCTTTATGCTGCGGCAATACCCTGTTTCTGAGGTACTGGGGGTCTGGAAAGTTCAGGGCCTCGAAGCTTCTGAAATTGTGGAGCCTGAACTTTACCGCCTAAGTCCTGATCCATTCGAACCAGAGATTCCGGGCACTGAAATTGATACCCCGTACACACTGATCGCCTCACGCGCCTTGAAGCTGACCAAGGGGCTTTCTGCCCTTCGGGTACATTATGCGGCGGGCTATGCCACCGGGGAAGTACCGGCTGACTTAGCGGCAGCCTGTCTGGAACTGGCAGCCTGGAACATGGCCCGGTACCGGGGGCGGCGGATCGGGGTGTTGGGGAATGGCCGGGGCAGGAATGCAAGCACCAGCGGGGAGCAGTTTGAGGGAAGTATGCCTGAAAACGTGAAGCTGCTCCTTGAACCGTACAAGCGGGTACTTATTTAGGGGGTGGGATGTTTACGGAAGAAGCGATTTTGTCGGCTGCCCGGAACATGCTGACCGGGGCGGTTAATGAGTATCTGGCGGAGCTGGAAATAAAGGCTCCCCTGGTCGAGTTTGGGCCGAACCTTGCGCCGGGGTATTTGGGGCGGGAATCGGTTACGCCGCTTTTGAAGCTGGAAACCGGGGAACGGTCGGAGAAGGACAGGATCGTCCGGCTTGATGTGTATGTGTTTTCGGTTACGTTTTACAGCCCGGAACGTGAGGGGGAGCTGCTCTCTTATGCTTTTGGGGCGGCACTGGAAAAGGCCCTGGAAGATGACCCGACTATGGGCGGGGTTGTGGATCGGGCGGCGCTGGCAGCGAAGTCCTATAAAGAACCATCCCACCGGGGAACCGGGGAAGATTGGACGGCGGTTTTTAAGATCCGGCTCACCATAGAAGGGATTGGGTAATGGCGCTTGTCCATGGGCGGGAATGCTCCATCACCATCAAGACGGCTTACCGGGGAATAAGGCTGCCTTATTCGGAGGAAACGATCCGGGAGGCGGTTTCGATTTTGAAAGAGGAAGCGCCGATTGAGGGGGACGGGATTTGCCGTGGCCTCTGTAAGAGTGACGGGGTGACGGGTTGCGTGGTTACGCCGCTTTCCATCGGGACGACGCCGCTTCTGCTGGGGCTGTGCCTGGGGGTGATGGAAATGCCGGTCTATGTTTCGGAAACCCGGAACCTGTATCGCCATGAGGCTCTGATGGCGCCGTCAGAGGATGGGGCAGTTTTTAATCTGATTCAAGACCGGGGCGGTGTGCGGAAGATTTATGAAGGCTGCCGGGTTACGGGGTTTGAACTGCGGATTATGGGTGAAGAGGAGTCGCGGCCTTTAAGCCTGAAAATGGATATAGCCGGAGACATACCTGCGGTGGCTTATCCGTATGCGGAGATTGCGGAAACCGACCGGGGGGAACGGTTTAAGGCTGACGGTGTTACTTACAAGGTCAACGAGGTGGAGGATAAAGACATTTACGGTCTGCGGATTGTGGCAACGAAAGACGGCGGGGCACGGACAGAGGTTTGGATTCACCGGATGTTAAGGCCGGGTTTAGATATTGCCCCGGTGATTGAAGGGCTGACCCTTATTGCCCAGGTGAAGCGGGATAAGTACGAGTGCAAGAGTTTTGGTCTGTTCCGGCTGCACCTTGAACGGCTGCTGCTCATGAGTGATGAAATGGCGGTTGATTCCGCTGGGCCGGTAATCGGGCCGCTGCGGTATTATGTTGCAGGAAAGGTGATGGCTTCTGTGTTCACCAATAACGATGGAGGCATTATATGATGTTTTATGACATTGACAGCGCACTGGAAGAAGCGATTGCCGCCGGTGATAAACCAGTCCGGTTGCGCATCGACATTGATTGGGGGGATCATTTTGAGACAATCCGGGAACAGGACATTGCGGAGGCTTCTTTTGAGGGATTAAAAGAGGAAGCAGGCGGAACTTCGGCTCGGGGCGAAGTGCTTCTGGAAAATCCTGAGGGCCGGTACTCGATAGAATCCGCGAATAACGGCTCGGGCCGGGAAGTTCGGATTTATTTTTCCCTTGGGGAGGGGCTGCCCTGGTTTTTGCGGTTTTACTTTTTTGTTGATGATAACGGTTTCCAGGATATTCAGGGGCCTGGGCGAAAGCGGCAGCTTCGCCTTGGGTTACTCGATCTGTCCTACCGTCTGCGGAAAACCGATGAAAGCCGGGATTGGAAAAATCCGGTGGTGTTTACATACGCGGTTATCTGCGACAAGACGCAGCCGGAAAAATCCCTGGTTCACTTGATATTCGCCAGGCTGGGAATACCGTACCTGCAAATTGACTGTTCGACTATCCTTCTGACCCTGCCGTATGTGAAACTCTCCAAAAATATATGGGCGGAGCTTTCGGCGCTTGCCAAGGCATACCGCTGTCATCTGGAATGCGCCACAGAAAAACCCCTGGTGTTTGCCCATTCGCCATACCAGAGTGAATTTGAAAACCCCTACGACAGTGAAATTTCTTATACCTTTACCGGGGAAAATAGTTTCTATTTGCGGAAAAGCGGGCGGGAAGAAAAATACCGCAATACGGTACGGCTCAAAATCAATCTGCCGGTGGCCATGGAGAAACAGGAAATATGGCGGTATGAGGATGCGCCGGTTTTGTATACCGATGAACTTGCACCATATTACCCCTTCCGGGATTCCATTGTCCGGGAAATTGAGGGTGAGGGGTATGAGGCTGAATATAGCATAAAAGACGTGTCCGGAAAAATAAGGCCTGTGGTATACGCCTCTGAAATTGATACGCAGGAAGAAGCGGAAAGCCGCATTGTTTCTGAGGGCAGTGATTTTGCCTATGCAAAATTTGATACAACTTCCCACCATGACAAGGCCCTGGTTCAGCTTGCCCGTGAGGGTGATGGTGATTTGTCGGCGGCTTCGATTTACGGCAAGCCTATTGTCCTTGATTTGAATACCTCCTGTTTTAAACGGAACGAAGGGGAAATAGCCTCCTATGGGACGGCGGCCTTGAATGTTACCGGGTCTTATTTTTCTTCTGACGAAGTTGACGGTGTGCCGCAGTACGAAGATTGGACAAACCGGGAGCTTGCGGATCGGATGGAGCGCAAGAAGGAATTTACGGTGAAAACGCACCGGGGGATTTTTCATGCTCGTGTGGGGGCAATCGTCATGATTAATACAAAAGAAGTTAATACTGCCGGGACAGTGACGGCGCTTTCCCTGCGGTATAAGAAAAATGCGGCGTTTGTGGCAACGGTAAAGATAAAGGAGGAGTTACCTAATGGATAAAGAGGACAGGCAGCTTCTGATTGAGAATCTATCGGAAATGAGGGAACTGCGCGGGGAGATGCGGGAGTTCAAGGAACACGTCATGGGGCGGGTGGAACGGCTGGAAAAGAAAGCGGGGGAACAGAGCAGCAATTTAAAGTCTACGCTGGCCCTTATTATTTCCACCGGGATGTTGGCGGTGAATATCATTATCAATTTTTTTCGTCATGGGGGAAAATGATGGTTATTAAATGGGATGCGATATTCAAGAACGAACAGCGGCAGTTTGAAAAGATGTCTGAGGATGAAAAATTCATCTATGCCCTGCTGCTCCAATACGGCAGCCCGTATGAGTGGGGGCAGGAAAACCCGGAAGGCTCTGACTGTTCCGGCTCGGTATGCCTTGCCTTGTTTATGGCTACGGGGTTACTGGTACGGACTACCGCTGATGATTTATTCAAGCGGGTGTTTACGATACAGAGCCCGAAGCCAGGGACTATCCGGGCGGCTTTTTTTATCAAGAATGGCGTTGCTACCCATGTAGCTGGCCTTGTGGACAATGAGACGGTTTTGAATGCCCAGGAAGGCGGGGCCAAGGTACGGAACCTTGACCGGATTTGTTCATGGTTTTGGAATCAGGGCCATTCCTCTGCGGTGCGTGGTTTAGACCGGGGTGCATTGGAGAAGTTATGCCGTGACGGGGCGCGGTATGGGCTGGATGGCAACTTCGGCAAATATTTTGAGACAGGAGCGTAGGATGGCAAAGAAAAAAGAGAAAACCTGTGTTGACTGCCTGCATTGCAAGGTATCGGCAAAGTCAACTGAAAATGGCCGGCTGTGTTTTTGTAATAAGCCGAGACCCCGGAGAAACCACCGGGAGCTTTACTGGCTTACCAAGAAGCCCTGCAAAGTTTTTAAGGACATTGATGTATGAGTGACAGTGACGGGATTGAAATTTCCGATAAGCCGAGTTGGGAACATACCTTCAAGGAACTACTGGCAATTCTTTTGAAACGGATTATTGCCCTGCCTTCAAAGATGTTGGGGTTTAAGCCTTTTTGTCTTTACCTGGCAACCTGGCTTCTGGTTAAAGGCTTAATCCGGGACTGGATTTGGTTTGCGGTGGTGGTGATTGTGCTTTTCGGCATTGTGGGTCTTAAAGTTTTAGCCCATTGGAAACCTAACCAATAAGGGAGGGGATAGTGAGTAGCTTTTGGAAAGGAGTCATCACCGGGGCCGGTATTATGCTTGCCCTGGTCTTGGTTGTTACGGCGTTCCGTTTTTTCCATGAACGGGATCGGAAAATCTTTGAAGCAATGGAGAGGCAAAATGAAATACAGGAGATTCGGGAGGATTATAGTGGTCGTGATCCTTATGAGTTTTTGGACACCCCCGGTGTTCGGGGAGCCGCCGACAGCGCAACCGAGGAATTCAACCGAAAGCGGGACGAGGCTGTACAGCGAATTAGAGGTGGACACGCTGATTGATGATTTGGCCGGGGCGGCGGAGGAAGCCATAGAACGGGCTGCGGCAGAAGCAGCTAAGGCGGCTGCCCTGGCTTCCATCGATGCACAAGCCAAGGCATGGGCGGAGGCGCAGCATTGGCGGGTTGAGTATCAGGAAGCCAAAAGCCGGGGAGTTAAGAACGCGGTTTTAACCGGGGTGATTTGTTTTTTCTCTGGTCTCGTTATTGGGGCCGGGGGAGTTTTGATAATCGGAGGGAGATAATGAAAGAGCATATCAGGGTTAAGGGCATGGTTACGGTTCGGGTCTTTGACAAAGACGGGAAAATCAAACGGCGGGCGCCAGGTTGGTTTGGGCGCTTACTGCGGATTCAGGGGCGGCCTTATGAGCAGCGGTTCCATAACATCGTTACCCGCGAAGGGGATGCTTTGATTGCGGATGCTTTGCTGGCAAGCCCCAATAAGGCGAAGGTTACCAGTGCATCGGGGTATATCCAGGTTGGGACGGGGTGGACGGGGAATTCGACGAAAACCAATACCCGGTGCAATACGCCGACCGGATCAATGAAAGCCCTTGATGCCGGGTACCCGGCATTGAAAGCGGCCTGGGGGAGTACCGGGGACACGACCTTAACTTACCGGGCAACTTTTGCGGCGGGGGCTTTAAACGTCAACGGGATAAACGAGGCGTGTTTGCTCAACGGTAATTCGGGTTCGTCCAATTGCCTTGCCTACGCGCAGATAACACCGGTTGTGAATGTGACGAGCAGCGATACCCTGCAAATACTATGGGAAATTACCATACTCGGCCAATAACCTTTAGGCAATCCCTATCTGACTTTCCGCTTACGATAGACTTGGGAAGGAAAGTTCCTGATTGGGGGCTTACCCGATGGGGAAAGGTCGGCACTGTTCCATCGCTCCGTTTTAGGCCGCCTGGGGATGAGTCTTTTTCTCTGCGGGGAAACAAAAGGCAGCTTCTCTATAAGGGCCGGGAAAAAAGTCATCGTTTCACTATTTTGAATGATGGGGCTTTTGAGTACGATTGTATTTTACAGAAAGAGCCAGAAAGCAATGTCATTTGCCTTGTGATGGATGGGGCCGAACACTACGATTTTTTCAGGCAGCCTGATTTTGTCGGTGATCCTTTTTTGAAAGGCTCGTATGCGGTTTACAAGAAAGAAACGCTGATTGGCGAAGGGACGGGGAAACTTTGCCATATTCACCGGCCTAAAATTATTGACGCTCGGGGTCGGTGGGTTTGGGGGGATCTATCTATAGTCGGGAATTGTCTCTGTATCACGATACCTGAAATGTGGCTTGCGGATGCCTCTTATCCGGTGATTGTTGATCCGACGATTGGGACTACTACAATTGGCAGTCAGTCCACCTGGGAACAAGACCCTGGGGAACCGTGGGTTCCGGTAACCAATGAAATATCAATACCGGTAAACCGCTTTCTGGTGAATGAAACAATCAATGGCCTTTGTACCGCAAAGTATTATGCCTACAGTAATGAGGAATGGGAATCCGGGGGCTACCCGGTTTTATATTCGGATAATGGCAATAAACCCCAAACCCGAAAATCGATGCAGGAAAATTATATCGATCTTGAAGTATATACCGGCAAGCCCGTGGGGTGGCGGAGCGGGACATTTCGGAGCAATGGATCGATTTCAAACGGCTCTTATATCTGGTTCGGGTTGGCGGCACAGTATTTTTGGTATACCCGTTTTGATTATGGGCTTAAAAGTTTTCATGGTGAGTGGGATTGTGAAACGATACCTAATACCTATCCTGCTAATGGGCAGTGGTATGACAATTTCAAAATGTCCATGTACTTTGAATATACTTCGGCGCAGAGTTATACCCGTACACTTACCCAGGGCGTTAATCTTTCTGACACCCGGAAACTGACAGCGGATTATAAAAAGACCCTGGCCATGAATGGGCAGAATGCTACGGCTCTGGGGCGTGGGTCGAATTATTACCGGGTACATACGGCGGAAGTGAAAGGAACTGATGCGGTTCCCTGGCTGCGGGGAATATACCGGACTATTAGCGAAACGCTGAAAATACTAAACCCCTTGGGGTATTGCCGGGACTTTCTGAGGATGGTTACAGAAACGGTACATGGTTTTTCTGACACTACCAGGAGCAATGCAAACAAGCGGACGGTTTTAACGACTGGGGGAAGCAATGACGGTATTACCTGGGGGCGGGGATTTTTCCGGTCTGTCTTAACGGTACTGAATATCAGCGATATAAACAACATCCTGATTGCGCTTACCCGGAACATTGCAGAGTGGGCTTCTGCTTTGGATAGTGCGGGGCACCTGGGCGATTATTTCCGTGGGCTGTATGTGGAAGCGGGAAGCATAGCGGAAACTAATCATCAATCAGCGTACTACCGCAAGCAAGAGGATATTGCCTACAGCGAAGGTATAGCCCTGCGGTCGATTTTTATATTTATCCGGCTGGTTACGGTGGGCTTTGTCCGGGATTTTATTATCCGCCGTTTTCTGAAAAGCAATGAAGAAATTGTTTTGAAATCTCCGGTTTGCCGTGAAATTGAAATTGACAGCCGAATACATTAGGAGACAAAAATGCGAAGGATTTATAAAGGGCAATCGGCATTACGGATTACCGTCAAGACTTTTATCGACTTGGAAGATATTCAATCGGCGGTTATCAAATACCGCAAGCCTGACGGCTCCCTGGGAGAATTGGCCGCCGATGTAGGGGACGAGGCAAAGGGGGTTATTTTCCATGAGTGCATAGAGGGTGAGATTGATGAAGAGGGCTGGTGGTCGTTTTGGGCTTTCATCACATTTGGGGATGGAAGGACAGCTGCCGGGGAAACGGCTCACCTATTTATCTGGAATGAGGGTGGCGGCTAATGCAGCGGCGTTCGAGAGATCCGGAAAGCCGATACCGGGAAATGTTGCGGAGGGCGCAGGAAACCCTTGAGGAATTCGCCGCACATGAAATTGAATGGGCCAATGATTTGCTTTTGTGGTACCGGGTGAAACAGATGGATATTCCAGATGACGAATACCGGGGGGTTGCTTACTTCTTAAACAGGGAATTTTTGGGCAAGCCGGATGCGCTTACGCTGCTTCATACACTTTATGAGGATTACGAAAAGAAAAGTCAAATGGTTACCAAAGAAAATGCCTTTGACCTGGTTGCCCGCAGATACAAGCTCTATGGCATGGCTTTAGAAAAAGGAGGTTACTGATGGCGGAAAATGTTGGGGACGCGCCGGTATATTACCACATTCAAATGCTGGAAAAGGGAATATTCCAGCATACCGATACGACCAATGCGTACCGGATGCTGAAAGAGCATGGCAAGGATATTCGCTACAATGCGGCCTGGAAAAAATGGATCGTGTGGAACGGGAAGCAATGGCAGCTTGATACGGGGTTTTTGATTCACCATAAGGGATTGCAGATGATACGGGGTATTTATCAGGAACAACTCAAAACCGCTGATTACCGTGACCGCCTGGATATTCAGAAACATGCGGTACAGAGTGAAAGCGTAAAACGGCGCAAAGCATTTATTGAGGCGGCGACATGGATTCCTGAACTCAATATCAATTCGGATGACCTTGACCGCGATCCCTGGCTGCTCAATGTGGATAACGGGACGGTGAATGTCCGTACCGGGGAATTAAAGCCCCATTGTCAGGAAGATTTGATCACCAAGGTTGCGAAGGTAGCCTATGATAAAAATGCGGATTGCCCTACATGGAAAAAGTTTATCAGGGAAATTATGAATTACAAACCAGAACTGATTACATACCTCCAGACTGCTGCAGGCTATGGGATTACCGGGGATATATCGGAACAGGTGATGTTCATTCTGTTTGGTTCCGGCGCCAATGGCAAGAGTACCTTCCTGAATACGATTATGAATTTACTGGGGGATTATGCGATTGCGGCTCCTACGGAAACCTTTATGGCGAAACGGACTGAACAGATTGGCAATGATCTTGCCCGGCTGCGGGGAACCCGGTTTGTGACCACTGCGGAGGCTGAACAGGGCAAGAAGCTGTCTGAAACCCTGATAAAGCAGATTACCGGGAATGATAAATTGACGGCGCGGTTTTTGTACAGTGAATACTTCAATTTTCTTTCGACCTTTAAGATTTTCATGGCGACTAACCATAAGCCGGTGATTAAGGGTACTGACCTGGGGATTTGGCGGCGTATTATTCTTATACCCTTTACGGCAACCTTTACGAAGGAAAAGCAGGACAAGCGGCTGGAAGAAAAACTGCGGGCCGAGGGGCCGGGGATTTTAAACTGGCTTCTTGAAGGCACCCGGCATTGGTGTGACGGAGGCCTTATGACGCCGGAGGCGATACTCAATGCTACCGATGAATACCAGGGCGAAATGGACATTATCGGGGAATTTATAAAAGACATGTGCCAGCAGGGGCCGGGCATGGAAATAAAGGCGCGGGAACTTTTCAGGACATATCAGGAATGGTGTACCGACAGCAATGAATATGCGGTGAGTGAACGGATACTGGGGCTACGGCTGAAGGAAATGGGATTTGAACAGCGGCGGCTTGGGGATGGCCGCTATTGGCAGAATATTATGCTGAAAACGGAGCTTGGGTTGTGACCGGGTTTGCCTCCTTTCTTTTTTTGGTTTTAGGCTTGTCCTCCGGCCTCGGCTTCCCCGTGCCCCATCAAATTTTGCCGGTAAAGGCCGGCACAAGGTTGTCTTTGCTGAAAGAATTGCGTGGTGTTTGTTGGCATTGCGTGATGTGGAACAGGCGCCTGCTGTTATGAAAAATGGCGGCGAAACAGTGAGAAGAATGAAACTACAAAAATAATTTTGCCCCTGAAAAAATGCTGGCAATTTTGGGGACGCACGCTCCCCCTATCTCAAAAAAAACGTCCGCGCTCCCGCATGGAGTGATCCGCCCGCCCCCCTGGGGCATTGATATTCATGCCGGTTTGGTGTCGCTTTAAAAACCATCATGCTACACGATTTCTATTGTTATCCAATATCAGTCTGTTACTATTTTTATACCCTTTATTACTCTTTATTCTTTCTTTTTACTTCTTCTAAATAAAAAAAAGAAAAAATATATAATAATAATATAAAGAAAGAGAGAATATTTCCGCAAAAATGGCAACATCATACACTAAGTGACACTGCTTTTTGAAAGCCCCATCAACGGGGAATCATCAGGCCGCCGCCGGAGGCGGCGGGGCCGCTCTTGCGGGTCAGCCGGAGGCGGTTGCGTTTGTGGATAAATCCCACGGGCGGAGCCGGTGGGGAAAGCCGTTGAATTTTTCACTGACAAGAATTCCGCAAGAGCGGCCTGGGAGGTGGTTTATTTGGGGTATCGGGTAAGCCCTGTCCGAAGGACGGGGCGCATACTGCCGGTCTTGATTTCTTCGGGAATGTATCAACACCAGGTAAAGGCCGCCCTGCCCGCAGGGATGGGCGGTTATAGCCGATTACTGCTTTAGCTTGTCGAAGGGAAAATGCAGCCGCTTACATTGGCCGTTTCACTTTAGCCATCGGTGGCCGGGGGGCCTTAGCCGAAAATTTGGGTGGGCTAAGTACGCATAGCTGCGCGGCGTAACGTAGGGTTTTGGGTTTACCCAAACCGAACCCCCCATTAGAGCGCCCCTTCCCCCCCAACTTGATAAGATACTATTGCGGGGGGGTGCCGGGGGTTAGGGGGGCTTGGGGGGGAAGGGGGCGGCGGGGGGGTGAGGGAAACCCGGAGTGGGGCCGCGCCTGAGTACGCTGAGCTTGATGGGAATACGAGAAGCTGGGTGGGCCACTTGGAATAATTGCCCCCCGGTTTTTGGCGTTTCGGGAAATGTAACACTTTGCGAATGAGCGAAGGGCGAAGCCGGGGTAAGTCCCTGGGAGAAAATGCCGCAAAGTTGAGCGTGAGGATTAGCCAACTTTGCGGGGAGCGGAGGGACACGATGTCCCGGAGCGACTGGGACTAATGCCTTGGGAAATAGGCCTGAGCGGTTGCCCCTGTTTTGGGGGGTTATGTGGCGGTTGGGAATGACCAGGCGGAAAATCCGTGAGGAAGCGGGGCTGTAGGCCGGAGGCCGGAAGTCCGCTGACTTGGAAATGTGTTGAGGCTTTACGCAATGGAGCAAGGCTGAAAGCGTTGCGGAATGGAGTAATGCCGAATTGTGAGGATGGCACGGATTTTCCGTTTTGGCGAAAAGGGCTGCGGCTTTGGCGGTTAATGGCCACGGTTGGGGATCTTACGGTTTTACTTGGGGAGGCGGCCGCCGCTTGTCCCGGAGCTTGCGGAAGGATGGGCGGCGGGGTGTTGGGGGTGGATTGCATTTTCTTTGCCTTGATTACGCAATGATGGCCCGCCTACCCTTTAGGGGTGGCGGGGTTTGGGGGTACGGTTCCAGCTTTTAGGTGGTTTTCTGGTCTTTTGGTGACTGTGGCAGCAAATTTGACAGCAACATTTTATAGTAACAGGTTGTTTTAGACTGATAAGGGTAGTAGGTAACGCTTGACTAATTGCTTATGCCATAATAAAATAGAGCAATAGTTCGCACTAGATTGTAAGTAACAAAACATTCTTCACAATTTTTTATTAATTTTGATTTTTTCATTGATCCGCCACGCACGTGAACGCCCTATATAGGGTATGAAAAAGCGGAGAAAGCCCCACATCTTCGACCGGCTGTTCAAGCAGCTGATGCACCTGTCAAAAAAGGCCGTA
>BNUU01000024.1 GCA_025997595.1 Spirochaetia bacterium | reverse complement strand
AGCAGGAGGAAGGGATCATGAGGGCGGACCGGGCATTGGCGAAGATAAGCCGGAGTCAGCAAAAATGGGCGCGTGCCTTTTCACGGGAAATCGGGATCATAGATCACGAATCCGGGCTATACGCCGCGGGGAATGCTTGTGCGGAAAAAATCGCCCGGAACCTGAAGGCCTATGGTGATCCGGTAGAGAAGATTGCCTCAGTTACCGGCCTCTCTCCCGAAGAAATCGAAAAACTCTAGCTCTGCAAGAATTGCGAATGTCAAAATATCTGATCCATGACGCATCACAATTATCCGGGGTCGCTCCCCAAACCGTTCGCAGATATGAAGATATGGGCCTCATTGGGGATACACGGGACGATATTACCGGCTACCGCTACTTTGATATTTCCGACATCCATCTGCTGTTAAAATCCCGGGTGTACCGGGCATATGGTTTTACGTTAAAGGAAACCAAGGAACTCCTGGACGAAAAAGATATTCATAATGCCGCATCTTTGTTTAAAGGCCGCGCCCAGGCAGTAGAGAAAGAAATCACCTGGCAGAAATATATCCTTGATCATCTGCTTGCCAAAGTCAGGCTTTTGGAGGAAGCAAAAAATTTGGAGCATTCCCTTACCCTGACGACCCGCCCTGCCATGCTGGGAATCCTCATGCGCAGGGGTCTTAAAATTACCGAAAAACCCAAGACCCGCCGGTGTTTTTCCCGCTGGATGAAATACATGCCCCTTCCCCAACCCTTTTTATACTGCGATGAAGATGATTCCCTGGACTGGGAAGACCGGTACAGCATGGGTCTCTGCGTTACCCAGGAAGAAGCGGACTTTTTAGGATTCAAGGCGGAAATGCCGGCCTTCTATCTGGCGCCCTGTCCCTGCGTATATACCGTGGCCTTGATATACGCCGATGGCCCTGCCGACCAGGACAATCTGTCCCCAATACTCAAAAAAATGGCCGAGCAGGGACTGATCTGCTCGGGCCCCATCTGCGGCAGGTCCATTATGCCCCTTAACAGGCAAACCCGGCTCCAGACCTATTTTGAATTATGGTTTCCTTATAAATCCCCCTCCTCAACGTAATATTTCGATTTAATTGTCCGTTTTTATTTGACTTTACCCTAAGGGTAAACTTTAGCCTTAAACCATAGCGGGCTTAGAGGCATGGGCTTCTATAGAAACCGCCGATTATTTCAATAATTTTGGAGGATCTATGCAAAAGTTCAAACGGAGGATTTCGATCATTGCCGGGCTAGTCGCCATAACCGCGATTGTTGCTGCCTGTGCCAGTTCCGCTTTCGGCGGGGACGGAAAAAACCGGGCCTCGAGCGGGAATTTTCTTTCCACCGTATCATGGGACGCCGAATACGATGTGGTGGTGATCGGCTTCGGCGGCGCCGGCGCCGCTTCCGCAGTAAGCGCCGCCGATGCGGGGGCAAAGGTACTCGTTCTGGAAAAGGCCCCGGAGGGGGAAGAGGGAGGCAATACCCGGTATGCGGCCCAATTGGTCCTGATCCCCAAAGAAAAAGAGCGGGCAGCGGCTATTACCTATTATAAGGGCCTCCGGGGTTTATACAACAACCAAAGCGATGATGAGATCAATTTCATCGTTGATGGTTCCATAGAAAACCTGCCCTGGTTTGAAAAAATGGGAGTTGATATCAGTAAACTGGCGGTCTTTCCCCTAGTGGAATACCCGGAAATCAAGGGTGGAAATGAGAGCATAGAACTCCGTTTCATCGACGGCATCATTTGGCAGGCTACCTTTTGGAAATTCTTGCGGAAACTGGTATATGACCGGCAGGATAACATTGATGTATGGTACAAATCCCCGGCTGTTCAGTTGATTCAGGATAAGGATTCCAAAACCATCCATGGGGTAGTCGCAGAACACGATGGCAGGCGGTATAACATACGGGCAAAAAACGGAGTGGTCATGGCCCTGGGCGGCTTTGAGAATAACGATGAAATGCTGGAAAACTATGCCCAATTGGCGGATGCCCGTGCAAAGGGCGCCCGGTATAATACCGGGGATGGCATCAAAATGGCTATCGATGTGGGAGCAGACCTGTGGCACATGAGCGCCCTTTCCGGCCCGGATCTCAATTTTATCAATCCCGAAACGGGGAACGGCATGCACTACCTCTTTACCACCACCAATACCGCCCTCTATGGCGGATTTGGGGCCTCCAATATGATCCTCGTCGGAGGAAACGGCAAGCGTTTTGTGGACGAAACCGAACTGGGACGACATGGTCATAATGAAGTCGGTGGAACCTACTTTAGTCAACTGGTACCTAAAAACGCCTATTGTGTATTTGACGAAACCGCCCGCAAGACCGGGACCGTATATAAAGTCTGGAGTCCCGGTATGGAAGAAGAAATTGCCAAGGGGTGGATCATCAAGGCTAATTCGATTCAGGAACTGGCAGGTAAGATCAACATCGATCCCGCTGCCCTGGCTGCGGAGATCACCAAATACAACGGGTATTGCAGAAGCGGCAGGGACCCCGATTTTGGAGTAGAAGCTGCCAATCTTAAACCCCTGGAGACCGGCCCCTATTATGCCTTCGAAGTCAAAGCAACCCTGACCAATACCCAGGGCGGGGCCAAACGGAATGTAGAATGTGAAGTACTTGATGTCTGGGGCAAACCGATCCCCCATTTGTACAGCGCCGGGGAATTTGGTTCCTTTTTCACCGATATCTACAACGGCGGGGGAAACCTGAGCGAATGTCTGTTTACCGGTCGTACGGCGGGGAAAAACGCTGCGACAGTAAAGAAGGATGTTCCGGCCGGCAGTGTCTTAAACAAATCCGGAGTGGATTTCCGTTTAGCCCCG
The DNA here is from genome assembly GCA_025997595.1 of Spirochaetia bacterium. Taxonomy (GTDB): domain Bacteria; phylum Spirochaetota; class Spirochaetia; order Treponematales; family Breznakiellaceae; genus BNUT01. The sequence continues at coordinate 26,972 of BNUU01000024.1, read as the reverse complement.
CTGAAAGTTACCCTGGGACCCAATGAATACCTTGGAACCGGCTCAGGCATGGGAAGTGATCTGGTACTTAAAGTCAGAATGGATGGCAGTAAAATTGCAGCCATTGAATATATAAGCGTCCATGAAACCCCGGGACTTTCCACCCGCGCTATTGTCAATATTCCTCAGGCTATCATTAAAGCCCAGAGCACCAATGTGGATATTGTCACCGGCGCCACCGCCACCAGCAAAGCCATCATCCAGGCCGTCAGCGACGCCCTGAGCAAGGCAAAGTAAGAGCCTATTTTTCAGGACAAAGTAATAGGCCCCGCCTTCAGCCGCTTGCGCGGTATGAAGGCGGGGCCTTTGTGTTTATCTGATACCGGACAGTTTTACTTGCCTGCCACCGCACTTGCTCCGGCGATACGGCCAAACACGTGGATGTCCGCCAGGGCGTTGCCGCCGAGCCGGTTAGACCCGTGGATGCCGCCGGTTACTTCACCTGCCGCATAGAGGCCGGGGATCACCTGGCCGCTCTTGTTGATTACCTGTGCCTGGGTATTGATCTGGAGACCGCCCATGGTGTGATGCACCGTGGGTATCCGGGCGCCCGCATAGTAGGGGGGCGTATCGATCTTGATCTTCCAGAGGGTCCGGCCAAGCCGGTCCTTGCCTGAATCAACGCCGGCGTTGAATTCATCAACCGCGGCTTTCAGATTAGCCGGGGGAACCCCGATCTGCTGGGCCAGTTCTTCAATGGTATTAGCGCCAAAGGCCCTTTTCTGCTGGATAAGTTCTTCAATGGTTTCGTTGAAGTTGTTCTTAACCTGGGGCGTAGGATAGCTGTGTTTATCACAGATAATCCACATTAAGGCGTCCGGCTGTGCGAAGAGGGCCTTGGTCATCGCGTCCCGGCGGCCCCCTTCGTCCACGAAGCGGTTCCCCTCTTTGTTAACAAAGAAACGGTCCTCTACGCCCTGCTCAATATTACCGGAAAGACTGCCCGTAACGGGGTCCCCCAGGGGGAGAAACTGGATATATTCCATTCCCACCAAATTGGCCTCGACGGTTTCCGCCATTAAGAGGCCGTCCCCGGTCGCGCCGGGATGATTGGTGGTTCCCGCAGCGGTCATATCCCCCCATTGAGCCCCGCCATACTTCTGCCGGAGTTCCTTATTGGCCCCAAAACCGCCGGTGGCAAGGATCACGCCCTTGGCAGCGGTGAAGGTATAGTCCGTCGTGGGTCCCGCAGCCTTAACTCCGGTGACCCTGCCATTCTGTACGATCAGCTCGGTGGCTTTGGTATCCACCAGCAGGGTGATCTGGTCCTTATGGGCATCAATGTATTTAAGATCCGTATCGATGTACCCGGTTCCCAGAGGCATTGTCGGCTGATGAGCACGGGGCCAGAGTCCGCCGGCCACGGTAAAGATATGGTCGTTAACTTGCAACCCCATGCTCATTTCCCATTCCAGGGCGGCAAGGGTTCCCGATGCCAGTGTTTTGATCAATTCGGGATTACCCACATAGTCACCGCCGTTGTAAGTCTGGAGCATGTGGAACTCGGGGCTGTCAAAGATGCTGGTCTTTTTTGCGGCGTTAAAATCGGCAAACTGTTTTGTTATGGTTGCCTGCAGTTCTTTCTCAAAAGCGTCATGGGGCGCCCTTGTGATCGATTGCTGGATAGCGGTTCTGTTGGCGTCGTTTATGGGAACTGACGCCTGCCGGGCGGCATCCGCCGCATTCCAGGCTGCGCCGGAAATAATGGTATTTCCCCCTGCACGGGGCATTTTTTCCAGCACAATGACCTTTGCGCCGTTCTGACTGGCGGTAATTGCCGCCGCGAGTCCCGCACCGCCGGCCCCGATAACCACCACATCGGCGGTTTCACTCTTTGAGGTCCGCTTTGCTGCAGCCACGGGTTTCCTGCTTTGCAGGGCCTTAATGTCGGCGCCGGATTTTGCCAGCGCCGCCGTGGCCGCCTCAATAATCCCCTTGCTGGAGATGCTCGCCCCGGAAACCATATCCACCCCCAGGGTCTGCCCTTCGACAATGGCCTGGGGAATACGCTGATAGGCAAGCCCGGAAATTTCCGGGGTATCGTTCTGGGACACCACCCGGACACCCAGAATACGGCCTGAGTCAACGGTAACTTCTATCGTTACATCCCCGTTGAATCCCGGAGCGCTTCCCTGGTAGGTACCGGGGGTAAAACTGATCTTGCTGGTGGTTGCACAGCCCAGGATTCCCAGGGCCAAAACTACCGCAAAAATTTTCGATGAAATACGTTTCATTTCGTTCCTCCTAAAATTCAGTCTATTTCATATAGCAGCTATAGGCGCAAGTGTTTTTTTAAGATTTTTGCATTATTTTTGAATACCGGTATTGGACTTGTTCGGCAATTAACCGAGTTATTGAACAACCCTATTATCGAATAGGTACCCATAGTTCAACATAAGGTTTTAACCTGACCTGCGGCGCGACTTCCACCAGCAAAATATAGCCCCAGGGGTTCCCCACCAGGGTAAATCCCCGTGAACGGGCATAGTCCAGGGCCTTTTCAAATACAATATGGGGATTATCCGGAAACCGGTCGTCGGTGGCAATGATGGTATGCAGGCAGGACACGGGAAGCAGTTCCTGCATATTGAGGTCCATGGACAACGCGAAGGCCTGGGCCTTCCTGGGGGTAATGGCGTAGCCAAAACCGGCGTTCATGGATTCTGCTGAATGCAACATCACCGCAAGCCGGGCAGCGGGCATGGCCTTAACCCACTTTTGCACAATCCCCTGGGCTCGGCGGTCTTTGGACATCCACCCGCATTCCTCATCGTAAAGAAACAGCGTATGGGGAGACTGGGTAAATTCGTATTCATCCAAAAGAGATTCGATACGTTTGACGCTGGTAATATGACCGTCAATGGAATCGGCTAACTCATGGTAGTAGGCCGCTTTTTTTGAAGCCTCCTCCCGCTGTTTTTCCATACGCTGGATAATCAGCCGGCGGTCGTTTTCAACGCCGCTGAATTGCTTTAGCACGGTCTTCATAGAAAAGCCCATGGACCGGTATTTGGTATAGGAAAGCAGGCGAAAAATATCCCCCACCTGGTACAGACGATGGTTATGCTCGTCCTTATCTACCTCAAGCAGCTTTTCCTTCTCATAAAAATGAAGGGCGCTGGGGGTCAACCCAAGAATTTTAGCCACATCGGTCACACTATACTTCATGCAAGCTTCCTTTACCCTAAAGCGGCTTTAGGTACATAACAACAAAAGGCCCCGCCTTGATGCCGCGTGAGCGGCTTCGAAGACAGGGCCCTTTGTGTGCCACATGTTACTTTGGCTTACTGGATCTTCCCAAGGGCTTCCCTGGCGGCGCTGAGTACCGCCTCGGACGAAATTGAAGCCCCGGACACCGCTTCTACCTCAAGGGTATTCTTGGCCAGGATATCGGCGGGAAGGAGTTCTATGGCCCTGCTGCCGATTCCGGGGGTTTCACCATCCCCCACCGCTTTAATCGCGGTGATCTTGCCATTTGTCAGGGTAACCGTTACGGTTATTTCCCCGCCAAAACCCTGAGCCGCAGCGCTGGCGGTTCCCGAAGGACCGCCGGACGCTTTTGCGCCCCCCTGACTCGCGCAGGCGGCAACAACCAGGACGGCAGCTGCCAGCAGGGCGATCAACACAAAACTTGATAGCTTTTTCATTCTGTACACTCCATATATAAAAATGTACCTTTATAATAACAAAAACAGCGGGGGCTTGCAAAGGCCCCGCTGTTGACGGTGTTACTACTTACCCGCCGCCGCGTTGGTCCCGGCAATACGGCCATAGGTGACAATATCCGCCAGGGCGTTGCCGCCGAGACGGTTGCCGCCGTGGACCCCGCCGGTCACTTCACCGGCGGCATAGAAGCCGGGGATGCTTTGACCGGAACCGCTGATCACATGGGCATTGACATCGATTTTTACACCGCCCATGGTGTGGTGCACCGCAGGCAACACTTCGATGGCATAGTAGGGAGCGACGGAAAGGGAACGGGCCATATTCTTCCGGCCGAATTCGGCGTCGCTCTTGGCGGCCACCGCCTGGTTATACCTGGTGATGGCGGCGGCAAGGGTTGCAGGATCGGCGCCAATGGCCGCGGCCAAAGCGTCCGGGGAATCGCCTTTAATCACGATGCCAAGTTTCTCATAGTCATCAATAACCTTTTGGCTGTCCCGTACCGACTGGTCAAACACCAGGTAGGAGGTTCCGCCATCCTGGGCAAGGATCGCTGCGGATACCACGTCACGGGTTGCCAGTTCATCAATAAAACGCGCTCCCTTCTTGTTCACCAGGATTGCGCCCTGGCCGCGGACCGCTTCGCCGATCATCTCTTTGCCGGGAGCGTAGGTGGGGTGGGTCTGAATTTCCGCCATGTCCACCAGGGCTGCCCCGACTTTTTCCGCCAGACCAATGCCGTCGCCGGTTGCGCCGGGGTGGTTGGTGGTGGCAAAGCCCTTAAGATCGGGCGCCAGGGAAGCGACCATCTCGTTGTTGGCCCCAAAGCCTCCTGAGGCAAGTACCACGGCCTTGGCGTTGATCGTGTATTTTTTCTGGTCCGCAGTGGTCACCTCAATCCCGGTAACCGTACCGTCCCTGGCAATCACCGAGGTAACACGGGTCTGGTAGAAAACCGGAATGCCCAGTGTTTTCTCAACCTCTTTATCCAGAGTACCCACAATAACCGGGCCAACCTTGACGCCGCCGGTGGGCTGGTGGGTGCGCTTTACCGAGGCGCCGGCCATGAGTACCACGCCGCTTAAATCGGCGCCCATGCTAACCAGCCAGTCCACGGAAGATGCGGATTTTTCCGCCAGATTCCGTACCAGGGCCGGATCGTTTTTGTTGTAACCGCCCTTCATGGTGTCCGAATAGAACAGATCAACACTGTCCTCTACCCCCGCCGCTTTCTGATACGACGTACCTGTGGCGTTAATGCCGCTGCTGGCTCGGACCGTATTACCACCGGGGATGCCCATTTTTTCAAAAACAGCCACATTGGCCCCGGCCTCTTTCGCGGATACCGCTGCGGAAAGCCCCGCCCCGCCGGCCCCGATTACCACCACATCATAGGATGAGGCAAAGGGCGCATCCGCACTTTTAGCGCTTCCCGCACAGGAAAAAACCGTCATCCCCCCAATAAGCAAGGCCGAAATGGTGAGAATTCCAATAATCCTCTTTTTGTCCGCATTTTTCATAATCTCGTTCCTCCTAAAGAATTGATAATAAATTATAGATTAAATATAACCGTCTTTCCGGGACGATGTCAAATATCAATTAACATTCTTTCCTTTGGGTCTATCTTATTTTTTATATTATAGTATAATAATAACGTATAGTAACAATATGGAGGCACTCATATGATTGGACATACCGAAATTCTCGTAATCGCGTTGATTATTCTGGTTTTATTCGGAGCCGCTGCCATTCCCAAATTTGCCCGTTCCCTGGGACAGGCCAAGAAGGAATTTACCGATGCCACAAAAGAGGGCGAAGAGGCAGAGAAAAAGGAAATTGATAACAAATCCGAAAAAAAAGTCTGAAGACGTACGTCAGCCCTTTTAGGATAATTGATGAGCCCTGCTAAAAATTCCGAAAAGGCTATGCCCGTTATTGAGCATATTCGGGAACTGCGGAATTCCCTATTCGTTTCCCTGATTGCCTATGTTATAGCCTGCATAGTCTGTTTCATTTTCTCAAAACGGATCATCACCCTCTTTACCGATCAGTTTAACGATGTGGGCAGTATGGTGGATAAAACCCTGGTGGTGAGTTCCATCGCGGAAGGTTTTGTTGCCCAGCTCAAGATAACGGTGATCGCCGGCTTGATCCTCTCTTTACCTGTTCACATCTTTGGTATTGTTAAATTTGTCTTTCCCGGCCTTACCACCCGGGAGCAGCGGATTGTGATGTCCTTTTTGATTTTCAGTCTGATTTTGATTATCATCGGCTCCTATCTGGCCTATTTCAAAATAGTTCCCCTGGCGATCCGGTTTTTGACTAATCCCTACTTTGTGCCGAAGAATGTAGGATTCCTGCTGAATTATCAGACCAATATGTTCTACGTATTAAGTTTTATACTCTGGGCGGTACTGGCCCTGCAGGCGCCGCTGCTTATGGAAATACTTTTGGTGTTAAATATACTCAAGCGGAAACAGGTTTTGTACGCCTCGCGGTACATCATAGTGGGTATATTTATCCTTGCGGCGATCATCACACCCCCGGACTTTATCAGCCAGCTGGGGGTCGCAATCCCCCTTATGTTTTTCTATTTTCTTGCGCTGCTCATCGCCAAAATCTTTAAGTTTGGGGAAGGCTGATGTTTGGCATAGGTCCCTCCGAGATAATACTGGTTGCCATCGTTCTCATTATCCTTATCAAGCCCGAAGACTTACCCAAGTTCCTGCGTTCTGCGGGAAAGATGTACGGCGAGATCAAAAGGGCCTACAAAGAAGTGATAATGGTCAAGGACAAGATCATCCGGGAAATTGATGAAGCGGCAAATCTGCTGGAAATAGAGGACGCCAGGAAAAAGGAACCGACCGAAAATCCGGGCGGAGCCCCAACGGAAGCGGCAAACCCCGAAGTTCCTGCGGCCCCGCCGCCTGCCGGGGGCGATGCGCACATACCGGAATAGTGTGGCCCCAAAACATAATTACAAGGGCGGAATACGGGCAGATGAAGCGCTCATTGCTCACAATCTTTAAAGAAAAGGCCCCCTTGATACCGCGAAAGCGGTTTTTCTGCGGGGGCCTTATTCAGAACACTAAACCTTTACTTGCCTGCCGCTGCGCTCGCTCCGGCGATGCGGCCAAAGACCGTAAAGTCTACGATGGCATTGCCTCCCAGGCGGTTACCGCCGTGGACCACCCCGGTGATTTCACCGGCGCAGTAGAGACCATCAACCTTGGAACCGTCAGCCTTGAGGGCATGGCCGTCTTCGTCAATGAGCACGCCGCCCATGGTGTGGTGGGACGCGGGCTTGCGGGGGAAGGCGTACCAGGGACCCGTCGCAATTTTGCGGGAAAGTACAACCCGGCCAAATTCATCGGCGGTTTTATGGGCATCCACTGCGGCGTTGTAATCGGCAATGGTTTTGACCAGATTATCCACAGGCATTCCCAGGGTCTTTGCCAGATCTTCCAGGGTATCAACCTTTATGTAATCTGAAATTTTATTTTCCAGCATGTAGGCCACGGTCCGCTTATCCAGAGTCTGGGCTACTGCGGGATCTCCCATACTTTCGGAACTCTGCACCATGTACATCATGCTGTCAGGCTGGGCGATGATAGCTATAGAAATTTCATCCCGCCGCCCATCTTCCCGGACAAAGCGTTTACCATCTTTATTGATAAATAAATATCCGGCGACGCTGGACGGAGCGGCAATATCTCCGGTGGCGCCGGTGATGGGGTTACAGACATGGAGTAACTGAATCTGATCCATGTTGACCAGCTGAGCCCCCGCATCCCGGGCAAAGAAGATCCCGTCCCCGGTAACACCGGATACGTTGGAGGTGATCAGGGATGGTCCCAGATCGGGCCATTTCTCGCCTTCGCAGTATTCCTGCCGGAGCTTGACATTTCCCGCAAAACCACCGGTAACCAGGATTACCCCGTTTTTGGCCCGCAGGGTAACCTTGTGGCCGTCTCTGCCTTCGGCGTTTACGCCGACGACCCGGCCGCCCTCAACAATGAGGCCCTTTGCGGTGGTTTCCATGATCTGGGTATAGTTGCTCCGCCCTTCCAGGGTATCCCTAAAGGCCTTAATATAGCCCACCCCGTTGGGAAGCTCCGCCGTCAAGGTCCGGGGGTAAAGCGAACCCGCTCCCTGGGTAACCTTGGGCAGGAACTTCATCCCCATGCTTTCAAGCCATTCCTTGGAGGGAAGCGCAGTGGAAGTCATTTTTGCGATAATAGACAGATAGCCGAGCTTGTCCCCGCCGTTCCAGGTTTGCAGGGCATGCCAGGCAGGGCTGTCGTAGAAGGTTTTACCGGATTGTTTATAGGCTGCAAATTCCACCCGGACCTTTTCCTGCATTGCCCGGTGTTCTTCGTTAATGGGCGTTTCCGCCAGGGCATCGGCAACCAGTTTGTCCTCGCCAGCGGTGCCCTTAAGGGCATTCTGGAGCTCGGTATTTGCCACATTGTAAATACCCCCGGCCACAATGGAGTTACCCCCCAGGAAACCGGTTTTTTCAATCAGGATAACATTCGCACCCGCTTCGGTGGCCGCTACCGCCGCGGAAAGTCCCGCTCCGCCGCCACCCACGATAACCACATCCGCGCTCAGGCTTTCATCCTTCGCCTTGGTCTTCTTCGGAGCCTTTTTAAAGGCCGCCACATTGGCCCCCGCCTGGTCCAGGCACTTCTCCACCCCGTTTATTATGGCCCGGCTCGTTATCGATACTCCGGTCACCACATCCACCGCCAGGGACTGTTCTTTAACTATCCTTTCGGGGATAAACTTCACCGGCCATTCGTTGAGTCCGGGGGTCTCCACATTCGCCGTCACTTTTACGGCGCTAATGGCATTGGCCCCCACCGTAACCTCCACCGAAAGGGGACCGTGCATCCCCGGCACGGTGGCCTGATAGGTTCCCGCCTTCATGGGTCCGGTAGCTTTTCCTGAACTGCCGCATCCGGTCATAATGACCAGCGCCAGCAGCAGCGCCCCCAGGACACCGAGAGTTTTCTTCATAATTTCCTCCTGTAAAAATTATAGATTATTGTAAGATTAGGTGAAATATGATGAAAACGCAAGCAATATAATACTAATAGCGAGAAAAACCAGGGTCAGACGGCATTCACGCCTCAAAGGAAAAATCTTTCCATTTCTTCTTGACTTCACGGTAAATCCATACTAATCTAGTATAGAAATCATTTTTAGGAGGAAAAAAATGAAAAGAGTATGGAAAGTGCTTTTTCCCCTGGTAATTGCCGTTATGGCAATAGCAATTGTTGCGTGTAATACCTCGGGAAGCAGCAAAGAATCGTCCGTGAAAACCGGCGGCGCGAAACCCGCCAGCGTGGCGTCGCGGACCGTAACCCCGTTAAAGCCCGGTACTTATACCGAGTCCGTCAAGGGTAACGCCCTTGGGTTTAACGTTGAAGTGGTACTTTCGGCTAACCGCATTGAGAAAGTAACCGTGGTTTCCCACAATGACACACCCGGAATCGCCGAGGCCGCTATTGCGGTGCTTCCCGCCGCCATTGTGGACCAGCAGAGCATTGGCTTGGACGGTGTGTCAGGGGCGTCCCTGAGTTCCGCCGCCATTCTCCAGGCTGTGGAAAAGGCCATCACCGAAGCCGGCGGTAATCCTTCGGAATACCGGGTCCGCGGCGAGCCCTTCTATCTTTCCCGGAAAGCCCTTCTCCAGATCGACGGAACCCCCCGGGGTCCCGAGGCTACTCCCAGCCGCTGGGACGAAACCTATGACGTGGTAGTCGTCGGCGCCGGTTATGCCGGTGCGGCCGCGGCTTATGCTGCTCAGACCAATGGCGCCAAGACCGTACTGATCGAGAAAATGCCCTTTATCGGGGGCAATTCCCAGATCAACGGCGGTGTGTGGGCTGCCTATACCAGCAAGAAGGCTGCGGATCTCCAGAAGCGGAAGAACCTTACCCCCGATACGGCGGCAAAACACATTCAGGATACCATTGTCGGCGGCGACTACATGCCCGTCGAAGTTATGGTTAAAAACATGGTGTACGGTTCCCCCTTCTACCTCGACCTGATGTTTGATAACGGCCTCAATGTCCGTGACGCGCTGACCATGCCCGGCGGCCACTATGGTTTCCGGACGTATACCCTGGAACATGAGCAGGGCTTCGATATTACCGAGGTCCAGAAAAAACTCCTTAACCAGGCACAGGTTGCGGTCAAACTCAACACCAAGCTGGTGCGCATCTACCGGGAAGGGAATTTGACCGGTAAGGTAGTGGGCGTAGCGGTATACACCGTTGACGGTATCAAGACCATCAAAGCCAACAAGGCAGTGATCCTTACTACCGGCGGTTTCAGCGCCAATGTGGCCATGCGGTCCGCCCAGGTTCCCTCCCTGACCGAGGCCATGCCTACCACCAATCAGATAAGCCAGACCGGCGAAGGCATCACCTTTGCCCAGGAAGTAGGCGCCAATACCATGCAGATGAGCTATATACAGCTTTATCCCTTCGCCGATCCCAACACCGGCGTTCTTGACGCCTATGCGGTTATCCCCTTCTCCGGGCCTTCCTCGGGTGTTGTGTACGTAGACTACAAGGGTGAACGCTATGTTAACGAAGGTGAGCGCCGCGACGTAAACGCCAAGGCAGCCATGGATTCCGGCGGTTTCCCCGCCTTCTGTATCCTTGATCAGAAGATCGTTGACCAGGGCGGATTTACCGGCCAGGACACCGTGAACCGGGGTATCGAAAACGGCCGTATTTTCAAGGCTGATACCCTGGAAGATCTTGCCAAGCAGATCGCCGCTCATGCCTACAAGAGCCCCTCGGGAGTTCCCGGCAGTGTTAATATTGCCCCCGGAACCCTGACCAACACCATCAATACCCACAACGGGTATGTCCGCAACAAGCAGGACCCTGCATTCCGCAAGGTTATTACCAATGCCGCATTGACCATTGATCAGGCGCCCTTCTATGCGATCCCCCAATGGCCTTCGGTCCACCACACCATGGGTGGTCTTATTACGACCAACAAGCTTGAAGTGCTTGACGTCTTTGGCAATGCTATCCCCGGCTTCTATGCCGCCGGAGAAGTTACCGGAGGCGTGCACGGCACCAACCGCTTAGGCTCCAACGCCGGCCCCGATGCCTGCGCCAACGGCTACATCGCCGGGTACTATGCGGTAACCAGTAAAGTTCCTGACTTTATCGCAGGAAAATAAGTTCATTTAAAAAGGGCCGTTCGGATTTTCGGACGGCCTTTTTTTAAAATCCCGCAAGGCTTATCTTATTTTCTGAATTAAAGTATACCCCTTTTCTTTCATACGTTTGTCATGAGTTTTTTCTTGACCGCATGGAAGAGCACTTGGCAAACCGTCAGGTAATCCTGATTCTCGCCGATGGCAATCTCCTAAGTAATACCATTAGATACCGCCTTAATCCCCCGTAATAAATTATGAATACCTTCAATATCTAGACTTTACAATAATAATATGAGGGACTATAATCTTTATATATTTTTATTATATTTTATATTAGAGAGGTTAAAGATGAAAAAATTAAGCTTAATAGCCGTATTGGTTATTATCGGAACGGTGACGGTGTTCGCACAGACGCCCCAGAACGGAATCTATTTTGCCCAGGCGCCCCGTTATAGCGGCGGGTGGCGGGATCAGGTGGTTTTACAGGTGCAGGGCGGGAAAATAACTTCCGCCAACTGGAATGCGATTGGGATGGGCGCGGGGCTGCCTGACCGCAAAGCCGCCGCCAAGGCGGGCAAGGATACTTCAGGCTGGGCCGCTCAGGCGGAAAAAGCTGAAGCGTTCCTGGTTTCCAGCCAGAACAGCAGCGCCACATCCGTGGCGGGGGTTACCATTCCGGTAGAACCCTTCTTTGCCCTGGCAAAAGCGGCCCTGGCGGCCGGTCCGGTGCCCAAGGGCATCTACAGCAAAGACGGCTGGTACTATGCGCCGGCCCCTGCGGTGGATTCATTCCAGACCATAAACACCGCGATTGTAACCGTGGTAAACGGGACCATTAAGGACGCGCTCTGGAACGGAATTTTACAGATGAAGGGTGTTGATCCCTCAAAGATTATCACCTCCGCCGCCGGTAAGTACCCCATGCAGGCCCCTGCGGGCGCCTGGCATCAGCAGGCGCCCCGGGCCGCCGAGGCCCTGATAAGCGTCCAGGACCCGGCCAAGATCGCCGTAAAGGCCGATGGTAAAACCGACGCCATCACCGGTGTGACCATTCAGGTAAAGGATTTCCTTACCGCCGCAAACCTGGCTTTGCAGGGCGCAAAGTAAAAAAGAGGAAAAAATGGGAAAAAATATTGTAATTCTCGGGGGCGGCTACGGCGGTATCGCGGCCGCCAAAAAGCTGGCAAAGCGCTACAAACAACAGCCGGATGTGACCATCACCCTGATCGACAAACATCCCTTCCACACCTTGATGACGGAACTGCACGAAGTTGCGGGCCACCGGGTGGAGCCCGATTCGGTGCGGGTGCCCTATGTGAAAATTTTCGGCGCCTCCAGGGTCAAGGTCCAGCTGGATACCATCGAAACAATAGATTTTGCGAAGAACCAGCTCAAATCCGCCACCAAAACCTATAGCTACGATTACCTGGTCCTGGGCAGCGGGGCGGAGCCGAATTTCTTCGGCATTCCGGGAATTAAGGAAAATTCCTTTACCCTCTGGTCCTTCGACGACGCCATGAAGCTCCGGTATCATGTTGATGCTATTTTTGAAAAGGCCGTTGCCGAGCAGGACCGGACAAAACGGCAGCAGATGCTCACCTTTGTGGTGGCCGGCGCGGGCTTTACGGGTATCGAAATGGCCGGGGAGCTGATTGAATGGCGGGACACCATGTGCGCCAAGTGGGTCATTCCCAAGTCCGAAGTGCGGATCATCGTGGTGGAAGCCCTGAATTCCATCCTGCCCATTCTGGAGGAGGATCTCCGGGATAAGGTTGAATTTTACATGAAGAAGCACGGGGCGGAGCTTTTGACCGGTACGGCAATCACCGGTGCGGAACCGGGGGTGGTAAAGCTCAAGGACGGTTCCTCCCTGGAAACCAGCACCTTCATCTGGACCGCCGGGGTAGACGGCAATACCTGGGCCGACGGGCTGGGTCTTTCCAACGGCCCCTTCGGCAAGAATCCGCCGGAGGGCAAACGGAACCGCCGGGGCCGCCTCCTCATCACCGATGAGATGCGTTCCGTGGATTATCCCAATGTGTTTCCCGTGGGGGACAATATCTGGTTCATAGAGAATGAAAAACCCCTCCCCCAAATTGTGGAAACCGCGGTCCAGACCGGGGAAACTGCGGCCCATAACATCATCGCTGACATCGACGGGGCTGCGCCGAAAAAGTTTAAATCAAACTTCCACGGCTTTATGGTGTCCGTGGGGGGCAAATATGCCGTGTCCAACGCCATGGGGATCAAACTTTCGGGGATTTTTGCCCAGTTTATGAAGCACTTCGTCAACCTCCACTACCTGATCGGGGTGGCGGGCCTGAACCAGTGCTGGGAATACCTGAAACACGAATTCCTCAACAACGACAGCGGCCGGACCTTTGTCCGGGGCTTCGGCTCCTACCGGACCCGTGGCTACTGGCTGCTGCCCCTGCGGCTCTGGCTGGGGCTGATGTGGGTCTTTGAAGGGATCAACAAGATTGGCGAAGGCTGGTTTGCCTGGAGCACGGGCTCCAAATCGGGGTGGATGTTCTCCCGTGGTGTGACCCAGGCCGGGGTGTCCCAGGCGGCCGCAGACGCAGTGTCCGGGGCAAGCGATGAAGTTGCTGCGGCAGCGCCGGCAGTGGACGACCTCTTCGGCGCGGTGGATGATCTTTTTGGCTCTGCGGAGGACCTGTACAGCGCCGGCGCCGATGCGGTCAGCGCAGCCTCCGATGCGGGGGGCGCGGCGGTGGACGCCGCCGGGGGCGCCTTTAAGGCGGTCTGGGACCTGACCAAGCCCATTTTCAGCATGGACGGCGTAATTGCCACCTGGTTCAGGACCACCTTTATGGACGGCATCATGGCCTATATCCCCTTTCAGGGCTTCCAACTCGGGGTGGTGCTGGCGGAAATCGCCATCGGCCTTATGATGATTGGCGGGCTCTTTACCTGGTGGGCGGCGGTCATTTCCATCGTCATGTGCCTGATCTTTACCCTTTCGGGGATGTTCGCCTGGAACCAGGTTTGGTTCCTCTTTGCGGGCTTCCTCCTCCTGGGCGGCGCGGGCCGGGCCTTCGGCCTTGACTGCTGGGTGGTCCCGGTCTTCAAAAAATGGTGGAACGGAACCCGGTTTGCCCGGAAGCGTTATTTTTACCTTGATGGGCCTTCGAAGTAAGCGCCGGTTTACATGACTTCTTATTGGCAGGATTTTCCCGGTATGCCGGAGGCCCTGGAAAGGGTTTCCGGTATCATCCGGGAGACTTCCGCATCTGAAAATCCGATTATCTCCCAGGGGCTCTCCGGTCTTTTTAACGGACAGGGGAAGCTCCTGCGGCCGGGGCTCCTGCTTATTGCCGGGGGCTTCGGGAAAACCCAGGCCAAACACTACACCCTGGCGGCCTGTCTTGAGATGCTCCACATGGCCACCCTGATCCACGACGATGTGATCGACGAATCCCCCACCCGGCGCGGGCAGCCTGCGGTACATACCCAATACGGCAACCGGAACGCGGTACTCATGGGGGACTATCTCCTTTCCCGGTGCTTTCTGCTGGCGGCAGAATACACCAGCGCCGATAACGCGGTAGGTCTGGCGCGGGTTATTGCCACGATCTGCGGCATGGAGATTGAGCAGAACAGCGACCGTTTCCGCACCAATATCAGCCTGCGGCGCTACCTCCGCAAGATCATGGGGAAGTCGGCGATGCTTTTTTCCCTGGCCTGTTATATTGGGGCTTCCGAGGCAAAGGTGTCACGGGCGCTTACCGCCCGGCTGCGGCGCATCGGCTACAACATCGGCATGGCCTTCCAGATCATCGACGACATCCTGGACTACGCCGGGGACCCCGCCGCAGTCCGCAAGCCCCTGGGGAACGACCTCAAGGAGGGGCTCATTACCCTGCCCCTGATCTGTGCCTTCCGGGGGGAAACCCCGGCCCAAGCTTCCCGGAAGGAGGGCGCCCCCTCCCAGGACGGCGCCGCTGCCCTGCGGGGGCTCTTTTCCGCCGATCATTTTTCTGTTGGGGACAGCGGCGCCATCATCAGCCTGGTGCAGAATTCCGGCGGCCTGGAAGCTGCCCGCTCCTATGCGGAAAAATACACCGCCCGGGCCATCCGTGAAATCGCAGCCCTGCCGGCGGGCGGCCCCCGGGATATGCTGGACAGGCTTACGCGGCTGCTGCTGGTGCGGGAAGCGTAAAAAAGTATCCGGCTCAGGCGTTTTTCGCGATGATGTTTTTTACCACTTCGTCCAGCCGGGTCATGCCTTCGGCTCCGGCGGTGACGCACTGGGCGGCAATCTGATCCAGGGTAAGGCCGGGGTCCTCCCTGTCCAGGAGCGCTTCGGTAAGCATGGGCATGTTGGCTCCGGTAATACAGGGAAATAGTTTTTCTTTCAGAACCTTCATTGCGGTACTTGCCGGGCTGCCCCCCAAAAAATCAACAAAGCCGATTACGCCGTCTCCATCGTCAAGCTTCTTCAGGGTGGCAAGAATTTTCTGTTCAAAATCTTCGGGGCTGTCCCCGGGGTATAAGCCCAGCACCTCAAGCTTTTCCTGTTCGCCGGAAATAAGTTCAGCCGCGCTTAACATGCCCCTGGCGAAATCACCGTGGGATATTATTAATATTCCAATCATACCTGCACCTCGCTTTAGAAAAAAATTATAAATCGTTTAACCCTGAGTCTACCAAATCTATCAAAGTATCTACCGCCGTATGTTCATCTTCTCCTTTGGCGCTGATCTCAATGTGGGTATCTTTGGAAAGCAGCATGGACATCACCTTGACCAGAGATTTGGCATCGCCGCTCTGTACAGGATTATCCTGGCCGTCGAGTTTTGAAACGGTTATTTTTGATACAAATTTTTTTGCTTCCCGTACAAAGGCTGAACCCGGCCGGGCGTGCAATCCCGATTTATTAATGATCACCGTTTTCTTTGCGTACATATTCTCCCTCCATTCGTTGCGATAGTTGTTGCTTTAGGTATGTTTCGATTTCCCCCGCAGTATCCATGTTGAGTATGGCTGCCGCTGTTTTTTTGGCGCCTTCCATTGTTAAGCGGGTGAGCATGCGCTTTATCACCGGCACGCCGGAAGCGCTCATGCTGAATTTTTTTATGCCCATGCCGATAAAGGCCGGCACCGCCGCAGGATCGCCGCCCATTTCTCCGCATATACTCAGGGTTTTTCCGGCTTTTATAAACGCCTGGGACACCTGGTTGATCAGGCCAAACATTGAAGGATGGTAGCTCTGATAATAGGGAGCCAGGCCGGGATTCATCCGGTCGGTCGCCGTCAGGTACTGGCAGAGATCGTTGGTTCCTATGCTGGCAAAATCAACTTCTTTGGCAACCCTGTCCGCTATAAGGGCTATGGCGGGAATTTCTATCATGATTCCTATGGCCATGTTTTTATTGCAGGGGATTTTTTCACTTTCAAGTTCCCGGCGGCTTGCCGCAAGAAATTCTTTGGCCCTGCGGAGATCCTCCAGGCTTCCTACCATGGGAAACATGAGGGCGAGGTTCCCGTAAACGCCGGCCCGCAATGCCGCGCGAAGCTGTGTTTTAAAAATGTCAGGCCTTTCAAAACAGAGGCGCAGCGCCCGGCAGCCCAGGAAGGGATTTTCTTCTTTGGGCAGTTCCATACATTCCAAAGATTTATCTCCCCCTATGTCCAGGGTGCGGAGTATCACCTGCTTTTTGCCAAAGGTTTCGGCTGCTTTTTTATATATTTGAAACTGCTCGTTTTCGCCGGGCAATTCCCTGCCTGACATAAAAAGAAATTCGCTGCGGAAAAGACCCGAGCCGTCGGTAAAGGCCGCCGCCGCCAATTCTTCTTCCGATGCGGAGCCAATATTAAGGCATACGCTGATCCGCTCTCCGTCAGCCGTGAGTGGTTCAATAGCGCGGTATTTTTTTATTTCTTCACGTTCCTGTTTGTAGTTTTGGTATTTTACGGTGTATTGGGCGATTTCCGCAGCCGAAGGCTCCAGAATCAAAATACCTTCGACGGCGTCAACGATCACCGTATCGCCGTTTTTTACCTTGTCCATGAAGCCTTCGACGCCGAGTATGGCGGGAATTTCATAGCTCCGGGCGATGATGGCCGAATGGGACGTATAGCCCCCCGTTTCGGTAACAAAGGCCTGAATTGTTTTTCTGTCCAGCGCCGCAGTATCGGAGGGAAGCAGATCCTTGGCAAAAATGATTGAGGGAGCGTCTAAGCCGACCTGAGCGGTTTGCAGGGCCGCGGGGGTATCCTGCTGCATCCAGAGCCTGAGCATACGGTTTTTAACATCCCTAAAATCGGCGCAGCGTTCACGCATAAGCGCGTCATCCATTTCGCTGAACAGGCGGAAGTAATTCTCGTAAATTGTTTCTATGGCGTATTCCCCTGCGTAAAGCTCCTTGTTTATGAGTTCGAGAATTTCTTCGATAACCGCCGTATCGGTCAGAATATCCTGATGGGCTTCAAAAATGCCCACCTTGTCAGGATCTTCACCGGCCATTTTTTGCTGCAATAGCTCAAGTTCTTTACCGGCCGCCGCCAGAACCTCATCCAGACGTTTTGTGTGTTCCGCAGCCTCAGCGGCATCTATGATACGTTCGGTCACATTTGGCTTAAAGGGTTCATAGACAAAGGCCCTGCCTATTGCTATTCCTTTTGATACCGGAAGTCCGTGAAAAATCATCTTAAACCCCTATATCGCTGCCATCTTGTTTTCTCCGCCGGCGGCGCCAATACGGGGGAGTCCCCTGGTTTCAGGGACCCAGGCTTTGCCCTTGCCGCCGAAACATTCGATAAGTTCTTTGGTCCTGTTCTTTAAGCCTCTGGAACAGACATCCCAGAACTTATAGACGCCGTTGCCTTCCATATCGGATTTAAGCAGCTCGCTGTGGGCGGCGCGGAAAAGATCGTTCGCCACATTGATCTTGTTTATTCCCAGCTTACAGGCCTTTGCCAGATTTTCTTCTCCAGTTCCTGAACCGCCGTGCAGCACCAGGGGGAAGCGGGTGATTTTTTTAATTTCCTCAAGGCGATCAAAATCAAGTTTTGGTTTTCCCTTATAGGCGCCGTGGGCCGTGCCTATGGCGACCGCAAGGCAGTCGATGCCGGTCCGACTGATATAGTCCAGGGCAAGGGAGGGCTCCGTTAATCCTGATATTCCGTCATGATCATAATTTGAACCCATGCCCACATATCCAAGTTCAGCTTCCACACTGACATTTACCGCATGGGCGATTTTGGCCAGCTCCGCAACCTGGGCGGCGTTTTCTTCGTAGGGCAGGGCGGAACGATCCACCATAATGGAAGTAAAGCCTGCCCGTATCGCGGCGACGGCATGGGCATATTCCTGGCCGTGGTCCTGATTGATTGCCACCGGAACCGAAGCTTGTTCGGCCAGCCGTCTTAAATAGCTCCCAAAAAGATACATATCGGGGTTGGCCTTGTAGAGAACATCAAGTATCAGGGGGGACTTCATTTCTTCGGCCGCCTCCAGTACGGCCCGGGCGTCAAGTTCCATGGAGACATTTGGGGCCATGACCGCGTAATTTTCCCTGTTGGCCCGGTCAAGAATTTCTTTCATAGATACCAGCATACGACACAACTCCTTTTGTCTTATAAAACATAATAGTTCATAAATTCTCCAAAATCAACGCTGTTTTTTTATCCACTATGAGAATGTTAATATATTTTCCCCGCAGGGCTGCGTGAATGGCTTTTGCTTTTACCGGCAGGCCCGCCACCCCAAGGCGGACGGGGATACGTAAATAATCATTCAGTTCAACCATAATTAAATGATCACGGTAGGGATATTCCACCGGCTGCCCGTCCTTATCCATAAAATAGGTGATAACTTCCCCCGCTACCTTTTGTTTTACCTCTGCAATGTTTTCATCAGGATTTATATTCTTGATAAGCCTGTTTATATTATTCTGGGCTTCTTCGGCCCCGATGCTTACCATGGAAATGGTACAGGACTTTATCAATTTGTAGGATTCCCTGAACTGGGGTTCTTTACACAGGGATTTTTTCAATTCGGCGCTGCTTACAACCAGAGGTGTAAAAAGCATACACTTTTTTGCGTTTAATTTTTTCGCCATATCGTGTACTATTTCGGCTGCGGCGGTATTTTTTTGTTCCTCGTTACGGCTGCCCAGGAGCTGTGCCACAAAAAGATCTTTTTTGTGTACCGGCGGCATGTACTCCGCCACCGCCGCCATGGTTCTGCCCCGGCTAAGGCCGATGATATCACCGTTCTGTATTATTGAAGCCAGATATTCACCGGCGGCTATTCCCAGATCCCGGTAAATGTTTTCTTCGCCGACGTTATCAATAATGCGGATATCCTTAAGGCCGTATTTCTTTTTAATTTTTCCTTCAAGTTCCAAATGATCCCTGTCGGTATTTTTTATGGTAATTTGAACAATGCCCTGCTCTACGCATTCATATAAGATGCGGTTGATCCGCTGCCGGGACATTTTTAAATTTTCTCCGATCTGTCCCTGGGTTAAGCCTTCTTTATAGTAATAATAGGCAATCCGGGTGTATTCGGAAACCTGTTTTGGTGTTAAGGCCCTTTTGTCCATGTTTTTCCCGCTGCCTAATTTAAAAGTACGCTTACCCTGTATTTCCCCGGCCTTGCCGCTTCCGCAAAGGCGTCCTGAATTTTTTCCAGGGGATACCGGCTGCCTTCAAGCAGTTGGGACACCTTTACCCTGTCCTGGTTCAGCATATCCGCCGCGGCATAAAAATGCGGCAATTCC
Source organism: Spirochaetia bacterium (assembly GCA_025997595.1). Lineage (GTDB taxonomy): Bacteria > Spirochaetota > Spirochaetia > Treponematales > Breznakiellaceae > BNUT01. The sequence continues at coordinate 7,334 of BNUU01000024.1, read as the reverse complement.
GCTCCAAAGGTACCGATAAGTTCCAGGCGGCGGTAATGGATGATATTGGAATCGATCTTGATTTCCGGCGCCGGATAGCCCGCCGCAAAGTACAGAATACGGCCGTCCAGGTGCTTTGCCATATCCAGGGCCTGCTGATTGGCCTGTGCCGCCGCAACCGCAACAATAACCGCATCGGCGCCGGCCTTGTCTGTGAGCCTCATAACTTCTGAAGCCGGTTCTGCTGTTTTTCCGTCAATGACCTCAAATCCCAGGCTTCGGGCCAGGGCGATTTTGTTGTCCAAAAGTTCCGACACAATAACCCTGCACCCAAAGGCCCGCGCCGCCTGGGCGTTAAGCAGGCCCATGGTGCCTGCGCCGATAACCACCACGGTTTCAAGCGCCTTGACCCGTAATTTTTCCAGGCCCTTCATTACCGTAGCCAGGGGTTCCATGAAGGCAGCTTCGCCGGGGGACAACTCCCGCTTGATTTTTACCAGCGCCCGTGCGGGGCGTACCGCATAATCGGCATAACCAAATATACCCCGGTAACCGTCATGACTCTGCTGCCTGGGACCTATTTCGTTGTTTGAACAGCCAATGCCCCGTTTGCAGCCTTCGCAGATTCCGCAGGTTATATACGCCAGGGCCACCTGATCGCCGCATTGCAGATCCCTGACCTTTTCGCCGGTTTTAATCACCGTACCGGCGCATTCATGGCCGCAGGCTATGGGATAGCCCCTGCCTTCCCGCTGACCCAGCCATTGCTGATAGTCGGTGGTGCAGATATTGCAGGCCTCCTGACGGATCAGGGCCTCCTCCGGCCCGGGCTCGGGAAGGGGGCGTTCATGTACTTCGGCGTGTCCCTTTTCGGTGAGTACGCCGAAGCGCATGACGCCGGGCGCAATGGCGCCCACTGAATCCTTCTTATCGGAAAGCGACCCGCAGGGGCGCATCCACCCCTGGGGGCCGCTTTTCGGCGCTTCAGTTTGTATCATTTTTAAACTCATTTTTATGGGCATCCGGCAAGAGCTGCATATTTACTTTCCAGCCTGCGCTCTGCAGTTCCTGAAGCAGTTCTTTTTCGTTTTCGGAAAAGTACGCGTATTGGGTATATTTTTTCCGCTGGGGGTTGCTTGAAACATTGCCGACTATCAGTTCGCCCGCCGCAACTTCCCGCAGGGCCTCGTGGGCGTTTATGGGGCCCTTAAAAAGAACAATCGCCTTATAATCGTCTTTTTCCTGCAGCAGATCCCTAAAGCCCTTTGCATCCGCCACCATAACTTTTATGTTTTTCGGCGCCGCCAGCTGAAAGACCTGTATCATAAAATCATCTTTTGATGATTCTTCATCCACAATAACAACGGAGTTGGCGCCGGTATTCGCAATCCAGGCCACCATTACCTGTCCGTGTATCAGCCGTTCATCAATCCTGTATAAAACCGCTTCCATACAATAAAACTCCTCTGTGCAAATAGGGCCTCAAAAAATCCGGAGATCCTTTGAGGCCCTGCCTGGCTTAACCTTTTGCCGCTGCAATAAATCGTTTTGCCCGTTCGGGGTCCACTTCATTCCAGAGGATGCCGTCCTGTTTCACGAAGGTACCGACTACCATACCATCGGCGATTTTCATGGCCTCTTTGGCGTTGTCAGGGGTGATCCCGCTGCCGATAAGAACAGGCTTATCGGGGAAGCGTTTCTTCATGGCAATGACATCCTTAAAATCAGGGGCGAGGCCGGCGCGCTGACCCGGCACCAGAACACCCGAAGGATCCAGAACGCTGAAGGCCGTATCGGCCATATCCTCCTGGGACCTTGTGTCCAGGGAAGTTCCGCCGTGGGCATCGCAGTAACAGTATACGCCTACATTGTCGGCATCGATATTTCTTCTGAGCCTGAGAAGTTCCCCGGGCCTGAAATCATGGAGTCCGCACATATCCGCATAAACTCCGTGGATATAGGCGCGGATAAACTGGGCGTCAAGGGCCTTGGCAATACAGATAGCCGCAACCGGATCCACCAGCACCCCTACGCCGTAGGGTATTTTGACCGAGTCCAGCGCCTGGGCAACAACCCGTGTATAGCAGGCAATGATCTCCGGCCCTACGGTTGAAAGATACGGGCGGTCCCCTTCGTTTGCAAAAACCAGGGCGTCAAATCCCGCGTTCTGAAGCGCGGCAATTTCCCGCTTTGCCCGTTCAACCATGCTTTTCATGGTGTCCTTTTTATCATAGTGAGGAGTACCGGGCAGAGCCGTCAGATGCACACAGCCGATAACAGGTTTGTCGGTCCGGAAAGTTTCCCGGTGTTTTTTCATCAGATCCATATTATTTAACCCAGGATGTTCAGGAAGGCCAGGACGAAGCCAATAATGAACAGCGTCAGCAGCACAAATATGGCGGACTTCTTTTTCGTCCTCAAAAGGTAGAGGACGAGGATCAGGATTGCCAGCGGTACCATTTTGGGCAGGATACTGTCCAGTACACTCTGCAGTACCACCTTTGACTCGGCAAAGGTTCCCTGAATTATGATCCTGGCCCGGATATTGCCGGCCGCCAGTGCGCCGATAACCATCATGCTGACAATCTTAAGCGCCCCGGTAAGGCCCTTTGCCTTTTCGGAACTCAACAGTTTCGTTACCGCATTCCGGCCTGTTTTGTAGCCCGAGAAAAACATGGTGTAACTGACAACGAGACAGTAAACGGTAAAGCCGAGGATGTAAAAAATCGGTCCAAAGGCATTTCCGTTAATAGCCATATCAATCCCGATACCCATAAGTATGGTTTTGACTATTGACTGGGAAACCGAATCACCTATGCCGGCCAGGGGGCCCATCAAGGCACTCTTCATGTTGTCGATGATGTCCGTATCGACATTTTTGCCCATGGCCCGTTCTTCTTCCAGGGCGCAGGTTACGCCGAGTATCATGGCGCCCCAGTTGTTTTCCGTATTGTAAAACCGCATGTGCCGGGTAAGGGCCGCGGCCCGATCTTCATCCTTGGGAAACAACCTTTCGATAACATTACTGATTGCCTGGCAGAAGCCTAGGCCCATGAGCCGTTCATAGTTGTAGCACCGCTGGGCCCAGCAAATCCAGCGCCACCAGGTTTTTAGCAGATCGCCCCTTGAGAGGATTCTATCTTCACTGATTCTATCCGACATATTAGATCTCCTTCTTTGAGTTGGCGTAGATATATAACGCCGCAGCGCATCCGCCCAGGATAGCGACAAACATGATATTCAGATTCAAATAGGCCACCAGGAAGAACCCAATGACAAAGTAGGGCAAAAAGGTTTTGTCCCACACATAGGTCAACAGCATACCGATACCCAGGGCAGGAATCAGGCCGCCTGAGACCGCAAGGGCGGTGATGATTTTGGGTGGAATGACCGCCATGAGGGATACCAGCGCCTGGGAACCGAAGTACATGGCCAGGAAGCTGGGTATAAAGTAGAAAAGAACGGGCACGATCTGTGAACCGAACTGGTTCATTAAACGCACCATTTTTGCATTGCCCTGGGCGGCATATTTATCCGCCTGATGAACCACCAGGGAGTTAAGGGTCATATAGGCGTTGCGGCAGAGCAGACCCAGGGAGCCGAGGGTTACCGCAACCGCAAGCCCGGTGGCGGGATCCATTCCGGCCGCCACGGTGAGGGCGCAGCCCAGATAGCCGCCGATTGCCAGGTCGGCCGGTATGGTTCCCCCTACCGCCAGGGTTCCAAGGTAGGCCATTTGTATGGTGGCGCCTACCTTTAGGCCATAGGTCAGATCGCCGTACAAAAGACCGCATATCAGTCCTCCTATCAGCGGCGCGCCCATGTAGAAAGACCAGCGCAAAAACATGGGCATCGCGGTGGCGACGTACCAGGTCAGCAGAGCGATGATCAGTGACACTAACAGTAAATTCATATCCGAATCCTCCTCGAATAAACGTTACATTTGTCATGTATAATTACAAATGTTATATTATATGGTAGCACAAATTCCCGGCTTGTCAAGTAATTTTTTTTCGGCGCCGGCAGGGTGGGGTACCCGCAACGAATAAAATGTAGTATAGTAATTTAATATTTTTCAAAGAGGTGTATTTTGGAAGTATTTGTAAATGTTGTGAATACGATTCATGACTGGGTCTGGGGCCCATGGCTCCTCGTCCTGCTGTTCGGGACCCACCTGTACCTTACCGTCAGGACCGGGTTTATCCAGAAGAAGCTTGGTCTCGGTATCAAGTTGTCGGTAACCAGGGATTCAGGGGGCGAGGGGGATGTGTCCCAGTTCGGGGCGCTCACCACGGCGCTGGCATCGACCATCGGGACCGGGAATATCGTCGGGGTTGGAACGGCGGTGGCGGTTGGCGGGCCGGGGGCGGTGCTGTGGATGTGGCTTACCGGGGTGTTCGGGATTGCTACCAAGTACGCCGAGTCCCTGATTGCGGTAAAGTACCGGGTCAAGACCGCGCAGGGGACCATGCTCGGGGGCGCCATGTTTGCCCTGGAACGGGGCTTTAAGAACAGGAAGCTCGGCCGTGTCCTGGGTATCCTGTTTGCGGTCTTTGCGGCTTTCGCGGCCTTTGGGATCGGGGCCGGGGTGCAGTCCAATGCGGTGGCAAACATTATTCACCGGAATTTTAACGTTTCCATGAAGATTTCGGGCCTTGTCATGATGGCTTTTACCGCTCTGGTGCTCATCGGCGGCTTAAAGGTCATTTCCAGGGTGTGTGAGGGCCTGGTCCCCTTTATGGCTATTGTCTATACCCTGGGCTGCATCATCTGCCTTGGTATGAACGTGCAGTATATAGGCCCGGCAATTGCGGTCATCTGTAAAGCCGCCTTTTCCGCCAAAGCCGCGACAGGCGGATTACTGGGCTACGGTCTGATGAAGGCCGCCCAGCTTGGTATTGCCCGGGGGCTTTTCTCCAACGAATCCGGCATGGGCTCCGCGCCCATCGTCGCGTCGGCGGCAAAAACGGCAAACCCCGTCCGGCAGGCCCTGGTCTCCATGACCGGCACCTTCTGGGACACCGTAGTTGTCTGCCTCATGACCGGCCTCGTCATCGTCAGCTATGAAGTCGCCCCCAATGGTTCAAGCGGCTTCTCCGACGGCGCCGCCCTGGTCAATGAGGCATTCTCCCAGATACCCGTCATCGGTCCCATCGTCCTCACCTTCGGCCTTATCACCTTCGCCTTCTCCACGATTCTCGGCTGGTCCTACTACGGCGAACGGGGCGCGGAATACCTTTTTAGATCAAAGGTAATCGTTCCCTACCGGGTTCTGTACAGCATCATTGTCTTTGTGGGGGCCGCTGTTTCCCTGGACCTGGTTTGGAACATTGCGGACACCCTGAACGGCCTCATGGTTCTGCCGAACATCATTGCGGTATTGGTCTTGAGCGGGGTAATTGTCGCGGAAACAAAGAAGTATACCAATGGCGATCATATTAATGATGTTGACACGGACCCCATTCCCGTCATGGAGGATCTGCGGAAAAAGAAGGGCGCATAAATTGGCATAGCCGCCATGCAGCTCCGTTATACCTTCGGCGGCTATGTGTATATTTCCGCCGAAGATGATCCCCGGGCCATAGCCCGCGCCATGGTTGAAACCGGCTACGACGAAGAATTCTGCGTCGCCGGGCCGCCTGCCCTCAATTTTGACCCGGACTTTACCGCCCGCCTGATGGCGGCGGGCTTCCTAGTCATGTCCCTGCGGCTTGCTGAGCCGGAACCGGTATACATCCTTACCCCCAAACTCCACCTTGAGCGGTCGATCATCTTTTTTGAAGATTTTCATGAACCCCGCTCGGCGCGGCGGCTTATCCCCCGGTATGAACTGCGGACCGACATACAGCCGGAGATTTCGGGGGAGTTCGACCTTTTCGACACGGTTATGGAACGCTGCGCCGCCGTCCACGGGGAGGACTGGCTGACCCCGCCCCTACGGGAAAGTTTCCGGCAAATCCGGGCGCTCCGTACTGCCGGCGCCGGCCTCCCGGTGCGGCCCGCCGCCTTCGGCCTTTTTCGGGAGGGGCGGCTGGCTGCGGGGGAATTTGGGGTTGTCAGCGGCAAGGTCTACACCAGCTATTCGGGGTACTACGATGAGGATTCGGCGGGGACGGTGCAGCTCATCCTGACCGGGCGTTACCTGCGGGACACGGGGTTCGCCTTCTGGGACCTGGGGATGCCCCTGGAATACAAGACCCGGCTGGGGGCGCGGAGGGTGGAGCGGGAAGCATTTTTGGAACTGATTTACGGGAAACCCCGCAACGGCGCTGAAACTCACGGTCTCCGGGTTGTATAACTATTCCCAAACGCCGACAATGATACTATGGCAATGGATTTTGAACATTTGGTTGTTGATTTTGGGAAAGCTTTGCCCCTTGGGGCGGTTCCGTCTGCGTCGGGGGTGAATTTTGCGCTGTTTTCCCGGCATGCCACGGCGGTTTCACTCATCCTTTTTGAGTCTGCGGAACAGGATAGTCCCCATCACGAGATAAAACTGGACCGGCAGAAAAACAAGACCGGGGATATCTGGCACTGCCATGTTCAGGGCCTGAAGCCGGGGGCGGCTTACCTCTACCGGGTGGATGGGCCCTACCTGCCGGAGAAGGGGCTGCGCTTCAACGTCAACAAGACCCTCCTGGACCCCTACGCCAAGGCCCTGAGTAACTCGAATGTTTGGGATTTTAAAAACTGCCTGGGCTATGACCCCAATGATCCTTCCACGGATCTGTCCTATTCATATATTGATGATATCAAGGCCCAGCCCCGGTGTATCGTGGTGGATGATTCCTTTGACTGGCAGGGGGATTTGCCCCTCAACTACCCCCTGCGCTTCAGCGTGCTCTACGAGACCCATGTCCGGGGGCTTACGGCCCATCCCCAATCGGGGGTGGAACATCCGGGGACCTATAGGGGGGTGATCGAAAAGATCCCCTTCTTTAAGGATCTGGGCATTACCAGCCTGGAATTTCTGCCCATCCAGGAATTCAACGCAAACGAACTATTTGCCATAAATCCCCGGACGGGGAAACAGGTAACCAATTATTGGGGCTATTCCACGGCGGCCTTTTTTGCCCCCACGGGCTCCTACGCGGCGGACAAAAGCCCCGGCGGCCAGGTGCGGGAATTCAAAGAGATGGTCCGGGAGCTGCACAAGGCGGGGCTTGAGGTGATTCTGGACATCGTATTCAATCACACCGCCGAGGGGAGCGAACGGGGGCCCACCCTCTCGTTCCGGGGGCTGGATAACACGATTTATTATATGCTGGACGAGAATAAGCGGTACTATAAAAACTATTCCGGCTGCGGCAACACGATGAACTGCAACCATCCGGTGGTGCGCTCCTTTATCCTGG
>BNUU01000023.1 GCA_025997595.1 Spirochaetia bacterium | reverse complement strand
GGAGAAAAAGATGAGCGACGTAAAAAAAAGTGTATTCAGTACCGTAGGTTTGGGGGCGGCGTTTTTGATGGCCCTCTCCGCGTAAGGAGGCGCGGTCCTAACCATCACGATGGCGATAACCACCAAGACGATGGCCCCGAGGATCTTCACAAATTTATCAACCGCGCCGAGCATGTCCTTTGAAAGGAACAGGGCCGCGCCGATAAGGCCGGAAACAACAATAGTAAGGATCGACCATTTTTCACTGAGGCCGAACAGGGCCTGGAGTCCCAAAGAGGAGCCCCCCACGTTACCGATGTTGAAGGCCAGGCCGCCCAGGGCAACCAGGAAGGCCAGAAAATAGCCCGAACCGGGAAGGACCTTGTTGGCAATATCCTGTCCCCGCATACCGGAAACGCCCATGATACGCCACACGTTGAGCTGCCCGACGATGTCAATGATGATCACCACCAGGATTGCAAAGGCAAAACTCGCCTTATACCGCTCGGTGAACACCGCCGTCTGGGTCAGGAAGCCCGGCCCCACCGCGGAGAGGGCCATCAAAAACGCCGCCCCCAAACCTACGGTACTGAATACACTTTTTTTTACGTCGCTCATCTTTTTCTCCTTTTTCTTGCCTGCTACTTATTTGCAAACGCGGAAATGGTAACACCCTCCGCGATAAGCGTTTCTTTTATGCGCCGGGAGAAGGAAAGGGCATGCTCCCCGTCTCCGTGGACGCAGATCGTATCGGCCTTCAGCGGGACCACATCCCCCTGGAGGCTTTTAACCGTGCCGTTCTTGACCATCCCCAACACCTGGGCCAGGGCGGCGTCGTCCTCGGTGATCATGGCGCCGCTCTGCCTGCGGGGGGTAAGTGATCCGTCCTTCTGGTAGGTCCGGTCGGCGAACACCTCCGAGACCGCCCTAAGGCCGATCTTCTCCGCCTGCCTAATCATCCAGCTGCCGGAAAGGGCGAAGAGGTAAAGCTCGGGGTTTACCCGGTAGACCGCTTCAACCACCGCCTCCGCCAGTTTTTCGTCCGCCGCCGCCATGTTGTAGAGGGCCCCGTGGGGTTTAACGTGCTGCATCCTCCCCCCCTCGGAGCGGACAAAGGCGTCCAGGGCCCCAACCTGATAGACCACCATGGCATAGGCCTCCGCGGGGCTGATGGCGATATTCCGGCGCCCAAAGCCCACAAGGTCAGGCAGGCCCGGATGGGCCCCGATGGCGACCCTGTTTTTCAGGGCCAGGGCCACGGTCTTGCGCATCACATCCGGGTCCCCGGCGTGGAAGCCGCAGGCGATATTGGCGGAGCTTATCACCTCAAGCACCTTTTCATCGTTGCCGATGGACCAGGCGCCGAAACTTTCCCCAAGGTCGCTGTTCAGATCGACCTGTGCCATAATACCCCCTAATTATCCAGAACGATCATGGGACTGCCCACTTCCATCTCATCCCATTCGGCAACAAGAATTTCACTGACCGTCCCCGCCTCTTCGGTAACACAGCTCATTTCGGTTTTCATGCAGTTGATCACCGCCAGTTCCTGGCCGGCGGTTACCTTGTCGCCGACCTGTACCACCACCCGTGCAACCAGACCGGGCATGTGGGCTTTTAATGTGTACGCCATATCTCCTCCTCAATATAAACACTAGGCCAAATTAAACTTTCTGCGGATCAGCGCCGCCAGGGCTTCCGCGGTTTCATCCACGCCGCCGAACAAACTGCTGTCTACCGAGATATCCTTATTTTCCAGATTCACGCTGTAGGCATTGGCATAATTGATGCTGTAGGAACGGCGCATCTCTTCCAGTTCGTCCACCGCCCGCTCCGCCTCTTCGGCGCTCATGTGCAGATACCTGATGCAGTTTTCCTTCCGGGCTTCCCGGGACGCGTAAATATAGATGCTAAAGTGGTTCGCGTGGTTCCGTAAAATATAATCCGCCCGGCGTCCCACAAAGATGCCGGATTTTTTTTCCGCCAGATGGAGGATAACCTTTTCCTGGGCGGCGAATATCTTCTCCTTTTCATCTTCCGTGGCTAGACCGGCGGGGTACCGTATTTTGGTGTATTCCGCGTCCACATCCTGGTTTTCCAGGACCGGGACCGGAAGGTTCATAACCTCCGCAACACCCTGGAGTATATCCTTGTCGTAGTATTCGACCCCCAGGAGTTCCGCCATTTTCCGGGCGATGGGCCGGCCCAGGCTCCCGAACTGGCGGGAAATGGTGACCACATAATTTTCCAGGCCGATATTGATACCTTCGTTGTTGAGGAAATTGGTGGCAAAATTCCCCGCCGCATAATTTTTGTTCCGCATGATCGCCATATCGGTAATGATATTGGTGGAAACCCCCTCAATCTCAAACTGCCCCAGGGCTTCTATCATATTTGCAATGGCGGCGTGCCGGTCGGCGCCCCACACAACAAGTTTGCAGAGCATGGGATCGTAGAAGGGCGAAACCCGGTAACCCTCCCAGATGGCGTGTTCGATCCTGACTTCGCCCTTTTTTATGTCCGGGAACACCAGTTTTGTGATGGTTCCGGGGGACGGCTTGAAGGTCTTGGGGTCCTCCGCGTAGATGCGGCACTCGATGGAGTGGCCCTTGAGGCTGATATCATTTTGGGAGAAGGGCAGCTTTTCCCCGTTGGCGATCCGGATCTGCCACTCCACAATGTCGAGGCCCGTCACCATTTCCGAAACCGGATGCTCCACCTGCAGGCGGGCGTTGATCTCCATGAAGTAATAATCCCCCCCATCGTTCCGTAAAAATTCGATGGTTCCCGCCCCGGTGTATTTGGTGGAGCGGACGATTTTTTCCGTGTAGGAGTAGAGCTTCCGCCGGTCCTCCTCACTCACCACCGGGGAGGGGGATTCTTCGATGATCTTCTGGTAACGCCGCTGTATGGAACATTCCCGCTCCCCAAGACACACCACATTGCCGTGGTCGTCCGCGAGGAACTGCATCTCAATGTGCCGGGGGGCCAGGATCTCCTTTTCGATATAGAGGTCCCCGCTGGCAAAGGCCATGAGGCCGATCCGCTGCATGCTTTCAAACACCGCCTGGGTAACCGTGGGGGATTCAAAACGGGCTATCTTTTCGATACCCTTCCCGCCCCCGCCCTTGTCCAGCTTGAGCAGAATGGGCAGCCCCACCCGTTCGGCGGTTTCATAAATTTCGTCTATCCCGTGGATAAGCCCCACGGTTCCGGGGGTTACCGGGACCCCCATGCTGTCCGCAATGACCCGGCAGTAGCACTTGGATTCGATACTCTCAAGGATTGAAGGGTCCGGGCCTATCCATTTGACCCCCGCCTCCTTGACCGCCGCCGCAAAGGCCGCCGATTCGGACAGGAACCCGTAACCGGGATGGACCGCGTCCGCCCCCGACTTCCTGATCGCCTCCATGAGAACATCAATTTTGAGATAGCTCTTGACCGGCGCGGAGGGTCCAATATTATAGCTTTCCGTGGCCCGCCCGATATATGAGGCATCCTTATCCGCTTCGGAATAAATGACCGCCGTTTCCAGCCCCATTTTTTCGCAGCTGCGCAGTATCCGGCTGACTATCTCCCCCCGGTTCGCAATCAAGACCTTCTTAATCAAAACATACCCCGCCTTGTATGAATATTCATATGTAAGTAAGATATAAAATGAATATTTATTCAAGTATTTGGTATATGAGGAGTTTTGAATGAGGATTGTTGAGGCGGCTTTGATCACCGAAGCGGTGAAACGGCTCTGCATTGAGGCTAACCGCAATCTGCCCCAGGACGTGCGGGAGCGCATCAGGGAATGTCGCCGGAACGAAACCTGGCCCGTGGCCCAGGACACCCTGGACAAGATCATCGGCAACTTTGAGCTGGCGGAAAAGCGGCGGCTCCCCATCTGCCAGGATACGGGGATGGCCTGCGTGTTCCTGGAAATCGGGACCGGGGTGTACATCGAAGGCGATGTGAACGAAGCGGTCCACGAGGGTGTGCGGCAGGGCTACCGTGAGGGATACCTGCGGGCCTCGGTCGTGGCGGACCCCCTGAACCGGAAGAATACCGCTGACAATACCCCCGCCCTGATCACCATTGATTTTGTCCCCGGCGACAAGGTCGCCGTCACCGTAGCCCCCAAGGGCTTCGGCAGTGAAAACATGAGCCGGACCAGGATGCTCTCCCCCTCCGACGGCGTCAAGGGGGTAATCGATTTTGTCCTTGATACGGTGGAAAAAGCGGGGCCCAACCCCTGCCCCCCCATCGTGGTTGGGGTCGGCATCGGCGGCAGCTTTGACAAGGTGACCCTCCTTGCAAAGAAGGCCCTGCTCCGGCCCCTGGGAAAGGCCAATCCCGACAAATACTACGCCGATCTTGAATCAACCCTGCTGGAAAAAATAAACGCCCTTGGCATCGGCCCCCAGGGCTTCGGGGGCGCTACCACGGCCCTTGCGGTGGCGGTGGAAACCATGCCCACCCATATCGCGGCCCTTCCCTGCGCCGTCAACATCAACTGCCACGTAAGCCGCCATACGAAAGAGGTACTGTAAATGGAACACCACATCGAACTGCCCCTGACCAGGGAAAAGAACGCCCCCCTCCAGCCGGGGGACACGGTGTACCTGAGCGGCATTATTTACACCGCCCGTGACGCGGCCCACAAAAAGCTGGATGAACTTTTGGACGCGAAAAAGCCCCTCCCCTTTCCGCTGGAAGATTCGGTTATCTATTACGTGGGCCCCACCCCGGCCGCCCCCGGCCAGGTGATCGGTTCCGCGGGCCCCACCACCAGTTACCGCATGGACGCCTGGGCCCCCCGGCTCCTCATGCTGGGGCTCCGGGGCATGATCGGCAAGGGCCAGCGTTCCGACGAGGTGATCCGTGCGATACAGTGGGCCGGCGCGGTCTACTTCGGCGCCATCGGCGGCGCCGGGGCCTTGCTGGCGGAGTGCATCAAAAGCGCGGAGGTAATCGCCTTTCCGGAACTGGGCGCAGAAGCGATCCGTAAGCTCACCGTCAGGGACTTCCCGGTGACGGTGGTCATCGACAGCAGGGGGGAAAATTTGTATCGGACGGGGCGGCACGCGTATTTAGCCAGTAAAGGGTAATTAGGGTAATTATTGATAATAGGCGCTTATCCCTTCAAAGATGAGCTTTCCCACCACGGAGCCGCCGTCAAGTATTCCAATGCTCTTATCCCCGTAATAGGCGGCGCGGCCATGGACGGATATCATGGCCCTGGTCGCGTCTGATCCCTCTGCGGCGGCTTTTGCGGCGGCGGCATAAATAACAGTAATACTGTCATTGGGACCGGCTTTTTTTATCCGCTCTACGGCGGGGAAAATTGCGTCAAGGATGGTTTTTTCTCCGGGTTTGGATTTGGCCTTTTCCATGATATTGTTAAGACCCGCTTCCATTGCCAGGGCCGCTTCGGCTATGCCGGCCTCTTCTTTCCCCTTCAGGGCCTTCGCCATGCCCATAAAACCAAAGGCAAGAATCGTACCCAGGGAAGAAGGGGCGGCCTCGTTAAAGACGCCGCTGCATTTCATCAGTAATTTCCCCAGATCTTTTTCTTCCGCCGATTCAAGGTACCCTTCCACCGCCTTAAAACCGGCGGCCATGGATACCCCCAAATCGCCATCGCCATTTTGCTGATCCAGCTCCACGAGGTAATCTTTATTTTTGCCTATCAGATCGCTGATAGCAGTAATTGCTCCGCGCAGACTCGCCGCATTCATAATTGTTCCCCTACTTGTTCAGACTGGTATAAAAAGGAGTAACAGCCGGCGCCCTGAGCAGTTCCTTCAGCTGGGCATCCAGTTTGATAATGGAGGCGGAAAGTCCCATCATCTCCATTGATGTGGCAAATTCTCCGATGTGGGGCATATAGATTGATACCCCTATTGCCTTTAGGAGCTGATCAATTTTACGGTAAATGATCAGCTGCTCCTCAAGGGGGGTTCCCCCCAGGCCGTTTATCAATACCGAAACCTCGTCCCCTTTGGACAGGGGCATATCCGCAGTGATCCTGTTTACCATTACGGCTGCGATTTCATCGGCGGCGATCATCTTTTTTACCTCAATGCCCGGCTCCCCATGGATGCCCATACCTATTTCAATTTCATCATCATTGATGCTGAAACCGGGCTTTCCTACTTCGGGTAAAATACAGGGAGAGAGGGCAACCCCGAGGCTCCGGGTATTGTCCAGGGCCTTCTGTGCAATGGCGGTAACTTCCTCAAGATTTTTCCCCTGTTCCGCGGCGGCCCCGGCAATTTTATAGGCAAACACAATCCCCGCTACCCCCCGGCGTTTTTCCGCGGTCTCCGGAGGTGACGAAGCGACATCATCCCGGCCCAGGGCAACGGTGGTTTTAATATCATCAAAATCCGCCATTTCACGGGCCATTTCAAAATTCATCACATCCCCGCCGTAGTTCCCAAAGAGGCAGAGAACGCCCTTTCCGGCGTCACAGGCCCGGATGAGATCCGCCATTTTTTGGGAAGAGGGGGAGGCAAACACATTGCCGATTGCGCAGCCGTCCAGCATCCCCTGGCCGACATAACCCAAAAACAGGGGCAAATGCCCGCTGCCCCCGGCGGTGACAATTCCTACCTTTCCTTCTTTTTTGGGATATGCGCTTAAAAGCACCCGCTTGTCGCCGTTGAGCAGCTTAAGGCGGTCCCCGTAGGCGGCAATGATCCCATCAACGGTTTCATCCACAAAATCAACGGGCTTGTTGATGATCTTTCTCATGTCATCCCTCCTTCTGTAAATGCCTCTTAACGGGCTATGGACCCATCCCAGGTATCGACTTTTTTACCCGCGGAACTTGCGTCAAACCAGGTAGAAGTAACCACCTTGGTCTCCGTAAAGAAGCGCACCCCATCCTTACCCAGGGTATGGAGATCCCCAAAGAAGGAATTCTTGTGCCCCGAGAAGGGGAACATCCCCACCGGAACCGGTATCCCCACATTAACGCCGACCATGCCGCCGTCAATATTCAGGGTAAAGTTACGGGCATAATAACCGCTGGAGGTATAGATCACCGCGCCGTTGGCAAAGGGATTGCAGTTGATAAGGGCAAGCCCCTCTTCAAAGGTTTTTACCCTTTTGATACAAAGCACGGGGCCGAAAATTTCCTGCTGCCCAACGGTCATATCTTCGGTAACCTGATCAAGAATGGTGGGGCCGATAAAAAAGCCCTTTTCAAAGCCCGGTACCTTTACGCCCCGGCCGTCCAGGACCAGTTTTGCCCCTTCCTTAATACCCTTTTCTATCCAGTTAAGGATATTATCCTGATGTTTTTGGTTCACCACGGGGCCAAGCTCAGAAGCCTTGTCATAGGCACACCCTATTTTAAGGGCCTTTGCGTGTTTTATCAAGGCTTCCACCAGGGGGTCCGCGATCCCCTCCTGGGCCACCACCACCGGCAGCGCCATACAGCGTTCGCCGGCACAGCCAAAGGCCGAATTGATGATCCCCTGGGCGGTCCGTTCAAGAACGGCGTCATCCATAACCAGGGCGTGGTTCTTGGCTTCGCAGAGGGCCTGCACCCGTTTTCCCTCGGCGGCGGCCCTGCCGTACACGCTCTTGCCCACCGCGGTGGTTCCCACAAAGCTAATCCCCTTCACGATGGGGCTGGTGAGCAGCAGATCCGCAGTGGTACGATCCGTGGTTACAATACTTACCACCCCATTGGGAAGCCCCGCTTCAATCAGCAGCTCCAGAAGCCGAATGCTGGTAAGGGGGGTGGAACTGGAAGCCTTTATAACGATACAGTTTCCGGTGGCAATGCAGAGGGGGGTCATCCAGCCCATGGGGATCATGCCGGGGAAGTTGAAGGGCGCTATCCCCGCAAAAACCCCCACCGGCTCACGGTAGAGCACCGTGTCGTAGTCGGTACTGGTATTCATCAGGGATTCACCCTGCATCAATGTCGCAGCGCCGCAGGCCAATTCAACCGGTTCTTTTACCTTGAGGATATCCCCTTCGGCTTCGACCCAGACCTTGCCGTTTTCCTCCGCCACCAGGCGGGTAAGCTCTTCCATGTGCCGGACTACCAGATCCCGGAATTTAAAAAGCACCTGGGTCCGTTTGATTACCGGCGTCTTTGACCAGGTCTTATACGCCGCCTGAGCCGCCTCCAGGACCTGCTCAAGTTCTTTTTTGGTACAGCACGGCGCCTGGGCAATCACTTCACCCCGGCTTGGATCGTACACGTCCATCCATTTATCGGTGGAAGATTCCAGCCATTGCCCATTGCAGCAGTACTTCAGTTTTTTTACGTCATTCACCTTTTGCCTCCAGGTTGTTCAAAATAAAAATATGTATTTAAGCCAATACTTAAATCACTTTTACACAAAACCATGTTCCACCCGTGTTAAATGGATCTTCTGCGAAGCCTTGCTTAAAAGCACATAATACGCAGACCATCCGCCCATCCGCACACGAAGTCCCCGGTACTTGTCGGGATTTTTCATGGCGTTTTTCAAATCCTCCACACTGGTAATCGTCAGGGTCATCATATTTCCGCCCCCTTCCAGGAAGGTCTTGATTAACCCGGCCACACGCTGAGTTCCTTCTTCCCCTTCAAGCCCATTGCTGTTCAAGCGGAGATCGATGGGAGCCCCGGCCCCCATTGTTTTGGTATTGAGTTTCCAATAGGAATTGATCGCAGCTGTGGGCCCCGACACATCCTTGCCCGGAACCGGGGACATATTCGACGCAATGGGATCCTGGCTTTCCCGGCCGTCGGCTGATGCACCGATCTTTTTGCCAATGGATATAATCCAGGAGTAGGTCCCGATACTGGGTGAAAAGATGAATTTGGGGAATTTTTTTGCATGATAGGCGCCGCGGTCCACAAAGTAACCCACCATCTCCTGCGCAATACTATCCACATAGTCATCATTGTTGCCGAACTTGGGAGCATCGCTGCTGAAACGGCCGCGGAGAGCCTTACCTTCAGCTCCGGCCCAATTGCCCTTTAGTACTTCCACCAGACGTGGCAGGGTGATCAGTTTTTCTTCATATACAAATTTCCTGATCGCCGCCGCTGCGTCCGCCGCATTGGAAACCGCTTCCCCATTAAGATGCCACAGATCGTACTTGGCGCCCTGGTGGGTTACATCGGTTAATTTCTCCACACAACCCTGGGTTAAGGTTGAAAGGAATGAGAAAGAACTCAGCGGACCATGACTGCCGTTCCGGTGAACGTCCCGGTTGATATGTTCCATTGATTTTTGCAGCATGCAGTCCGCCTGCAGTTTCCATGCATGCATAAGTTCTTCAAAGGTCTTAAAGTTTGCCGCGTCTCCCGTATCCACACCTTCGTTAATATTATAAACCGCCCCTGCCATACCTCCAAAGGTAATAGGATCATGGCGATCCGACGGCTTCTCTTTGGCCAGCTGCTCTCCGTAAATAAAGGGCTTGCCCCTGTTCAGGGCCAATTCAAGAAAATAAAGGAAGTTAAGGCCGCGGATCATCTCCTGATTGCTCATCCCCTGAATCAGAATTTCCCAACAGTTTGAATTGGCATATTTACAGGCGTCTTCCCGGGCAACCCCCATGGATTCCCAGGCAGGAACAATAATATCATCGTTATTGATATAGGGCATACCGCCCCCTGTTTTCAGCACCTCTGCGGCCCGTTCAAGCAGCTCCGGGGGGGTATTCTTGTGCATCCGCACGGTCAGTACCGGAGATGTCATGGAAAATTTCTGATGAGCATTCAGGAACAGGTAGGTAAGGACGCCGGTCGCATCACCACCGTCCGGCAGCAGCCCGCTGAGCAGAATATTCTGCCCCCAGTGGTTAATGGCATCCGCATGATCGGTTTCCGCAGCGGTAACAAAACCGTGATCGTACACAATACGGTTTTGTTCAGGGGCTCCTTCCAGCTTTTTCTGATCCTCAATAGCATACAGTTTGGGGTCCAGCTGGGCACGATCATTACAATGCAGCACAAAGCTGTCCACGATTTCCTGAGCCCGGGAAAGCGTAATCCTTCCCGCCTTCCAATCCATTTCAAAATAGGGATTAAGTACCTGGTCGATACGGCCAATCGATATGTGGGTCATGGATTCAAAGAGGACATAATTTACCAGCCATACCGCCTGGGCCGCTTCCTGCAAAGAGCGGGCGGGATATTCGGGCACATAACGGCAAACCGCCGCAATTTCCAAAAGCTCCCCCTTGCGGGCGGGGTTCTCTTCCTTTTCCGACATTTCTTCCGCTAAATCCGCATACCGGTGAGAGAGCGCAATAACACTCTCCGCCTCGCGGATACCGTTCTCTATAAATTCAATTTTGATCCGCCGTTCATCCGCAAATTCCGCAGCCTCCGCTTCCGGGCGGCGGCGCTTCAATTCGTTGATAATATCCCGCAGTCCCCGCTTAAGCAGGGTATCGTAATCGGGACATTTATGGGCCAGCTGAACCGAACACTTACCCAGTTCTTCGTTCAGAATATACCTGGGGAACGTACACCGTACAATTGTGTCATCTACAATACATTGGCCCACCAGTACATCATGGGCCTCAATGGCGATAGGCATTTCAGTCATGATCCGTTCAAATGCCAGGGTGCGCCGGGCCGCATTGCTGCGCTTTTCCGTTTCCTGGTTCAGCACCGACAGATTCCCGCCCCACATCCGCTGCCGCTTATGCATACGCCTTTCTATAGTATCAAAATGCCGCTTGATTTTTGAGGACATTTCCCGCAAGGCCAAATCGGTCCTGGCCTGATCCATTACAGACTTAAGGGCAGATACATCCCTGGTTCCTATTGCAGAGAAATCAGTTTTTACTCTTTCTTTTATTGATTGCATAATGTTCCTCCAATCGCTCATTAGCCGACAGCTTTTATTCCAACGGATTCAATTATCCGGTTAAGTCCTTCGTAATAACTTTTTTCCCTCGTTTCCTTACCCGCAAGTTCATAATCTTTTCCAATCCACCGGTATTTTTCCCCCGCCATGGCATTATAAGGCATAAGCTGCATGGAGGGTATTCCGATAGAATGAACAAACTCTGCGGTCTTTTTGATATTTTCGGGGTCATCATTCACCCCGGGGATACAGGGGAGCCTCACAATGATTTTAGCCGCCGTTTCAGGGGACATACAGAGGAGCCGCAAATTGTCCAAAATTATTTTATTGGGGACACCGGTCCATTCCAGATGCTTTTCGGAATCCATCAGTTTAACATCAAAATAAATACCCGCACACACATCCGCAATCTGTTTGAGTTCAACTCCGCTGCCCTGACCGCAGGTTTCAATCATGGTATGAATACCCAATTCCCGGCAGCCTGCCAGAAATTCATAGGTAAACTTTGCCTGCATGAGGGGCTCCCCCCCGGTGACGGTTACACCCCCGGAAGAATTTTTATAAAAATTGATATCCGGTTTTACAGAATCGATCAGGGCGGAAGAAAGATACTCGGTTCCTCCCCGGCGCATGGCCCGGAAGTTACAGGCCTTGACACAGGTGTAACATTTAACGCACCTGTCCCGGTGCACCGCCACACCGGCGATTTTTTCGATCACTTCACCATCGGTACTTATGGCGCCCTGGGGACAAGCCGCCGCGCAGCTATAACAGCCGGTACAGCGCATGCGCTGATACAGCAATTCCTGATCCCCGGACTGGGATTCCGGAGAATGACACCATTTGCATTTCAGGGGACAGCCTTTAACAAACACTGCGGTTCTGATACCGGGCCCATCGTGGGTTGAAAAACGGTCAATATCCAGAACCAGACCCCTCGTACTCATTACGGTGTACCTTACTCCTTTATCCTTCAATATTTACATTAAGCAGGAGCTTCATCAAGATTACTCCCCATGAAGCTCCCTACCGGAAATAGTTAATTAGCAGGTTTCCAGTTCACAAGACCGAAAGAATCATAGCTCTCTTTGTATTCCCTGGCTGCGGCCTGAACTTCGGGCCGGGCCAACAGCTGCTGCTGATAGGTACGGAATTGGGCTACCGTCTTCTTTCCGGTAATGACGTCAACGACGTTGGACTGGAATTCATCCTGATTCAAAGCCCAGAAGGCAGAAAAGGATTTGGAGCCGATAATTTCAAAGATATTGAAAGGCGCCACACCCAATTTTGCCGCTTCTGCGTCAATTACCTTGACCATTTCCCGGGTTTCCAGGTTATAAGCCGGAGGAGCCAGGGGGCTGTCAATCTTGATGTAGGTGGTGGTTGCAAGGATAAAGGGAATATACGTGGAGTTGTTTATTTCCCTTGCCCCCTGATCGGTAAACTTGGGGAATCCATCCACTACATTATGATGGATACCGGGGATACCGTACTGGAAGTAATTAACGCTTTCCGGAGCGGCGGTGGCGTTAAAGAATTCTATTATCTTTAACATCTTGGCTTCCGGAACCTTCTTGTTGATCGCAATCCCGCCGTAGAAACCCTTGTCATACCAAACTCTGGTTCCGCCGGGACCGGAATAGTAGAAAACCGGAACAATCTCGGCAGTAGGCAGTACCTTATGGATCTCGTCGTTCAGGCGGTACCGGTGCCAGCCATTCTTGAAGTAGGAGCCGCCCTTGCCGGTGACCAGGAAATTTTCAGTCTGAGCCGAATCAATTAAAGCAAATTCCTGGGGCAAATAACCTTTTTTATAAAGGCTGGCGAACCATTCCACGGTTAAAGCATAGCTTTCCGTAAGCTGCTGGGGTAAAACACCGGTTTTATCCGCATTATACACCGGGATCATGCTGCCGGGCCCGAAAGCAGGCTGGAAGTTCCCGACGTTTTTCTGTATCCAGATCGGTACCGGAATGATATTTTCCTTAACGCAGGCATCAAAATAAGCCTCAAAATCGGCAATGGACTTTGGCAGGCTTAAACCATACTTTTTAAGTACGTCACCACGGACCATGATACCGCTGTCATACTGACCACGGGAAGTGGGGATGACATAGTTTTTCCCCTGGTACTTGGAGTTCATCCAGGCATTGGGAATAAGCTTGTCAAGGTTCGGGTATGTACCCGAGCCAATCTTCAGATAAGGGGTAAGATCCCAAATCTGACCCGCTTCAACCGCCCGGGTAAAGGTAGGATCCCCGGTGTCATTAAACTGGATAACATCAGGGAAACTGTTGGTACTCTGCAGCCGGGACAGATTCTCCAGATACGAAGAGTCCTGTACCCAGTTAACGTTGTACTTGACGTTATACCTGGTTTCCATATCCTTCCAGAAAGGATCCGTTGGCTTTGGCGGCGTCTGGTACTGGGTTATTACAGCGGTAAACTCCGTTGGCCCTCCAGCAGCCGATGACCCGGACTTATCCGAACCTCCGCCGGCGAATAAGCTGGCTGCGGCCAGAAGTAACGCCACCGCAATCAACCCGTTCTTCAACA
The DNA here is from genome assembly GCA_025997595.1 of Spirochaetia bacterium. GTDB lineage: Bacteria > Spirochaetota > Spirochaetia > Treponematales > Breznakiellaceae > BNUT01. Next base: position 16,630 of record BNUU01000023.1, on the reverse strand, counting down.
TTCTCATAGATACCTCCATTCGAACTTATTGTGAAAATCGAAAAGGCAGGGGTTTTATCCCTTAACCGATCCGATCATTACACCCTTTACGAAATACCGCTGCACGAAGGGATAGACAATCACAATCGGCAGCATAGCCAGAACCACGGTAGCAAGCCGGATGGTCTCGGAGGGAAGGATATTCATCCCGTCCCCTCCGCCGCCGCTGCCCACGGCGGTCGTCGCATCGACCAGGAGGGTCTTAAGGTAGACCTGAATGGTACGTTTTTGAAAATCATTGATATACATCATAGGTCTGATATACATATTCCACTGGTTAACGGCAATAAAAAGGGTAAGCACCGCTATGGAAGCGGTCGCCAGCGGCAGGATGATCCTGAAAAAAGTACCAAAATGGGAACAGCCGTCAATCTTGGCGGCATCCTCTATTTCCGCCGGAATACCATCCAAAAAGGATTTTGCGATTATCACGTTCCAGGATATCATTACCGCCGTCCAGATAAGGGATCCAAAGGTATCAATAAGCCCCAGGGACCGTACGGTAATATAATTGGGAAGAATACCGGGATCGAACAACAGCCCGAAAATAACCAATCCCATAAAAAGTTTAACAAAGGGCATATCCTTCTTGGTAAGGCCATAGGCATAGGCAAAGGTGGCAAAAAGGCTGATAACCGTCCCCACCACCGTGACATACACCGTGTTTTTGAGGGACTGGAGAAAGGCCCCGTCGGCCAGAATCGCCAGATAAACCTGTATGCTGAACTTTTTGGGAATTAAGGTAAATTCAAAGGGCACGTACACTTCCGGGGCGGTAAAGGACACACTCAATACATAAATAAAGGGCAAGAGACAGGCCAACACTACCACGGTAATTATAAAATACATGACAAAGTCAAAAAGGGAAAATCTGCCCAGCTTCATCTGCCGCCTTCCTTTTAAAACATCCCTTCGTGACCGGACTTCTTAATGGCCCAGTTGGAAGCGAGTACCAACCCCAAGCTGACGATACTCTTGAAAAATCCTACCGCAGTACCAATGCTGTAATTCCCGTTCTGAATACCCACCCGGTAGGCATAGGTATCGAATATTTCGGAAACACTGGTTACATAATCGCTGGTCATGAGCAAAACCTGCTCAAAAGAAACGTCAAGGAACCTGCCCAGGCGCATAAGGAACATAACAACCACCGTCGGAATAAGGCATGGCAGGGTAATCCGCATCATCTGCTGCAGGCGGGTCGCCCCGTCTACCGTTGCGGCTTCGTACAGGGCCAGATCTATCTGGGTAATTGCGGCCAGATAAATGATGGAATTCCAGCCCAGATCCCGCCAGATGTTTTGTAAAAGCAGCACCCACCAAAAGGTATCGGGATTGGAAAGGAAGCGGACAGCATCCCCCCCAAAATACATAATAGCCTTGTTAACAATGCCGATATCCATGCTGAACAGGAAGAAGGTTATCCCCCTGATAACCGGCCAGGAAAGAAAGTAGGGCAGATACACAATAGTTTGGGAAAAGCGCTGGTATTGCCTGTTGCGGATTTCATTCAAAACCAGGGCGAGCAGAATGGGCGCGGGAAAGGCAAATACCAAATTAATCATACTGATAGCCAGGGAATTCCGCAGCATCCGGAAGAAACGGGGATCACCTAACAGATTAGCAAAGTGATAGAGGCCGATGAATTTACTCTTGAAGATACCTCCCACCACATTGTAATCCACGAAGGCAAGGGCAAACCCCCAAATCGGTAAAATTCTGAACAAAATGTAGCAGACGATGCCTATAGACATAAGCACATATACCTGCCAGTAATTTACCAAGCCTTTTTTTAAGGTCAAAACAACCCCCCAATTTTGATATTCAAATGGTACCGCCAATTTTTGCAATTAATTGGTTAATTCTAGCTCTCTTTTATCAAAATGTCAAATAAAAAATTTTTATTTCTTTTAATAGAGTTGTTCGATAAACTTCAGTTATTGAACAACAACCATTAAAAAATACAAAATACGGAGTATTTTGCAGGATCTGTTCGGCAGCTAACCCTTTGTCGAACACATCTATTTTTTGAATATCAAAACTTATATATTTTTATTAATATAAATTTATGGAAAAAATCCATTTTGATTATTGAAACTTTCCGGAGCCTATGGTATAATACTTACAAGAAGAGGTATTTATATGATCGAAAAGAGGCCCCAGCTGAATCATTCTACCAGTAAGGTAATGGCCATTCTGGAATATCTGGCCAATGCCAGGGAGCCGGTCCGCCTGCAAACCATTTCCGTGGGTTTAGGCATGAACAGCAGCACCACTTCACGGTTTTTGATGTCCCTGGAAAAAAACGGCTATGTCCGGCAGGAAGAAGATACCCGCCGTTACATGCTTACCATGAAAATATGCACCCTGTCTTACCGGCTGCTCACAAACAATACCCTGGTAATTTACGCAAAGCCCTTTTTAAAAAAGCTCTCCGCCCTTTTTAATGAGGTAAGCTGCCTTTCCATTGAGCAGGATCAATCGGTAGTGTATGTAGCCACCCATGACGGCCCCGATAACATGCTAAAGTCCTTCAATTTTATCGGCAAACGGGCGCCCATGCACTGTACCGGATCGGGAAAGCTGATGCTTTCCAATTATTCCGATGAACAGCTGGTTGAATACATCCGGGTAAAGGGCTCCATCAAGCCCACACAGAATACCATTAACACCTACCGGGAGCTGAAAAACGAATTAAAGCAAATTCAGGAACAAAATTATTCTATTGATAACGAAGAATGCGAAATAGGCATGCGCTGTGTCGCGATCCCCATCCGGAACTATACCGGGGAAATTATTGCCGGCCTGAGCGTAACCGGGCCTTCCGCCCGCATGCAGGTCCAGAAAATTCAGGATAATCTTTCCCAGTTATTCATGGTTTCAAAACAGCTTTCCATACTGTTAGGCTACGACGAAACCGCCGGGCAAAAAACTCCGTAAATTTTCCTGATACCGCGGTTCCGTTAAAGGTAAGTTGAATTGGGGCCGCAGCCCCCAAGGGGAAAAAAGGCGGAAACAGCCAAAACCGCTTCCGCCTTCAAAAAAGAGGGTTGTTCAATAACTCCAGTTATTGAACAATTCTAATGATACGAACAGGCTATTTCAGGCTGGCAACGTATGCGTCAAGCTGCGCCTGGACAACCTGCTTTACCTTGTCAATGCCGGCGGCCTTCATTTTTTCCTGATACTCCGCCAGACCCTTGACTACATCCACATAGGCCAGTTCCAGGGGCCACCAGTACTGCTGATGGACAGCAAGGCAGGCAGCGTATTCATTCTCTATGGAAGAAGTATCAATATTAAAGGACCGGAACTTTTCAGTACCCACCCCTTCCTTGATCCTGGACTCATAACCGTCCTTATACCCCTGCAAATCAGCCGGGGCCCCGGCGATGGGCAGATAAAATTCGTTGGTACGGGCCGCCCACATATTGCTAAACGCATAATCAGTGATATTGATGGCCCGTATTGAAGTCTTGTTGCCGTTCTTTACCAGCTCATAGCTCTTCCCTTCGACGCCGTAGAAGAAAGCCCGGAAGGCCTCTTCATCATTGGTAATAAGCTCCCACAGGGCGAGGGCCCTTTCGGGGTTCTTCGCGGTGGAGGGGATTACCAGTACATCGTTGGTAAAGGCATTGTGGGACACATCCTTTACAAAGTTGCACCAGCGGATATCCCAGTCGGGGCGGGCCCGGTAAATGCCGTCATAGGTATCTATGTTGTGGAGGCGAAGGGCTGCCTTGCCGTTCTGCACTTTCTCGTTATCCGTATCGGAAAGGGCGGACTTGGGGAAATACCCCCGTTCGTTCCAGCGGACAATCATGGAAAGGAATTCCTGAATTTTGTCATATTCGTAGTAGGTAAACAATTTCGGGTTTGCCTGGGAGGGATCCAGGAACATGAAATCATTATACCCGCCCTTGGAATGGTAGAATCCCCGGTTCATCATCCAGGCGTCGTCGATGTTTGAACCTTCAGAAAGGATCTGGATGGGTTCCATGGCGGGGTAATTCTTTTTGATGATTTCAAAATACCTTTCCATATCCTCAAAGGTCTCCATCTTGCCGTCCCACCCGTGGGCCGTGGCAAGATCGGCGCGGTAAATGGCGCCATAGACCCCATAGGTAGCCTGGAGGGTGGGGATGCCGTAGATATGGCCCCCTACCGAGCCCTGCCGTTTGGCCGTGGCGCTCTGCCTTGCATAGTTTTTGGGAGCGTACTGCGGGAAAAGTTCATCAAGCTGCTTAAAAGCGCCCTTCTGCGCCATGATGGGGAAATTGAGCCAGGTTGCCGCATAAGCCATGTCAAAGGCCTCGCCGGATGAGAAGATCAGGGGGTACTTGTTCCGGTATTCGCCCCAGGTCAGCCAGATGGTTTTTAAGGTGCAGTTCAATTTCTCAAGGGCGATCCTGTTGAAATTTTCATACAGCTCAGCCTGCTTGGGCGGTTCATTGCCAATAATATAGAGGGTCAGTTCAACGCGTTTTGATGTATCCAATACCCCGGTGGCCCCTCCTTTACCCTTGTCTGAAGAACCGCCGGCAAACCCCGCCTGCGCTACGATGAACAGCAGTGTAAAAACTGCTGCCGATGCAAAAAAATGCATTTTCCTTTTCATGTTCCGCCTCCTATCCTTGCATATATACTTAACCGATCCGCATTCCCGCAGATCAGCCTTTTACCGATCCAATGGTCACGCCCTTTATAAAATATTTCTGTACATAGGGGTAAAACAGGATAACCGGCCCCGTGGCAATGACGGCGGTCGCCAGTTTAAGGGAATTGCCCGGCAGGTTTTCAACGGTAATACCCGCCTGGCTCGCAATCTGCGCCATCACCTGGGCCTGCATCAATAAATTGTAAAGCATATACTGCAATGGGTACTTGGATGCGGTAGTCATAAACAGCATGGCATTGTACCAGCCGTTCCAGTAGTTCAAAGCGATAAAGAGTCCAATCGTAGCCAGCCCTGCGGGCAAGAGGGGAAGAACAATCCGGGTAAAGATCTTGAATTCCCCGGCGCCGTCAATCTTTGCCGATTCGATCAGCGCCTGGGGAATTGCGGCAACAAAACTGCGCATGATCAGCAAATAAAAAATATTGAATATTCCGGGCAGGATAAGCGCCAGCAGGTTATCCTTAAGATGCAGGTAACGGATGTAAAAAATATAGGTACAGACCATACCGCCGTTAAAGAGGGTGGTAAAATAAAAGAAGAAGGAAAAGGCGTTCCGGTATTTGAAGGATTTTCTGCTGATGACATAGGCGGTCATGGTGGTCAGGAACAGGCCGGCAACGGTTCCTACGACGGTGATGTATAGGGAAACGCCGTAGGCAAGTATTATTTTTTCCGGGTGCTTGAATACCAGCTCATAGGCTTCCAGGGTGAAGTCCTTTGGCAGAATGCCATAGCCCTGAAAGCGAATAACCTGTTCCGAAGTAAAGGAACCGGAAACAAGCATGATAAAGGGCAAAAGGCATGCAAGGGCAATAACAGTAATTAATACGTAGCTGATGATATAAAAAACCAGGGTAGTTTTTGAGGTTTTTATGCTGCCGCCAAAAAGGCGGCCTTTCCCGGCGCTCATTGCTGTTCTCCTGTCGAATTAAAACAAGGCATAATCGGCCTCCACCTTTTTGACAAGATTATTTACGGCGATGATGATGATAAAACACAGAACCGACTGGTACAGGGATGCCGCCGCAGTCATGCCAAGATTGGCGCTGGTCAGCAGGGAACGGAACACATAGGTGTCTATTACATCGGTAGCATTGAAAAGCTGCCCGTTATTGCCGACGATCTGATAGAACATTTCAAAATCTCCCCGCAGTATCCGGCCTACCTGCAAAAGCAGCATGATGATAATGGTCGGGCGGATAGAAGGAAAGGTGATATACCCTATCTTTTGAAAAATATTGGCCCCGTCAATATCGGCGGCTTCAAAACATTCCGCATCTATGGCCGTGATGGCGGCTATATAAATAATTGAATTGTACCCGCACCATTTCCAGGCATTGAAGGCGCAGATGATAAAGGGCCATACGGAGGGAATGGAATAGACATTCACCGGCTCGCGGCTAAAGGACTTGAGCAGGTTGTTCATTACCCCGGTTTCAAAGCTGAAAATATTATACACAAAGGTACCGACAATAACCCAGGAAATGAAATAGGGAAGAAAAATTACCGACTGGCAGAATTTCTTATACCCCTTAACCCGCATTTCTGAAATGATAACCGCAATAATGATGGCAAGGCCCTGGGAAGTAATCAGATTAATGAGATTATATAAAAAGGTATTACGGGTAATGAGCAGTCCGGTACCGGACAAAAACAGATACCGGAAATTGTCCAGTCCGTTCCACGCGCTGCCGAAAACACCCAGGTCATAGCGGTAATTCTTGAACGCAAGGACCAGTCCTGCCATGGGGAGGTACTGCAAAACAAATACCAACAACACCGCGGGCGCAACCATAAAAAACAGAGTCTTGTTTTTTATGAATTCATACCGGAACCCGTTTTTGTTGATGCCTGATTGTCCCATCTTTTTTCCTGCAATATATAGTAGAGTTGTTCAATAACTTCAGTTATTGAACAACAACCATTAAAAAACGCAAAATACAGAGTATTTTGCAGGACTTGTTCGGCAACTAACCAAGTTGCCGAACAAATCTAGTATCTGAATTATACGGGCCTCTTTAATCCTTTGTCAATAAAAATCGTGCTTTTTCAAAATATATTTTTGATTAATGAAATTATTTGCCGAATTATTCCACAATTGAGGAGAAAATGGCGGTCACCGCCTCTTCGCCTAGATCCATAAACCCCTTTACCGTGCCCTTCTGGGAGTCGAGACAGCGCCGGATAACCGCCTGCAGATCCCCCGCGGGGATTCCGTGTTCCTTAAGGGTCAGGGGCATACCGATGGATTTCACCCAACTGCGGAAATGGTACAGGCCTTCATTGGCGGTGGCTTTTACATCCGCCATATCAGGGTGGGCGCCGAATACCTTAACCCCGAACTGGGCCACCCGGGCAAGGTGTTCCGGGCTGCCATGGTCGGTAATGTACTGAAGCCACGCAGGCATAATCATCGCAAGATCCGCGCCGTGGGCGGTATCGTAGTACCCTGAAAGCTGGGTAACCAGGGCATGTTCGCCCCCCTTGGGACCGGAACGGCCGATACCGGTAACATCGTTATGGCTAAAGGAACCTGCCAGCATCAGTTCCGCCCTGGCTTCGTAATCATCGGGCTTTGCTATGGCTATGGGGGCATATTTCACCACCGTCCGCATGGTACCTTCGGCATATTCGTCACCCAGGCGGCTGGCTGCGGCGCAGAAGTACCGGCTCACCGTATGGGCCAGAATATCCGACGAGCCGGCGGCAGTCTGATACGCCGAAACCGAATAGGTCAGTTCCGGGTTCATGATGGCGAAAACCGGGCGGCAGGGGGGCCATCCCAGGCCCTGCTTGCGGCCGCCGGGGGTGACATCGTCTACCAGAACGGTGGAATTACTGGTCTCGCTCCCCGCCGCGGAAATGGTATGGATGGTTCCCACGGGGGCCATCTTTTCCGCCGGGATTCCGTTATAGAACTTCCAGTATTCCCCGTCATTGGCAAGGGCCAGGCCGATAGCCTTGGCAGTATCAATGGCGCTTCCCCCGCCTACGGCCAGGAGAAAATCAACCTTTTCATCACGGGCAATCCTGATCCCCTTATCAACCAGGGAACGGCGGGGATTGGCCTGCACTCCCCCCAGCTCCGCAAAGGAAAGCCCCGAGCCCTTGAGGGTCTTTACCACCCGGTCATAGAGGCCGCTTTTTTTGATGGACCCGCCGCCGTAGATCAGCAAAACCTTTGATCCGCCGTATTTCCGGATCAAATTACCCGCCTCCGCTTCGGTTCCCTTACCGAAGACAATTTCCGTATACATCTGGAATGCGAAATTGGCAAAATGTTTCATACGTCCTTCTCCTCTCTCTGACAAAAAAATCCCCCCTGCGGAAAACGGGGCCATGGATCATTTTTTACTGCCGCCGGCTCCTAAAAGAAACCTGACTCACTCTTCTTGATATGATGGGCCTGCTGTTCAGGAGACAGCATGGTAAAGTAAGCCGACCAGCCTCCCATACGAACCCGGAGATCCCTATACTTTTCAGGATTTTGCTGGGCTTCCTTGAGGGTGGAAACATCCGCCACGCTGATGGTAAGCAGATTCCCCTTCAATTCAATAAAGGACTTAATAAGCCCCACCAGCCGTTCGGTCCCCGCTTCCCCGGCAACATAACGCTCCGCCAAACCCAGATCGAGGGGAGAGCCTATGGGCAGCAGATCCAAATCCAGATGACAGAATGACTGAAGCGCCCCGGTTACCCCCTTAATCATTGCCCCCGCAGATGGAGAAAAATTACTCGCTACCGGTTCGCCATAACGGCGGCCGTCGGCGCTGGCGCCGGAGGCTTCGCCCATCGCGATGTACCAGGAGAAGGTACCCGCTCCGGGCATGATGAATAAACTGGGGGTTTCACGGTCAATGTTACGTACAACGGCGCCGTAATCGGAGATGAACCTTTTTGCCATCCCATTGGCATAGGGATCGTTGCTACCGTATTTGGGGCAGCTGGAAAAATCATGCCAGAGTGTCTCATTACCTTCAAAGTTGTTTTCTATAGCCTTGACGATATCGGTGATGGTATATTTTTTATCCCGGTATACCAATTTGTCAATGGCGATAAGGGAATCGATCACATGGCTTAGGCCACCGGCAATAATCCCGCCGATAACAAAGCGGGTACTCATATCCGTCATATCCCGGCCATTTTCAATGGGACCATCAAGCATGGTGGAAAGGAAGGGGGTCGGGGCGATGGAGGAGCGGAGGGGAAAGGTCCTTGCATAGTGTTCCGCCACGCTCTTTGCCACATACTGAATATTCGCCAGCACCTTGTCATACAGAACATCAAAGGTATGAAAGTCCGCCGGATCACCCATGTCGGGGGCTTCCTGTTTGCCGTCAACACGGCATACACCACGGTTTAAGGCCCACTCCATGCAATTTAAGGCGTTGAGTTTAATAAAGTAAAAATCGGTTCTTCCGGGAAGCAGTATCTCCCAGCAGCCATTATTGGCATAATCCCGCGCATCACGTATATCTATGCCAAAATTGGTATAGGCTTTAAGGACCACCTCGTCATTATAAATGGCCGGAAGCCCGCCGCCGGTTTTTAAGGTATGGGCAACCTGATGGTACAGCCATTCCGGGGTATTCTTGTGGATTCTGATCGACAGTACCGGGTTAGTCATCCGCAGGCGCCTGAAGGTTTCCAGCATCATAACGGTGATATAGTTGGTCGCATCGCTGCCGTCCTCCGGCTTTACGCCGCCGATCATGATATTCTGGAGCCAGTGATTGTAGGCGTCGATATCATCCCGGACATTGTAATGCTGCCCGTGACCGATGTCGGTTACTTTCCGTTCCCGCCATTGTCTTTCATTTTCAGCCTGTATACGTTCAATTTCCGCCATGTGTTCAGCAAACACATGGTTATCCTGGGTCCGTTCGTTAAATTTCAGCATATAGCAGTCAATAATTTCCTGGGCTTCGTCCACAGACATCACCCCGGTTGCCAAATCCATTTCCAGATAAGGATAAAGGTACTGATCCGGCCGCCCGACGGCGCAGTGGCTTCCGGTAAGCTGCAGCGTCACATGAAGGAGCCATGCGGCCTGACAGGCGTCAAAGAAATGAAGGGCAGGGTTAAGGGGACAGCGGGAAAGGGCTTCCGCAGTGCGGAGCAGTTCTTCTTTCCGCCGGGGATTGGTTTCCGCTTCGGCCTTCTTGTAAACCATCCCGGCGTTACGTTTGGCAAAAATCTCGAACCCCTCAAGGGATATAAGGGAAGCCTTCAGAAAGGCGGCGCTTTTTTCCGGCAGCCCCGGTTCCGCCAGGTGCTTTTGGATCATTTCCCGAATACCGGTAATACCCAGGGTCAGGAGCCGCGGATAATTGGGAGAAATATGCCCAAACATGGAATAAATACCGAAACCGTTCTTCTCGCCTTCACGGCGCTCCTCTTCGGAGGCAAATACGGGCAGATCCTTGGAGGCTATCAATTTTTCCCTGGGAAACGAAAAGGTTCCCGCAAATATCTGATCATCCCAGATATCCACCGGAATTATTTCCAGCTTTCTCTTTTCCGCCATGGCCTTGCGGATAATAAGGGGAAGGCCCCTGGTTTCCTCGTTTAAAACCGCCCCGTAACCGGTAATGTCTTTCTTGGGGATATCCATATTTGAACGAGTCGCTTCTATAAGACGGGTTACCCTGGCCGTAGGGGCACTGGATCCGATTTTAAGAGAATAATCCGCCATCGTTTCTCTGGCATCTCTGGTAATTGTCATACAATTTGCCTCCATAAATAATATAGCATTATTAGACTTGTTCGATAACTCCAGTTATCGAACAAGTCTATTTTATTATTTCAACAGTAATATTCCCATGATCCAATTTAAGGAATTCCTCCGGGGACTGGACCGCTTTTTCCAGATGAACCAGGGGATAGGCCTTCCCCAGCCATTCATATTTTGCACCCGCCGAGTAATTATAGGGAAGCAGGTGAACATGGGAGAGCTTTAATTCTCCGGCAAGTTTATAAAGGGCGGTAATATTTTCTTCATTGTCCGTAATGGCGGGTATCAGGGGGAGCCGCAGGACAATGGAGGCGGTTTTTCTCCGCAGCTGCTCCAGGTTATTCCATATAAGATCGGGGTTGGGGCCGATATAGGAACGGAATTTATCAGGATCCGCGAGTTTGAAATCGTAATAAAAGAGAGAAGCCGAATCCGCAAATGAGAGCAGGTATTCCGTACTGCCGGATCCTGAAGTCTCTACGATCGTATGAATATCCCGTTTTTTTATCTCGGAGAGAAGCCTTGTTACAAAGGCCCCCTGCATCAGTACCTCTCCGCCGGTTAAGGTCACGCCCCCGCCGGAATGGCGGAAAAAAACCTCGTCCGAAACGGCTTCCTCCAGGACTTCCTCCAGGGGCCTCTCTTTTCCGCCCATATTCAATGCGTTCCGGGGGCAGGCCTTTACACAGATCCCGCAGCTATCGCATTCATCCTGTGAAAAAACATGACCTTCCCGGTCAACACGGTGAAGCTTTTTTGGGCAGACGCCGACGCATTTACCGCAGCAGATACAGCGGGCTGCCGTATACAGAACCTGGGGCAGGGCGGACTGGGATTCAGGAGAATGACACCAGGCGCAGCGGAGGGGGCAGCCTTTAAAAAAGATACTGGTCCGGATTCCCGGCCCGTCATGGACGGCAAAATGGTCGATATCCATTATAACGGCGCTTAACTCATTCAATGGGCGCCCCGCTGCCGTATCCGATGTCCGCCGGTCCTCCCATGGGGCCTTACATATAGAGTGTACATGCAACCTTTCTTCCCGGTTCTACTTCAACAAGGGGTATTTCCTGACTGGTACACTTGTCGGTAACGAACTGGCAGCGGGGAGCAAACCGGCATCCCGGTTTCGGGTTTATGGGATTCGAAACCTCCCCCTTCAATATGGTCCGTTCGCGGTTTATATTAAGTTCCGGCAGGGGTATTGCAGAAAGAAGGGCCTGCGAGTAGGGATGAGCCTGCTTTTCAAAGAGCAGCTTTTTGGTGGTGTATTCCACCACTTTGCCCATATACATAACCATGATGTTTGTACTTATATGTTTAACCACACAAAGGTTATGGGTAATGAACATATAAGCCAGTCCCTTGCTGTCCTGTAAATCCATAATAAGATTTAAAATCTGAGCCTGAATGGAAACATCCAATGCGGAAACCGGTTCATCACAGACAATAAATTTAGGGTCCAGGGCAAGCGCCCGGGCAATACCAACCCGCTGACGCCGCCCGCCGTCAAGCTCATGGGGGTATGTATTGACATACCTTCTTGCCAATCCCACTAAGTCCATTAATTCCAGTACCTTGTCTTTGATCTCGTTCCTGGTATGCAGCGTTTTACGTACAATTATTGGCTCCGCTATCAGATCCTGGATTGAAAGTCTGGGGTTTAATGAAGTAAAGGGATCCTGAAAAATCATCTGCATTTCACTGTAAATATGATCCTTCTTCTTGCCGTTGCGGTTAAAAATGCTTTCGCCGTTGTATAACACCTCACCTTCGGTGGTATCAAGAAGCCCGAGCAGAACCCGGCCAAGGGTGGATTTTCCGCAGCCCGATTCCCCAACAACCCCCAGGGTTTCCTCAGGGTTGATGGTTAAATCCACATCATCCACCGCATGAAGCAGACCCCTGGGAACATTAAAATATTTTTTTAAATTCCGGGTCTCTACAATTGGATTACTCATATCACTTGCTCCATTTCTCTTCATACAGGTAACACTTTATGCTATGAGTGCCATTGACATAATTTCCCGGTTCCCTGTCCCTGCATTTATCCATCCGGTAATTACAGCGATCGTAGAATTTGCATCCCTCCGGCAGCTCCTCCGGGTCAGGCATACTGCCAACAATAGGGGTCAAACGCGCCGATTCAGTTTTTAGATCCGGAATACATTTAAAAAGTCCTTCTGTATAGGGATGATTTGCCGTTTTAGTATAAACGTCTTCAATGGTTCCGCTTTCAATAATTTGCCCGCTGTAGATTACCGCGACCTTGGTACAAATATCAACCACTATTCCCAGATCATGGGTTATCAAAATCATGGCTGTATTAAATTCAGCCTGCAATAATCTCATAAGGGCAAGAATTTGCGCCTGAATCGTAACATCAAGGGCGGTGGTAGGCTCATCCGCCAATATTAATGCCGGCTCTGCAATAAGCGCCATGGCAATTACTATCCGCTGTTTCATGCCCCCTGAAAATTGAAAGGGATACTCATGCTGCCGTTCGGGAGGAATACCAACCATGTGAAACATAAGATCTACCTTTTTCTGTTTTTCAGAGGAAGAAAGTTCCTTGAAATGCAGGTCAAGCACTTCCCGCACCTGCAGGCCGACGGTTTTTGTCGGATTAAGGCTGGTCATGGGGTCCTGAAAAATCATGGAGATTTTCTCACCCCGGATTTTTTTCATTTCATTCTTTGTCAGGCCAAGCAGATTCTGCCCTTCATATTCTATACTGCCCGATTTAACTTCTCCCACCTGATCCGGCAGCAGCCTGAGTATACTCAGCGCCAGGGTGGTCTTTCCGGCCCCCGTTTCTCCTACCAGACCGAGGTTTTCTCCCCGTTCAAGGCGGAGGTTTACCCCATTCAGGGCATAAACCACACCATCATCGGTATTGTACTGTACATACAGATCTTTAATATCCAACAGTCCGGACATGTATTTCCGCCTTTACTTCTTCATTTTGGGATCGAGGGCGTCTCGTAAACCATCGCCTATAAAATTAACACACATTACCGTTACCATAATTGCAAACCCGGGAATAAGCCCCAGGTATGGATGGTAGCGGATATAAAAACGGTTATCCGCCAAAAGGCTGCCCCATTCCGGGGTAGGAGGAGAAATACCAACCCCCAAAAAACCCAGGGATGAAATGGCAAGGATAGTAGAACCAAGGGTAATGGTTGCGGTAACGATAACCGGGCCGATACCATTGGGCAGGATATGTTTGGTGATAATACGGTAATTACTCGTCCCGAAGCATTTGGCGGCTTCAACAAATTCCTGATTTCTCAGGGTCATAATGGAAGAACGGATAATTCTGGCATACCCCGGTACATTACTCACCATGAGGGCAATGATCATATTTCTGGTCCCCTCCCCCAGGGCAGTGACAATAGCCAAAACGAGGAGCATATAAGGAATGGCCATAAAAATATCCATGAACCTCATCAGAAGCTGATCAACCCGCCCGCCGAAGTACCCGGCTACGCCGCCGAAAACAACGCCCACCATAAGGGATAAGAGTATAACCGCCAGCCCGGCGAACAATGAAATTCTGCCGCCGTATACAACCCGGGCCAGAAGGTCCCGTCCAAAGAGATCGGTTCCGAATGGATGCTCCGGATTAGGGCTTTGAAATTTAACGGGAATATCCTGTTTGATGGCCTTGTCGTAACTCAAATACAGGGGCGCCGTAAGAACTATTAAAGCAATCAGCAGAAGGCAAACCACCCCAAGACAGGCTAATTTATTTTTTTTAAAACGAAAAATTATCAAACCTAACTGCGATTGGCCGGCGATACGTTTCTTTTTTTTCTTTCCCATAACGGTCATTGCCCCCACCAATTAAAAATGCAAATTACCAACCGATTTTTATGACATATACCCGGTTTTTACCCGCGGGTCTATAAAGGCATATATAAGGTCCACAATCAGGTTAACAAACGCCACAAAAAATGCAACAAAGATAACCACCCCCATAACAACGGGTACATCCCTGGCCTTTACAGCATTAATGATAAAACTGGCGATCCCGGGCACAGAAAAAACGGTCTCCGTAATAATGGAGCCCCCCAGAGCGCTGGCAAAACTGAGACCCAGGTTTGTAACCACGGGCATTAACCCGTTCCGAATCACATGTCTGGTTACCACCCGGAATTCCCCGGCTCCCTTTGCACGGGCGGTCCGTACATAATCCATGTTAATTACATCCAGCATACTCGACCGGGTCATCCGTATCTGGCTGGCAAGCCCAATCAAACTTAAGGCAGCCGCAGGCAGCACCATATGTTTTAGAGTCCCAACCCCCATGGCGGGAAACCATTTGAATTTCAGCGCAAAAACCAATTGCATCATCAGACCGCACCAAAAGGTTGGTATGCTGGCAAAAACCAGGGCAAAAACCAGGGTAAGCCCATCCAGAGGTTTATTCTGCTGCAAGGCTGCTATTATCCCAAAGGATATACCAAAAACTATGGTAATCAGCAAAGAACTGGAAGCCAGGGCCAGAGTATTGGGGATCCGCTGCCGAAATTCCAGCATTACCGGCTTTGCGTTAAGCCAGGACTTCCCCAGATCCCCCTGTACCACCGACTTCATGTAGGTTAAATATCTGACAATAACATTCTGATCCAGGCCCATCTCATGCCGCAGAGCTTCGAGCTCATCCCTGGTTGCTTCGGGTCCCAAAATGAGTGCCACCGGATCCCCCGGGGCCAGTGCAAGTACCATGTAGATAAAAAATGTAATACCGATAACTACCGGGAAGATCAGCAATATCCGTTTCAGAATATACTTAACCATGGAACAGGTCCTCCAAACCGTCCCGGCGTCTTATGCCGGGACGGTATGATTCTTTCTGGATGATCAATAGCTCCAATCATAGAACCGGTACACCGGCTGCATATAATCGGCCTTTACACCCTTGAGCCCCTTGCGGTACAGAACGGTATTCAGATCCATGTGGGTACTGATCTGTACCACTTCATCATTGAGGATATTGCACATCTTGATGTAGTACTCAACCCGTTTGTTGATATCCGGCTCGACCCGGGCTGCCAGAATATAATCGTTCAGCTCCTTACCATGGGGAAACTCTATTTCCTTCATGGAATACATACCATAAAGGTAGTAGTTCAAACCATCCATATCCCAGGTGGAAGCGCCGGAGGGATGCATATATCCATCATGATCCCCGGTTCTGCGGAGTATATCCCAATAAGTGGGGGTATCAACCGCGACAACCTTCATGTTGATGCCAACTTCCTGAAGATTCGCCTGGATAACCTGACAAACTTTTTCCACACTATGCCCTGCCCAGGTTACCACCCGGAATTCACGGCCGTCATAGTTGGAAGCCTTAAGGAATTCCCTGGCCTTGGCCGGGTCATAGGTATAGGTATGATAGGAGCCGGCGGGAGGCCTGGCGCTGTAGGTAGGCGCCCCATAGATATCTATGGTAACAGTCTTGCCGTAGAACACCCCTTCGTTGATATCATCCTTGTTGATGGCATACTGTACCGCTTTGCGGAAATTAAGATCCTTGGCCACCCACTTATCCGGCAGGAAGTTGAATCCGAATAAACCGCCGGCCTGATCGGATGCGACATCCCAGACAACATCGGGATTATTCAGGTCGATCAAACTGTCAATGGGAATCTGCATGGAGGCATCGGCGTCCCCGGTTTCCACCGCCACCACTGCGGTATTTACGTCGGGCACTATTTTCAGCGTAACTTTTTTAAAGGCCGGTTTTCCGCGGAAATAATTTTCATTCCGTTCAAAAACAATGGAATCCCCGGAGAGGGCGCTGACAAACTTATAGGGCCCGGTACCTATGGGATGAGCATTATAACCATCAAAACCCCCAACCTTTTCCCAATAGGCTTTGCTCGAAATATAACCTACCCGGCTGCAAAGGGAGTTGAGAATCGGCCCAAAGGGAGCGATCATATGAATAATAAAGTTTAAATCGTCTATTATTTCAATATGGTCATAGTTAATAAGCAGCGCAATGCCAAGGGGGCGGGTCGCAAGGGTGTCGTAGGTAAACTTGACATCTTCGGAAGTCAGCTTGGTACCGTCATGGAAATAGACATTATCCCGCAGTTTTACTTTTATCTGCTTCCCGTCCTCGCTCATTTCATGGCTTTCGGCAAGAATGTCTTTTATTGCGC
>BNUU01000022.1 GCA_025997595.1 Spirochaetia bacterium | reverse complement strand
GCGTTCAGGGCATGTTCCAGGGGGGGGAGGAAGCGTTTATCGAATGTTTGCGTTTGAATCCTGCCCATGCGGAGGGGACCGCCGCCCCATACCAGTCCTCCGCCAGCATGAAAACGCGGCCCTGATCGTAATACGCCGCCGCGCCGGAAGGGGATTGAGCCTGAAGTTGCAAATTACCACAAAGAAAAAGAAATACAAAAAAACCACAAAGGGCACAAAGAACACGAAGGAGCGAACCAAAGGTTCGAGAGAAAAGAAGGAAGGAAATGGACCACGAAGCAAAACCTTTGTGCCCTTTGTGTTCTTTGTGGTTAATATTTTCTTCTTCCCGGCCCTTCATTCATCGTCCTTTTTACCCAAAACAATTTTTACCGTGTTGATCTTGTGGCCGTCCATGTCCTGGATGATAAATTCATTCCCGGTTTCCGGTGTACAAGGAGACCATCGATAACGTGATCGGGGTTCTCTACGTAAAGGATGTGCTGAAATCCCTGGTCCGTGAGGAGGGGACCGCCGCCCTGGCGGAGTGTTACTACGAATTGGGGGAATTTGACGAGGCCCTTACCTGGGTGCGGAAGGCCCGCTCCCTTGCCCGGGGGAACATGGAGGTTGCCAACCTGGAAGCCTCTACCTTGATCGCCCTGGGCCGGCTGGACGCCGCTTCCACGGTCATTTCCGATATCCTCAGCCGGGAGCCCTATAACCGGGAGGCCCTTTTTGCCGCCGCGGAGCTGGATGTCGCCCGGGGCCGTTCCGCCGAGGCGGTGATCCGGTTCCGGGATGCGGTGCGCCGTTATCCCGACGACCGCAGGCTCCTCCTCTCCCTGGCCCTGGTTTTAGGCTCCCTGGGGGATGGGGAGGGGGCCCGGCCCTTTGTCGAGCGGGCATTGGCCCAGCACAGCGATGATTACCGGGTTTATTACTATGCCGCCTACCTGGACGCCCAGGCGGGACGCATCGGTGAGGCTATCCGTTACGCCGGGGAGGCCCTTTACCGCCGGCCCGGCTACGCCCCGGCCCAGGCCCTGCTGGCAAGCCTCCGCTACCGTTCCGGCCAGTACGCAGAAGCGGCCGGTCTTGCGGATGAGCTTATTGCCCGGAACCGGGATGACGCCGGGGCCTGGTACCTCAAGGGCCTTTCCCTTGCCCGGATGGGCCGCAGCGCCGATGCCATCAAGATCCTTTCGGAGGCCCTGTCCATTGACGGTGAAGACGAATTTATCCGCTCCAGCCTTGAGGATCTCCTTGTCAGCGCTACTACCATCGAAGATCCCCAGCGGAGCCGCTGGGCGGCCTGGCATTTTGCACGGGGCCAGGATTACCGGAAGCGGAACCTGGCGGAACAGGCCCTGTTTGAATACCGCCGGGGGCTGCGGCTGAATCCCTTTGCCAGGGAGCGGCGGGAATATGCGGAAATTCTGCGGCTCCAGGGCTATCCTGCCCGCTACCTTGAGGAACTGCGCTTTTTACAAGACCAGGGCCAGGGGGACCGGAGTCTGAACGACGCGGTGGAGGTCTACGACTCCCTGCTGTCGGACGCCCTGTTCCGCCGCTGGCAGGTGAATCCCATTGATACGGTCAAACCCCACTGGAAAATCGCGGTCTTTTCCGTGGTTTCCCAGTCGAGTTTTTACCATGCCGACGCCGGGGCGGTGGGGGCCTCCTGGATTCGGGAGCTCCTTATCCACGATCGGAACATCGCCCCCATAAACCTGGAACTCAGGCAGCCCTCTTTTTCCCAGGCCTTCCGTACCGCCAGGGATGCCGGGGCGGACTACTTCCTTGTCATCTCCGTCTCCGAGAACGAGCGGGACCTTTCCGTCAAGGGGGAGCTTTTTGTGGGCAGGACCGGTTCCCCCGCGGGAACCTTTTATACCTACCGTACCGGTCAGGACCGGCTGCGGAACGCCGGCCGGGGGCTCCTGGATCAGCTTGACGCCGCCCTGCCTTTCCGGGGGGAACTGATCGTCCGCCGCCAGGCCCAGGCCCTTATGGACAAGGGCAGGGTGGACGGGGTAAAGCCTGAACTGGTCTACGATGTGGTAAAAAAGGGCCGCGCTGCGATCTTAAACGAGGGGATCGGTCTCTCCTATGCCCCCGACGACGTGGTAGGAACTTTCACGGTCGAAAATGCCGACGAGGAAGTGGCCGCCGGGTCCCTGCTCCGCCGCGGTTTCTTTGACCGTATCGCCGTAGGGGATGAGCTTATTTTACAAAACGAGAAAAAAGAAGACGCCGCCCCAAGAGAAAATCAGACCAATGCGGAACTGCAAAACCTGCTGCGGAAACTGAGATTTACTCATCCTTACTGAACTGTGCCAGTGCGGCGTCGATCCAATCCTTTGCTTCGGCAGGGAATTCGGTCTTAAACATAAGAAATTCAAAAAGCGCTTCCTGGTAATCCCCGGAGAAATAGAGGCTCTGCCCCAGATAGAACCGGGCGCGGGCTATCGTAAGGTTGTTGTGGGGGAGGGAGAGGTAGCGGCGCAGCTCCGCAGCGGCTGTACGCCAGTCCTGAGCGAGAAAAGGTCCCTGTATAATGGCTTTAAGGCTGTATTCTTCCCAAAGGCTGCTGTCTTCTTCGCTCAGATCATCGCTAAAGGCCCGGGGCCTTTTGAGGGCAGCCCCTTTAGGCTCCGGAGCGTGGATGTCCGATATCGCCTTTGCCACCTCGGGCCCCAGGGGTTTTGGACTGGATGATTCGGGAAAATTGTCAATTCCGGGGACCCTGTAGTTGAAGGACATCAGCGGCAGAGGCATGGAGCGGATTTCTACATTGGCCCCCGGCAGGCCCACCCGGCCGCTCTGGGTACTTACCTCCACCGCTTCCTGGGTAGCGTTAGCTCCCGGGACGATCTTCACGGAGCCCAGGGATAATTCATCTTCAAAAATAACCGCATAATAATAGGAAATCCCCGGAACCGGATAATCAACAAAGGGTGAGGTAAGCCCTGTCTGAACAATCACGGCCCGCAGAAGGTCTTCGGCCCCTTGTATAGGCTGAGCGCTCCGGTACAGAACCGTATTCCGCGCGCTGTCGTCCACCCGGTAGGAAATGGTAACCCCTCCCTCCCCATCTTTCACCGCCCGCAGGGCGGATATCCCTGGTTTAGTCCCCGGCGCCGCAGGGGCCGGAATTGTAGAGCCATCAAAATGGGCGTTCACTGCAATCGTATTACTAAGGGGCATAACCGTATTGTATACCGTAGACTGAAGTCTGCCGTTGCTGTCCAGTCCGGCACTGGTGACGGCAATAAAATAGTAAACCCATCCCGAACTTTCTGTCTCATCAATATAGGATTGTACCCCATAGGGCACTTCCACCGGCTGCAGATGTTGCCCCGGTGCAGAATCGGGAGTAAAAGGAGAATTTGAGCGGTATATGTTTACCGGCCCCGGAGCGTCCGGAGAATCTGTCCAGGTAAGCCGGATAAGGTTGTTCCTCACCTCCGCCCGTAAAACCGAAACATGGGGGATGGGTTTCCCGGCGCCCGTACGGCTGGTTTGGGCGAAACCCCCTGCGGGAAAAAGCAGGCCAAGGAGGATAAGCGCCCCCAGGAACCACTCCGAAACATATCTTTTCATCATCATTATAATATAATATCGGCCAAAATTTTCTATACATTATAAGCGGACCTTGACGAGAGCGCCCCGGTTCCCTAGTATTTATAAATCATGAACGCCGACGAACTTCGCTCCAAATACATTGAATTTTTTAAGTCAAAGGGCCATGCCCAGATCCAGGGCAAGTCCCTGATTCCCGATAACGATCCCACGGTACTCTTTACCACCGCCGGGATGCACCCCCTGGTGCCCTACCTTTTGGGGGAGGCCCACCCTGCGGGGAAGCGCCTGGTCGATTACCAGAAGTGCATCCGTACCGGGGATATCGACGCCGTGGGGGACCCCAGCCACCTTACCTTTTTTGAAATGCTGGGGAACTGGTCCCTGGGGGATTACTTCAAGGAAGGGGCCATCGAGATGAGTTTTGAATTCCTCACCTCCCCAAAATGGCTGGGTATTCCCATTGAAAAGCTTGGGGTTACCGTGTTCCGGGGTGAAGGGGACATTCCCCGTGACGATGAGTCCGCCGCGGTCTGGAAACGGCTGGGGATTCCCGAAAGCCGCGTCAGTTACCGGCCCCGGGAGGACAACTGGTGGGGCCCTGCGGGCAGTACCGGTCCCTGCGGCCCGGATTCGGAGATGTTCTACGATTTCGGCAAAGCGCCCTGCGGCCCGGACTGCGGCCCCGGCTGCTCCTGCGGGAAGTGGCTGGAAATCTGGAACGACGTGTTCATGCAGTACAACAAGAACGCCGAGGGGGCCTACGAGCCCCTGGCCCGCAAATGCGTGGATACCGGCATGGGCATAGAGCGGACCGTTACCATCCTGAACGGCAAAAAATCGGTCTACGATACGGAAATTTTTGCCCCCATTATCGCAGCGGTGGAGAAGGCTTCAGGCCACACCTACGGTGGGGATGCCGGCAGCGCCGCCGCCATTGATAAAGACAAGTCCGTGCGGATCGTCAGCGATCACATCCGCTCATCAACCTTTATTCTGGGGGACCCGAAAGCGGTAAGCCCCTCCAACGTGGGGGCGGGCTATGTGCTCCGCAGGCTTATCCGGCGGGCGGTACGTCACTGCCGCAAACTGGGCATCACCGGCGGCCCGGGGACCGTGAACGGCCCCTTGCTTTCACCTATCGCCGAAATCATCGTGGATCAATTAAAAGGCCCCTACCCGGAATTGCAGGAAAACCGGGCCTTTATCATTGATGAACTCAACAAGGAGGAGGAAAAATTCCTGGAAACCCTCCAGAAAGGGGAACACGAGTTTGAAAAGATCCTTCCCAACCTCCTCAAGGACCCCCGGAAGATCATGTCCGGGCGGCTTGCCTTTAAACTCTACGATACCTACGGTTTCCCCATCGAACTGACCGAGGAACTGGCGGCAGAACAGGGGATGACCGTGAACCGCGCCGAATTCGACGAGGCCTTCAAGAAGCACCAGGAACTTTCCCGTGCGGGGGGCGATCAGGCCTTCAAGGGCGGTCTGGCCGACCATTCCGAAACAACCACCAGGTACCATACGGCAACCCATCTGCTGCAAAGGGCATTGCGGACGGTGCTGGGGGACCACGTGGCCCAGAAGGGTTCCAATATCACCGCCGAGCGGATGCGCTTTGACTTTTCCCACAGTGCCCCCATGAGCCATGAGGAAATCGCCAGGGTCCAGGATATGGTGAACGAACAGATCAAGCGCGACCTGCCGGTTAAAATGGAGGTGATGAGCCTGGATGAGGCCAAAGCCTCCGGGGCCATGGCCCTTTTCGGGGAAAAATACGAATCCCAGGTCAAGGTTTACACCATCGGGGATTGTTCAACGGGAGTATTTTCCCGCGAAGTCTGCGGCGGCCCCCATGTGGAGCATACGGGAACCCTGGGAAAATTCATCATACAGAAGGAGCAATCCTCCTCCGCCGGGGTCAGACGCATTCGGGCGGTCCTGGAATAGCCAAAATCCGTTTTATTTTGTATATTGTAATAGTAACCCTGTGTCTATATAAGCGTTTTACTATTATATTATAAGGAATGTCTATGAAACGGTTGATTATATCTTTGGTTCTCTGCTCTTTTGCGGCCTTTACGGGTTTTGCACAGACCGATTTGCAGCCCGCTGCTATCGTAAAACTGACCAAAAGCGAGCCTATTACGGTCAAGCAGCTGAAGGGCGAAACTGAGAAACTGGTCCGCGAAACCCTGATGCAAAATCTCAGGCGGCCGCCCACGGCTGCGGAGATCAATACGGCGATTCAGGCTTTGACTGCCGCCGAGAAGCGGCAGGTGCTGGATGTGATGATCAACGAAAAACTCGCCATCCAGGCTGCGGAACGGGATAAGGTTACCATATCCGACAATGAGGTCAACCAGCAGCTTCAGCAGCTGCGGAGCCAAATGGCCCAGGCTGCGGGCAGGCAGCCCACGGACGCTGAATTTGCCCTTGCCATCAAAAACGAGACCGGCCTGGAACTTTCCGCCTTTCGGGATCAGATCCGCCGGCAGGGGCTTGTGCAGAAATACCTCATGTCAAAAAAACAGAACGTCCTTGAAGGGGTAAAGACCCCTACGGAAGCGGATATCCTTACATTCTACAATAATGCCAAAGCCCAGTTTGTACGGCCCGAAACCATACGTTTTTCCATGATCCAGGTTCCCTTCGGCGCCAATGCGGCGGACCGGACCAAAGCCAGAGATCTGGCAAACCGTCTGTTCCGGGAAATCGGCGCCAGTCCCACAAAATTTGACGAGGCTGTTCTCCGGGGGCAGGCGCCTAATTCGGGGTATCAGGCCGGGGACGCCGGGTTCATGCCCCGGCAGACCGAAACGCAGCAGGTAATGGGGATGGAATTTATCAATACCGCTTTTAGTCTGAAACAAGGGGAAGTATCAAAGCTCATCGAAGGCGCCCAGGGTTTTCAAATCATCAAGGTAACCGAAACCTACGACCAGAAGTTCCTGGCCCTGGATGATATGGTTCAGCCGGGAACCCGGATAACCGTTCGGGATTATATCACCCAGGGATTGAGCCAACAGTACCAGCAGGAAATTCTCGAACGGGCAACCCAGGAACTGGTTACCGAACTGCGGAGGGGGAATCCCTTTCAGGTTTTTGAGAATAACCTGAACTGGTAATATGGCCTCACGCAGAAAAGGACGGATATTGGCCTTCCAGGCCCTCTATTCCTGGGAAGTAAACGATGCAATCAATACCCTTTGCGCCGGTTCCCCGGAAGATCCTGGGATCCCCGAAGGCCTGCTGGACTTTTCCTGGCTGGAAAGTGATAAAAGGGCGGCCCTGGAAGAAAATATTGCCGGTTTTTCCCGCCTTCTGGTAGTAGGGGTCATCGAGAATATCGCGGCCATTGACGCCATGATCCGGCGGCACCTGGAAAATTGGGATATTTCCCGGCTTAACCGGGTAGACTTGGCCATCCTCAGGATGAGTGCCTACACCCTTATGTACCAGAATGACGTGGCTCCCTCGATTGTGATCAACGAGGCTATCGGCATATCAAAGGAATTCGGCGCCGACGATTCATTCCGCTTTATCAACGGCGTACTGGACAGCATCAAACGTACCCTGCAAAGTTCGCAACCCCTGCCGAATTCGACTGCTCCGCCGGAGTCCCGGCCATTACCAGGTACATGATGAACCCCTTCCGTAAATTTCAAAAAAGAATTTTTAAGGCTGCCTTTTTTACCGGGCTTACCCTTGCGGTTGGAATCTGCGGGGCCTTGATTTTTTTCTCCCTTACCCCGGGGAGGGAGTTTTTTACCGGCGGGTCCAATCGTGATGTCTTTCACCGGCTGCTCCGGGAATATGACACTTCCCTTGCCATTGCGGAACCTGCTTCCTTAAACCGCAGCCTGAACAGGCTTGAAAAAAATACCCAGGGGGTGGAATCCTGGCTTTCGGTTTTGAAACGCCGCCGGAATCTGGCCCGGGAGGCCCCCGGCTTCCTTGGCCAATACCGGGACGCCGCCATACGCGCTGCCGCGGCTTTCCCCTATTCTGAGCCCCTGGCCGCTCTGGCCGCCGGGGCGCTTCTGCTTAATTCCCCGGTAACAGACGAAACCATTCGGGCGCTCAAAAACTATGCCTCCCTTATCGCCGAACCCCGGTTTGCCCCCCTCGCCCTGGGCATCCACATCCTTTCGGGGGATATGGAGAATTCCGGCAGCGCCGCCGCGTCAAACCTGGAGCCCTTCCTGGCCGCCGGTCTGCCCCTGCTTCGGGGCAATCTTCCCGCGGATGAAGAGGACCGCCTTATCGCCAACCTGGGGATACTCCGGCTTCTGAGGGGGGACATCCCCGGCGCGGCGGTGCAGGTACCGGCCATTTCGGCCGTCAACAGTACCTCCGGCGCAGGGACCCGGTCTCCGGCGCTGCTCCATTTTATTGCCGAATATTACTACGATTTTGGGGACCCCCTCCGGGCGGCGGAATTGTTTTCCCGGTTCAATGACGAAGCAAGCATGAGCCGATCCGCCGATGCCCTCTGGATTGGGGACCGGGCCGCCTCCGCCCGGAATATTTGGAAAATTCTTGTCACGCCGCCGGACTTATCCCCAAATGTCCAAACCCCCGCTGCCGTGCCTGCAATAAGGATACGCAGCCTGTATAACCTGGCCGCCACGGCTGCGGACCAACAGGAAGCGGCCGCCTGGCTTGAGCGCCTTTTTGCCGAGGGGCGGGCTCATCCCGTTCTACAGACCGATCCCTGCTTTTACGCCGGCCTTATCCGCTATACCCGTTTACTGGACACGAATCGGGCCCTGGCTATCCTTGGGGAAGAGGAACTGCAAAAACAGCCCCTGTTGGACCTGGAACTGCTGCGCCGCCGGGGAGAACTCTGGCCGGCGGATCGAACCGTGGCCGAAACATGGCTCCTCCTGGGCCGCCACCCGGAGGAAGCGGCCCTCTACCAATGGGGCGCCTACTTTTTTGATCGCCACCGGAAATACGATGAAAGCGCCCTGCTGCTTAAAACGGCGGAGCGCCATCAAATCAAGGGCCCCTGGCTCGACCTTAATGCGGGGATTCGGCTTATGGAGGAGGGCCGCCTTGAGGAGGCGGAAGAAGTCCTGCGGGCCATCCCCCGGTCGTCCGGGATTTGGCAGGCAAACGCAAACCTTGCCCGGCTCCTGGAAGCCCGCCATGCCCCGGCGGCGGCCCTGGAACACTACGAAACCGCCGCTTCTCTGGTAACAAATCCCGAATCCGCCTCCCTCATCCAGTTCCGCATCGCGCTCTGCCTCCAGAACCTGGGCCGTATTGGGGAAAGCCGCCGGGTCCTTGAATACGCCCTGGACCTCAACCCGGACAACCTTAAAGCCCGGATGGAGCTGAGAAAAATCAGTAGTAATTAAAAAAGCCCGGCATTTGTCGGGCTTTTTTAAAGGGAAAAGGGCAGAAACTACTCGATGATGGCGAGGATGTCCTGCATTTTCAGGATCAGGTGATCATTTCCGTCGATCTTGATCTGGGTTCCGGCGTACTTGTCGTACAGAATCTTCTGTCCGGCCTTTACCTTGATGACTTCCTTGTCATCCCCTACCTCAACCACCACGCCTTCTTGAGTTTTTTCCTGGGCCGTATCGGGAATGATGATCCCGCCGGCGGTTTTCGCCTCGGTCTTCTCAAGCTTGACTATGACCCGGTCTGCCAAAGGTTTTACTTTCATATGATCCTCCGTTTGCACTATTGAATGTGGATTTATATTATAGAATATACAAAAAATTCCCCCACATGGTCAAGAAAATAATTTAAGGCCGGTGTACCGGTATGTAAGGCCATTTTTGCTATTTAGGGTCAAAATGACACGGTTTTTAGCCTGTTTTGGGGAACCGGGTCATAATGGGACTTTTTGGGCGGGGTGTCCCGGTCCGGCGCTTTTCCGGCTCTTTCAAATGAAATAGGCGTAGGTCCGTCATCACTCTAATTCTTTGTATTATAATGAATTATGTACTTTCCGATATTTTTCAGAAAATTTGTCCGGATTGATCAGTCTGGCACGCTTCTTGCTTATATATAGATATAAGAAGTTGGGAATATCCAACGTAGTTTCTAAGGAGGCAGAATGACCGCGACCAGGACGAAAAAAACGAAGACCCAAACGGAGGGATTCAGCGCTAACGAAAATGTGCTGTCCGCCTATCTCAAGGAAATCAACCGTATACCTCTTTTAAGCAAAGAAGATGAAGACAAGGCTGCCCGTGCGGCTGCGGCCGGCAGTAAGGCGGCCCGTGACAAGCTGGTAAATTCGAATTTGCGCTTTGTGGTAAATGTGGCCAAGAAATATCAGGGGCAGGGGATTCCCCTTTCCGATTTGATAAGCGAAGGCAATATCGGTTTAATCAACGCCGTTGAACGCTACGATGTGGACAAGGGTTATCATTTTATTTCCTATGCGGTGTGGTGGATTAGGCAGTCCATCCTCAAGGCTATCTGCGAAAAATCCCGGATGATCCGGCTGCCCCTCAACCGGGCCAACGAGCTGGTTCAGATTGAAAAGGCCCGGAAGCTGGTCCAGGAAAGCCATACCACGGAGGGTGAAATAATTGAGATTGCCCGGCTCCTCAATATGGAAAAGGAACACGTGGCGGATCTGGTCAATATCAGCCGGGAACTGATCTCCCTGGAGAATCCCGCCTTTGCGGTGGATAAGGATTCTTCCACCCTGGAAGATTTTATCGAGGATGAAAACTACCAGGCCCCGGATGATTACGCGGTGGGCCGGGCCCTGCAGAACGACATCGAGACCGTGCTGGGGACCTTAAATGAAAAAGAGGCGGACATTATCCGCTTCCGTTACGGCCTGGGGGACAGCGTCCCCATGTCCCTCAAGGAAATCGGCGACAAGTTCAACCTGACCAAGGAACGGATCCGGCAGATTGAAAAAAAGGCCCTCAGGCGGCTCCAGCATCCCACCCGCCAGCGGCTCCTTGAAGCTTATGTAGCGTAACCCCATAATCTTGATTATGCCGAATATTGAAAAGCCTTTTCTGCCCGGGGCCGTCATATTTGATATGGACGGCCTCATGCTTGATACGGAGCGGCCTGTGATGGACCTGTGGCTGCGGGCGGCCCAAAACCTGGGCTGGGAAATCCACCGGGAAACGATGCTGTGTACCATTGGCGTGGATGGGAGAGCCACCAGGGGTATCTTGCTGGAAAAATACGGGAAGGATTTTCCCTATACTGAAATTCATGAAGAACTAATCCGCCTGAACCATGAAACCGTTGAGAAAGAGGGCATTGCCTGTAAACCGGGCCTGCTTACCCTGCTGGACAGGCTTACCGCATTGGGGGTTCCCTTTGGGGTGGCCACTTCCACAGCCCGGGCGGGGGCTCTGTGGAAGCTGGAACAGGCTCATATCCGGGACAGGTTTGACCTGATCACCTGCGGTGACGAGGTGATCCACGGCAAACCCGCTCCGGATATTTTCCTTTTGGCGGCAAAGCGGCTGGGTCAGCCCCCCGCTGCCTGCGTCGGTTTTGAAGATTCCACCGCAGGGCTCCGCGCCCTTGCCGCCGCCAATATCCGCTCGGTGTTTATCAAGGATCTGCTGGAACCCCCGGAAGAAGTCCTCGCCACGGTCTGGCGCCGCTGCGGCGATCTGGCGGAAGCGGCCCAGCTATTCGGGCGAACAGATGAGCCGCTTCCAAAGTGGTTAAATTCTTAATTCTACCGGGCGTACTCCGTAATCCTCGTTTCCCGGATCATGGTCACCTTGATACGACCCGGATACCGCAGATCGTTCTCGATCTTCTTGGCTATCTGCTTGGCAAGGTCACGGGTCTGCTCGTCGTTTACCGCATCGTTATTGACCATGATCCGCAGTTCCCGGCCCGCCTGGATGGCAAAGGCCTTGTCCACACCCTCAAAACCGGTGGCCACGCTTTCAAGGTTTTCAAGCCGTTTGATGTAGTTGTCCAGGGTTTCCCGCCGGGCGCCGGGCCGGGCCGCAGAAATGGCGTCCGCAATCTGCACCAGCACCGATTCGATACAGATGGGCTCGATGTCGTTGTGGTGGCTCCCCACGGCGTTGATGATCCGGGGGTCTTCGCCCATCTTCCGGGCCATGTCCATGCCGATTTCGGCGTGGTTCAGGTCGGAATCGGACTCCACCCCCTTGCCGATATCGTGGAGCAGGGCCGCACGCTTGGCCAGTTCCCGGTTGGCGCCGACCTCGGCGGCCAACACGCCGGCGAGGATCGCCACTTCCCTGGAGTGGTAGAGCACGTTCTGCCCGTAACTGGTGCGGAAATAGAGCCGTCCCAGGGCGCGGATAGCGTCCTGCTTGATATTGTGGATGCCCAGGTCAAAGAGAACCTTTTCGCCCTCTTCAAAGATCTTCTGGGAGATATCCTTGGTCACCTTGGTGACGATTTCCTCGATCCGCGCCGGGTGTATCCGGCCGTCGGTGATGAGCCGTTCCAGGCTGACCTTGGCAATTTCCCGGCGTACCGGGTCAAAGCAGGAGATAACCACCGCCTCCGGGGTATCGTCGATGATGATATCCACCCCGGTGAGGGTCTCCAGGGTACGGATGTTCCGTCCCTCCCGGCCTATGATCCGACCCTTCATCTCGTCGTTGGGCAGGGTAACGGTGGTCACCGTTACATCCCCGGTTACTTCCGTGGCAAGCCGTTGGATGGTGGCCACCAGGATGTCACGGGCCTTTTTCTCCCCGGCGAGGTTGGCTTCTGCTTCAATCTTGTTGAGCAGGGCCTGGGCGTCATGCTTCGCCTCATTTTCCAGATCCTGGATGATGAGTGCCTTCGCCTCCTCAGGCGTTAGGCCTGAGATCCGCTCCAATTCCGCCCGGTACCGCTCTTCTTCCCGGCCCAGGCCATCTTCCCGCTCCTGACAGGCCTTTTCCTTGTCGGCCAGGACCTGTTCCGTCTTCTCAATCTGGGCCGTCTTTTTATCAACGGCCTCTTCTTTTTGTAAAACGCGGCGTTCATACCGCTGCAATTCAGCCCTGCGTTCCCGAGTTTCCCTCTCCTGCTGGTTTCGTTCGCGAATAACGTTTTCTTTTGCCTCAAGAAGGATTTCCTTCTTTTTGGCTTCAGCTTCTTTTATCGCATCCTGTTTTATACGTTCGGCGCGCTGCTCCGATGCCGTAAGTTGAAATCTGGCATACAGCCATCTTATAATCCAGCCCAAGGTTAACCCGGCAAGAGGGAGGATTATATAGAATATCCAATCCATCGCTCTACCCCTTACCGATGTATATTAAAGTACATATTAGGATATAATGAAAAATGATCATTTGTCAAGGTGAGGATTGAAAAACAGCCCCCCGGGGGTATACAATTTGGGAAAAGAGGATGGTAACGGGGGAATAAGGTGGCCGTTTCGGTTGAGTGGCGGGATGTCATGTACGACAATATCTTTGAACAGGAGATCCGGGGGCTCCGTCGCCGCCGGGAATCGGACCCAAGCTGCACCGTAGCGGACCTTGAGGGGGTGCTGCAGCACCTGTATATCATGGACGGCGCCGACTGGTACGGCCGGGGTGACGTGCAGGATACCACCATGGCCGCCACCATGGCCGCCTATGAATATTTTATCGCCGATTGGAAAGCCGCCGAATCCGCCAAAAGATAGATTTTTTACCATTACTTCGTGGTTAATATAAGGAGGCATGATATGGCAAAATCTCCCATTGAGTTGCGCTACAGCAAACTGGGCCCCAAAGTAGTAAAGGCCCTGCAGAACCGGTTTTTCGAGGCCTTTTATTTTGACGAAAGTGAAGCGGCGGTCGAAAAGATCTTTTCCCTGATCCCCAAAACCGATGTGGTTTCCTGGGGCGGCTCCATGAGCACCGTGGCCCTGGGGCTCCAAAAACGTGCGGCGGAAAAGGGCTACCAGGTCATTGACCGGGACAGCGGCGCCACCCCCGCGGAACGGCAGGAGCTGATGCGCCGGGCCCTGCTCTGTGACACCTTCCTCACCGGCAGTAACGCCCTCAGCGAGGACGGGCAGCTGGTGAACATCGACGGCGGGGGCAACCGGGTGGCCGCCATGATCTACGGCCCCAAACAGGTTATCGTGGTGGCGGGGATGAACAAGGTGACGAAAAACCTGCAAGCCGCCTATGACCGCGCCCGGACCATCGCGTCCCCCGCCAACATGCAGCGGGTAGGCCCGGACAACAAAACCCCCTGCGGGGAAACCGGCAGCTGCGGCAACTGCCTCTCCGCAGATTCGATCTGCACCTACATCGTCACCACCCGTCTCTGCAAACCCGCAGGCCGGATCAAGGTGATCCTGATTGGGAAGGATCTGGGACTGTAATTTACTTCGCGGCTACATTTTGAATTCGGAGCCCAGGTATACTTCCCGGACCATGTCGTTGGCAAGGATAGTATCCCGATCCCCCCGGGCGACGATGGTGCCGTTGGCTATAATGAAGGCTTCGGTGGTAATTTCCAGGGTATCCCGGACGTTGTGGTCGGTGATGAGGATGCCGATGCCCTTTTCGGCAAGTCTACGGATGATCTGCTTGATTTCGTAGACCGCGATGGGGTCGATGCCGGCGAAGGGCTCGTCCAGCAAGAGGAACTTGGGCTCCGTGGTGAGGGCCCGGGCGATTTCGGTACGCCGCCGTTCCCCCCCGGAAAGGGTAAAACCGAACTGGTGGCGGATTCTGCCAATACCGAATTCATTCAGCAAAGATTCAAGCCGTTCTTTTTTTTCTTTCTTTTTGATATCCCGGCGGCTTTCCAGAATGGCCCAAAGGTTCTGCTCCACCGTGAGCTTGCGGAAAATCGACGCTTCCTGGGGCAGGTAGGCGATACCCTGCCGTGCCCGCAGGTACATGGGTTTCGAAGTGATATCCACATTGTCCATGGTGACACTCCCCTCGCTGGGCTGGTAAAAGCCGACAATCATATAGAAAATTGTCGTTTTTCCGGCGCCGTTGGGACCCAAAAGCCCCGCCACTTCCCCGTTATTCATCGAAAAGTTCACCCCCCGGACAACTTCCTTGCGGCCGAATTTCTTGTGGAGATCCCTTACCTCAAGTACATGGAGATCCTGGGGGCGGACGAAAACAGGCGGCAGAAGCTTGTGGGGGAGATCCGGGGGGGCGGTAACCAGGGGAATGATCTCGGCGGAAGGTTCCGGAAGGGAACTTCGGCTTTTAAGTTCAGCGGCAAGTTCCAGAAGGGAACCCCGGCCCTGGGCCTTGGCGGGATGGGACGGGGGAACTGCGGTCCGGAGCTGCGCCGCCCTTCCTAACAGGCCCCCGCGTACAGGGGGGGCTTGGGGGGCGGTGCGGGGCGTACTGGTATCCATAGGCTTAGTTTTTGATGGAACCGGAGACGGCGCCTTCCATGGTGACATCGTCGGTATCCAGATCCACCCGGATCCGGTCGGCCCGGAATTCGTCGTTCTTTTTAAAGACCACGGGGAATCCGGAAAGGTCCAGGAGTTTTTCCGTGCGCCGGTACACCGCATATTCGGACCGGCACACCATTTCATCCTTAAAAAGCCGCACCCCAATCTGAAACACCGTCACCTCCGCCTGATCATCATACTCGATAAAGCGGCCCTTGGCGACGATTTCGTTTTTTTTATCTTCCAGGGTTGAATTCCCCTCCAGCCGGGCAATTTTCAGCTTCCGGTCATAGCGCAGCCGGTCGGTTAGAAAGAGGATGTCCTTATCCTCCTCCCGGCCCCAGACCTCCCCGATGCAGTCGATAAACTGGTTATCATCCCCCTGGAGTTCGATGCGGCTTGCCCTGAGGAGCAGGTTGTCGGACCGGACTTCGGCGTTCCCCACCAGGACGGTAATTTCCTTTCCCGATGCCCGGCTTCCGGTCATCCGGTCCGCCTTGAAGGTGAAGATGTCGGCTTCGGCGATTGCCGCGCCGCAAAAAAATAATACAAAAAACGGTGTCAGGTGCAACATCATAAACTTAAGGATTCTTAACCACGAACCACACAAATTACACGAACAAAAGGGTAAGGTTTGTAGTCCAGGTTCGTGGTTGCTTTTCTTCTTAAGTTTATGATGTTGTGTCACGCATCGGCCTCGGCAGCGATATCCGGAGCAGCCTTTTGGTCCTCAGCCGCCGGTTCCTCAACCGCCGGTTCCTCAGCCACCGGTTCCTCATCGTCATCGTGGATGTAGGTACCCCCGACGCCCCCGGCAAATTCCCAGGTCCGGCTCCGGGCGTTGGCGGTAAAACCCCGGCCGAAGAAACTGGTCCCGTTTTCCCGGAGGATCTTCACCTCGTCTTCCGTACCGCTGGAAAGGACCCGCTCCTTGTCCTTCCAGTCGAGTTTTCCCGTTTCAATGGTCACGTCCTCGGAATCGACAACGATACTGACCCCGTTTCGTAAATTGATGTTTCCCGAATCAAGCTCCACGTGGGCGGTTCCCGCATGGCCCATGGCGTTCACTTCCGCCCCATGATGATCAAACTGCTCAAAAACAAAATCCCGCAGTTCCATGACCTGCTTCGCCTCGTACCGTTCCGCCAATTCCGCCTTGAACCGCACCTGCGGGTCCCCGCCCCTCACCCGGACATACTCCACATCGGTCATCACAATGTCGGGCAGCCCGCTGTTCGTATCGGAGTCATCACCATAGTCAAAGGAACAGGCGCACATGATGAGGAATACCGGAAGGGTGAGGAGGGTTTTCCGGAGTTTCACTTCTTTTGATCCCTCGCGGCGGCAATAAAATCCCGGAACAGGGGGCTGGCGGCGGTGGGCTTGGATTTGAACTCCGGATGAAACTGGACCCCCAGGCCCCAGGGATGGTCCGGCCATTCCACACATTCCACCAGGCTCCCATCGGGGGTAAGGGCGGCGATTTTGAGGCCCGAACCGGTCATTTCCGTGCGGTACTTGTTTGAAAATTCGTAGCGGTGCCGGTGGCGCTCCCAGATGTTTTTTTCTTTATAAGCGGCCAGTATGCGGGTCCCCGGTTCCGCCACGGTTTCACTTTTTCCCAGCCGCATGGTTCCCCCGTAGTTTTTCACATCAACCTGCTCTTCCAATAAAGAGATTACCGGGTGTTTGGAATCCTGGTTGAACTCGGTGGAATCCGCGTCCTCCCAGCCCAGCACATTCCGGCCCCAGTCGATCACCATGATCTGCATCCCCAGGCAAATGCCAAAATAGGGCACTTTGTTGGTCCGGGCCCAGGCCGCCGCCTTGACCATGCCGTTGATCCCCCGCTGGCCGAAGCCGCCGGGCACCAGGATGCCATCTATCTTTTCTTCCCCATTAAGAACCGTTTCAACATTCTCGGTCTCTTCCAGCCGGGAGGAGTCGATTTTGACCAGTTCCACCTCTACGGCGCATTCCAGTCCCGCATGGAACAGGGCCTCGTAGACCGATTTATAGGCGTCGTGGAGTTCCATGTACTTGCCCACGATGCCGATCCGCACCTTACCCTTGCGCCTGGCGAAACGCTCCATCATGGCAGACCAGGCATTCAGCTTTGCATGGCGGCTTTCCACCCCCATTTTCTTTAAAACAACCTGATCCAGCTTCTGGTTAAAGAAAATGATAGGAATTTCGTAGATCGTGGTATCCACATCGTAGGAAGTAAAAACCGCATCGCTTTCCACATTGGTAAAAAGGGCGATTTTGCGGCGGGTGCTCTCGTCCAGTACCACCGGGGCGCGGCAAATCAGTACATCAGGCTGAATCCCCATCTCCTGCATGGCCTTGACCGAATGCTGGGTGGGCTTGGTCTTGAGTTCCCCACCGGCAACCTCGGGGATCAGGGTGAGGTGGACCGAAAGGGCGTTGATCCGTCCCAATTCATGAATAAGCTGACGGGCCGCTTCAAGGAAGGGGATGGACTCGATATCCCCCACGGTGCCGCCGATCTCCACGATCACCACATCGTTGTCGGGGTCCTCCCTGGCAACCGCCAGAATCCGGCTTTTGATCTCGTCGGTGATGTGGGGGATAACCTGAACGCAGCGGCCCAGAAAGCGCCCTTCCCGCTCCTTGCGGATCACCGCATCGTAAACCTGTCCGGTGGTAATCGAATTGGCCCGTGAAAGTGGGCTGCCGGTAAAACGGGCATAGTTCCCCAGATCCAGATCCGTCTCGGCCCCGTCGTCGGTAACGTACACCTCGCCGTGCTGGTAGGGACTCATGGTTCCCGCATCCACATTGATGTAGGGATCGCACTTGACCATGCGGACATTCAAGCCCCGGCTTTCCAGCAAGGCCCCCAGGGAAGAAGCGGCCACCCCTTTCCCCAAACTGGAACAAACTCCCCCTGAGATAAAAATAAACTTATTCATGTAATAGTATTATCCCGACCCGTGGGAGCTTGGTCAATGGCGAACAACCGGGTGATAGTTTATCTTCTATCCAGTCCCAAATAGTAGGTTTCAAATGATTCGCTGCGGCAGGCGGCGGGCTTAAAACTTTTCCCGGTTTTGAAAAGCTCCCGGATGCGTTTGAGGATCTCCGCGGTGTCCCCGCCCTGGAAAACCTTTACCACCAGATTGCCCCCTTTTTCCAGGGCGGCCTCTGCGTAATCCAGCGCCACTTCCGCCAGTTCCAGGGAGCGGAGGGTGTCCACCGAGCGGTTCCCGGTGGTGGCGGGGGCGGCGTCGCTCATCAGGAGCCGGTAGGGGCCGCGGGCCAGGAGGGCCTCACGGGTTTCCGCCGCCGTGATATCACCCTGGATGAAAAAGACCTTGTCACCGCCGAAAAGGCCCTTGTCGTACTGGCGGGAGAGGGGGGAAAGGTCCGCCGCGGAAAGAAAGAGGCCGCTCCCCAGCTTGCGCAGGGCGTAGAGGCTCCAGCTCCCCGGCGCGGCCCCCAGGTCCAGGACCCGAAAGGGATTGCCCCCGGCCCGGCCCGCAGGCAAAAGGCCGAATTTTTCATCCATCTCTTTGAGCTTATACACCGAACGGGCGGGGTAGCCTTCTTTTTGGGCCTTCAGGGACCAGTGATCCAATTTTTCATAATGTGCCATTCCGCAAGCCCCTGCCGCACCTTTTACCAAGGCATGGTTTGTAATATAATATTTACCTATGGATGAGTATACCCGGAGAATCGAAAAGATTGAAGCCGAATTGGGCCGCTGGCTGCCCGAACACCCCGATGCATCCTGGGGGGCCAAGGTCTTTCCGGGGCTCCGGGACAAGGTTTCCCCGGAACTGCTGGAATCCCTCACCCAATCCGGCTGGGATCTGTTAAGCCGGGGGGGCAAACGCTGGCGGCCCCTGCTGATGACCCTGATCTGTGAAACCCTGGGCGGCGGAGACGCGGCCCTGCCCCTGACGCCCCTGGTGGAATTCTGCCACAACGCCAGCCTCATCCATGACGATATCGAAGACAATTCCGATGAGCGCCGGGGGAAGCCCGCGGTTCACCTTTTGTACGGCATTGATACCGCCATCAACGGCGGCGCATTCCTGTACTTCCTCCCCCTGGCCTGCATCGACGGCTGGTCCGCCCCTATCGAACAAAAGGAACACATCCGCTCGGTTTGGGGGGAATACATGCGGCGGCTCCACCTGGGGCAGGCCATGGATATCCGCTGGCACCGGGATTTTTCCTCCCTGCCGGGCATCGAAGAATACTACACCATGTGCGGCCTTAAAACCGGGTGCCTGGCACGGTTTGCCGCCGTGCTGGGCGCGGCGGTTGCGGTGGGGAAGCTTGGTTCCGGCGCGAGCTCTGTCCCCAATGCCGCCAATGCCGCCCGGTTTGCGGGAACCCCCTCTTTGGCGGAAGTCTTGGGCGGCGCCGCGGAAAAACTGGGGGTCGGTTTTCAGATTCTGGATGATGTAAAGAACCTGACCACCGGGCTTCCCGGCAAGAAGCGGGGGGACGATGTGGTGGAAGGGAAGAAGAGCCTCCCGGTGCTGCTCTATCTGCACCGCCGCCCCGATGCAAGGGCCCTGGTCGGCCGCTGTTTTGCCGCCGCCCGCCTCGGGGGAACCGGGGTCCCGGAGGCGGAGGAGTTGATCAAGGCGCTGGAGGCCGCCGGTGTCCTGGAAGAGGCCCGCGAGAAGGGGCTTGCCCTGATCCGGGAAGCGGCTGAGGTATTTGCGACGCCTTCCGTCGCCGGGTTTTTCCTGCGGGAAGAGGGGCGGGGTTTGCTTGCGGGACTCATCGGTTCAATCAGTTAGGTGAAATAAGGGAAGGAATCAAATGGAAGATATGCTGGAAGCTGAAATATGGACGGTGGCGCGGATGGAGCAGGGGAACGCGGTGCTGCTACGGCCCCTGGGGTCGGACACGGTGGTGCCCATTTTTGTCGGCCAGCTTGAGGCCCAGTCCATACTCATCGGTTTTGGGGATGTTAAGGTGAAGCGGCCCCTCACCTGCGATCTTTTTCTTGAGCTGGCCCGTCTTACCGGCCTTATCCTGTTCCGGGTGGAGGTCCACGAAATCCGGAACAACACGTTTTTTGCCAGGCTCCTCCTTGTGGGGAAGGAATTTTCTGAGGCAAGGCCCCTGGTTCTGGATTCCCGCCCCTCCGACGCCTTTGCCCTGGCGGTGCGCCATAAATGCCCGGTCTTTATTGCCCCCCTGGTGGTGGAGCAGGCGGGTATCCCGGCGGATCTGGTCATAGAGGATGTGGGGGAATTTGCCAAAGAATTGGAATATCCAACCCAGCCGCCCCCAGGGACGAAGCCCCAGGGGGCCAAACGGCGGGATCTGCAGACGAAACTTGAGCAGGCGGTGGCCGCCGAGGAATACGAACGGGCCGCAGAGATCCGGGACCAGTTGATCCTGCTGGAACAGGAAAAAGAAGGATAATCAAACTGTTAATTGTCAAAACCGATAAACCGATATATGATATAATTGTTTAAGATTTCTCGAGAAAAACTTTACCGGGGTATTCAGGTGTCGGAAGACCATAGGTTCTCGAAAAGCAGAGCCCTTCTCAGGCTGGGGATGATCCTATCCCTTGTGTATTTTATATCTTCTTTGGGTGTTTTTTCCCTCCCCATGAGCCTGCCCCTGGGTGGAAAAAATGAAGACGCCGTAGAAAACGGCATCGGCGGTATGGACTATGTTGAGGCCAGCCTTGTCAGACAAGAGTCGGACTCCATCTTTGCGGATGATGATTCCCAGGACCTGGGCATCCCCGAACCGGAATCCTTTTCCAAACCCCGGATGCTCCTTTCCGGTTCTTACCGGGTCCAAAAGGGGGATATGATTGGCAGCCTGGCCCGGGATTTCGGCCTGAACGAAGATACCCTCCTATCCCTCAACACGATTAAAAACGCCCGGACCCTGCAAATCGGTCAGGCGCTAAAAATACCGAACCAGGACGGCATCCTCTACACGGTAAAACAAAACGATACCCTCAGCCAGATTGCGGAAAAGTACAGCGCCGATCCGGAAGCCATCCAAACGGTGAATGAGCTTTTTTCCGACACCGTACATGCGGGGACGGTTCTGTTTGTACCCGGCGCGAAGCTGGACTGGGTTGAACGCCAGGAAATCAACGGCGACCTTTTCCTCTGGCCCGTATCCAGCAGACGTATCACCAGCTCCTATGGCCGCCGGCGAAGCCCCATTTCCGGCGCCATGCATTTCCACTCCGGCATCGACGTCGGGGCGCCCACGGGTACACCGATCCGATCGGCCATGCCGGGCCGCGTCACCACCGTCGGCTGGGATGACGCATACGGTAACTTCGTGGTGGTTTCCCACCATTCCGGCTACCGTACCCTCTACGCTCACATGAGCGTCATCCGGGTTAAGTACGGGGCCTACGTAGGCGCCGGCGAACGGATCGGCGACGTGGGCAGCACCGGCCAAAGCACCGGTCCCCACCTCCACTTTACCGTCTACAAAAACGGCGTTACCGTGTCTCCCTTAAGTTTGATGAAGTAGCTATTA
This sequence comes from Spirochaetia bacterium, assembly GCA_025997595.1. Taxonomy (GTDB): domain Bacteria; phylum Spirochaetota; class Spirochaetia; order Treponematales; family Breznakiellaceae; genus BNUT01. The sequence goes on along the minus strand of BNUU01000022.1, from coordinate 9,098 downwards.
ACATGGAGGTTATATGAAGAAAACGGCTGTTTTACTTGCAATGCTTCTTGCGTTAATTTCCTGTGAGGCTGATCACGGGCATAATTTTTCATCTATCGCCAACAACTCAAGTTATTCTGTTACCGTAATCGATGAAAGAAACATACAAATTATCATACCGGCCGGGCAAAGCAGGTCAGTTGAACGGCGCGGCGCCGATACGGTAAAAAACAACTTTTTTACTGAAAAGCCCAATCGTGTCCAATTCGCTGTAGATTCCTTTTCCGAAGGGCAATTTGTGGATACAGTTTCTTATAAATTATCCGTATTGAATTTGACTTCGAAGGAATTAAAAATAACGGCAAATAATTATATTGATACTGCTAACGAACCTTTAACTATTTCGAGTGGTGAAGCTGGCGCCACCCTGTATTATATTTTTACCAGTTCCCCTGTTTTCAGTGTAAAAACAACGGAAGGTTTTGATGTATCCTCTTCGTATAATTATGACGGGGCTACAAACACAGTAAGGGTTACAATCCCATAAAATAATCCGTTTTATCTCTTCATCAATACCGAATCTACCAAATCCTTAAATTTGCTGTCCAGGTTTTTTTCCACATCCCTGTCGGGTTTAAAAACACTGTCGTTAATAAAATGAACCCCATCACGTTCCTGAATGACATCGTCCTCCGGGACTTTGAGGATTTTGGGGCGCTGATTTGACGCAAAGCGGAAGGGCCGGGAAAGTATGGGCAGGCCCTGTCCGGATAGTTCTACAAGCATAATATAGACACAGTCTAGATTAAAACCTATCTTTTTACCATGGTAAAAATCCACGAGACAGCGGAAAAGCCGAAGCGGGCCTTTCTGGTCAGTTTGCTGGAGACGGGAATGTGCCGCCGGGGCGGTAAGCCGGGGGTCCCCTCCGGAAGCGGCGTCGCCGGGAAGGAAGAGGCCGCCTCCGTCGCCCGTGAACTCGCAGGGCTGGTAAAGACCCTGGGCCTGGAGATTGCGGCCCAGGAAATCGTGACCGTCCGGGAGCATGCGCCGAAATTCGGCATGGGGACCGGGAAGGTCCAGGAACTGGCCGACCGGGCCGCCGAGCTTGAGGCGGATTGTTTCATTTTTGACTGGAACCCCAACCCTTCCCAGCAGCGGAACTGGGAAAAACTGTCGGGAATTTCCGCGGTGGACCGGCAGGAGCTGATCATCCGTATCTTTGCGGACCGGGCGGCGACCCGTGAGGCGGAACTCCAGGTGCATCTTGCGGAGCTGAACTACTCCCTCCCCCGGCTGAGCCACAAATACATCGACCTGAGCCGTCAGCGGGGCGGCCGCTACGGCAACAAGGGCGCCGGGGAGACCCGGCTGGAAACGGATCGCCGCCTGGTGGAGCAGCGGATTCACCGGCTGGAACAGGAGTTGGAGGATGTCCGCCGCCGGCGCATGGTCCAGCGGAAGCAGCGGGAGCGCCAGGGTATCCCCCTCTGCGCCCTGGTGGGTTATACCAACGCCGGCAAATCTTCCCTGATGAACGCCCTTACCGGGGCAAATCTTCTGGCGGAGGACAAGCTCTTTGCCACCCTGGACGCCGCCTCCCGCCGTTACGAGCTGCGGAAGGGCCTCCCGGTGCTGCTGGTGGACACCGTCGGCTTTATCCGCCGGCTGCCCCACTCGCTGATAGAAGCCTTTCACTCCACCCTTGAGGAGGCGAGCCTCGCAGACATCCTGATCAATGTCCTTGATGTATCTGATCCGGATGCAGAAAAATTCCACGAAACTACCCTTTCGGTTTTGGGTGAATTGGGGGCGGGCAAGGTTCCCATGATCACCGTGCTGAACAAGATCGACCGTATTTCTTCACCCGAGGCACTGGAGGCCCTTATGGCCCGCTATCCCGGCAGCATCCCCGTTTCCGCCGTGGACCGCCGGGGCCTTGCGGAACTCACCGCCAAAATGGAAGAACTCCTCTCCCAGGGGAACTTCGCAGGATGTTCCGGCGGCGCCCGCCGTTTCCGTTTCCCCCCGGATCGTACCGATCTTGCAAGCCTGCTTCACCGCAGCGGACAGGTCCTTTCAAGAAACTATGAAAATGATAGTATTACTGTCGAAGCCCGGGTGGACGAGAAAACCGCCGGACAGCTGCGGGAATACATCGTTAAGGAGATTTGATATGGATTTTAAAGAATTGGCAGCGAAGCGGTATTCTGTTAGAAAATTTCTCGACAAGCCGGTGGACAAGGAAAAACTGGATCTGATTTTGGCGGCGGCGCAGAACGCCCCAACGGCACATAACCGGCAGCCCCAGCGAATTTTAGTGATCGACCAGGCTGCCGGCCTTGCCAAGGTTGATATTGTCACCCGCTGCCGCTTCGGCGCGCCCCTGGTGTTTATGATTTGTTATGATAAGACTGAAGTATCGATACGGAAATATGACCAGGAAAACTCAGGCTGGGTGGATGCCAGCATCGTTACCACCCAGATGATGTTCCAGGCGGAAGATATCGGCTTGGGAACCACCTGGGTGATGCACTTTGATCCCGCCAAAGTACGGGAACAGTTTCAGCTTCCCGAACAGCTGTTTCCCGTGGCATTTTTGCCCACCGGTTACCCCGCCGCAGATGCCGCGCCATCGGAGCTGCATTTCCAGCGGCATCCCCTGGACAAACTTGTGTATTACGGCAGCATTGCCCAGTATCCGTAAGAAAAGCGAAAGTCCCGCAAAAGTTAAAAATAGTTAAAAATAATCTTGACAAAAGAACAGGGTAGGTGTATATTATTAATAATGATACCGAATATGAATAGTGCCAATCAGGATATCATCCGGCGCAAAACCAGCCAGCGGGATCTGGTTTTAGAGGCTGTTTGTAATGGGAACCATTTATCGGCGCGGGAGATTTTTGCCCTTGTTTCCGATAAAAAGCGCATGAGTTTCGGTACGGTCTACCGGAATCTTCAAATTCTTGAAGAAGAAGGGGAAATTGTCGCCATCAAGGCGGACCCTGAACTGCTGCACTATGACCGGCGGAGGGATCGCCACCACCATCTGCATTGCACCCAATGCGGAAAGGTTTTTGATATTCCCGTGCCATATCGTCCGGAATTTGATACGGAAGCGGCGCAGAAAAGCGGCTTTACCATTGATTCACACGCAATTACCTTTGAAGGGGTATGCAGCAGGTGCAAAGATTGGGGCGTTGCGGGGTGTCCCCGCTGAGGGGGGTGGCGGAAGCCCTGCAAGGCGGGGCTGGAGCCAGGGGGGAGACTTCCCCCCTTTAAATTTGAATCGGGGGGAAAAGTAGTTCCCCTTTTTTAGAGTATATTAGTAATCGTTCTGATTATTAATAAATAAAAGTCGGCGGACTTTAAGCGCGGAGGCACAATATGAAGAAATGGGTTTGCAAGAAATGCGGGTATGTTCACACGGGAGGCGGCGCTCCGGCCAACTGTCCGGTATGCCATGTTGCGGGAACGCAATTCAGGGAACAAACTGCGGATGATGAAAAAAGGGTCTTAACATCGATTGCCAGGCTCAACATCCAATATGCCCATCGGTTTTTAGGGTATATTGGGGAAGCCCAGTATCTGCACGGACATACGGGAACATTGACCCTCGAAGTGGAGGGCGGCGTAAATACCACAAATGGTTTTGCGGTGGCCTGCAACAGCATCAAAAACCATGCATGGGAATACCTGGTAAACTTTGACCATGCAATTATTTTGCAGGAAGAAGATCCGATTCTGCCTGAGCTGCTCAAGGTATATGAAGCCCAGGGAATCAGGGATGGCTCGCCCTTTAATACCAGTACCGGCATCGTTTTTGATACGCCCCTTGCGAAGGCCTATCCAAAATGCCGTCTGGTGGTTGTCAAGAAGGTTGCAACCGTGGAGAACTTGATTGAGGTTTTCCATTCTCTGTTGAAGGATACACTCAATATCAAGACGATGACCTTTACATCCGGTGACAATGCCGCTTCATTACGTTTCGAATAACGCCGCCCCTGCGCCTTCCAATGAGGCGCGGGGTTCGCAGCGTTTACCGTTTTTTCGTTTTATGTTATTTTGTCTACATGCGTATAGCCATAGCTCAGATCAATTCAACTATCGGGGACTTTACCGGGAACCAGCGGAAGATCCTTGATTTTACCCGCCGGGCGGTGCAGGAGCAGGCCGCGGAGCTGGTGCTTTTCCCGGAACTGGCGGTCTGCGGCTATCCCCCCATGGATCTGCTGGATCAGGACCGCTTTGTGGAGTTGAACATCCGCACGGTCCATATCCTCCAGCGGGAGCTGCCCCGGGACGTGGCGGTGGGCGTGGGCTTTGTGAACCGGAACCCTTGGTCCCGGGGCAAATCCCTGGTGAACGAATACGGCATTCTGCTGAACGGCAAGCTGGTCTTTGAGCAGATCAAAACCCTGCTCCCCACCTACGATGTTTTTGACGAGGCCCGCAACTTCGAGCCCGGCCGGGAATGGTCCGCCTTTGAGTACAAGGGCGAGCGCATCGGTATCGCCATCTGCGAAGACGTGTGGCGGGAAACCGACATCCCCGGCACCAGTTATGACCGGGACCCGGTGCGGGAACTTCTGGACGCAGGCATCAGCCTGCTCTGCGTGCCCTCGGCATCGCCTTATGTGGCGGGAAAGCTCAAGGTCCGCCGGGCCCTTGCGGAGCGGATAGCCCTCCGGGGCAATGTCCCCCTGGTATACATCAACGCCGTGGGCGCCAACGATTCGATCCTCTTCGACGGCCGCTCTTTCGTGGTGGCCCCCACTGCGGAAGCCGCAAAATCGGCGGCCTTAAAAGATTACCCGGTGCGGCTTTCCGCAAAAGCCTTTGAGGAAGATCTGGTCGTTTGGGATTCCGGGGCCGCCGCCGGAACCGGGGCAGTCAAAGCCGCCACGGCTGCTGCCGCCGGTGACAACGAGACGGATCCCTTCAAGGTAGGCCTAACCCGCTACGAGCTGGACATTCTGGAAGAGGGCCTCATCATGGGCATCCGGGACTACATGGCCAAGTGCGGTTTTAAGCGGGCCCACCTGGGGCTTTCCGGCGGCATCGACTCCGCGCTGGTGGCGTACCTGGGGGTAAAGGCCATCGGGGCGGATAAAATCGTCTGCTTCAGCATGCCCTCCCGGTTTTCTTCCCAGGGCTCAAAGGACGATGCCCGGGAACTGGCGGAAAATTTGGGCTGCCGTTACGAGGCCCTGCCCATCGAGCCGGTGTTTACCAGCTTCCTTTCCACCCTGGAAGGGGTCTTTGAGAGGCGGCCCTTCGACATTGCCGAGGAAAACCTCCAGGCCCGTATCCGGGGCACCCTGCTCATGGCCTTTTCCAACAAATTCGACTCCATGCTGCTGACCACCGGCAACAAGAGCGAGCTCGCCATGGGCTACTGCACCCTTTACGGCGACATGAACGGCGCATTGGGGGCCATCGGCGACCTCTTCAAGACCGAAGTCTTCGCCCTCTGCCGCCGGATCAACGAACGGCACATCGCCGCAGGGGGCAAGCCGATCATCCCCCCGGCGATCATTGAAAAGCCCCCCTCGGCGGAACTGCGGCCGGATCAAAAAGATCAGGACAGCCTGCCCCCCTACGAAGTGCTGGACGAAATTCTCAAGCTCTACCTGTTCAATAATTTATCGAAGGACGAGATCGCCGGGCGCGGCTGGGATGCGGAACTGGCCGCCCGGATCATCAGAACCGTGGCCCGCTCGGAGTTCAAGCGCCGCCAGGCCCCGCCGGTGCTCAAGGTTTCGCCCCGGGCCTTTGGGATGGGGCGGCGTATGCCGATTGCGCGTTCGATATACGAAGTATGAGAACGCCGTGTAAATCATTCCTTGCGGTATAGGCGGAGCCGTATGCCGATAGCGCGTTCAATATACGAAGTATGAGGCGGGCAATACCCGCCTCCGCAGAGGTTAGGTAACCGGACATCTTGACAGATAAACCTTAGAAAGCTTAAGTTTTTACTATCTGAAACATCCGGGCAGCCAAGGCTGTCCGATTTTCCCGGAGGTTCCCATGCCAGTTGTTGATTATGCCGCCCTGAAAAAGGGCGGGTTCATGCGGCAAAAACAAAAAGATACCTTTTCCATGCGCCTTAAGGTCGTCGGCGGCCAGGTTCGCTCCGATCATCTCCAAAAGATCAGCGATGTGGCCAAAAAATACGGCAAGGGCTATATCCACCTGACCTCCCGGCAGGGTGTTGAAGTCCCCTTTATCCGCCTTGAGGACATTGAGACGGTAAAAAAGGAACTGGCCGACGCGGGGGTAAAAATCGGGGTCTGCGGTCCCCGGGTGCGGACCGTAACCGCCTGCCAGGGGTCTGATATCTGCCCCAGCGGAAACATTGAAACCAGCAAGCTGGCGGATGAATTGGACGGGCGTTACTTTGGCCGGGAACTGCCCCACAAGTTCAAGATTGGGATCACGGGCTGCAAGAACAACTGCCTCAAGGCCGAAGAAAACGACCTGGGCATCAAGGGGAGCCTGTTCCCCGAATGGCAGAAAGCGGCCTGTACCTGGTGCGGAGTATGCGAGGCGGTCTGCCCCGTCAATGTTGTCAAGGTTGATAAGGAAAAGCAGAATCTTTCGTTTAAACAGGAAGGCTGCGTCTACTGCGGCAAATGCGTCAAAAGCTGCCCCACCAATGCCTGGACCGGGAAAAACGGTTACGTCCTCTCCTTCGGCGGCATGTTTGGCAACGATATTAAAGAGGGGCTCCGGCTCCTGCCCATCATTTTTGAAAAGGACCAGGTTTTTGAAGCCGCCGACGCGGTGATCAAATTTTACGAGACCCACGCGACCGCCGGGGAACGGCTGGGCAAAACCATCAACCGGGTCGGGGCGGATGTTCTTAAAAAAGAGTTAGAGGAGGCCTTAGCGTGAGCGATTCAGCAAACCCGCTGCACATTGACGCACGGGTAGATATCACCAACGTGGTGTGCCCCGTTACTTTTGTAAAAACCAAGGTCGCTCTGGAAGAACTGGATGACGGCCAGGTGCTGGAAGTCAGGCTCAACAACGGCGAGCCGATCCAGAACGTGCCCCGGAGCCTTAAAGACGAGGGCCACAAGGTAACTAACGTTACCCAGTCCGATGACGGAACATTTCTGCTGACCGTGGTCAAGGGCGGGCTGGAATAATGGCATTCACCGACGAACAACTTGAACGCTATTCCCGGCATATCATTTTAAAAGAAGTGGGCGTTAAAGGCCAGAAAAAACTCATGGGCGGAAAGGTGCTCATCGTCGGCGCCGGGGGCCTGGGGGCTCCTGCGGCGATGTACCTGGCGGCGGCCGGAGTCGGGACCATTGGCATTGCCGATGCCGATGTAGTGGACCTCTCCAACCTTCAGCGGCAGATCATCCACAGTACTTCTGATGTGGGCAAACCCAAGGTTCAGTCCGCAAAAGAAACCATGAACGCCATGAACCCCGATGTGGAAGTGGTGACCTACCACGAATGGATCAACTCTACCAACATTACCGATATCATCAAAGACCGGGACTACGATTTTATCATCGACGGCACCGACAATTTTCCGATTAAATTTTTGATTAACGACGCCTGCGTCATGCTGGGCAAGCCCTTTTCCCACGCGGGGATCATCCGCTTCCAGGGCCAGCTTATGACCTACATCCCCGGCAAGGGCCCCTGTTACCGCTGCGTGTTCCGCAGCCCCCCGCCCCCCGACGCGGTCCCCACCTGCCGCCAGGCCGGAGTCCTCGGCGTCATGGGCGGGGTGATCGGTACCCTGCAAGCCACCGAGGCCCTGAAGTACCTCATGGGCATGGACGGCCTCCTCAACGGTTATCTGTTAACCTACAACGCCCTGACTATGGAATTCCGCAAGATCAAGCTGGCCCCCAACCACGACTGCCAGGTCTGCGGGGACAAGCCCAGCATTACTACCCTGATCGATTACGAGCAGGCGGTGTGCGATCTGCATGAGTATCGGAACAATAGGGTTACTAATTAAACCGGTGCGGAAAATGTTTCCGTAACAGCGCGAACAGTTCTTCCTCAAAATCGCCCTTGCCGGGAAGTCCTTCAAAGCTGCCCAGGCTTTCCCAGGCATTTTTGATGCCCAGGTTTTCCAGCACAATGCCGCCGCCGGCGGCATTGTATCCGTCCACGATGACGAAGCGGCCCAGAGACGCGTTATCGTAAAAAGTAGAAACCGCAATCGGGTGGGCCAAGCTTAACACCACACTGCCGCAGTCGTGGCGGCGCAGTTCGTTGTACTGCTGGTCCCCTTCACCCAAAAAGCTTTCTATGTTTTCCAGCCGCACATCCACCCGGACGCTTCCCAATTTTAGAAGATAGGTTTTGTTAAAACTCAGGGGCCGCGCGCCCAGCCAGATCACATTGGCCCGGATCTTGTCGGTAACATCCACAGGGGCGTCTTCCGATGATTTGATCATCACCTCACCGCGCTTTACGTAGATCTCCTCTTCAAGGGTAAAGCCCGATGCTTCGCCGGTGACCGCCCTGCTTTTTGCGGGGGCGCTCCAGACCTCAACATTTTTTATGTGTGCCTCTTTGCGGGAAGGAAGGAAGGTGACGGCGTCCCCCGTGGAAATTTCGCCGCTTACGATGGTACCGGCATAGATACGGCGGTCGTCGCCATCGTTGCTGAAACGGTACACATCCTGCACGGGCATGGCGAAAAATGAATCTTCGTTGGAGGGGAGGTTATGAAAACTGTCGAGAATTTCCAGCGCCGTTTTTCCCGTATACCAGGGCATTTCCGGCGCAAGCTCGGTGATGTTTTTTCCTTCACGGGCGCTCACCGGCACAAAGGCGATAGGCTTTACCTTCAAGGTTTCAAGATAGGCCGAATATTCAGTTTTGATATCCTCAAAAACCTGACGATCGTAATTCACCCCGTCAAGTTTATTTACCGCCACCAGTACCTGGGAAATTCCCAGCAGGGAAAGCAGCAGACCGTGGCGTTTTGAATTCTCCGCCACCCCTTCAATGGCGTCGATTACCAATACTGCGGCCACCGCGCGGGAAGCGCCGCTTAACATGTTCCGCAAAAATTCGATGTGCCCCGGCGCGTCAATGATGATATATTCCCGAACCTTGCTCTTGAAAAAAATCCG
>BNUU01000021.1 GCA_025997595.1 Spirochaetia bacterium | reverse complement strand
GCGGGTGGAATCGGCGCGGCTTATTGCGGCCGCTGCGGAACGGGCGGTTTCGCTTTCACAAACGGCCTATACCAACGGCCTTGCGACACAATTAACCGTTGCCGATGCGGTCAACAAACTCGGTTCCGCGCGGCTTGGCCTGCACAGTGCAATATACGAATACCGCGCGGCTTACTACGATTGGGAAAGCACGGTTGGGCTTATTAAATGAGGGGTATTGTTGCCGGTTTATTTTTCGTTTCTATTGTCCTTATTAATTCATCTAATGCTAAACCCGATGGTTCCGTTGGAGTTCTTTTCCAGCAGTTCCTTATCGCAGAAGGAAACCAGTTCCTCCAATGCGCTTTCCCTGCCGGACAGGGCGTTTTCCATGATACATTTCCGTGCGACATTTTCAATTTGACCGCCGGAAAAGTCGAAGCTTTTTGCCAGGGTTTCCGCATCGGCGGAAGACAGTCCGGGGATCATGGCCTGCCAGATTGAAAAACGGCTGGCCTGGTTTGGTTTGTTAAACTCGATCTTGAAAAGGAAACGCCGTTCAAAAGCCTTGTCCATGTTTACCGCCATGTTGGTGGTGGCAATCAGGATGCCGGTGAGGTTTTCCATTTCCTCAAGGAGGATATTCTGCATGACATTCCACATTTGCTGTACCGTAGGATTTGCCTGCCCAAGCTGCATCCGTTTTGTGAACAAGGCGTCAGCCTCATTAAAGAGCAGGATAGGCGCCGTTTTACGGCTTTTTACCACGGCCCGGTACCGGTCAAACTGCTGCTTGATGTTCTTCTCGCTTTCACCCACAAAGGAACCGATAATAGCCGGGACATCAACCTTCATGATATCACGTCCGGTTTTACGGGCAAGCTGAAAAGCGGTTTCGGTTTTGCCGGTTCCGGGGCCGCCGGAAAAAAGGCAGGCAAAGCCGGTCCGCATCCCGCTGTCGGCAAGCCGTTTACAGACCCGCCGGTAATTGTCTCCATTGAGAAGCTCCGCAAGCTTGTCAATCTGTTCCGCCTCGGCGGCATTGTAAAACAAGACCCGCTGCTTAATGGTCCTGTGTCCGGTTAAACCATTTTCGTCCCGCATCTCTTTCGGCTTTCTTTTTTGCCTAATCACTAATTCACCAATCAGATCTTTTTTTGTTTTTTCGGTAAGGGCGAAAGTTACACTATACTCGGATGCCGGGTATTCATCTTCATCCACAATAGTCTTTGCGATCAATTTCCGTTTGAGCAATTCATGGGTGTCATCAAGAAAAGCCCGTGTCATCTTCCTGGCTGCGGAAGCATCATCAGGTATAGATTCCATGGTTCCCCGATGGATACCATTATTAAAGTAAAGGGCGGACATAAAACAAAAGTACATAAGCAGGATCATGCTTTCATCGGACAGGCCGTAGGCGGTGAGCTTTTGGCAAAACGGCAGATCAAGATTGAGTTTAATCAGATCCTTTAACTCCCCTGCAAGGGCGGCATAGCTTATCTCCTCTCCGGTACGCTGATCAAAAAGGGCGCCGGTAATTTCCAGAAATTCGGTAAGCGGGATATTCCGGTGTTCGGCGGGTTTGTAATGCTCCCCCTTGTTAAGGGCCTCCATAAGTTCCATCGGCACCCGGTAAAAAGTGTTTTCATGGAATTTGCAGCTGCAGATAAGTTTCTTGTCCTCCAGTACCTGAATGTCATCCTGGTATTGAAGAAATTTAAATCTGGTGCAATTGACGCTTCCCGCCATAACTCCGATTGAGATTGAACTGTCATCAAAATGATCCAGAAATCCGGCGAGCAGCGCCGCCTGGACAGGGCTGATACCGAATTCTTTTTCGAATGGTCTCAGGTTTGTCTTGATGTTTTCCAGGGTGTCATCATAGATCCCGTTTTCGCGAATACTGTCCGCAACTTTGGAAATATGCCTGAGCAGGTAAATCTTCCTGCTGGTCCCGCCTGCGCGTTTGTTTAATTTTAATTTTTCAGGGCTGCGGGCGCCTTCCGGCGGCAGCTCCGCCGGAAGCTCCGGTTCAGTTTGCGTTGAGGTGTTCAGGTTCCGGGTTAGTTCGGGCATGGGGGCTCCTTCTATTATTGGGGTATAGGAAATATGGGATATATTGGGGAAAAGTCAAGGCTGGGGGCAAAATAATTTTGGGGGAAAAGATGGCTTTTTGACCTTGCAAAATGTTTTTTATGTCCCATATTAGTTATGGAAAAGAGGCAGCTTTTTGCAATACATTCTATGTCATATTTTCACACTTCTCATAAAAATCGCTGACATAGCTCTTTTTTATATTGACCAAAGGAAAACGGTTATGTATAATAAATTTTTGAAAAATGGGGTGTGGAATAGTGAAAAAGACAAGGATTGGTCCTAAAAAAGGGGCGGAAAAGCAAAAGGCGTCTGTTAAAGCTCTTGAAATAGCCAAGGAAGCGGGAAAAATACTTGGGAAGGCGGTTGTTGAGACCCTTCCGATTACGATTTTTGGGCTGTTTTCCGGCGGAGATGGCGGAGATGTTGAAAACAAGTAATATTTAGGGACTTTGGTCTTAATCTAAGAAGAAAAGGAGCTTATGATGGAGATGGTAGAAGCAAGCAGTATCGCAGCTCAGGTGTATGATGGCGGCAAGAAGGTGGCGCAAGGGATTGCTGACGCTCTAGCGAAGGGTGTGCGGCTGGCAGATTCCTGGAATGGTTATTTAAAAGATCAGACCAGTAAATTGACTGAGAATGCGGCGTCTGTGTCCTATAGAATAGCGGATCAAGAGTTTCCGGATCTCCCGGCTGAAACACCTGAAAAGATAAAAACAAGAATTAAAGAACTTATTAAGGATGCGAAGGCGCTTAACAAACCTAAATCGGTCGGGAATGTTGTATTAAGGATAAACCGGATTGCTGACCAATTAAATAATGATTTTTACCAGATCCTCTTTGTCGGACGTTACAGCGCGGGTAAATCCACTCTGTTAAACCGTCTTATGAAACGTAATATATTGCCGGAAGATAATCTGCCTACAACACAGACATTGACCTGGATATTGCACGCTAAAGAACCTTCACTTGAAAAGGCGGCATGGAATTATGGGGATGATGTTAAATTCGACGATCTTGAATCTTTAAAACGTGAAGATAAAAATAATAATGGATCGCCGCTAAACATTTATGCATGCGTTCATGCTAATATGTTTTCTGAAGCAGATGACGTTCTGCAAGGCAGGGTTGCGCTTATTGACACCGCAGGTTTAAAAGATCCTTCCGGTAATAAAGAACCCGAAAAAATGGCCAATACACTTGAGGCAATAAAAAGGGCCGATGCGGTTGTATTGGTACTTCATCCATTGTATGACCTGGGTACATCATATGAAGACTATCTCAGTATCTTATCCGAAGCCGGCAAATTGGAAAGGCTTTTTGTGGTCATTAACCACATGGACGAGATTAAAGAAGATCAGCGCCGTTCTAAAAAAGAGGAATTCATAAACCGGGTTAAAGGTTATGGCGTAAATCCGACCTTTTTTGCCCTTTCGAGCAAGGAAGGCGAAGAAGCTATTGGCGATGGGATTGAAATTTTTCGTAAAAAATTAACAGAATTTGTTAAGACCGATGGTGTTTATAAATCACGCATATCTACCGTGGACACACATCTTGGTTTAATTTCAGAAGAAATAGCCAGTCTTAAGAAAAAGGCGGAAGAAGAAGCCAACAATCAGAATGCAGACGCAAAGGCTGCAAAAGAAAAAATTATCGCAGAGCAAACAGAAATAATAAAAAGCAATCTGGCCAAAAGCCTCTCTGATATTGGCGCTGCTAAGACAACGATGCTTACGAACTGGGGTGTTGAACGTTCCAATATAGAAGCTTCTTTCATCAATATGATAGATGGCGCTGCAACCAGTAAGGAGCTTCAAAATATAAAAAATACCAGCCAAAGTAAAATACGAAAGGATTTTCAGGATTTTTTACAAAAACAGTTTAATGGAGTTATTGCAGAACAAAATGAACATCTTCAAGCTGCACTGGGCGGTATAACAGTGTACGCGAGCGAAATACCCGGCCTAAAATCCCGCTTTATTAGTATGGGCTGGGTTAATAACTTGCCTCAAAATACCGGGACAATGGTCGCCCTTGCTCTGTCTATTAATGGCCTCGGTTTTTGGGGCATGCTTACCTCCATTCCGGCAGTGTTTTTGGTTTTCACTTTTGCGCCGCTTTTTGATACCCTGTTTAAAGGCACCCAGCAAATCGTAAGTGAAGCTTTACTGCGCGCTGAACAAAAAAACATCAAAGAGGCATTTCATAATACAACGATACCAAAAATGAATGAAATAGCTGAACACAGAATAACACAGTTTGCGCAGACTTTGGAAGAAGAAACACGGCGTATATTTGACGCCATACTGGAAACCATTCAGGCATAACGGAGGAAAATTATGGAAATACTAAACAACGAGATGGCCAAAAAGGAAAAGTTTATCGGTCTCTTGACCGGGAGTCAAAAAATACTCACCGATTATGGCGATACAAGCAAAGCTGCTCTGCTTGAGCAGCAAAAAAAAGATTTCGCAAATTTCAGATACCGCATTGCTATAATAGGCGCTCTTAATCGCGGAAAGACAACGCTTCTTAATACCATGCTTGGCATTAAAGACGATAGTATTTCGCCGATTGATTCAAATGTCTGCACTGCGGCCGTTATCCGTTACATCGATAAGTCATTTAACAATAACAAAGAATGTTTAAGGGTATCATTTAATGATGGAAGAAAACCTGAGGAATTTACTTTTGAAAAGGCTGATAGATTTCAACGCTATTTAAGTCATGTGGACAGGAATACCGAAGCTGAGAAGGTAACCCAGATTGAGGTGTTTGGTGATTTTCCGCTTGTTGGTGATAGGGCGGTCTTTATTGACACACCGGGAATGGGAAGCAAGTGGGATAACGATAATGCGCTAAGTGATTTTGGCCGCAAGGTTGCCGACGCCGTTTTGTTTTTAACCGCATCGAATATGCCTTTTGACCAGGATGAAAAGGACTTGCTTGAATCTCTTGCTCCTGAAATAAGAAAAAAATTAATTTTTGTATTGACAAAAAGTGACAGGATTGATGAGGCCGCTATCATCAAAACAAAAGAATTTATTAAGAAAAACCTTGTTGAAATTGGTATTGATGACCCGGGGATAATATACCCTGTAGGCGCGGGTGTTGTTTTAGAACTTATAACCAATGGAAACAATAAAAAAACAATGGGCATATTACAAAAAAACCCTTACAAAATCAAAAATGAGATAATCGAAACACTTAATGGCAAAAGTGACGAGGAAGCCGTTTCGATTTTGAAAGAAAAATTTGGCATTGCTGATTTGGAACAGGCAATATATGACACGATACATCGTGAAGATCTTTTTCTTGATACCATGAAGAGAAAGAGCGGCGATATGTGGGAATATTTTAAAAGTGCTAAAACTGAATTTGACCGTACCCATAATGAATACAAGGAAAAAACCTTACCTGAACTGGAACAAAAAGTAAAATCATTAAACGAGGCAAAACTTGCTTTTGAAAGTGATTATGCCCAAATAAAAAAACGATTTTGCAGTAAATGGGATGCTGAAGTCAGTTACCTTCCTGGTAGATTAGATACAGCAAAAAATGAAATAAAACAGGGTTTAGATAACTTTCTTACCATTACCAACCCGCTTTTGTATAAAAAAGAATTAAATGCCATAACAGAAAAATTAAATAGGTGCATAAAAGAAAGTCTGGATAGAAATATTGCAGACATAGAAGCAAATCTGACGGAAACGGTAAGTCAATTGGAAAGTGAAATTGCGGTTGCAATTGGAAAGCTGTTTGATATTAAGGTGGATATAGATTTTACCTTAAAACTTAAGGACATATGGCTTAGCAGTTTTTCTATGCTGGGAGCAGGAGTAGCAATCGGCGGAACATCAATGGGCTTCATTGCCGCGGCTATTATTGCCTTTGTGCAGGCAAAATTGGCTGCCCTGGGAGCCGGTAGTATTATCGTTGCTGTTACCACTTGGCTTGGCATTGGTACAGGAGAAGCATTGCTTACTGCATCCGCAGTATTGGCGACAACATTGGCGGTAGGTATTCCTGCATTGGTTTTGGGAATTGGTGCAGTTGTTTTTTCGACTGACTTTATGAAGAAACAATTTAATGAACGCTTGCTAAAGACGGTTAAAGAGAAATTGGATAAAATATTTTCTGAAATGAGGACCGATATTCCGTCCACACTAAAAGAAATTCGTACGGACTACATATCAAAAATTGATGCGGCGCTTCAGGAAGAAATCAAGCGGCAAAAAATTGTGCTTGACGATGTTATTGCTGAAAAAAATGGTGAAACCGGCAGGTTTGAAGCTCTGAATAAAAAAATAAGGGATTATGAAGATATAATAAATAAATGGTCTGATTTTTGCGGGGAACTTCAGGTATAGAGAAGTAAAGACATGGAAATCAAACTACTGGAAGCTGCGCTTGAAATATTTGAACAAACGCAAAAAAAAATCCGAAACGCGGAATTAGCTCCGGAAAAAAAAGAGGAGCTTAAATCGGAATTAAATACCCTTATAGAGAAAACAGGCAGAATACAAGACCTGAAAGAGGGCGCACCTTACCGTATTGGCGTAATAGGCCACGAAAACCAGGGGAAATCTTTTTTACTTAACACATTACTTGGAATCGACATTTCTCCGGAAGGGAATGAACCTACTACCCCCTGTGCAATAGAAATTATACCAGCAGATAAAGAAGGCTTTAATCTGACATTAACAAAAAATGGTGAGACAACAGATGATTCATTTTGCAATCTGACTGCTGAGGGCGCCCAAAAAAAGATCGAAGAATGTATGAAGAACTGTAAAAATATAAAAGTTGAGGGAAAGCTGTCAAATCCGGTGATTTTGAAAGATGGTCTTGATATAATTTATGTCGATACGCCAGGCGTTGTTTCTAAGGATTCATCAATAAAAGATCAACGGGCATTAGCTATTCTTAATAACGTCGATATTATTTTATTCTGTGTACGATTGGAATACCTTGGCACAGCGAAGTACTGGGAGTTTTATAAAACATACCTAAAAAATAAAGATGTGATCAATACTATTACTCAAAGTGATGCGTGGAAAGATGATGAATTGAAAGAACATGAAATAAAACTTTCGTTTCAGGCTGATTATGAATGTAAAAATTTTGAGGATATTGTTATTATTTCTGCAAAGAACACAAAAGAACAAATACAAGCTGCATATCAGGACGACCAATCGGCAAAATGGACTGATGAAATGCTTAACCATGGGAATATGCGCGCGTTAAAACAGAGACTTTTGTTCCATGCCGATCAGATAGATCTAATTCATAAATTGGAAAATCTTTTTTGTATCTATCATGAAAAAATCAAGGATTATCAAGAACAGCTATTGCCTAAAAAGGAATATCTCAAAAAATTTCTTGATTCACTGGAAGATGAAAACACCCTTATGAAGGGGTTCATTGAAGGGTATATAGAGTTTATAAAGTCTCACGAAAATAAAGAACCGCCGCCATATGGAGTGGATCCATATCCGGATTTTTTTGGCCCATCAATAGATGACTTTGAGAAATCAAAACAGGAATTTGATGAATCTAATGAGGAGACGTGTAAAGGCGTAGATGAATTTCACGAAGTAGTCATAAAACTGCGTCAAAGAAGAAACATACGCAATAGTTTTTCAAGTGAAGGTGGTAAATAAAATGAAAGACAGTGCATCTATAGATGAAGGCGCTACAACGAAAGAATTGCAAATTCGTGCTGAAAATGAATCTGTCGCAATCTTTCAAAGAATTAACAAGACAATGAAACGTGTTCGGGATGCAAACCAGGCGGGTGAGTTGGCTCAAGCAATGAAAACAGGTTTTTTGGGGTTGGGGACTGCGAAAAAAACAGATGCGATTGCAGACGCCGTGGTTATAGCAAATACGGCTCTTGCTGAAATGAATAATTTACTTCAGGAATCCATACGGTTTACCTGTCAATCAATTCAATTCGCCCAGGTTATGTATAAAAAAATGGCATTTATGATGGTAAACGGTTATAAAAATACCAATGGAAATATAACAAAATTATCAAAAGACAGTAAAAAAGCGGTTCAATTAATTCTTAATGAAGCAGATAATTTTGTTAAAAATCAGTTGGCGGCTGAGAAAAAACAAGTAGAATTGGAGGAAAAACTTGATGAGAAATCAAAGATAGATGAAGAACAGAATCAACGCTTGGAAAAGCTTTATGCAATATTTGACCAAGAACGTACAACGGTGAATAATGCTCTCGCTGAAAATGACAAGATTCATAAAGAACAGAAAGAGCGGCTGTTTGAACTCAAAAAAATCCTTGACGAAAAAAGTCAAATGAATGAAAAACAGGAAAAAGATATTCAGTTGTTATTGGATTATACAAAACAAAAAGATGAGTTAGACAAGAAACAAAGTGAAAACATTGAAAAATTAATGGAAGATTTAAAAATAACGGCGGCTCAGCGAAAAAATGTACTTATCTTCAGCATTATTGCGTTCGCAATCTCTATAAGTACGCTGGCATTTTTTATTCTTCGCATGCTTGGTAAATAATAATAAGAGCGAAGGGACCAAAAACCTCTTTCACATTCACTCCGCCAAATTAAATAATCTCCTTACGCTATACGCAACATGACTCCCCATTTTAACCGTCAACGGGTCGAATTCCCTGAGCATATACGGGTCATCCCCAAGCAGCGTTTTAGCCGCCCATCGCAGGGCTTTCTTTTCACTGTCAAAACCCCTTGTGATTCTTTCATCCGCCTCGTTGTAAAATTCCCTAAGGTCTGAAAAAGTACAATCGGCAAAATAGTACCGGTATCCGGTCCCCCTGGCCGTATCAATTGGTATCCTGCAGATGTTAAAGCTGTGCAGTGTCTGACATGACAACCATTGAGATATCGACCATAAACCATATCCGCATATCCAATAGGATTTATATTGAATTCCGGCGACAGTAAGCTTTTCTGCCAAGTATTTACAGGCGTCATAGCAAACACCGACAAGCCTTTTCTCCCCTTTTTCTTCCTGAACGGCCAGATCATTTGCCCGATACAAGGGATCAAAAGTCCAGTCAAATTCTTTTAGAAATCTATTCAGAATAGAAACAAGTTTTTTATACTGTTTATTGCTCATATCAGGTTCTGCCATAAATACCTCCTGTATGAATATGGGACATTTTTTTGAAAAGTCAAGGTTCTTCCCGCACATCCTCCCAATCCAGCCCAAACCGCGCCAGATACTTCTTCAGCCTATCCGAATCATTGTGGCTTACCCGTCTCTGCCGTGATTTGGCAAAGAGCTTGCGCCCGGCGGAGGCCAGGCTCCCGCTTTCCCGGCAGACTTCGATCACCGCCGCAAGCTGGGCACGGTCAAATTCATCACAGTTTTCAAATATCCTTTTAATATTTTCCGGGATGTTGGCAGGGTCAGGGGAAAAGCGGCTCGAACTTTCTTGCGGAAAACCGGGCTCGGCGGAATATTCCGGCGATGTATCCACCGATGCGCGGGCGCCGTTAAAATCAGGCTCATCCTCATCACCGGCAATACTATCCCACCAGGAAATAAGCTTTACTATTTCATTCTGAACTATTTCGGATGAGATCGTATTTCCATCGGCGTTAAAACACATCCGTTTTATGGACTGGCCCAGGGTGCGGAAATTTTCCTTCCAGGAACTTTCCGGGGATTGGGCAAATTCAAGGTATTGTTCCAGGGACTCCAGGAAAAATTCAATTTTTAGTCCGGTTTTTTTTTCGTATTCCTTAAGTTCATACTGGATATTGGGGAGTATATCCAGGGGCCGGTCCTTAAGGGAGGGCAGCGCAAAAGTCCAGAGACCAATTTGGGAAAACAGGGATGGGCTGAATTGTCCCCAGGATGAAAGCTGTCCCAGGTTTTTGCCGGTTGCGCAGACCAGATGGAAGGCGCTGTTTATTTCCGGGCCGTACCCGCTTTGCCGGAACCCGCCGGTTTCGAGGACCCGGAGCAGTATCCTCTGGGCATATTCTTCAAGGCGGTCGATGTCGTCAAGAAAGAGCATACCCTGATCCGCTTCCCGGAGGGCATTGCAAAAGTCCGTATCCCCATTGTGCAGGATGGCGCAGTCCACCTCAACAAAGGGGCCGGACAGGATGCCCCGGCGCTTCTTCAAGTCGTAGATGCGGCGGGCAAGCAGGGTTTTACCCGTGCCTGAATCCCCTGAAAGCAGCACCGGGTCTGCGCTGCGGAGACAGGTGTCCCGGAGGCTGTCCATAAGCCGGTTATAGGGCTCATCCTGGGTTTCGATGCCCATTTTTAAAAAATCATCGTCATCCGCCGTTTCCATCATGTATATTATTATATATTTTTTATAGAATTTTGGATAGTAACACCGTACCGCTTGACGATTTTTTTCAAAAATATTATAATATATTATATATACAGTATTATAGCAAATTGTGGGGGGCTGCGCATGAAAGGACGGGGCGTTTCGGCTGCAGAAGATGATGTGATTACCTATTACTTGCAGGATATCCGCCGGATAAAGCCGCTGGCCGGGCCGGAAACAACGGAACTGTTCCGCCGGATGCGGGATGAAAAGGGGGAATTTGACGAAAAAGCAAAAAGGGCCGCAAAGGAGCGGCTTATAAAGGGAAATCTCCGGCTGGCGGCGGCTATCGTCCTGAAACAGACCCGGAAGGGGCTGGATATGGCGGACCTCATCCAGGAAGGGAGCCTTGGGTTGATGCGGGCGGTGGAACGGTTTGATCCCCGGCGGGGGTACCGGTTCAGTACCTTTGCCCTTCCCTGGATACGCTTTTTTGTTAACCGCGCCATAACTGCGCAGCTGCGGCCTATTGGACTGCCGGAATACATGCACAAGCGGACAAGGCGCATCAGGGAGGAATCCCTGCGTCTCCTTTGCGAAAACGAGAAAGCGGATGACCGCAAAATCGGCGAACGCCTTTTTCTCACGGAAGCCCAGGTGAGGGAAGGGCGGCGGGCCGAATGGAAGGTGGTTTCCCTGGACATCCCCCCGGACAACAGGAGTACTGTGCCGCTTCGCGAATTCCTGCCGGACACGTCCTGGTCCCGGAACTATCCCGATAACCCGGAAGCCCAATTCTTCAATACCCTCAGCCTCGGCGCCCTGCATGAAACCCTGGCCCGGCTGCCCGAACGGCACCGGATGGTGCTGAAAATGCGGTATGGACTGGATGGCAGCCAAACCTATACGCTGGAAGAAATAAGCAGGCGGTTGGGAATTTGCCGGGAAGCGGTGCGGCAGCTTGAAAACCGGGCGGTTAGAAAACTCTGCGAAATGGATCAGCGGCTCAGTGCTTAAAAAAGGAGCGTACCATGATCGATGAAGATAAGGTATTGACAAACCTCACCATGGAAGGGCTTGAAAAGCGGTATGCCGATATCACGGACGCAGTCCGGGAACGGGCGCAATACGAGCTTGAAACCATTATCAAACTGGGATTTACCGGCCAATTCCTGCTTGCCGCCGATTGTGCCCATTGGGCTAATAAAGTCCGCGGTATTCCCATAATCGCCTGCGGCGCAACCGCAGGTTCCCTTGTCGCCTATGCATTGGGTATTACAAACCTGGACCCATTCAAGTATCACCTTCTTTTTGAACGGTTCATTAGGATTGAGAAGCCTGTTTTTCCCTATTTTGCTCTCAATGCATCCGCCACTGGACGTGATGCACTAATAGAACACATTACCCGGAAATGCGGCGCCGTACCGGATGGCTTCCTTATGGACGATGAATACCTTGGCCTTGAAGTCCTGGATACCATTAAAAACGCCGAAGATCGTATCGGTATCGACATTGATACGATTCCACTGGATGACCGCAAAACATTTGCGATGCTGGAAAACGGGGACAGCGCCGGGGTATTTGAATTTGAATCCGGGGAAATGCAGACATTTTTGAAGCTGGCAAAACCGGATCGCTTTGAAGACCTCATCGCCCTCTATGCGCTCAATCATCCCGGCCCGATAGATAATATTCCCGATTTCATCGATTCAAAGATGAAACGTAAACCTGTTACCCGTTTTCATCTCCTTGTTGATGATATCCTCAGGGAAACTTATGGAGTTATTGTCTATCAGGAACAGGTTATGCGGATATTCCACGATATCGCCGGATATACCCTGGCGCAGGGGGATATGCACAGGCGGACTCTGGCGAAAATGAGAGCTGATATAATCGCCATAGAAAGGGAACAGTTTATAAGCGAATCCGGGGCAAAGGGGATTTCAAAATGGGATGCTGACCGGATCTTTGAATTACTCTGCCAATATACACCCTATGCTTTTAACAAGAGCCATGCCGCAACATATGCAATGATGAGTTACCAGACAGCCTATCTTAAGGCCAATTTTTCATAACATAAGGGAGGGGGGAGAAATGCCGGACTATGTAGTTGCTGCATATCCCAAACAAGGGGATGCTTATTTTGGCGCCGAGGCCTGGTTCATGCGTGGTAAAGCCTATGCCGAAGAGGGCTATCATGATCTGGCGCTGGAGGCATTTACCCAGGCAATCGTCCTTAATCCCAATAATGCCGATTGCTATTTTCATCGCGCTGAATTGTATTTTTGGAGGGCCAATAAAGGCCTGTGTGTTTTTGAACAGATCATGACGGCCTATGAGCAGGCCATAGCGGATTATACCCAGGTAATCACCCTTGCTCCCGATAATGCCGCCGCCTATGTTCAGCGTGGACGTGCCTATGTCCAAACATTCGAATGTGAACCGGCTATAGCGGACTACACCAGGGCAATCGGCCTTGAGCCTGATAATACCGATGCCTGGTATTATCGTGGTAAAGCGTATTGGGCACAGCACGAAAATGACAAAGCCCTTGCGGATTACGCGGTGGCAATCAGGCTTAATCCCTGTCATGCTCTGGCCTATGAGGGCTGCGGTGATGTGTATGCCGGACAGGGCATATTGGATAATGAGGACAATTATGAAAAGGCCATAGAGTACTATACCCAGGCGATCAACCTTGTTTTTGATTACCATCTCAGTCTTATGCCCATAAGGGATATCTCTATGCCGCTCATACTTTATCCGGAAGTTGCCTCTTTCTATACCTCCCGCGGTTTGGTTTATTCGGTAATGAGAGAGTCTGATAAGGCCATAGAAGATTATAACCAGGTGATCCTCATTGCCCCCGATGCCGAGGCCTATTACCATCGCGGCACTGAGTATTACTACAAAGGCGATTATGACACGGCCATTGAGGATTTCACTACGGCAATCAAGCTTGATCCTGATCATAGTCTTGCCTATAGCTTCCGCGGCAGGGTGTATTATCAACAGGGGTATGAAGAGGCAGCCATACAGGACTGCGCCAGGGCACTTATCATTTATTCCTATGATTCTGTCGCAAAGGAAACCCTTGAACTTGTGTGGGCGAAACGCGGGGAGGAGCATGGGGAGGATATGATAAAATGAGTGACGATACCAATTATGGCACAGAGATAAAGCGGCTCACCCAGAAAATCAAAGTTGATCCGCATAATGCCGCTGCCTATAGCCAGCGCGGCCTTTTATATAAAACCAAGAGCGAGGTTCATGATAAGCGCGTAAATGAGTATTACGACAAGAATGATTATGAGCGGGCATTTAAGGAATTTAGCCGGTTTCATACTGCATACAAGCAGGGTATAGAGGACCTCTCTACAGCGATTAGCCTTGAGCCATCCAATGCCGCTTTCTATAAGAATCGCGGGGAAATATATAACATGTTTAATTTCGGGGAAAGTCAGGAAGCCATCAATGATTACAGCAAAGCAATCAGTCTTGATCCAAATGATGCCGATGCCTATGTCAAACGCGGTGAAACCTATGCCAATATGAAAGATTATGTTGCAGCCAGGATGAACTATGATCAGGCAATCAGGATTGAGCCAAATAATTCAAAGACCTGGTATAAGCGCGGCTGTATACAGGAAGATGATTTGAAAATAGCTGATTTATCAAGGGCAATTGAACTTGATCCCGCTTATATTGATGCTTATAACGAGCGTGCCGATGAGTATTTCTATAAGGGTAATTATTTTCAGGATGGTGAATTTTTTGAAGAAAGTGATGATGCCCAGGCCAACAGCTATTATGATTTGGCTATAGAGGATTACTCACAAATAATCAGAATTGATCCTGCTAATGCTGTTGCTTATGGTCATCGAGGGGGTCTGAATAATCGCAAGGGTAAGTATGACGATGCTATAGCGGACTTGACGGAGGCACTCAACATTGATCCAGTTAAAAATAATTATGCCTGGGGTCTCCGTGCTGATGCGTATTATAGAAAGTGCGAATATGACAAGGCCATAGCGGACTATACCGAGATGATCAAATGTTATCCGGAATGGTACTTTAACTATAAATACCGGGGTGATGTATATGCCGCAAAGGGTGATTATGAAAAGGCCATTGTGGATTACACTATGGCGCTCAGCATTAAACCCGATAGTGTCGCGGTAAAAAAGTGTCTGGAAAAGGTACGGAGGCAATATGAAAATGATACGGCAGATTAATTATATAACCATCCTGTTGGTTTTGCTGTTCGCCGCCTGTGAAAAGGCTGTACCGGGAAAAACGGCGGTGCCTGAAAAAACAGATGTATACCGTAAAGCAGTGATTCTCGAAGATACGGATGACCGCGGAATCTCCCTGGTGAAAAAGCTAACCGGCATTTCAAGGGATATTGAAATAAAAAAATCAGGATGGATTGATCTGGACGGGGATGGGGACTACAAGGAATATTTTGCCCTATATTTTGTCCCCGGTGATGGGGATAATGATGAGTCATATAGTCATTTGGCCATTGTTAAGGATGAATGGGATGGACTAATTTACCATATGGTACATGATGAGGCTGCCTTTGATATTGATTTTTTCCAAAGAAATGAAAAGACTCAGGCAATGTATTACTATCAGGGCGGGTCGGCGATTCATCTTTCTTTCTCCATCTTTGAATACGATCCTCGCCGCATGTTTAATGAATTCTACGAGATTTTTGAAGGTTATATTGGCTCCTACGGTGGTTATTATTTTCTTAATCAAAAATTATTATTCTCAGGGAACGGTGGGAAATATAACCTTGTTTTTGCGGATGGATCCTACCGATTGGAAGATTATGACGGCAGGGAAGGTATTACTGCTCCCAATGAATTAAGTTTTGTGTATGAACATGAAAAGGACATTTTTAAAATTTTATTCAATGGTAATGAAATACGGTTTCGCGAAGACGAAGAAAGGCGGCATATGGTCAATATAAATCCTATACCTATCCCGAAAGATACCCTTGTTTTGTGTAATGATTATCTAAAGCCGGATCGTTTTGACATATCCATCCGATATTCTCCTGATACTATGGAGGTCATCGGTGGCTTTTATGACATTTTTAAGTTTACGGAAAAGGGTTATTCTGAAATACCGGTTAGGGCGGATAGATGGTATCATATACGGTTTCTGGTGGAATAAAAATCAATATTTTTAGCACCCTACCACCGTTACGTCAAAAGTAATAGAATAAAGCCAGTAGAGTAATATTGACCTGTCATCCAATTCCGGCTATCGTGGAATAAGTGGACAAAAAGACTTCGATCAGGCGGACCGTTAAAAAATCAGCTCCTAAAACGAGCAGCTCCAAAAAGAAGCCCCGGCGAAAAACAAAAAAAATAACCCGAAAGGATCGCGCCCCCATTTTGTTTTGCGCCATTGCATTGACAGTCCTTTCTGCCCTTGTCTCAATTACCCTGCTCCTTACCCGTCCGCCTCAAACCGGCAGGGCGCCCGCTTCTGCTGCGGCCTTACCGCCGGTTTCCCCGCCGGAGCCGGCTCTGTCCCCTGGTCCGCCTGGTCCGGCGGCGAAGCCGGATGCTTCTGATGCCCCTGTCCCATCGGTTCCCGCACAGCCGGCCCCGGCGCAGCCTGCGCCGTCACCCGCTGCCGCAGCTCGGCCGGTCTTCCGGCCCCCGGAACCGGTTCCGCACCGGGGAACCCTCGTTTTCGTGATAGACGATGCGGGAAATAACCTCCGCGAGCTGGAGCCTTTCCTCCGTTTTCCCGGGCCGCTGACCATTGCGGTGCTGCCGGGGCTGCCCGATTCGGCGGAAGCGGCTCGGCGCATCCGGGCCGCCGGCAAGGAGGTTTTTCTCCACCAGCCCATGGAGGCGGTCGGGGGGCAGGACCCGGGGCCGGGGGCGATCTATATGGGGATGAGCGCCGGTGAGGTTCGGGAGGTCTTGGTGCGGAATTTGGCCGAAATCGGCCCGGTGGCGGGTATGAACAACCATCAGGGTTCACGGGTCACCATGGATTCGGAAATGATGGAAACCGTGCTTGCCCTTTGCCATGAACATGGCATATATTTCTTAGATTCAAGAACCATTGCCGATACTGCGGCGCCTGCGGCGGCAAAACGCATGGGATTAAAGATTGGGGAGCGGGACGTGTTTTTAGACAACATTCAAGAAAAGGCCTCTATGATTCAGTATGTAGGGGAGGGCCTCCAAAAGGCCCGGCGGACCGGGTCTGCGGTGATGATCGGCCATACCTGGTCAAACGAGTTGGCGGCGACTCTGGAGGAGTTATACCCCGAGTTGATAGAGCAGGGGTACTCGCTTTCCACTATTTCCCGTTTTATGATGGGGCTCAACGATGAAGATCCTTGGGATTGAATCCTCCTGCGACGAATGCGCGGCAGCGGTGGTGGAAGACGGAAGGCGGATTTTATCCAGCGTGGTTGCCACCCAGATTCCCTTTCACGCCGTGTATAACGGGGTAGTCCCCGAAATCGCAAGCCGCAAGCATACGGAGTGGATCTACGGAGTGGTAAAGGAAGCCCTGGACAAGGCCGGTATCGGCCCTGATGAGGTTGAGGGGCTTGCCGCAACGGCCCATCCGGGGCTTTTGGGTTCCCTGCTGGTGGGATTAAGCTTTGCCAAGGCCTTTGCCTGGGCCCGCAGCCTCCCCTTTATCGCCGTAAACCACATGCTGGCCCACCTCTACGCCTCCCGGCTGCTCGGCGATAATCCGGAACCTGCAAGCTCTGTCCCTGCGAACAGAGCGGAGGTCCCCTATCCCTTTTTGGGGCTCCTCGTCTCCGGGGGGCACAGTATTATCTGCCGGGTGGATGATTTTGACGATATTACGGTCCTGGGGACCACCATTGACGATGCCGTGGGGGAGGCCTTCGACAAGGTTTCCAAATATTACGGCTTTGGGTATCCCGGCGGGGCAGTTATCGACAAACTTGCCCAATCCGGGAACCCGGATGCCTTCCGTTTTCCCCTGCCCAAGCTGGATAAGGGGGGAAACCGTTACGCCCTCTCCTATTCGGGGCTGAAAACGGCGGTGATCAATCAGCTGGAACAGTTCAGGTGCAAGTTGGCTGCGCCAGCTTGCCTGGAGTTTGGTAATTCAGCAGTAACTGAATTACCAAACTCCACTGCCGGGGCCATAGAGATTGCCCGGCGCGAAGGGGCCGACATTGCGGCCTCTTTTCAGAAAACCGCCGTGGAGATTCTCCTCCGCAGCCTTTTCCGGGCCGCCGAGGATACGGGACTTAAGACCATCGTCGCCGGGGGCGGGGTGGCCGCCAACTCATACCTCCGGGCCCGGCTCGCCGAACAGCGGGAACTTCGCTGCATCTTCCCCCCCCCGGACCTCTGCGGGGATAACGGCGCCATGATCGCCGGTATCGGCTACCGGTATCTGAGCCGGGGGGACCGTTCCCCCCTCAGCGTCACCGCTTCCGCCCGGGTGGGGGGCTTCAGGCGCCGTTACCCCTGACAGGGTTATTTTTTAATCCTCCCCGTGTTACCGCGTCGTTCACCGCCTGGGCTATGGTCTCACAGTAGGAAGGATGGGGGAAGACGGTCCGCTCAATCTGTTCCAGGGTAGTGCCATCGCCGATGCACTGAACCGCCCAGGGGATTATTTCGGTGGCGCGGTTGCAGAAAAACTGTGCGCCGATGAGGGCGCGGGTTTCTGCGTGAAACACCAGTTTGATAAAACCCCGTTCCTGATTTTCCAAAAAGGCCCTTCCGTTTGCGCCGAATACGCCCTTCCCCGCCGCCGCAGGGATGCTCCGCTCTGCCGCTTCCGCTACGGTAATTCCCGCACAGGCAATTTCCGGGGTGGTATACACACAGGAGGGAATTACCCGATCCCCGCCGGGATCTTTTTTACCCCCCTTCAGCGCCGCTGCGATACAGGATGCGGCGTACTCCCCTTCCGCAGCCGCCGCGTGTGCAAGCTGAACGCCCCCGGAGATGTCACCGGCGACGTATATGCCGGGGATGGTACTCATCATGTTTTCGTCATGCCGGATAAAACCCTTTGGGGTAAACTGAGGCGCAGAACCCGCCGCAAACAGTGATACTGCGTCAGGCTTTCTGCCCGCGGCCATAAGTACCGCATCCGCAGGCGCCGTAATGCTGTCCACGCCGGCTCCGCCGGATTTGGTCAGCGCCAGCGCGAGTGTACCGCCTGAACCTTCGATACGATCAATATGCGCTCCGGTATAAATCCCCACACCCCGTTTTTTAAGCTGAAGCGCAAGGGTCTGCCCGATTTCCCGATCCATGTTTGCCAGTATTGAAGGCAGGGCTTCGACGATGGTTACCTCACTGCCGAAGCTGCTGTAGGCCGCGGCGAATTCTACGCCGATAACACCGCCGCCGATTATGGCAAGCCGTTTGGGAAAAAGGCCATCCCCTTCAAGGAAGGCGTCGCTGGTGTATACCCCCGGGAGATCATGACCGGGAATGGGGAGCAGCGCCGGGACGGTTCCTGCGGCGATTAGTATCGCTGCGGCTTCAAGAATTTTTTCGCCGCCGCCCTCCGCATCCGGATGCACTAAAACTTTCCCCGGACTTTCCACACGGGCAATACCGGAGACCATGACCACCCCTGCTTTTACAAGGGCGGCGCTTTGATTCTGCCGCAGGGTACTTACCACCGTGTTTTTCCATTCAATCAGTTTGGAAAAATCAAAACGAATATCGCCGGCGGTAAACCCGTAGCGTTCACCCTCACGGGCTTCGCGGAGCAGACCTGCGCCGTGTAAAAGGGTTTTGGTGGGGATGCAGCCCCGGTTAAGACAGGCGCCGCCGGTTTCGCTCTTTTCAACGACACACACGGTTAAGCCCAGGGAACGGGCCCGAAAGGCCGCCCCGGTTCCCGCAGGGCCGGAACCAATGATCAGCAGATCAAATTTTTCCACGTGATAATTCCTTTAGCGATCAATATCCGCAGAATAACGGAGTACCGGCTGCCGTGCCGCCTTTACATCGTCAGGCCTGCCGATAACGGTGTTCACCGGAGCCGCGTGGAGACTTTCGGGGTCCGCCTTCGCCTGATCGTACAATGTCATGAATGCCTCAACCGCCGTGTCCAGTGTTTCACGGGATTCGGTTTCCGTGGGCTCCACCATGAGGGCCTCATGCACAATCAGGGGGAAGTAGATCGTCGGCGGGTGCATCCCCTTGTCCTGCAGGCCCTTGGCAAGGTCAAGTGCGGAAACACCGAAGGTCTCCTTAAGTTTTTCCAGGGAGATCACAAACTCGTGCATGCAGGGACCATCGTAGGGAACAGGATATTTGGCCCTGAGCTTTTCCATCATATAGTTGGCGTTTAGTACCGCATTCCGGGCAACTTCGGGTATATTCTCTTTTCCCAGGGTGAGCAGATATGCCGCCGCCTTTACCACCACCAGGAAGTTGCCGCCAAAGGCCCGCACCCGGCCAATGGATTGCGGAGATGCCGCAGCGCCGCCTTCCAGATCGCAGCCCGCAAGGGGCAGGAAGGGGGCCAGTAATTTTTTACAGCCCACCGCCCCTGAGCCGGGACCGCCGCCGCCGTGGGGGGTGGAAAAAGACTTATGTAAATTGAGGTGAATCACGTCGAAGCCCATGTCCCCGGGACGGACGATTCCCATGATGGCGTTTAAATTGGCGCCGTCGTAGTAATTCAGTCCCCCGGCCTCGTGGACAATGCCGGTTATTTCAAGAATGTTGGGATCGAAGATCCCAACCGTGTTAGGATTGGTGAGCATGAGCCCCGCAGTGTCGCTTCCCACCGCCGCTTTAAGGGCCGCAAGGTCCACGCAGCCGTCGGGACCGGAAGCGATGTTCAGGACCTGGAAACCCGCCATGGCGGCGCTCGCAGGATTGGTACCGTGGGCGCTGTCGGGGATGATGATCTTTGTCCGCGCAGTATCACTGCGGCTTTTGTGCCAGGCCTTTATCAGCAGGAGCCCGGTGAATTCCCCGTGGGCCCCCGCGGCGGGCTGAAAATTCATGGCGTCCATGCCGGTAATTTCCCTTAAACTTTCTGCGGCAATATCAAGGACTTTGAGACAGCCCTGCACCGTATGCTCCGGCTGTAATGGATGAACGTCCCTGAAACCCGGCAGGCCGGCTGCCTCCTCGTTCAGCTTGGGATTGTACTTCATGGTACAGGAACCCAATGGATAGAAACCGTCGTTTACCCCAAAGGCCCGTTTGGCAAGGGCGCTGTAGTGCCGGGAAATTTCATTTTCATCAAGCTCGGGTAATCGGGCCGGTTTTTTTCGCCCCAGGGACAGGGGTAGTTCCGCTATGGGTACATCGCAGGGGGGCAGTACGTCACAGCCCCGGCCTTTTCTGCTTTTTTCGAATATCAGTTTCATTATTTTGCCCCTTTCAACAAACGGACCAATTCATCGATTTCATCTTTTGTGTTGAGTTCGGTAACACACCACAAAATCTGATTATTGGAAATGGGATAACCCCCAAGGATACCGTGACCTTCGAGGAGTTCCAGCGTCTTTGCCGCATCGGGACATTTGGTAACGAATTCGTTAAAAAAACTGCCGCCCACAGTATTACTGCCGTACACAAGCTCAAATTCCGGAATCGCAGAAATCTGTTTCGCGGCGTATACC
Organism: Spirochaetia bacterium; assembly: GCA_025997595.1. Lineage (GTDB taxonomy): Bacteria > Spirochaetota > Spirochaetia > Treponematales > Breznakiellaceae > BNUT01. The sequence goes on along the minus strand of BNUU01000021.1, from coordinate 10,133 downwards.
GCCTTTGAGTGGCACTGGCGGGCAGCTTCGGTAAACCCCGCTTCCCCCATTACCGAAAGATACACCGCCGCAGTCAGTGCGCAGTGGGCCTCGTTGGAACACAGGTTGCTGGAAGCCTTTTCCCGCCTGATATGCTGCTCCCGCGCCTGGAGGGTAAGGACAAAGGCCCGTTCCCCCCCGGCGTCGGTGGTCTCCCCAACGATCCTGCCGGGAAGCTTCCGCATCAGCGCGGTCCTGCAGGCCATGAAACCCAGGTAGGGGCCGCCGAAACTCAGGGATATACCCAGGGGCTGTCCTTCCCCCACGGCGATATCTGCGCCGTTTGCGCCGGGGCTTTCCAGCAGTCCCAGGGAAATGGGGTTCACCCCTTCCACCAGGAGCGCCCCTGCGGCGTGTACAATCTCCGCGCATTTGGGTACATCTTCGATAAGGCCGAAGAAGTTGGGGCTTTGCAGGTAAAAGCAGGCCGCAGTTTTGTCTTCCCCAAGTTTTGCGGAAAGGGCCGCAGGATCGGTTTTTCCGTCGGCCCCTGAGGGAATCAAAATAACCGGCGCGCCGTAGCCTTCGCAGTAGGTACGTATGGTTTCAATAATCTGGGGATGGGCGGCGGCGGAAACATACACCCGCTGCTTCTGCCGATCCCGGCACATATTCACCGCCTCTGCGGCGGCGCTTGCGCCGTCATAAACAGAGGCATTGCTCACATCCATGCCGGTGAGTTCGCAGATCATGGTCTGGTATTCAAAGATCGATTGCAGAATCCCCTGGCTAATCTCCGCCTGATAGGGGGTATAGGCGGTGACAAAAGTTTCGTTCGCAGTAATTCTTTTGACCGCCGCGGGGATGTAGTGGCGATAGGCCCCGGCGCCGCGGAAGATCACCGGAAACACCTTGTTTTCACCCGCAAGAGCTGTAAGCCTGCGGGATACCGCAAGTTCAGCCATTCCCGCAGGAATATTTAATTCTTTTAAAAGTACATTTTTCGGAACCGGGGCAAACAGTTCTTCTACAGACTGGTATCCGATTGCCGCAAGCATTTTCTGCTGTTCCGCTTTGGTGTTTGGTATGTAGGATCCCATCACTAATCCTTTTTGGGAAGAATGGCCTGGTACTCATCTGCGGATATCAGCGTCCCTGCGGGGATTTCCCCTTCGGCGCGGATAAACCAGATATCGTAGGGAGCCTTGTTGATCGCCTCGGGAGCATCCAGGATGGCTTCGTTGATTTCCTTTACGATCCCCGTAAGGGGGCTGAAAATATCCGACACCGCCTTGACCGATTCAACGTCCGCAAAGGATGCGTCCGCAGTAATACTGTCACCGACCTGGGGCAGATTGACGAACACAATGTCCCCCAATTCTTTCTGCGCGAAATCGGTCAGCCCGATTTCGTAAATTCCGCCGCCAAGATCCTTTACCCACTCGTGGGATTTTGTGTACTTCAGATTCACCGGAAAATTCATTTCATACCTCCTGGAAATTTCGTTGTATTCTCCATTAGAGTTGTTCGGCAACCAACCGTTTGTCGAACAAGACTATTATTTCTTTTCCTTCGTATAAAACGGAAGAGCGCAAACCTCGGCCTCTATTTTTCTGCCCCGGACATCAACTTCCACAGCAGTTCCCGGCCGGGCGATTGATGCGTCCACCAGGGCCATGGCACGGGCCTCTTTAAGCCAGGGACAAAAGGTACCCGACGTGGTACTCCCCACGGTTTTACCCTGGTACAGCACATCCGATTCTTCACGGGCAATGCCCCGTCCGGTGATCCGCAGTCCTACCCGCAGCCGCGCCGGCGTCTCCTTTCCTGCAAGGGCGCTCTTCCCGATAAAGTCCGGTTTCGTCATTTTAACAGCAAAACTGAGGCCTGCCTCAAAGGGGTTCACCGTATCGTTCATCTCGTGACCGTAGAGGGGCATGGACGCCTCAAGCCGCAGGGTGTCGCGGGCGCCGAGCCCGCAGGGGATGAGTCCCGGGCCGCCGGCGACCTTCCCCGCTTCAAGCAGTTTTTCCCAAAGCGCGACAGCCTTCTCCGCAGGGCAGTACATTTCAAAACCGGTCTCCCCGGTGTAGCCCGTGCGGGACACGATGCAGTCAATGCCGGCGACATTCCCTTTTTCTATTAATGTGTAGTATTTCTGCGGGATGGTTTTTGAGAGGGATTCGAGAATCGCCGGAGATGCGGGTCCCTGAAGGGCAATCTGTGCGATGGTGTCGGAAATGTCTTCAAAGGAAACGCCGTCCGTTCCCAGATGGGCCTGTATCCAGGCGGCGTCTTTTTCGCGGTTCGCCGCGTTTACCACCAGCAAATAGCGATCCTCTTCCATTTTACATACCACCAGGTCGTCAACAACGCCGCCTGAATCGTTGCACATCAAAGTGTAGCGGACCCGGCCTATGGTCATGTTGGTAAAATCGTTGGTTAAAATCTGCTGGAGATTCGCCAGGGCTTCGGGCCCTTTGATGACAAATTCGCCCATGTGGGACACATCAAAAAGACCCGCCTGTCCGCGGACCGCGTTGTGCTCGGCAATTACGCCGCTTTCATACTGCACGGGAAGCAGGTAGCCCGCAAAGGGGACTATCTTTCCGCCATGAGATTCATGCCATTGATACAGGGGAGTTTTCTTTTCCAAACCGGAGCCTCCTTCAGATAAATGAACGCAATCCTAACCCCTGGGACAATCCTGGGGATCAGGTTTTCTCCGAAGCGCAGTAACGCTGCGTTTCGGAATGCGCTCCGTCTATAACCTGAAAGATTCTCCCCCGGCCGATTTTGCCGGGAAATTGCCTCTTCGGTGCCAGGACGATTTAAAACCGGACAAAATCGGCTTTATTTTCCCTTTGGCTTTTCGGAGTTTCGTCAGAATCCGGTACTTTGGCCTGAGAGTTTTTCGCTATTGCCCCTTCGGCGACAGAAACTGGACGCGGTTGAACCGCCCCGGTTTCCGTTCTCTCCCGGATCCTTCACACGAAGTATTTTTTAAGCATAATGCAAGAACGAGAGGGAGTCAAGGACTTTTAATGTATCATTTTCCGTATCATTTTCCACGGAAGCTTGACATTTTCAGAAAATATGTTATGATGAGTATGACAAAATACGTAATTTTGTCACGCAAAGGATTTTTATGGCCATTGAGATTATAGCGACCGGAAAAGCAGCGCCCCCAAGGAGAGTCACCAATGATGATTTGGCGCAGGGAAAATGGGGTGGGGCGGTCAAAATCGACACCAACGACGAGTGGATCCGGTCCCACACGGGCATCGGCGCCCGGCATATTGCCGACGAGGGCATCGCATGCAGCGACCTGGCCCTGGAAGCGGCCAAACAGGCCTTGTCTTTGGCCGCAGGCTGGGACGGGGCAGGGGAGCGGGACGCCGCTATCGCCGAAACGGCCCTTTCCCTGGATTTTATCATTCTGGCCACCGCTACCCCGGATTATTACGGCTGCCCCGCCTCCGCCTGCGTCGTTCAGGACAAAATCGGGGCGAAAAGGGCGGCCGCCATGGATATCATCGCCGGATGTACCGGCTTTGTCTACGGTCTTGAAACCGCCGCGGGGCTCCTCTCCGTCAGGGCGGACCGTAAACGGGCCCTGGTGATCGGTTCCGAAGTGCTCACCAAGGTTGTCGACTGGAATGACCGGGGTACCTGCATCCTCTTTGGGGATGGCGCCGGGGCGGTATTGGTAGAAAAGACCGATAATCCTGCCGGAAAGCGGGGCTTGCTGCGGACCATCCTGGGGGCGGATGGCTCCGGGGAGGAATTTCTGGCGATCCGGCGCGGGGGCACCCGCAATCCCTGGAAGGCCGGGGAAACCGTCGATATCCCCCCTCATCTTGAAATGGACGGCCGGGCGGTGTACAACTTTGCGGTCAAAGCGGTCACCGAAACCATCAATAATCTGATTGCCGAAGAGGGGATTACCATCGATGATGTGGCCTGGATTGTGCCCCACCAGGCCAATGCCCGGATCGTGCAGGCCGCGCTTAAGCGGCTGGGCATCCCGGAGGAAAAATTCTTCCTCAATATCGAGGAATACGCCAATACCTCGGCGGCGTCGATCCCCATCGCCCTGGACGAAATGAACCGGGGCGGCAAACTGCACAGGGGGGACCTCATCCTGACCGTAGGATTCGGCGGGGGTCTCACCTACGGAGGAAATCTTATAGTATGGTGATGAAGAACAAAAAATTCGCATTTCTCTTTCCCGGACAGGGCGCCCAGTATCAGGGTATGGCCCTGGATTTTCTTGAAACCCGCAGCGCCGCCGTCAAGGCCCTTTTTGATTTGGCTTCCACGACCCTCGGGCAGGACCTGCAGGCCCTGCTCCGGGATACGGACGCGGAGACCCTCATGCGGACCGATGTTTCCCAGCCCGCCATCACCCTGGCAAACCTTGCTGCGGCGGCATACCTGGGGGAACAGGGCATAAAACCGACAGCCTGCGCCGGGTTCAGCCTGGGGGAATATGCGGCTCTGGCCCTTGCAGGGGTGGTCTCCACAGGGGACTGTTTTCGGCTGGTGAAAGCCCGGGGGGAGTTCATGCAGGAAGCGGCGGACCGGCTCCGCACCGGCGCTTCGGCGGATACTGCGCCGGGCATGGCGGCCGTGGTTGGGCTGCCGTCGGAACAGGTTGAGGCCCTCATAGCAGAATGGGCTGCCGCGGGCCTGGCGGGGCTGTACGCCGCCAATATCAATTCACCCCGTCAGGTGGTCGTTTCCGGAACCGCCGCGGCCCTGGGGGAAGCGGAAAAACGATTCAGGGAAGCGGGGGCCCGCCGGGTTATCCGGCTCAAGGTCGCGGGGCCCTTTCATTCACCCTTAATGGATGGCGCGGCGGAAAAATTCCGCCCCGTTCTGGAAGCAACGGCCTTTCATGATCCCGCCCTTCCCCTCTTCTCCAACGTAACCGGAAAAAGGGTGAGTTCCGGGGAGGAGGCGAAAAAGCTTGCCCTGGAACAGATCACCAATCCGGTGCGCTGGACGGCGGAAGAACAGGCCCTAAACGACCTAAAAGGCTTCGACGCGGTTCTGGAAACCGGGCCGGGAAAGGTGCTGCAGGGGCTTTGGAAAGATTCCGGAAGTATGCTGCCCTGTTATTTGGCAGGAACGGTGGAAGATATTAGAAATTTGGAAGGTAGACAATGATATTGAACAACAAGAAGGCCCTGGTCACCGGCGCGTCCCGTGGGATTGGGAGGGCCATTACGGACCGCTTCCTCGCCGAGGGGGCGGAAGTCTGGGGGCTGGGGACCAGGGAGCCTGCGGATTTGCAGGATCGGATCGCCAAGTCCGGCGGGAAGCTGCACTGGATCAGCGCAGATCTGGGCAAGCTGGACGGTGTGGAAGCGGTTGTCGAGGGAGCCCTCAAGGAAGCCGGTGGTTTTGACATACTGGTGAACAACGCGGGGCTTACCCGTGACGGCCTTTCCTTCAGGATGAGCCTTGAGGATTTTCAGAAGGTACTGGACGTGAATCTGACCGCCGGCTTTCTCATTGCCCGCACGGTGGCCCGTGAGATGATCCGCAAACGGCAGGGCTCGATCATCAATATGTCCAGCGTGGTGGGTATCCACGGGAACGGCGGGCAGGCCAACTATGTGGCAAGCAAGGCGGGGCTCATCGGCCTGACCAAGAGCCTGGCACGGGAAGTGGCAAGCCGGGGGCTGCGGGTCAACGCAATCGCCCCGGGCTTCATTGCCTCGGACATGACAAACACCATGACCGAAGCAGCCAGGGACGCAATGCTGGGACTGATTCCCCTCAAACGGGCGGGAAAGCCGGAGGACATTGCCGAAACGGCGCTGTTCCTTGCGTCAGACGGGTCGGCGTATATTACCGGACAGGTAATCGCCGTGGACGGCGGGATGTTCATCTGACAAGCGCAAGGGATAGAAGCGGAATTTTGCGTAGCAAAATTGGAGCGGATAGCCCGACCCGCCGCAGGCGGGATGCGCCCCTTATTGATTGTGGAGGATTTTTATGAAGACAAAAGTTGTGGTAACCGGGTTGGGGGTGATTTCGCCTATTGGAAATTCGGTGGAGGAATTTCGGGATGCGCTCAAGGCGGGGAAAAGCGGGATTGGGAAGATTACCCAGTTTGATACCACCGGGTTTGATGTGACTATCGCGGGGGAGGTCAGGGATTTTGACCCTGCCCGCTGGATCGAAAAGAAGGATGCCCGCAAGATGGCCCGGTTTACCCAGTTTGCGGTGGCGGCGGCGGCCCAGGCGCTGGAACAGGCGGATTTGCTTGAGACCATAGCGGCCGAGGGTGAAGGGGCGGGGCAGAAGCGGCGGATCAAGGGGAATGCCGAACGGGCGGGGGTGGTCCTGGGCAATGGGATCGGCGGCTTCGAGATCGTCAGCGAATCCTTCCGCAAGCTCCACGACAGCGGTCCCAGGCGGATGCTGCCCCTTACGGTGCCTACCATGATCAACAACGAAGCGGCGGGGAATGTCTCCATGGTGTTCGGGACCAGGGGGCCGGCCTTAACCCAGGTGACCGCCTGTGCTTCCGGGGCGGACGCCCTGGGGCAGGCGCTGGACCTTATCCGCTCAGGCCGCTGCGATGTGGTCATCTCCGGCGGAACCGAGGCCTGCATTACGCCCTTTGCTATCGGCGGTTTCCAGATGCTCAAGGCCCTTTCCACCAAACGCTGCGACACCCCGGAAAAGGCTTCCCGCCCCTTCGACGTTGACCGTGACGGCTTTGTGTTAGGAGAAGCCGCCGGGGTTATGGTTCTGGAAAGCGAAGAACACGCCAGGGAGCGGGGCGCCAAGATCCTCGCCGAATTTGCCGGTTACGGTTGTACCGCCGACGCCTATCACATCACCTCCCCGGACCCTTCAGGCGAGGGCGGCGGCAGGGCCATCCGCCTTGCCCTGGAAGATGCGGGGCTCAAGCCCGAGGAGGTACAGTACTACAACGCCCACGGCACTTCCACGGAAATCAACGATGTTACCGAAACCAAAATGATCAAGTACGCCTTTGGGGACCATGCCCGGAAACTCAAAATCTCCAGCACCAAGGGCATGACCGGCCACTGCGTCGCCGGGGGCGGCGGCATCGAAGCTATCGCCAGTATTCTGGCAATCCGGGAAGGCTTTTTTCCCCCCACCATCAACCTGGATAAAAGCGATCCCGAATGCGACCTGGACTACGTGCCCAACAAGGTCCAGTACGGCGAGGTCAGGGCCGCCGCTTCGGGGAACCTGGGATTCGGCGGGCATAACGGGGTCGTGGTATTCAAGAAGTATGAATAAAGAAGTATCAACCACAAAGGAAGGAATTGAAATGGGTGAAATAGAAAAACTGCTGCCCCACCGGGCGCCGTTTTTGTTTGTTGATGAAATTGTCAGCGCCGATAAGGACACGATTGTTGCCAAACACGTGTTTACCGAAAAAGAATTTTTCTTTGCGGGGCACTTCCCCGAGTATCCGGTGGTGCCCGGCGTTATATTGATTGAAACCATGGCGCAGTCAGGTGGGGCGGGGCTGAAAAAATCCGGCGCGCTGGGTGAGCTGGGGGAAAAGGCGTTGTTTTTTCTTGCCTCGGTGGATAAGGTAAAGTTCCGCCGCCAGGTGCGCCCCGGCGAGGAAGTGCGGTCGGAGATTACCAACCTCCGGGTATCGGCCAAAATGATCAAGCAGTCAGGAAAAGCCTACGTTGGGGATGAATTGGCCGCAGAGGCGGAATGGCTCTGTTTAGTGAGTAATGGATAATATGGTGCGGCAGACGCCGCACCTATTAAAAGGCATTAAGGAAGAACATTCTTCCAGTTATTAGTGCCATCTATACGCTGTAAAACCAACGGCCTATTATCTTCAGAATCATCCATACTATCCTGCATGAACGGTATATCCTTTCTGTCCAGAATAAACAGGACATCAATATTCTGGTCTATTGAGTCTGGTTTTACATGAATAATATTCGGCAGAACATCCATATTATGTCGAAGATACCGCCATAGCGGATATTCCAAGGAATTCTCGCCAATAATAAGACCAAGCCGCGAGTGATTCATTCCTGCTATAATGGTACAGGCATTAACATACAAACTAGGATTATTAAAAATCAGCTCATCCCGGCTTGCATTTATTATTGTTTTTCCACCGGTAAATCCGGGATATGATATTAAAGGACGGGAAGCATTAAAGAACAACGGAAACAGAGAACAACAACAGAGAGACATAAGTATAACCTTTCTTTTTTTTAAATATTTTTTGTTTTCCAGTACTTGAGCAAAGACAGGAGCAGAAAGTGCAAACAGGGGGAGTTGTAATCGTGTTATCCATGGCTGCCATGGAATACAAAAAGCAAACATACACCAAGAACCCAAGACAATCCAAGCATATTTTATTTTTGATTTACTCCGAGATAATAGCATGACAAAGATTATAATAATTAACAACATCTGTAAACAGTTCCGGGCAATATCTTCATGAGCGGGCTCAAGTCCCCCTAAATGTGAAAAATACCACCGAATTGAAACTACTTCGGGACTGTCAAATGGAAATATAGCGGAATCAATATTTTTCAATACCGCGTTGACTTTATTTCCTATGTTATCGGGTAACGGCAAAGGCAGATTTGCATAAATATCGAATGCAAGTGTTATGAAGAAAGATTTAATCGAAAAATTCGATACTGTACCGGAATGTGCTCCAAGTGGGTTTTCAAACGCGATATAATTTCTGGTATAATGCGGAGCATTAATCGCCAAACATACAAGTGCCGCTAAAAATGCACCCGGTAAATGTTTACGGAAGTGCTTTATGCTTAATACGGCAAAACAAAGAACAAAGGGAAACGCTATCGGGTAGGCAGTTCCTTTCGTAAGAATAGCCAAACCAAGCGCAATGCCAAAATCAATGCTATGACGCAGCGATTTTTCTTTTTTCCATGTCAGGAAACGCTCTGCAAGACAAACTATCCAGAAAGCTTCAACCAGATCAGTTTGTGTGCTTGAAGCTTGTAAAATTGCCATAGGCAGTGTTACAAAAAAAACTGCTGCTGTAATCTGCATAGTTTTATTCAGCCCTAAGTGGCTCGTAATTTTTGAAATACCCATAATAGTCCCAAAAAATGCGAACCACTGAACAAGGTTCATAAGCCAGTCATCGCCGGACAATGCCCTTCCCTGCAAAATAACCATCTCCGCAAAGGGAGCTGACATGGTCTGCTTGACATTCGATGTATAGAAGTGATCCAAACTTTTGTTTTGAAGCCAGTGCTCTATTCGGGGCAAATGATAGGCCATCGAATCCCAATTATTCGGTGGATACCAAAGAGCGATAAAAAAACTGACTGCCAAAATAACACCTAGCGCACAGTATTCCCAGCGTAATTGCGGAACACGCAAAACAAGTTTTTTAATTTTGAAGTTTTCTTTTTTACATTTCAGAATTAGAAGTGATAATAAACAAATATCATGCCAAATCCATCCGCATAATATTCCGGTAAATCCTAACAATTTGAAAAATCCCAAGAATTCAGTTAATACCCAAAGAAACACTGCGTCATATAAAGTAGATGAAATAAAGGCATCACGTAAATCTTTATGAAATAAACACATATAGCTAAACATCAATGCAAAACTGAATACACTAAATAAAAGCGTGATTACGGCACTTAATGGAATATTAAGAAAGATTGAAACTATAACGCCCGCCACAACGATAATCGCTAATACACCAAAAAAAATATGCCCTCTATACTTTAAAGGCAACAACAGTAGCGTGAATAAGCAGAAAACAGCACCTATAAGTCCACACGCTATTATTCTTTCGTGCCACACAGAATGTGTTAGCGGTCTATGCATAACAGCAGATTCACCAAACACGATGATTAACTCACGAATCTGCGGAATCTGTAGCAAAAGACATCCCACTATTCCGAGAATCAAAGACCATCGAATCCAGTTTTTTATTTTCAACCCATCAATAGGGATATTTTGATTCATTATATCCTCTTCTTCATTTTTTCCTTTCCGGAAAAACCAGCCATTTTCTTAATAAGAAATTCCCCGCAAATCCCAGTATCGAAGACCAAAATTTAGCCGCCGACCAATGCACTGCAAAAAACGGTACGGCGGATAGCAGCAGCTTGGTTAAGCCAAAGTCAACG
>BNUU01000020.1 GCA_025997595.1 Spirochaetia bacterium | reverse complement strand
GCCCAGGCAAGTCTGATCGAGAATTTCCCCGGTAAAGACCCCCGCTGTCCCCAGATTCATTGTTGCCGTAATTTCCGTACCCAGAAGTTCCCCCTTTTCCCCCAGGGCGCTGCGGATCTCAATCTCCGAGCTGTTCCGTTTGGGGGAATAGCGGAAATCCTCCTCACGGGTAAGGATCAGTTTGACCGGTTTCCGGGTGACAAAGGCGGCAAGGGCGGCCTGGCTTGCGATCAAAGAGGGATACCAGATCTTCCCGTCCATGTGGAGGCCAATCATGGTGGGCTCCACCACGATTTTGCCTTCGGGAATGTTGAGGGCCTCTGCCGCAGAGCGCCGCACGTGAAAGGGCCATTGGGTGGCGGTATGGATAATAAAGGCGGGTTCTTCCTCCCCTGTATACTCCACGGCGGCCCCGACGGGCTCCGCGTACCAGTGTTCCTGGATACCGGTTTTGTAGTTCCCGCTCACGATGGTTTTTGCATTGGCAAAGGCCGTTTCTGTATCTCCCCTGACAATCCGCCGTTCCCCCAGGATCATGTTTTCCATAGCATTTTGGCTTGAAAAAACCGGAGCTTCCTCAACGGCATGGACCCTGCACTGTTCGGCGTACTTTTCAAGTTTCGCCGGATCGGGCCCCGTCAAAATGGCCACGGGCTCCCCGATGTAGGAAAGGGTATCCTCCGCCAGAATGGGGAGGGAAAAATCCTCAAGAGGGGAACCTTTGGCTGAGGTCCCAAGCTGATTCTTTCCCGGGATGTCCTTCGCGGTGATAAGGGTATAGGAACTGGTCATTTTGGGACATTCAATGGACTCGAGCCTGCCCTTTGCGACGGGGGACCGGATGGTGAGGGCAAAAAGCATGGAACGAAAGGAGATGTCTTCCAGAAAGGCGCTGCCGGGCATGAATTTAAGTATACTTACCTGCGATACCTTTGACCATAGCGATCACCCGCTCAACCTGGGCCCCGGTCATCCCCTGCCAGATGGGGAGGGAAATCTCATGGCGGAAGCTCTTCATGGTTTCGGGGAAATCATCATCATTTAAATGATAGGTTTTCTTGTAATAGGGCATGGTATGCAGGGGGATAAAGTGCACCGATACCCCGATGCCCCCCTCCTGCAGTTCCCGGATAAAGGCATCCCGGTCTATGGAAAGGGTATCAAGCCGCAGCCGCAGCGGGTAGAGGTGCCAGGCATTCCCCGGCCCCGAAGGGGGAAGAATGAAGTGGCCGTCACCGGCGAATGCTTCGTTGTAACGGCGGGCTATTGTCTCCCGCATCCGCAGCATATCCCAGGCGCGCCCAAGCTGGACCCGGCCCAAAGCGGATAATATATCGGGGAGGTTGTACTTGAAGCCGGGGGCCGCCACCTCGTAATACCAGGAGGCTTTGGTGTCGGTGTAGCGGTTCCAGACGCTGCGGTCGATGCCGTGGGAGCGCATGATCGAAATCCGGGCCGCCAGTTCCGAATCCCGGCACACCACCATGCCCCCTTCCCCGGTGGTCATGGTCTTGGTGGCATAGAACGAAAACACCCCGGCATCGCCGATAGTTCCCGCGAATCCGGTGCCAGGCACCATCGAGGGGAAGGAGTGGGCCGCGTCTTCGATCACCCTGAGACCGTAATGGCGGGCGATCTCCATGATCGCCTTCATGTCGCAGGGGAGGCCGCCGTAGTGCACGGGCATCACCGCTTTCGCTTTACCGGGCCGGTTCCGCCTGAGCTTTTCCAGGGTACGTTCCAGGGCCTTGGGGTCCAGGTGAAACGAGCCGGGGGCCACGTCCACAAAAACCGACTCGGCGCCCAGGTAGCGGGCCACCTCGGCGGTGGAGGTAAAGGTGCAGGAAGGGACCAGTACGATATCGCCAGGGCCGATCCCGCAGGCTTCCAGAGCCAAATGTAATCCGCTTGTTGCCGAATTCACCGCCAGGCAGGGGAGGGGTGCAACCCGGCTCTGCCGGGTTGCTTGGAGTTTCGACGTAGCCGAAACTCCATTAGTCGAGGGGGAGTTTCCTGTATGATTTTCCACACCATGTAAAGTAGCCTTTGCAGGATATGACATTACTGTATGGTTTATTGTAACCGGTGAAGTAGTTTTTGAAAGAAAAGACCCAAATTCTTTTTCAAAGGCCAGGGTTTCCTGCCCCGTGGTGAGCCAGCCGGAGCGGAGTACCCGGAGCACCGCATCTTCTTCTTCCTTCCCGACAAAGGGCCGGGCAAAGGGTATGGGTTCAATATGTCCTTTAACCATGTACCCGCTCCGGGACGGCGCCCGAATAGATCGCCGCGAAAAGGCTGGGGATGGATTCGGCGAGGAGTTCCCGTAAAAGTTCGCTGTTCCGGTACATCCTAGGCTTTTGAGGATCAAAGTAACAGATGGGTTTGAGCTTTTCCGAAAGGCTGCGGATGTCCGTTACCGGGGGAGAACGGCGGTCCACCCGGAGGATGCGGCTGTAGGGGGTTTCACGGGGGATCTCATCTTCGCCCCAGAGCTGCTCGTCCAGCCGTTCGCCGGGGCGGAGCCCCACGTATTCGATTTTGATGTCCTCCTCGGGCTCAAAGCCGTAGAACCGGATCATCTGCTCCGCCATGTCCCGGATACGGATAGATTCCCCCATGTCCAAAAGGTAGAGGTTGCCGTTTTCCCCGACCCCCCCGGCCTTGAGCACCAGGGAACAGGCTTCCGGGATGGTCATGAACCAGCGCCGCATATCCGGATGGGTGACGGTCACCGGCCCGCCCCGCTCGATCTGTTTCTGGAAGAGGGGCACGATGGAGCCCCGGGAGCCCAGCACATTGCCGAAGCGGACCACCATGAATTTGAGATCGCCGGAACTGGTGCCAGGCACCCTTTCGGCTGCCGACTCGGCATTTAACGCTTCCTCCAAAACCAGCCGCTCGCAGAGGTACTTTGAGGCCCCGTACACCGACACGGGCTCCACGGCCTTGTCGGTGGTGATGTGGACGAAGCGCTTGACCCCGTGTTTCCGGGCGGCGCGGATAAGGTTTTCCGTACCGAAGAGGTTGTTTTCGATGGCCGCCACGGGGTTTTCCTCCATCATGGGCACGTGCTTGTAAGCGGCGGTGTGGAAGATCACATCCGCCTTGAGGTGGCCCATGATGTAGTCCATGTATGCCGCGTCCTTGAGGTCCCCGATGACGGGCACCAGGGTGGCCTTTTCGCCGACCCCCGCTTCCTGCAGGAGCCGCAGTTCCCTGTCGATCTGGTAGATTGAATTTTCCCCATGCCCAAAGAGGTAGAGCCGGGAGGCCCCCCCGGAGAGGAGCTGCCGGCAAAGTTCGCTGCCGATGGAGCCCCCCGCACCGGTCACCAGTACCCGCTTGCCCCGCAGGTAGTGGAGGCTTTCCTTTAAATTGATGGCCACCGGGGTACGGCCCAGAAGATCTTGAGGATCGATGCTGCGGGTCTGGATCAGGTGGGCGTCCCCTTCGATGATCTGGGAAATTCCCGGTAAAATCCGGATCTTTTCAAAACCCGCCTTTTTGAGGATGCCGTAGAGTTCCTTGAGGTATTCCTGGCTGGCGCTGGGTATGGCGATGATCGCCTCGTCCGCAGGGTTCATCCGCAGAAGTTTGGCAACATCCCGGATGGGTCCCAGCACGGGGATGCCGTCCAGACGGCGGCCGATTTTTTCCGGGTCGTCGTCCAGAAAGGCCACCACTTCGCCGAAGATGGCCCTGGCCTTGATCTCATTGGCCAGGGTCTGCCCGGCAAACCCCGCCCCGATAATGTACAAACGTCCCGATTTTTTTGTGGTCATTGTTTTTTAACGAAGATCCGGAACTGGCGTTCTGGAACTAATTTCCTTATAATACCGGCCCGGGCCGCGCCGCCTGCCCGATTACCTCAAAGGCAAGGTCGATGGAAAAGGAATCATCGTACAGATCCAGTTTGATCTTCGCTCTCCCCTTTCTTTTATCGACCTTTATGATGCTCCCCTCAAGCCCCATTAAGGGGCCTTCCGTCACAACGATGCGGGAATTTTCATCAAAATAGACCCTGGACTTCCCCGCCAGGGGGCCCACATTTTTGATAAAATGGAGGACGATTTCAAGGTCCCGGTCCGCCAGGGGGCTTATGTTCTGATTGGACTTCAGAAAACGGAAAAAGCCGTCGGTCCGGCGGAACGCCCACTGGTGAGTGACCATATCCTTTTCATCTTCAACTTCCAGAAAAATATAACCGGGGAAAACCCCCGATGAGGAGGGAATGATCCTGCCCCTTCTGCGTATATCAATTTTTCGTTTGGGAAAATGAATGGGAATGTTGATTTCCGGGTGCAGGGCCTTGAAGAGTTTGATGTACTTTTCCTCGGACCGTGTTTTTACCTGTATTGCAAAATAATTCATCCCCATAAAATTACAATAAAAAAAGGGCTTTTTCTATACATCGAATTAATTACCCATTGGAAATCTGCCGATATGAAATGAGGGGGCTTCCACCATGGCGTTGAAACGAATTTTGACCCTGTTACTTCTTATGGCTGTCATGATTTTGCCCCTTCAGGGGGCCACGGTTTCGTTCCTGGTAATAGAAACGGGACTGCGGGATGACCGGAAGGCTAATGAATATTCCGTTCTTTGGGAAAGCAGCCTTATGGATGTATTTTTTGAGGAAGGCCATATCGTCAGTAACTCCCCGAGCCTGCATCTGGCGCAAAAAACAGATAAGGAACTCCCCGACGAGGCCATGGCGGATCTGTCCGGGGCCATAGACGGGGGGGTGGATTACTTTATCCTTGCCTTGCTGGATTTTCCCGCCGTAGCAGGGGGAAAAGTCCAGAAGCCCGGGGATATATCCCTGCGGCTCTATAAAACCAGGCCCTATCAGTTTCTCTATGAAGAGCGCTATGCCGGGAGGAATAATAATAATATGAAAGATGAATTTGCCCGTGTTAAACAGACGGTTCGCAGATTAATACCCCACATCAATGGATAGATAAAGGACAGGCAGATGAAAAATATACGGAATTTTGTTCTTGTTTTGGCGGCCCTGACGGTATTAACCAATGCTTCCGTGTGGGAAGGGGCGGCCGCGGCGGCGGCCCGGGGAGATCTCCCCGACACAGGGTTTTATGCGGCGACCAATTCTTTTCCCCGGAATACGGTGGTGGACATCACCAATCTGGAAACAGGAAAATCCATTCGGGTAATTGTATCCGCCGGGCTCGACAGTCCCGGTCTTCTGGCAATCCTTTCCCAGGATGCTTCCAAAAGCATCGGTTTACAGCCTAAATCCATCGGCAGAATCAGCATGAAAGTGCCCTCGGACCCCGTAGCCTTCTCCCGCTTTACCGAAGGGCTTGCCACCAGTGGGGACCCGGATTACGACCCCCGGGCCATGATAGCCGCCGATACCCCTGAGGGTAATAATACGAAGGCTCAAGCCCCGGAGGATAACCTCGAGTCACGCCTGTCGCAGGCGCTTCCCACAGGGAAAGCGGCCCAGCGGCAGGATTCGGCAGCCCCTTTGCCGAATCTGCCCCAGGGGCAGCAGGGCCCGGCAAGTTCTTCAACCCCGGCCGCCCCCGTGTCGGTCCCCGTCAAACCGGCCTCTTCGAATTATCCCTACCTGAGTTACACTATTGTGGATATTCCCAATGCCTATCCCAGCCCCAGTCTGTCTCCGGATACAAAAAGCAGGGGGGCTGAGGCTGATTGGGACGCTTATTGGAATGACCCCGCTGAAAGTATTCAGCCCGGATTTGCCGCCGCCGGAGAGGATTCCCCCGAATCCACCCTCTATCCCATTTGGGCACAGGGCGGCTCGGTCGGCGTAATTGACGGCCCGGAGCTTCCCGCTGCGTCCACAGACATCGGACCATTGGGCTGGGATCCTCCTCCGAGCATAACAGAAAGCGAGAAGCCCCTGTCCCCGACAATTGCCGCCGACAGGAATATCGATTCTGAGGTCTCAGGGGTCGACCCATCGCCCCGAAGTTCCCGGCCGAATAATGGGAATGCCATAACCCGGAACGAGGCCCCTGTCCCTGTCCCGGGAGGCGCTCCCCTGGATCTGGCCCTGCTCCCCGCGGAAAAACGGCCCCCGGAAGCTTACTCCGATTATATTATTCCTCCTGAAGCCTTTATCGGGCCCATTGAACGGCGTCCTTCCGTTCCGGCCCAGCCTCAGGCGGTCCAGACACCTCAGGCGGCCCCTGCCTGGATATCCCCGGACTATATGGATGAATCCCTGTTTATTGGTCCAATCGAAAAGGACAAGACCCCGGCGCGGCCCACCGAGACCGGTCATGGCCCCGCGGCCCGCAGTTCCCTTCCGGAAACGCCCGCCCCGGCCCAAACGCTTCCGAGCTCCATGGATGAATCTCTTTTTGTTGTTCCAATTGAAAATGGCGCCAAATTTTCAGTTCCCCTCATCGGTGAACTGGAGCGGGGCAAATACTATTTGCAGCTTGGAGCCTTCAGTCAGGCTGCGGCGGTGGAAGACGCCTTAACCAGGATCGACAAAACCTATCCCCTGGCAGTCCAGGCCGCCGGCAGCGCCGGTAAACCCCCATACCGGCTGCTGGTTGGCCCGGTCAACCTGGGCGAAAGCGGCGCATTACTCCAGCGCTTCAAAAGCAACGGGTATAAGGACGCGTTTGTAAAGTCGAATTAGGCCGTTCAGCGAAGCTGAACGGCTAAGGAGTTTCGGCATAGCCGAAACTCCACGCAATATTGTATCGATTTTATCTTCCGTGGCAAAACTTGTATTTCTTCCCGCTGCCGCAGGGGCAGGGGTCGTTGCGGCCCACCTTGGGGTAGGCGCGGACCACACGGGCTGCTTCCGGCTGGGAGGCCGAGCCGCCGGTGGTAGTTTGGCCTCCCCCGGCCGCGCCGCCGAAGGCGCCGATGCTGCCGTGGCTGGCTGATTGCGCCACTGCGGCGGGACGGCTGGTCCGGGATACATCCCGGTTTTCGCCTACCTGTATCCGTACCAAATGCAGCCGGGAGGCGATTTCCTGGCGTATTTCATCAATCATGGTTTCGAAGATCTGGAAGCCCTCAACCTTGTATTCGGTGAGGGGATTCTTCTGGGCGTAACTGCGGAGGTATACCGCCTCCCGTAAACCCTCCATATTTTCAAGGTGATCCAGCCACTGGCGGTCAATGGCGTGGAGGTACTGTTCCCGGATGATCGCGTTAAGGTAATTGGGGGGGAGCATGGCTTCCTTGTCATCAATATCCTTTTCAAGGTCCGCGATGATCCTCTTTTCCAGCAGTTCCGGGTTCTTGAACTCCGCACTGTCCTGCTCAAGTTTAAGATGATAGGCGAATTTGATCCGCAGTGATTCTGTTAATTCCTTAAGCGCCGCAGCGCCGTCGCGCTTTTGGGCGGCCGTGAAGGCTTCCACCATGTCCTCGGTCATTTCACGGGAGGTTTCGTTGACCCGGGTTTTCAGGTTCGTATCACTCAGGATGGCGTCCCGCTGTTCATAGATGAATTTCCGCTGCTGGTTTAAGACATCATCGTATTCCAGGAGGTGCTTGCGGATCTCAAAGTTCCGCTCTTCAACCTTTTTCTGGGCCCGTTCAATGCTCCGGTTTAACAGGGGATGATAAATCGGTTCTCCCGGTTCCATACCGATCCGGCTCATGATCCCCTTGATCTTTTCCCCGCCGAAGAGGCGCATCAGCTCGTCATCCATTGATATGAAGAATTTTGACCGCCCCGGATCGCCCTGCCGCCCGGACCGGCCCCGGAGCTGGTTGTCGATGCGGCGGCTTTCGTGCCGCTCCGTACCGATGACGTAGAGGCCACCCAGGGATTTCACTTCCTCGTAATCGGCCTTCCATTTTTCGTATTCTTCGTTATAAGCCTTTTGATACGCTTCGGGACTTGCGTCGGTACCGGCCTTTTTGCGGGCCCGGTATTCGGCATTGCCCCCCAGCTTGATGTCGGTGCCCCGGCCCGCCATGTTGGTGGCGATGGTGACCGAGCCCCTGGCCCCGGCTTCTGAAATGATCAGGGCTTCCCGTGCGTGGTTCTTGGCGTTGAGTACCTCGTGGCGCACCCCCTTGCGGGTCAGCAGGGCGGAAAGCTTCTCGGACTTTTCGATGGACACCGTACCCACCAGCATGGGCTGGCCCTTCCTGTGGGCGGCGGCAATTTCTTCACAGAGGGCGTTGTATTTTTCATTCTCGTTGAGGTAGACCACGTCGTCTTCGTCGTGCCGGGCAACCGGGAGGTTGGTAGGGATCACCACCACTTCAAGGTTGTAGATTTTGGCGAATTCCACGGACTCCGTGTCGGCGGTGCCGGTCATACCGGATATTTTTTCATACAGTCTAAAGTAATTTTGAAAGGTGATGGTCGCCAGAGTGCGGTTCCGCTGGGCGATCTTGATCCGTTCCTTGGCCTCAATGGCCTGGTGGAGCCCGTCGGAATAGCGGCGGCCGTGGAGGATGCGGCCGGTGAACTCATCCACGATCTGGACCTGCCCGTCCTGGACCACGTAATCAACATCGATGTTAAAGAGCTTATGGGCCCGGAGGGCCTGGGTAAAGTAGTGGAGGTACTCGAAGTTCTCCTCGTCCACGATGGCGCCCTTGATCAGGTTTCGCTTCTGTAAAATTTCCTCGAGCTTGGTCATCCCCGCATTGCTGAAGGAAATGTTCTTGTTTTTTTCGTTGAGCTTGTAGTCCCCGATAACCTCTTCACCCTGGGCCTCGTCGGGGTATTCGCCGTTCTCCTTTTTCTGCACCTCCACCAGGGAGGAGAGGAGCTTGTCCACCTCGGCGTACTTGAAGGTATCGTCTTCGGCGGCGCCGGAGATGATCAGGGGGGTCCGGGCCTCGTCAATCAGGATGGAGTCGATTTCGTCCACCACGCAGTAATTGTGGCCCCGCTGAACCCTGGTTTCCAGGGAGGGGCTCATGTTGTCCCGGAGGTAATCAAAGCCGAATTCGTTGTTGGTCCCGTAGGTCACATCGCAGAGGTAGTTTTCCTTGCGCCGGACATTGTCCATGTCCGAGAGGATGGTCCCCACGGTGAGCCCCAGGTAACTGAAGATGGGCCGCATCCACTCGGCGTCCCGGCCCGCCAGGTAATCGTTCACCGTAACCACGTGGATACCCTTGCCGGGTATGGCGTTGAGGTAGACCGCCGCAACGCTCATCAGGGTCTTGCCCTCGCCGGTTTTCATTTCAACGATCTTGCCCTGGTGGAGCACGATGGAGCCCAGGACCTGCACATCGTAGGGCCGTTCCCCCAGGCAGCGCCTGGCCGCTTCCCGGGCCAGGGCAAAGGCCTCAGGCAGCAGGTCGTCCAGGGTTTCCCCCTTTTCATGCCGTTCCCGGAATTGCGCGGTCTGTTGGGGGAATTCCTCCGCAGGCAGGGCCGCAGCCCAGGCTTCTTTTTCGTTTACACCATGCAATATAGGCAGAAGCTTCTTTAGGTCCCGTTCATGCTGGGAGCCGAAAAGGGCTTTAACGATGTTTTCAAACATGGGTCCAGTGTACCACAAACCGGTTGTCTAGTGAAGAGGAACCATTACCCGGCGTACCGCATCCTGCCAGAGCCGGTATCGCTTTTCCCTGATCTCTGCATCCATGGATGGTATAAAGGTTCTTCGGGGTAAACGGGAAAATATATCCACAGAATATACGCCCAGGGTAATGCCCGCCAGATATGCCACCCCTGTGGCCGAAAGTTCTTCCTGCGAAGGCACCGAAAGGGGAAGGTTAAGCATATCGCTCTGAAAATGCATTAAGAATTCATCCCTTGCAGCGCCCCCGTCGGCGCGCAGTTCCGATAAAACAAGCCCTGACTCGTCCTGAATCGCTTTTACACAGTCGGTGATTTGAAAGGCGATGCTCTCCTCCGCCGCTTTTACCAGCTCAGCCCTATGGGTACTGCGGGTCATGCCACAAAAAGAAGCCCTGGCGTGAGGCGCCCAATAGGGCGCTCCCAGACCGGAAAAGGCAGGTACCAGGAAGGTTGTATCAGCGGGGTTGGCCTGAGCCGCCAGGGGCCCCGCTTCCCCGGGAGACCTAATAAGGCCCAGATCTTCGACAAGCCATTTGATGACGGCGCCGGTATAATTGATGTTGCCTTCCAGAACATAATTTACCCTGCCGTCTATACCCCAGGCCAGTGAGGTAACAACATTCCTGCAAAACAGCGGCGCTTCTCCTATGTTGACCATGACCGATGATCCCGTTCCATAGGTTGCTTTGCCCATGCCTTTTTTAAGACACCCCTGTCCGTAGAGGGCGGCGTGGGAGTCGCCCATAACAGCCCGGATGGGAACAGGCTTTGGCAGGAGCCCTTCAAAATCGGTATGGCCGTAGAGGGCGTTGCTGTCACAGATTTCACCAAGCATAGCGGGATCGATTTTAAAAAGATCACACACCCTTTTATCCCAGTCCAGGCTTGTAAGGTTTAAGAGCTGCGTTCTGGAAGCATTGGAGTAATCGGTTTTAAAATTTCCTGTCAGGCAGAAAACAAGCCAGCTGTTGATGGTTCCGGCGCAGAGTTTTTTTTCGCGAGCGCCCTCTGAATGTTTCAGAATCCAGGCTATTTTTGCCGCAGAAAAATACGGTGAAAGGGGAAGCCCGGTGCGGCTTCTGATCTCTTCGCCATGATCCGCAAGGCCGGCGCAGATTTCTTCGCCCCTGACGCATTGCCAAACCACCGCATCGGTGAGGGGCTTTCCGTCCTGCCCCCATACCAGAGCGGTCTCCCGCTGATTACTTATGCCCACGCCGCTTATATCCGCCGGATCTATGCCTGATCCCTTTACCGCATCTGCCACGGCGGCCAGGGTATTACGGTATATCTCCATGGGGTCATGGGAGACCCATCCCTCGGATGATATCTTCTGTTCATGGGCACGGTCACAGCGGCACAGGATATCCCCGGAGGAATCAAAGATCAGCGCCTTGGTACCCGAGGTGCTTTGATCAATCACTAAAATAAACGGTACCTTCATTTGCCCCTTTATTCCCCCCGAAGGAAGGCCTTTACTTCTTCATCGTTATTGTCGTAAAGATCCGGCTTAATACCCAGGTACTTACAGGCTTCGTAAAGAACCGCCGTAACATCGCCATGAATGGCAACGCAGTGGTGAATATAGGGCCCTTCAACAATTTTTGCTTCAAGACGTTTCCAGTTTTTTACCTCGATCCAGAGGTAGGTGCCTTTGGTAAAGGGTCCGTCTATACCTTTGGCGTTTCCAAGCAACAGACTGTATTCCCCATTGTCACCGTCAAAGCGCGCCAGGGTCAGTTCACCATGCCGCGCCTCTGCGGAAACTGACCCGGGATGAGAAAAGGCAACTGACTTTCCCAGGGAAGGCTTATTCAGCGCCAGAGAAATGGGCCATGGGCCGCAGTGTTGCAGCAGCTCCCCATTTTCGTTATCCGGATGCCGTACGGTCCAGTCGGCAAACATGATGCGCTTTTCTCCCAGCGCCGCAGCCTGCACCAGGAGAGAAGTTATGGCCCCATGAATATCGGTTTCGCAGACCACGGGTATTCCATCATCGGTCAGGAGCGAATTGGCGCCGCAGGGCATAATACCGATTTCAGTCTGCAGGGCGTTCCAGCACTGAATAGCCACAGCGTTACAGTCATATTGGGCCGCCAGATTCTTCATAGCGATTTTAAGGACAGCCGTTTTTGCCGCTACGCTCTCATCGCATTTAAGCTCCATTTTCTCCTTAATGTAAGCAATTGTTTCTTTGGTTTCGCTCCTGTTCTCCGCATCCTTCATCGCCAGAACCAGTTCTGTCATCGGGATCGGGGCAAGCTGGATATTGAATTTTTCCAGGAGTTCTCCTTCGTTGCACATGGTGGTAAGGAAATCGTAGGGCCGTGTTGAAATTTGCAGTATTCTGATTCGGCGGAAGATCTTTACCACATTGCAGACCCGGATAAATACATCCAGGCCCCGCTTGAATTCAGGATCCCCCAGGCGGCAGTTGGTCATATAGGTAAAGGGCACACCAAAACGGCGCAGCGCCTTGCCGGTGGCAAAGAGACCGCACTGGCTGTCCCGGAGCCTGATTCCTTCGCTGTCAGGCGCCTCGTCCCGGGGGCCCCACACCAGGACGGGCAGCTTCATCCGCCGGGCTAATTCGGCAACAGCGTACTCGGTACCGAAGTTGCAGTGGGGCACAAAAATACCATCCACCCCCGCAGAAGTGAACTTGGCGATTATGGCCGGGAGTTCGGCGGCGTCGTAGAGGAGACCTTCCTTGTTAATATCATCAATATCGACCATATCAATGCCGAGTTCGGTAAGCTTTTCTTTAGTCAGCTTCCGGTATTTGATCGCATCCGGAGCGCTGAAGATACTCCGCCGCGTAGGGGCATAGCCCAGTTTTATATGATCCATATATTACTGAAGACCCTTTGCAAGTTCCGTAAAGATGAACCCCAGGGCATGGGCCCCCGCATCGGGATAGCCCAGGCTCCGCTTGCCGGCATTTTCCGCCCGGCCCATCCTGGCTACAATGTCCTTGGTTTTTTCCGCGCCCGCCACTGCGGCCTCTGCGGCTTTTTTAAAACCTTCCAGGAAACGGTTCCCCTCCTTGGCGGAGGCGGACCAGGAATCGGCGCAGGGAACCAGGGCGTCCACCAGGGTTTTATCCCCCACCACCGCGCCCCGGCCAAAGGCCCGTTTGCCGGTTTCCTGCACACCCTGAACCGCGGCTTGCAGGATCTCCGCAAAGCCTTTTACGTCCAGTTCCGTCTTGCCTGCGGCGGCTTTAGCGGCGTACTTAAAGGCAAAGCCCCAGATGGGACCCGAAGCGCCGCCGCAGTATTCCATGATCACCACCGAACAGGCGTCCAGGAAATTTTCGATGGTCTTTGCATGGGCGGTTATGTCTTCCCAGTCGGTTTTAAGGAAACGGAATCCCTTGGCAATACTCATGCCAAAATCTCCGTCCCCGGCATGGGAATCCAGTTCGCAGAAGGGCGCCTCGTTCTCGATGATAATCTCACTCATCTTATCAACCAGGTAGATGATATTTTGAAGGGTGAGCTTTTCATTCTTGATACACGCGTATTGGGAATCGGTCTGGACTTTATACGAAACATTTCGGTCTTTGCCGGCCGGTAAGGCGGGGAGAAACTGGGGCGCCTCTGATCCGCCGTTTATCATAAATCCCGGGGCATCGCTTTTTGCGTCCAGCAGTGTTTTTAACTCATCATCCAGTTTCAG
Organism: Spirochaetia bacterium; assembly: GCA_025997595.1. Taxonomy (GTDB): domain Bacteria; phylum Spirochaetota; class Spirochaetia; order Treponematales; family Breznakiellaceae; genus BNUT01. The sequence goes on along the minus strand of BNUU01000020.1, from coordinate 18,276 downwards.
AATTGAGATTGACGCGCCGGCCATTTCCAGGCTGGTCATGTAATTTCCCGCGAAGATACGGTAGGTTTTGATCCCCGCGGCGTCCAGTTCCGCCATGGCGGAATAGGCCAGGATATACAGTTCCAAGAGGGGCGTTGCACCGAAGCCGTTCACCAGCAGGGCAGCATCACCGCCCTTTTGCAGCTTCAGATCCGCAAGGATGGCGGGAACCATACGTTTTGCCAGGGCTTCCGCAGTGGCGACTTTTTCCCGCTGAATGCCGGGCTCACCGTGGATGCCGATGCCGTATTCCATTTCGTCCTCACCAAGGGAGAAGGTGGGACTTCCCTTGGCGGGTACCGTACAGGATGAAAAGGCAAAGCCCAGGCTGCGGACATGGTCGGCGGCTTTTTGGGCAAGGCGCTTAACTTCCGCGAGGCTCCCCCCCGCCTGGGCGGCGGCGCCGGCAATCTTATGCACCAATACTGTTCCTGCTACCCCCCGGCGGCCCACGGTATACAGGCTGTCCTCAACGGCGATATCGTCACAGACCTTGATATAATCCACCTCCAGGCCGTCCATCCCCGCGAGAAAAGCTGCGTTCTGAAAGTTCATAATATCACCGCTGTAATTCTTGATGATGAGCAGGGTTCCCTTTTTACCGGCGGAGGCCTTAATGGCCTGGTACACCTGGACCTGGGAGGGGGATGCAAAGACGTCCCCGCAGACCGCGGCATCCAGCATACCTTCCCCGATATACCCGGCGTGGGCGGGTTCATGGCCGCTGCCGCCGCCGCTTATCAGGGTAACCTTATTGGGGTTTGGTTCTTTCTTCCGCAAAAATTTGTAGCGCCGGTCAAAAACCAGGGCGGTATTCACCAGGGAAAGCCCGGCTCCCATTTCATAAATCAGATTTTCTGTGGAATTGAATAACTTTTTCATACATACTCCTAAACATTTCCCAGATAGGCTTTTCGTATATTTTCATCGTTCAACAGTTTTTGTGATTCCCCGGAAAGGGCAATCCTGCCGGTTTCAAGAACATAGGCCCGGTTGGAAATGGACAGGGCCATATTGGCGTTCTGTTCCACCAGGAGTATGGTAACCCCCTGTTTGTTGATCTCCTTGATGAGCTCGAAAATCAGCAGCACCAGGTTGGGGGCAAGACCCAGGGAAGGCTCATCCAGGAGCAGGAGTTCCGGCTCGCTCATCAGGGCCCGGCCTATGGCGAGCATCTGCTGCTCACCTCCGGAAAGGGTGCCCGCAACCTGGGCAACCCGTTCCTTGAGCCGGGGGAAAAGATCGTATACCCGCCGGAAGGACTCGTTGGTCTTTGCGGCGCTGTTCTTTTTCGAATACATTCCCAGCCGGAGATTCTCCTCCACCGTAAGCCCCGGAAACACCTCCCGGCCTTCGGGGGACAAACTTATCCCGAGGTCCACAATTTTGTGGACCGGTATATTGGTAATCGGCCGATCCTTGTAGGTGATGGCGCCGGACCGGGCGGGCACCAGACCGGTGATGCAGCTCAGGGTGCTGGTCTTTCCCGCGCCATTACTGCCGATGAGGGAAACGATCTCCCCCTGCCGTATTTCCAGGCTGATATCCTTGAGGGCATGCACATTATCGTAGAAGGCATTCAAATTACTTATTTTGATCATTCGGAACACCCCCTAAATAGGCTTCTATTACCTTGGGATCATTTGCCACCTGGGCCGGCAGTCCCTCCGAGATCAGCCTGCCGTAATCAAGCACGTAGATACGGTCGGACATATTCATCACCACGTTCATATCGTGTTCAATCATCAGGATCGTATAACCCTTGTCCCGCAGGCTGAGGACAAAGCGCAGCAGTTCCTCCGATTCCTGGGGGTTCATTCCTGCGGCGGGTTCGTCCAGCAGGATGAGCCGCGCCCCGGTTGCCAATGCACGGGCTATCTCCAGTTTCCGCTGTTCGCCGTAGGGAAGGTTGGCGGCATAGTCGTGCAGCCGGTTTAAAAGCCCCACCTCCCGCAGCAGCCGAACCGCATTAACGGTGCTTTCCGTTTCCGCCTGCTTAAACCGGGGGGTACGGAAAATGGTATCCGGAAGCCCGTAATGGGCGGTGATATGGGAACCCACCAGGACATTTTCAATGACCCGCATGTTGCGGAAAAGCCGGATATTCTGAAAAGTCCGGGCGATACCGGCCTTTACAATATCCTGGGGTATCTGATTGTGGATGGGTTTATCCTCAAACAGTATTTCTCCCGTATCAATTTTATAGATCCCCGTAAGTATGTTAAAAATCGTGGTCTTGCCGGCTCCGTTGGGGCCAATCAGGCTGACAATCTCACCCTGATTAACATGGATGTTTACATTATCAACCGCCCGGAGGCCGCCGAAACTAAGGCCGATACCTTTTATCTGCAGTAGCGCCATTTTCAACCTGCCTTTACGTTATGAAAGAGGCCCGCCGCTTCCAGTTCTTTCTGCACAGCCTTTGTAAACCGGTAGGGCAGCCGCGATTGCCAGCCCAAAAGTCCCTGGGGCCTGAAACGCATCATCAGTACCAGGATAAGCCCGTAGATCACAAACCGGTAATCCATCATGAACCGGGATACCTCGGGGAAGATGATCAGTACCGCCGCCCCAAAGTACATCCCCCGCATGGTCCCGAGCCCCCCCAGAATAGTCATACTGATTATCTGGGAGGAAACATCAAAGGTGAAGGAATTGGGATCGATGTACCCTACCATGGGCGCATAGTAGGCCCCGGCAATTCCCGAAAGAAACGCGGAAAGCACAAAGGCTAACACCTTGTAATACGTCGTTTTAATGCCCATCATCTGGGCGGCGATCTCGTCTTCCCGGATGGAAATAAAGGCCCTGCCTATTTTGGAATTAAGAATGAGCCTGCAGAAAACAGAAATCAAAATTGCCAGAACCAGGACCAGATAGTACAGGCCGTTATTCGCAAAGGATAGTTTAATGCCGAAGAAAACCGGCAGGGGAATGTTTCTGATCCCCAGGGTCCCGTTGGTAACCGGGTCCCAGTTCATCAGGATCATCCGTATGATCTCCCCGAACCCCAGGGTAACAATGGTGAGGTAGGAACCCTTTAAGCGGAAGGTCGGCAGGCCCAGCAGAAAACCGCAGAACCCCGCCAGGACCGCTCCTCCCAGCATGGCGAACCAGAAATTCAAACCGAAGCGGATCATCAGCAGGGTACAGGTATAGGCGCCGATGGCGTAAAAACCGGCGTTCCCCATGGAAAGCTGGCCCGTATACCCGGCGACCAGGTTGAGGGCCAGGGTCAGGATAGAATAGATGCCGATAACGATGAGGATGCGCATGATGTACCGGTTGAACCCGAAGAGGGGGATCACCGCAAGCAGGAGAATAATACCGGCAAAGAAATAAACCCGCCGGGCGGATATGAATTCTTCTATTTTTAAGAAAAATTCTGTCTGTTTTTTTGCCACGGCTTACACCTTTGTTACTTCATTTTTGCCGAAGATTCCCGCAGGGCGGAAAATCAAAACCACAATAAGGATAATAAAAGCCATGGAGTCCCGGTAATTGGAACCGATGTAGAGCGCAGCGATACTTTCGATGACCCCCACCGCAAGGCCCCCCACCAGCGCCCCCGGAAGGCTGCCGATACCCCCTAAAACCGAGGCGGCAAAAGCCTTGAGGCCAATCATAAAGCCCATGCCCGGATACACCACCTGATAGTACCCGCTTACCATACCGCCGGCTATGGCGGCGGAGGCCCCTCCCATAAGGAAGGTGAGGGTAATGATACTGTTTACATTAATACCCATGAGGGAGGCGGCTTTTATATTTTGAGCCGTCGCCCGCATGGCAAGACCGATCTTGGTTTTCTGCACGATCAGCAGCAGGAAGAGGAGCAGGACCAGGGCTACGCCGAACATGACAAACTGCCGGCTGTTCATCCGTATCCCGCCGATGGTAAGCATCCCCAGATTAAAGAAATCCGGGAAGGGTTTCCGCTGGCTGCCGAAGATGACCACCAGCATATTCTGGATAATGTTGGATATACCCAGGGTGGTTACCAGGGCGGCAATGGGTACGGACTTTTTTTTCCGCAGCGGAGCCAGGGTAAGTCTATCGATCAACACCCCCAGTATTCCGGTTACGGCCACCGCACAAATAATTGCGGGGATGGGGCCGAAATGCAGACCCACAAAAAACAGCGCGGCATGGGCGCCAAAGGCATATACCGCGCCATGGGAAAAGTTGATCAGCCGGAGTATACCGAACACCAATGAGTACCCGACCGCCACCAGGGCATACACCAGCCCCAGTGCGATTCCGTTAAAAATCTGCTGGATCAATACTATCATGTTCTCCCCCGCTCCGGCTTAATACTAATACTACTTTTTATACTGAACGAATTTACCGTTCCTGATTACTACCTTCTGGAAGGTTTTTGAAGCATCCCCAATGGCATCAAAGGTGGTGGGACCGGTAATACCGGGATAGCTAATGTTGTTTACCGCGTCACGAACCTTTTCACGATCCAGGGCGCCCACATTTTTAATTGCCTGAAGCAGAATTCCGATGCAGTCATAGGCCTGGGCAGCCAGGGCGGAAGGCTCCATACCGAACCGCTTCTTGAACTCGGTGACAAATTCTATGATCTCCGGATCGGGAGATTCGGCGAAGAAACTTACCGGCGCAAAGAGACCATCCACTGCGGGGCCCCCAAGCTGAATGATCTGCTGGGTATAGGCGTTGGATACCCCAAGGAGCTGGATCTTGGGATCCACTTCTTTGTACTGCCTGGCCAGGGGTCCGTAGAGGCTGTACATGCCCACCGCAATAATCGCTTCGGCGCCCGCCGCTTTCATCTTGGCAATCACCGGGCCATAATCGTCGGAGGTTTCAAGTACCTGTTCGTAGCCCACCAGGTTAAGTTTATTGTTGGACTTGACATAGTTCTCCGCGATACCCCCGGCGGTGGTTCCCCAGTCGGTCTTGATAGCGATAATGCCGACATTCTTGAGGTTTAAATCGTTGGCCACCACATCCACCACAACCTTGAACTCTTCAATAATTACGGTGTTGTTCCGGAAAATGTAATTACCGATCTTCGAATAGTCCGGGTGGGACGCGCAGTTGGAAATCTCAATAACCTTGTTTTCCTGATAGGTCGGCGCCGCGGTCATGCTGACCCCGGAGGAGAAGTGCCCCAGCACCGCAATAATCTCCTTGTCGCTTACGATCTTATTGGCGATGGAAGCCGCTTCTTCGGCGGAATTTTTATCGTCATAGCTTACGAGTTCGATCTTTTTGCCCAGGACGCCCCCGGCGGCATTCCACTTTTCCACCATGATTTCCGCGGCGGTTAAAAAACTCTTTCCGTATTCGGAGTTGTCCCCGGTCAGGGGTACCGCCACCGCAATCTTCACGGTGTTACCGCCGCCGCCTGCTTTCTGGCCTCCGCCGAAAACAGCCGCTGTGGACAACAGTCCCGCCAACATCAACACTAATACTCTTTTCATTTTTTCCTCCAAAATTTTCAGACATCCCATACGGGAGTCTATGTTTGCTATTTATGAAACCGTAGCTGACAGTCCGGGCAGCCCTTGGCGATGGTTTTGTCCAGATCCAGGGTTAAGCCCAGTACTTCGGCGATACCCCGATCCCCGTCCATGGCCATATCACAAAGGAGGGCGCAGGTTGCATCGTCAAAGCCCAGTTTCTGCCACGCGGTGACCAGGGCGCAATAATGGAAATCCACACTGAGGGTATCCTTATCCGCCTTGATGGGCCGCATGTCAAAGGTCTTGATAACCAGATCGCTTAAAAAGTTATCCTTGAAATTCACACAGTCCTTTGGATCCGCGCATTTGCCCTTGATGTTTTCCCCGTGGATACGGCCGCACCGTTTAATTGCGCGCCGGACAATCGGCTCGGCGTCAATGCCGGCCTTCTTCATCTCGTCATAGATAAGCCCCATCCAGGTTGCCCGGTGTTCAATCTGGGCCCGATTCACATCCCCAATCGCGTCGGCGGGGCCTGCCGTGTTTTTGATTTGCGTCATTTTAAGTCTCCTCTCTCTTGCGTTTTATTAATAATTATTGATCCTGTTGCCAATAAAAGCAAGCCTTTTATAAAAATTTTTTAATACTTCTCATTTTTTTTTAAATTTTGTTGACAGCCGTGTAAATTATACTTTATTATTTCATGAGAGATGAAAACCGCAAACGCTCCTTCCATAACCGTAAAGGACAGGCAGCTCCTGGACTCTGTGAAACCCATCGTAGACGGTATTGCCGCGTTTTTGGGGGAAAACTGCGAAGTGGTGCTCCATTCCTTTGAAAGCCTGGATTGCTCGGTTATTCATATCGCCAACAGCCATGTAACCGGCCGGAGTTTAGGGTCCCCCATAACGGACTTGGGGATGAAGATCCTCCGGGAATCCACCGAAACCAGTAAGAATGTCACCGATTGCTACTATTCAAAAACCACGGACGGTAAAACCCTGCGCTCCATCACCATCATGATCCGGAACCCCTCGGATAAGCCCATCGGGATGATATGTATCAACCTGAACATGGACGTCCCCCTGCTCAGCATGATTAACACCCTGGCGGTTCCCCAGACGGAGAACCCGGTAAATCCCGAGAATTTTGTGGCTAACCTGGACGAGCTGATAATGACCACCCTCCGGGAAACGATCACCACCATAAACGGGCATCATGATATTCCCAACCACGGGAAGAACAAAATTATCGTGTATGAACTTATAAAGAAAGGCATGTTTGATATACGCGGCGCGATAGATATTGTGGCCCGGGAACTCTCGGTTTCCCGGTACACAATTTATAATTATATACGGGAACATAAATCTCACTCATAAAGAAGGAAAGGGTATGAAAAAAGCAATCGCAACAAGCAAGGCGCCGGCAGCCATAGGCCCCTATTCACAGGCTATAGAGGCCGGCGGATCTCTCTACATTTCCGGCCAACTGCCCATAGACGCGGAAACCGGAAAAATGGCCGGGAACATCGGCGAACAGGCCCGGACAAGTCTGGGGAATATCGACCATATTTTGCGGGAAGCGGGGCTTACCCGGGACGATGTGGTAAAGACCACTATTTTTCTTAAAAATCTGGCGGATTTCGACACGGTAAACAAGGTGTACGGTGAATTTTTTGCGGGCTCCACTTTCCCGGCCCGGTCAACCATAGAAATATCCCGGCTTCCCAAGGATGCGTCCATAGAAATTGAAGCCCTTGCGTGCAAAAAAGGGTAAGACACAATGGATGATTTTGATTTTCTCCTTGATCAGATCAGGGGTTCCGTAAAAATCGCCACGGGCTGTACCGAACCGGTGGCAATCGCCCTGAATTGCGCCATTGCCCGTAAAAACACCCCGGGGGAAATCAAGTCTGTGGCTATTTCCATGGACATGGGGCTGCTTAAAAACGCCATGTTCGTGGGGATTCCCGGGGTTTCCGGCCGGGGGATTAAACTCTGCGCGGCCCTGGGTATTGTTGGGGGCAATCCCGACGATGCAATGGATGTGCTGAGCAAAATTAAACCGGAGCATGAAAAAGCCGCAGAGGCGCTGCTGCCCCGCATTACCGTCAGCCCCCGGGAAGATATGAGCGAACTCTACATCGAAACGATCCTCACCACCGATGCCGCCGAAACCCGGGTCATCACCTATAAGAACCATGACCACATAGCCGGTATTGAACATCCCCCCTACGGCGTCTTTAAGCCCGAATTCAACCATGAAGCGGAGCGGCTTAAAACATTCACCCTTGCCCGGCTGAAGCAGTTTGCCGATGAGGTTGATCTTGAAAAAATCAGTTTCCTGGAAGAGGGGGTGGCGATCAACCGGAACATAGCGGCCAGGGGGATGGAGATGGGTTTTGGGAAATCCCTTTCTACCCTGAACAAGAACCTCCTCTGGGGGGATTCCCTTATTCCCCATGTCCAGACCCTTACCGGGGCGGCCTCCTTTGCCCGTATGACCGGGGTTCAGCTCCCGGTGATGATCGCCACCGGCAGCGGAAACCAGGGGATCACCATCTTCCTTACCGTGGCCGCGGCGGCGGAAAAGCTGGGAACATCCAGGGAGCAGCTTATCCGGGGCCTTGCCATGGCCATGGGGGTGAACCTGTTCGCCAAGGCCTATCTGGGTACCCTGGCGCCTATCTGTTCCTGCGGGGTCGCCTCCGGTCTGGGCGCTTCGGTGGGCATCGTCTATATCCTGAAGGGCGATATCACCCAGATGATGGGGGCCGTCCGCAGCATGATTGGGGGAATAACCGGGATGATCTGCGACGGGGCCAAGGAAGGCTGCGCCAATAAGGTTGCCATCTCCGCCGCCACCGCCTCCATGTCCGCCATGACCGCGGTTTCGGACTTCTCCATATCCCAGGGGGACGGTATTTTGGCGGAGGATATCCACGATGTATTCCGGAACATGGAGTACCTTTCCAAAACCGGCATGGGAAATACCAACAAGGCAATTCTGGAAATCATGTCCCAGCGGGCTTGAGTTCCCTTGAGGGCACTATAAAAATAAATATTCCAGCCTGATTTCCGGGAATTTTGTGTGAATTTTGTTGATTATTGACAATGACGGGTTAGATTTTTTTTCCAGCCGCTGATAGCTATAGATGTTTTTCATGCCCAGCATTTCCGCAGCCTGTTTCTGTGTCAGGCGGGCATTTAAGCGGTAGTTTTTTAATAAAATCGCAAAGGCCCTCTGGGGATCCGCCGCAACTTTTATGATGCCCTTTTTGCCGTCCAGGGTTTCATCGGGCAGGGGGATATTCCTTTCCGAGTTGCCCGGTTCATACAGATAAACATCCAGGGCTTCTTCGCAGGCTTTCCGTACCTCTTTCAGAGAATCCCCCTCGGTATTGCAGCCTTCCAGTTCGCAGCATTCCGCCCAATAGCCTGAGGTTTCTTTATGCAGCTTAAAATGATAGTTCATTTTTCACCCTCCGTGTCTTTCAATCTTTTCAGCAAATGCTGTTCCATACCCTTTTTCAACTCTTTGTGCATGGGTATGGTTTCATGCCAATTTTCCTTTGCCACTTGAACATGAGAACCTTTTTGATGGATGACTTCCCACCCGGCTTTCGTATAAAGCCGGAGCATATCCTTTCCGCTCAAGGGCATATATAACCATATCAAATAAATTTGGTAATATCAAGGGGGCGGGTACCGCCACGGCTGCAAGGCGGTAATCCGTTCTATCTGCATAGTATCTGTTTAGTTTCAGCCTTTGTAGTTTTCCGCAACGGCCAGTCCATTATGGAGAACGCGGCAGGCGCTGCCACCGGCGGCGCTGAGTACCGGTTTTTTGTATTGCAGGTGGATATTTCAGCAGAGCATCAGGAACTGCTGTACAGGCAGGTCAATAAGGCTGCCGGTTTTTCTTTGGACATCATTGATGTTAGCAAATATATTGAAGGAATCAACTTTGATACTGCGAAGCTTATCTTTACGGTGGCCGCGTATTTTCGATTGTTGGCGCCTTATCTGCTTCGTGAATATGAGCAGGTCATTTATCTTGACTGCGATACTATCTGCCTTGAGGATATTGCGCTCCTGCTGGATTATGAATACGGAGACGCGGTTCTCGGCGCAGCGCACCGCCCTATCCCCACCGAAAGCGATGACGGGGACTATGCCTGGGTAAAAGGGCATTGATGGAAACATCGGGGGAAGACCGCGAAGGGTAATGCGCTCCGGAAGGGAGACTTCCTCCCGCATGCTCCTATTTTACCGGTGCGGGCGCCAAGGCCTTAGATAACTCATAGAAATTATTCACCCTTTCCTGCGGCGCCAGGGCGGTCCGGTTTTGGCTCAGGGTAAGGGCATAGGGCTCCAGGTACACCATACGGGACCCCGCAAAGCCCAGGCGGATAAAAAGCCCCTCGTCCCCGCCTGCGGTGTTATCCATGCCGGCAAAGACGTAGTTCCCCAGGGACCAGAAAACGGGCTTGCCCGCTACCCATTCAAAGCCCTGTACGATATGGGGATGGGAGCCGATGATGAGGTCCGCCCCCTGCTGAATCAGGTCCGTGATGAGCTGCCGGGTGGAAGCATTGGGCTGCCGGGACCATTCATCCCCGCCGTGGAAGAGGACGATGTCCAGAGCTTCCTCCTCATCCCGGCTGAGATGGGCCTTGAGCTGTTCCACGTTTCCTTTCCTGCCCGCGTGGAGGAGGCCGGGCTTGTCCGCTTCCGCCGCGACCCTAAGGCCGTCCCAGCCGCTCCGCTCCTGTGGGAAGGATGCAAGGCCGAATACCTGAACCGCAGTTTTGCCTTTGCGAAAGGCCCGGGGCCGGGCGGCCTCGGTATCGTTTAGGCCCGCCCCCAGTATGTTGATGCCGGTGTTTTGCAGGTGGGAGAGGCTGTCCAAAAAGGCGGTTTCCCCGTAGTCAAAGACATGGTTATTGGCCAGCAGCACCGCGTCGATACCGGCGTCTTTAAGGGCCGGGGCCGTCCTCGGATCAAAGCGGAAGTTATAGGCCTTTTCCGCCTTTGTCCCCCGGCTGCTCACCGCTCCCTCCAGATTCACCAGGGCAAGGTCCGCGCCGGCCAGCAGCGCCGCGGTTCCGCCGAAGATCCCCTCAGGCCCTTCCTTCAAAAGAATGTCCTCCGCCCCCCGGCCCAGCATCAGATCCCCCGCGGAGGCGATCCAGAGGATTTCCGGCTGTTCCATCACCAGGGGCTTGGGACTGTCCCGCAGCAGCCCTTCCAGGGCGGCGATTTTTTCTGCAATCCGCCGCTGTTCACGCCCGGAGCGTTTTTTCTTTTCGGGGGAAGCGGCCCGGAGGTTTATCCGGACTTCCCGCACCAGGGGGTAACCTGGATCTTCCACGGAAAGGCCGTCCACCCGCAGCGCCGTATAGGGGGGCCGGAGTTCTTCCAGGGGGATAAGGGTTTCTACCCCGCCGGCGCAGGCCGCCAGGGTAGTATTGGCGCGGCCGGCCAGGGGGTCTGCGCGGGGGACCAGCCAGGTCCGGGAGATGGGTATGCCCTTGGGACCGCCGGCATTCGCGGCGGCGCCCTCCGGACCTGAGGCGTCCGTATCAACGGAAAAATCAATGACGATAGACGCCGTACCCCTGGCTTCGGCGCCGGCCGGTGCAATACTGAGGGGGCCAAGAACATCGGGATCCTCAAGAAGCTCCGACAGAAACGCCGCTTCCCGTTTAAAATCCCCCGGATCATTCAGCATAAAATAATCAGGGCTCGATCCGGAAGGGCAGGCGGAGAGCAGGATGAAAAGAATGAGCAGAAGAACGCCGAAACCATATTGTTTTTCCATATACCTGACAACAGTTTATTTAGGGATCCTGATTTCTTCAATCCTATTCATACTGTTATACTGTACACCACGGGAAAACGGGGTTATACTGGAACTAATGTTCATTCCAGGAGGAAATATGAAACGTTTCTTATGCGTATTATTGGCGGTATCTTTGTCCGCTGCAGCTTTTGCCAGCCCAAAATCGGATGGCGGCGCCGCAAAGCCGGCCCAGGCCCCGGCCCAGGAAATCCGGGTGCTTTTGGCAAATCATCCCTATGGGGAACTGCTCAAGACGGCGATCCCCGAATTTGAGGCCCAGACCGGCATCAAGGTGCTGGTGGAAAGCCTTCAGGAAAGTCAGCTTACCCAAAAACTGACCACCGAATTCACCACCAGATCGTCCACGGTGGATGTTTTCATGACCCGGCCCCTGCAGGAAAGCCTCCTGTACAACAAGAATGGCTGGTATGCCCCCTTAAATTCCTACGATTTTTCGGATTATCCCACCAACACCGTGGATATCGGACGTAAGGCGGGGACCCCCTATGTGGTGCCCCTGGTAACCGAATGGCAGGTGCTCTACTACCGGAAGGACCTCTTCCAGCAGGCGGGGATTTCGGTTCCCGCCAACTTTACGGAACTTGAAAATGCCGCCAAGGCCCTGCACAAGGGCAATGTGGCCGGTTTCGGTTCCCGGGGCGCGGGAGCGGCGGCGGTAACCCAGCTTTCCAGCTATGTCTACAACTATGGCGGGAAGTATCTGGATAACAATATCGCGGTCTTTGACAAGAGCGAAGCGGTGGACGCTATCCGCTATTACGGCCGGCTTCTGGGCAGCTATGGACCCCAGGGGGTTACTTCCATGTCATGGGAAGCCCTGATGCCCGTGTTCCAGGCGGGACGGCTTGCCATGTGGACCGATGCCTCGGTCTTCTACGGCCAGATCGTGGATCCCACCAAGACCCAGATCCCCGAGGCAAACGTGGGGGTTGCCAAACTGCCCCAGGGACCCAGGGGTGACAGTCCCTTTATCGTCGTTTCCTGGGGAATGGGCATAGCCAGTACCAGCAAGAACCCCGAAGCGGCCCAGAAATTCCTTGTTTGGGCAACCAGCAAGGAACTGGCCATCAAGGGGATGCTGTCAAATATCACCATGGCCCGCAATTCCGCATGGCTTGATCCTCAGGTACGGGCCAAGATGAACCCCGGCTTGATCGAAACCCAGGCCCATGCCGCCAAAAACGGCTATCCCTATGACCGGCCCTTCATGAGTTCCGTGGGCCAGGCCCGGGATCTTATCGGAGAAGTGATCATCGAATCGATTAACTCAAGCGGCGCTTCCGCAAGGATCCCTACGCTGGCGGTGGAAAAGGCTGCGGCGGTCAATGATCTGCTCAAGGCCGACGGCGAATACGGTAAATAGAAAGTAACCGATTTTATGGACAGACACTAGTTAAGGAGATTGCCGGTGATAGGAAGGGGTGGATTTTTTGAGCGTAATTTAAAGTACCTTTTCCCCCTGCCGGCAGTTATCTTTGTCATACTGCTGATGATCTTTCCGGTGGTTTACACCCTGTTTGTAAGCTTTACCGACTGGACCCTGACCTCGGGCCGTCCCATGCGGTTCGCCGGGTTTAACACCTATTTGATGGTGCTCAGGGAACCCCGTTTCGCCGCCGCCGTCTGGCGGACCTTTGCCTTTACCTTTGGGGCGGTAGCCGCCGAGGCGGTGATGGGGACCATTATCGCCCTCATCCTGAACCGGGAATTCCGGGGGAAGAATTTCCTGAAATTCATCCTGCTCCTCCCCCTGGTGGTTACCCCGGTATCCATCGGCATTGTGTTTAATCTTTTTTACGATCCTACCATCGGGTTTCTCAATTACGTTTTGAGCGTCTTCCACCTGCCCCAGAGCGGATGGGTTACCGCAAGCTCCACGGTGCTCCCCTCCCTGATGCTGGTTGACATCTGGCAATGGACCCCCATGATCGCCCTCATCGTCCTGGCAGGGCTTTCGGGGCTTTCCCAGGAGCCCTTTGAATCCGCCATGGTGGACGGCGCCAACGGGGCGCAGACTTTTTTTCGCATCACCCTGCCCATGATCATGCCCACGGTCCTGACCGCAGTGGTACTGCGGGCGGTAGACGCCCTGAAAACCTACGATATCATCTACGCCATGACCAGGGGCGGACCCGGCTATTCCTCGGAGACCCTGAATATTCTGGCCTACAAAATGAGTTTTGAATATTTCAACATGGGGCGCTCCTCTGCGGTGCTGGTATTCTTATTCGTCGTAGTATTACTGTTCAGTATGGCCGTTATGCAGCTGCGGAAAAAGTTTGAGTTGTAGGAGCGGGTATTATGAAAAAATCACCCCTGTTTAACATCTTTTTTGCGATCCTCATTCTGGCGATCGTTATCCCCATGCTGTTTCCCTTTTTGTGGATGTTCATGTCCTCTTTTAAAACCCAGGTTGATATTATTTCCTGGCCCCCCAAGTACGTATTCTCTCCCACCCTGCGGAATTTCGACAAGGTTTTTGGGGAGCAGAACTTTCTTTTATATCTGAAAAATTCCGGCATCGTCGGCTTTTTTGCGGTGGCCCTCTCCATGATCATCGGCCTCCCGGCGGCTTATTCCATAGCCCGGTTTGCCCAGAAGAGGCTCCTCATGCTCATATTGGTGGCCCGGCTTATGCCCGGCATTTCTTTTCTTATGCCCTGGTATATCGTGTTTTCCCGGCTCGGCCTGATGGATAGCTATATTGCGCTGATCCTTTCCCACATGCTCATTGCCCTACCGGTGATCGTATGGATCATGTCCGCCTATTTTGAATCTATTCCGGTGGACCTGGAAGCCTCCGCCATGATAGACGGCGCCACCCGGCAGCGGGCTTTTATCTCGATTATTCTGCCCCTCTCCATGCCCGGGGTAGTAACCGCCGTCACCTTGAGTTTTATTTTCTCCTGGAACAACTTTATGTTCTCCCAGGTTTTAAGCATGGAAAAAACCCGTACCCTGCCGATTGCGGTATACAACTTTATGTCCTATGCCGAAGTCGATTGGGGGGGCGTCATGGCCGCCGCAGTGGCCATCGTTACCCCCGCCATCATCCTAACCATGGTATTCCAGAAATACGTGGTCAAGGGCCTTACCATGGGGGCGGTAAAGGGCTAGCGCCAAAGGGCGCCGATTGTGTCTGTAAATGTGTACTATTCACAATTTCCCATTCATTATAAAATTACCCCATGAAGTTCCTGCCCATCGTTTTAGCCTTGCTTCCGGTGTTTTTTTCCGCCTGTTCACGGGATCAGGGGGTTTCCATTGCCAGGGAAGATCATTTCACCCTTGATATCGGCCGGCTGGAGGATCAGTTGGCCCTCTATAACCTGGAGGGGGACCGGGGGATCAGCCGGTCCAACATCGCCATGCGGGACGGGCTTTTTTATATTTCCGATGGAAACGGGCAGAAGATACTCCAGTATACGTCCTACGGGGATCTGCTGTTCATGATATATAATGAAGAGACCAACCCTGAGCCCCTGACCCTGAGGACCAATATCGAAGACAGCGCGGTGGTTACCCGGTGGGCCTTTTCCTATCCCCTGCGGGAACCGGGACATCTGGCGGTGGATTCCCGGAAGCATATCTATGCGGAAGACCGGCTCCCCGACGACCGGTACAGCATTGACGGTGAAAGTAAGGCCCTGCTGGACAGTATTGTCCTCCACTTTGACCAGGACGGCCGCTTTGTGGAATACCTGGGCCGGGAAGGAATCGGCGGCAGCCCCTTTCCCCGGATTTCAGGGATCTATACTTCCCTGCGGGATGAAATCGCGGTGGTATGCCGCCTTCCCACGGGCTGGAATATTTACTGGTTCGATGCTGCGGGGACGCTCCTGTACCTGGTGCAGCTCAAGAACAGCGCCGTCCCGGTTCCCCCGGACTGGCCCAAGGTCTCATCTTCCCTGGACGCCATCATGGCCGCCCCGGACAGCCGGACCCTCTACTTCAAGGTTGATTATTACCGGGATACCTTTGATGAATCTACCAACACCCGATCAGGCAATGAGCCGGACAGCTCCATCATCTGGATCATGGATGTGGAAACCGGTTCCTATACGGGCCGTGTTGAAGTACCCTTTCTGGAATATACCTTTAACGAAAACGGCCGCAGGGTAAGCGCCCAGGTGCTTTATTCCATGCTGGGGGCAATCCGTGAGGGCCGTGTTTTCTTAAGCTTTCCGGTGGAATCCGGTTATTCCATCCTGATATTGAACGCCGATTCTTCGGCCGGCTCAGGGGGGGACCGCCACCAGGGAACCATCCGGGTGGATAAGGATGAACTCCAGCTCAACACCTTCGACCTCAGCGCCGACGGTATTCTTTCGGCCCTTCTGGTAAGTAACTATGAAGCAAAGCTGGTCTGGTGGCGTACCGATAAAATTTTGGGGATCATAACGCCATGATAGCCCAGGACGGACCTGCGGTCCTTCTTTCGGCAGCTTCTGCCCGCGCTCTGGACCAGGAAGCTTCCGCCTCCTGGGGGCTCGAGCCCTTCGCCCTGGTGGAGGCCGCCGGCCGCCGCTGCGCCCAGGTCTTAACCGCCGCCTTGCCCTGCCTTTTTCCCGCCGGTGTTTCAGGCACCCCAAATCGGGACGCCCCCCGCATCGTGGGCTTCGCCGGTTCCGGTAGCAACGCCGCCGACGCCATGGTCCTGCTCCGGTCCCTGCTCCTGTCCGGTTATGCGGATGCGGAACGCTCCCTTCTGGTGATAAACAAGGTCCCTGCCGTGGGTGAACACAACCCCCGTTCCGAAGCCTTCCGTTCCCTGGTAAAGATGGAGGTCCCGGTTCTGGTCTGGGAAAATGCTCCGTGGGACAGTGCAGTCCTATCGGACTGCCTGAAAACGGCGGACCTCATTATCGACGGCATAGCCGGTACGGGCCTTGAAGGCCCCCTGCGGGGTCAGGCCGCCGAAATGGCCCGGGCCATCAACAAACTAAAAAAAACAGGGCATACTGCGCAAAACCTCTCTTTGTTCATCGTTAGCATTGATGTCCCTTCGGGTATTTCCGATTCCTGGAAACCGGGGATGCCCATTGTGGAAGCCGATGCGGTGCTTGCCATTGAGCCCCTCAAGCTTTGCCTTTTCAGGCCCGCCGCCCGCCCATACGGTGGGATCATTTTGCCGGTGGGGGAAATTTTCCCATCCCGGTTGATAGCCCAATTCTGTACGGCAGAGCTTATTGCCTGGGACTATGCCCGTGCTCTTATTCCCCGGGTAAACAAAACCGCCTACAAATACGAGCGGGGGGTGGCGGAGATCCGCGCCGGTTCTCCGGATACGCCCGGAGCTGCCCGTATTGCCGCCCGGGGCGCACAGGCCGCCGGGGCCGGCCTTGTCCGGCTCGTGGTGGACCAGGCCATCCACCCGATCCTGGCGGTAAACGCCGGCGGCGTCATGGTCGCCGCCATAGCCGCGAATGGCGGGGACACTGCCGTGGCAGGGGGCGGGGATTCGCGTTTTAACCCGGATGCAATCCTCCTTGGTCCCGGCTGGGGTAAAAGTCCTGACCGGGAAATCATGCTGCGCCGGGCCCTGGAAAAGGAGGCTGCGGGTATCCCCCTGATCCTCGACGCCGATGCCATACTGCTTGCCAAAGATCAGGTATTCCACGGCAATGCCCTGCTCACCCCCCATCCGGGGGAACTGGCCGCCTATGCCGGTGTTTCCAAAGATGAGATCCTCGCGGATCCCGCGCCGCTGCTGCTCAGACTCGCCGCCGAAAAAAATGCGCACTTCCTTTTCAAGAGCCATGTGATGTATGCCGCCTCTCCGGCCGGCCGCCTCAGCATTATCGACGGCATGGCGCCGGTCCTGGGGATGGGCGGCACCGGGGATCTTCTTGCGGGCTTCTGTACCGGCATTGCCGCGAGATGCTTCGCCATTGCGGAGCAATGGCGCGCCGCCGGGTGGGAATTCTCCCTGTATTCCTGCGCCCTTGCCGCGGCGGCGCTCTTAATTGAAAGCGCCAAATCCCCGGCCCTGGCTTCCCGGTTTCTGGATCCCCTGGAACTGGCGGACAGGGCTGCAAACCTGGCGGGGGAGGCGTGGCTTACATGAGTGATGAACCAAAGGTTCCTGTTGATGACACCAAACCCGCCCGGCCCAATGCCGGATACCCCTTAACCGAAAATAACAATTCCGAAGAAGAAATGGTTTTCTATTATTCCCGTGAGCATCGTCTCCAAAGGGCGCCCAAATCGGTGCGGGACCTCTACCGGGAAACCGCCCCGGTTAAGTTCAACCTTCTGCGGCCCCTGATCTCTACCAAGCCCAAGGCCGTCATGTTTGTTTCCGTTTTGATACTCGCGGTCATGAGCATCTTTACATCTGTCTGGTACCATGCGGGGGACAGCGCGGACAAGAACCTTGGGGGAAATAGGATTTCCGCCGTTGCCCTAAGGCACGAAGGGACCACCATTATTGTGTTGAAAAAAAAAGATACAAGATAAAGGTCTTTCTGCGGGAGGGGCCTACACCGGGGCGGTGGATATTGCGGTTTCACCGGTTCTGCAAAAAGGCGCGGCAAAGGACAAAGCGGAAAACGGTTTTCCGGAACCCCCGGTCATTGAGCCCTACCGGATTTCCTTCACCCTAAAGGACGAGGAGGAGTACCGCCTTGCCCTTCCCTTTGAAGATGAGGAATTGCTGCTCCGTATTCAGGGCGGAGGGGACAGTCTTGAATTTAAACTTAAAACGCAGTAAAATACTGAAAAGTGGGGAATACGATGATACAATTTTATTTTCTGTCCATTTTGTTTAATGCGGCGGCGGGATTTGTCCTGATCAACGAGGGGACCGATGTGGAAAGCTCCATAGAGTCGTCTCTGAAATTTTCCTTCAAAAACGAGACCTTCCGGCTGATTCTCGGTATCCTCACCATGGTTACCGGCCTTTTAAAACTCCTCTCCTCAACCCAGGGGGATGTCCAGG
>BNUU01000019.1 GCA_025997595.1 Spirochaetia bacterium | reverse complement strand
CTTTCATATCACGGCGGACATCAGGGCCAAACTCCTTAAGATAAGCCCGGCGACCATCGACCGGGCCCTGAAGGAAGACCGAAAGAAGTTGGCTATCAGGGGAATCAGCGGGACGAAACCGGGGAATCTGCTGAAAAAGCATATTCAGGTCAGAACCCATTACCCCTGGGATGACCGCAAACCGGGATTTTTCGAGGTGGACACCGTCCATCATTGCGGAAACCGGGACGCGGGGGAGTTTTGCCTTACGTTAACCGCTACTGATGTCGCTTCCGGCTGGGTTGAACTCTTCGCGCTGCTCAATAAAGCTCAAAAATGGACTTTTGAGGGACTCTCTTCTCTCCCCCAACTCCTCCCATTCCCCCTTCTGGGCATTGATAGCGACAATGGCAGCGAATTTATCAACCGCACCCTCCTTGCCTGGTGCAATGCCAACCGCATCACCTTTACCCGTTCCCGCCCCTACAAGAAAAACGACAACTGCTTCGTCGAGCAGAAAAATTTCAAGTGTGTCAGGGAATACATCGGCTATGCCCGCCTCGACACCCCCTCCGAGCGGGAGGCCCTCGCCCGTGTCTACCATTCCCTCTGCCCGCTCTTGAATTATTTCCTCCCCACCATCAAACTGATTACCAAGACTCGGGTCGGATCCAGAATCCGTAAGGTGTATGACAAACCCATGAGCCCCTACCAACGGCTCATGCTGTCAGCCGACCTCCCGGACACGGTCAAGGCTGAACTGACCCGGCGTTACCAACGCTACAACCCGGTCATCCTCCAGCAGGAGGTCCACCAGGCGGTTGAGGCACTGGCCGAACTCAACCGTCACAAAGCGCTCATCCGGCAGCAGTCCCTCGCCGCTACTGCCCTTGAGAATTTCTAACCATGGTTAGAATTTAATAATGAGGCATCCATCCGCTACGGTTAGATTTTATTATGAGGCATTACGTACCCCAGCCCCCCTGCAACCGTGACGGTCCCACGGGCACGCGGGGGGAATGTCGGGGGGGCCTGGCAGGGAATGCATGTCCCTCTGACGAGGGCCACGCATTCCCTGCCACCCCCCTCCGCCCTTATCCGGGCGTGCCCGTAATGAAACTCCGGTTGCAGGGGGGCTGGGGCCTCTGCCGGAAATAGGGAAGAACTTTGTTGGCGGGCTGCTCCCCCTTCGCTCCATAGTCCTCCCTCCCTCACTACGTTCGGTCGGTCCGGTCTATTCCGCTACCCCCACTTCGGGTTATTGGGTAGGGGGGTACTGCAAACAGAACGGTTATATTTCTTCTCCAAAAATTGCCTTTATCCGTGCCCGGAATTTTTCCGGCGGCGGCGCTTCGATGCGCCGGGGCAGGCGGGGTTCGGCTGTCGGCTCATCGGGGGTTTCCAGGAACCAGGCGTGGAGCAGCAGATCTCCGGCCTGGCGGCTGCCGTATTTGCGGTCCGAGACAAGGGGGTGGCCGTGGGCGGCGGCCTGGGCGCGGATCTGGTGGGTGCGGCCGGTGTCCGGTTCCAGCTGTAAAAGGGTGTAGGGGGGCTTTACCAGGAGCGGCTTGAACCGGGTCCGGGCGGTTTTGGGGGGCTCCCCCGGGGGCGGCGGATGTTCCGAAGGGTAGTGGTTGCCGCATGCGCTTAGGGGATGGGGATTGATAAAACTAAGGGTTTTCCGCCGCTCATGGTCCCGGACAAGGCGATCCTCCCAAACCCCTTCTTTTTCAATCAGCCCTTCCGCCAGGGCAAGGTAGCCCTTGGTAAGGGCGCGGGACCGCAGCAGGGCGCTGAAGCGCCGGGCCCCCGCAAGGCTTGCGGAAAAAACGATGACCCCGCTGGTGGGCTTGTCCAGCCGGTGGAGGGGGCCGGGCCTGAACGACAGGGAAGGGGGGATCTTCGGCGCAAGGTAGGCCTGCGCCAGGGTGTCCAGGCTGTCATTGCCGTGGACCGCGAGGCCTGCGGGTTTGTTCAATACCAGAAAATCGGAGGATTCAAAAAGAATATTAACCACAGCGAACCGGCTCTGCGGGTTTGCGCCCACAGAGGTCCGGGCATTATGCGTATTTTCCGTTTCCCCGCTGTGGCTTTCTGCTTCTCCGGTTTTTCTTTCAAGGGGAACCGTGATTGTTTGGCCGGAGCGGATGCGGAGGTCTGCGGCGCCGCTTTTGCCGTCTACCAGGATACGGCCCTTCCGTAAAAGCCGGTGCAGCAGGGAAAGGGGAGTGTCCGGCAAACTTTTACGCAGGATGCGGTCCAGCCTGCGGCCGTCATCATCGGCGGCGGCGGTTAAGGTAAGGGGCATGGGGTCAGTATACCGCAGAAACGCCGCCTTGACAGGGGAGCCTTTCATAGACAATTATTACAAGATGTCCTTTGCCATGCCCCTGAGAGCGGAGCCGCTTAAGGCTTTTCTGGAAAATCCTATCTTTTTATCCTCTATTTTCAGCTGGTTCTTTGCGCAACTAATAAAGGCGGTGATTTTGGTGCTCCGGTCCCGGCATAGGGATCTGCGGGACCTTGTGGAGACCATGATTTGGCGTACTGGGGGTATGCCGAGCAGCCATGTGGCGGTGGTATCCGCCATGGCGACCTCCACGGCCTTTACGGAGGGGCTTGGTTCAAATCTTTTTCAAATATCCTTCTGGTTTGCCCTTATTACCATGCGGGATGCCATGGGGGTGCGCCGTTCTTCCGGGCTTCAGGCCAAGGCCCTGAATATTCTGGGACGGCAGGTGTCGGATCATATTCAGGGTGAATTCCATCCGATAAAAGAAGTTAACGGTCACGCCCCCCTTGAAGTGGTGATAGGGGCCCTGTTGGGTATTTTTATTGCCGCCGCTTTTGCGTTCCTGTAGGTTCCCGCCTTTATGTCCCGTTTAATGCCCGTCATCCTTGGCGCCGCCTCCCTGGCCGCTTCCGCGCTGCTCCTGGTCCTGGGGTTTGCTTCGCTCCCTGCCCATGCGTCCTCCGGAGCTGCCGGCGGGTCCGCTTCCGCCTATGCGGTACTTACCGTGGATGAATCGGCCCCCGACCGGGAAATTACGGAGGCCCTGAGCATCATAGCCAGGGGGCCGGTCTATTCCGAATCTTCCCAATGGGTCTTTCTGGATGATTTTGGGGAACTGCGGCAAATTCCCCTGGATGAGTACGACCAACGGCTTGAGCCTTTCGACCCCCGGAATGACGGCTATGCGGAACGGGTTCGGTCCTTTTTTGTCCGGGACGGGAAACGGTTTTTTTTCATCCCCCGGAACAGGAATTTTGAGAAACGTATTGACGCCGTCCTGGGGGATATTCAACCGGGCCTGGCCTGGTCTCTTGACTCCCGGGCCCGGCCAAGGCCCCTGGGGCTTTACCTTGGCCTCTTTGCCGCCGCCGCCGTAACGGGGCTCTTCTGGCTAAAGCCCCGGCTCCTCGGGGCGGCGCTTTTTCCGGTCCTGGGGGGCCTCTGCCTTTTTGGCGCCCCCGGTTTTGCCCTTGCGGCCGTTTTGAGCCTCCTCCCGGCCCTGCTTGCAGAACCGGTTCGGGAGCTCTGTTATGTTCTGTCCGCAGAGGGCTGCCGGTTCAGATGGGGCGAATCCCGGTCCCGGCTTTTGCAGAACAGCTTTGCCCCCCACTTTTTCCGCTGGATTCTTTTCCCCCTTCTTTTGGCCCTTTACGGCCTTATGGCCGCCGCCGCTCGCTTCCCTCCGGTCATTGCGGTCCTTACGTTTCTTTTGTTTATGTTGATTTTCTTCTTTTTTTTTATTGTCGAGACAAAACGGGCCCGCGCCGGGGATCATATACGTTTTGTTCCCCTGCTGATAGCGGGGCTGCCCTTAAAAAGGGTCAATTTCCCCCGGGTTTTGCTTCCCTTTGCGCTCTCTGCCTGCCTTGCGCTTATTTTTGCCGGAGGGGAACCTCGGCTCAAGCTTTCCGTAGGGAAGCAGGCCTCGGTGGCAGGTTCCGGAGGGGAACCTCGGCTCAAGCTTTCCGTAGGAAAGCAGGCCTCGGCGGCAGGTTCCGGTTTTTTAGGCGGGGTTGAGGATAATGCCCCTGTTATGGCGCCGCCGCCCCTGATCAGCGCCGCCGAATACCGGGCCCACGCGGAATACCAGCGGCGTTTTTCCCTTTTACCCCTGGGGCGGCATGGGTTTGATGAAGCTTCGTATTTTCATTATGATATAGATGATCACGGGCTCATCGCGAAAGCCGGGAGTCCCCTGGCCTTTTTGGACGGGGGCTTGCGGGAAATTCCCCCGTTCCCCCTGGAACCTGTTATGGAATTCCTGGGAAAACCCGGTTCCGTCGGAAACATGCGGGATCTGGATCTTTTTGAATTGATTCCGGTTCTGCTGGTTCTGCTCCTGAGCATCCCCGCACTGGGCGGCGGGCGGGGGAAGGGCAAAAAGAAGGGGTCGGCCATTTATAACGATAAAACGAAAAGGATTGCTGCGTGAAGGTATATTCATTTCCCCGGGGAGGGATTTTCTTTGAGGATACCAGGGTTCCCGACCGCTCTTCAAGCGAAACCGCCTATCTTCCCGCTCTTTCGGTGATCCCCCTGATACAGCATACCGGAGGCCGGGCCTATCCCATTGTGTCCGTAGGGGATTCGGTCAGGGAGGGGATGCTCATTGGCCGGGGGCAGGGGATGGGTTCCACGAATATCCATGCCACGGTTCCCGGCCGGGTGGTCCGCATGGTGTCCTGGAAAAGCCCCGATGGACTGGTCAACGACGCCCTGGTTATCCGCATGGAAGGGCGCTTTGACAAACTGGGAAAGGCCGAGGAAGTTTCTTCCTGGGCTGATCTTTCCCCCTTTGTTCTGCAGCGGCTTATTTCTGAATTCGGCGTTGTGGAGATGGACGGCATCGGAAGGCCCGTAGCGGATATCCTTTCCGCCCTGCGCTCCGCCGGAGATCCCCTTACCCTGGTGGTCCGCTGTGTTTTTGATGATCCCTGGCTTGCGGCGGATTATGTGCTTTGCCGGGAACGGCTCAAGGCGGTGGCGGAGGGGAGCGCCATCATAGCCCGGGCAGCCCGGGCAAGCCGGGTTGTTTTTGCCCTTTCTCACCGGGAAAAAGATCTGGGGGCCCTGTTTCTCGCGGAAGCGGGAAACTACGGGCTCACCGCCTCCCTGGTGCTGACCGGATCCCGGTATCCCCAACGGAACCGCCGGGAACTGGAACTGGTATTGCGGGATTATGAAAAAAAGGAAGGGGTCAAATTGGGCTCCCTTTTGATATTGGGCCCCGCAACCCTTGCGGCCATCCACGATGCGGTTAAGCTGAAAAAGCCTATCCTGGACCGGTATGTGGCGGTTGGCGGTTCCGCAGTCAAGTATCCCAAGGTAATAAAGGTCAGGATTGGAACCCGTATCGGCGAGGTTTTTGCCGAATGCGGGGGATTTGTCGACCGGCCCAAGCGGATAGTCATTGGCTCTCCCCTTCTGGGCAGAACGGTGGCGGACCTTGATGAGCCGGTGATTAAGTCAAGCTATGCGGTTTTTGCCATGCTGGAAAGCCAGGTTGGCTTTTCACCGCCCCGGAACTGTATCGGCTGCGGGGAATGCCGGACGGTCTGCCCGGTTGGGTTGGACCCGGAGGAACTGTTCAAAAGGGTGGGTGGAAAAAAATCCGGCGGGAAGAGGTCCGGCGCAGGGGGCGGCGCCATAGGCAGTACCCATGGTATCTTAAACGAATGTCACGGCTGCGGCTGCTGCGAGGTGGTCTGTCCATCCCGGCTGCCCCTTTCCTCGGTCATTTTGGGCGCTGTGGCGCGGGGGATCTAAAGAATGCGGGAATTGGAACCCAGGTTGAATCTAAAGCCCCAGGTGAATCTTTCCCGTGCCACAGCTTTACGGATGTGGCTGGTATGCATCTGCGCCGGCATTGCCATCATTCAATCCGCCTGGACGGACCGCGGTTCTTCCCTGGAAATTGCCGTGATTGCCCTTGGCTCGGCTGTCTTTGTGGAATTGCTGGTTTTTTATCGGGCGCGGGCGCAGGGGGGCGGCCGGGGCGACAGAATTGCCGACGGGAGCGCCGCCGCTTCGGCCCTTGTCTTTAGCCTGCTCCTTCCCAGTACCATCCATCCGGTATATGCGGGATTTGGGGCGGGTTTTGCCATGCTGGTGATCAAGCACAGTTTCGGCGGCCTGGGCTCCAACTGGGCGAACCCCGCCCTTGGGGGCTGGCTCTTTGTCCGTTTTTCCTGGCCCCAGGTCTTTGAAAGAGCCCTGGCGGGTTCCCCCTCGGGAGGGCTCAACCCGGGCGGGGAAACGGGTCTGGATGCTGCGGTGAGATCCTTCCTCAACGACAGGGTCTTTTTTCTTACGGGGTCCGAATTACCCGGCGGTTACATTGATCTCCTTTTTTCCGGCGCCCCGGGGATTATTGCGGATCGGGGGCTCTGCGCCCTGCTCCTGGGGACCATCATACTCATTGCCTCCCAGACAAACCGCGCCTGGATACCCGCTGCCTACCTGGGTGTCTATGCCCTGCTTATCCGGTGCTTTGGGGCGCTGGCCGCAGGGGGCGCCTTTGGGGAAGGGGATATCCTCTTCGCCTTTTTTTCCGGGGGTACCATTGCGGCGGCCTTTCTGCTTATGGCGGACCCCGCCACCGGTGCAAAGTCAGACCTGGGGATGTTTGCGGCGGTGATTCTGGGGGCGGTGTTTTCCTTTATTTTCCGCTATTCCGGGGGGGAGATCTACGGCGCTTTCTTTGCCGTAGCCCTGGTTAATGCCCTGACCCCCCTGATTCGGTCCATTGAAAGCCGTCAATTATATTCCCAGGCCGGTAACGGCAGGGCAAGGAAGGGTACATGAGTTTTTCCCGGCTCAGGGACGCTGTCAGGCAATTCCCCCGGCTCAAGGATACGGCAATATTACTCGGCTGGCTGGCAGGGCTCCTCCTCATCGGCGGGCTGCTCTGGTCTCTCACCGAGCCGGCGCGGGATCGGGCTCTTCAGCGGGCGGTGAACCGGGTCATGGCGGATATGGATGAGCCCCTTCGGCTTGATGATGCCCTGGAAGGGGGGGGCGTAAAAAGGATACCCCTGGGGAAATGGTACCATGCAGGGGGGTCCAATGACCGTATCCTGATCTTCCCGCTGATAAACGGCGGGGCCGCGTTTCCCTGCGGGGCGGTGGTAAATCCGGGGGGAACGGTGGAGCGGGTGATCCCCCTGGGCGTTCATGGGAAGCAGCTCTTTGGAAACCTTCCCCAGGGTGTTTTGCGGGTCTATATACACCGTATTGAAGCGGAATTGGCCCTTTGGGGAGAGGAAAAACGATGAAAGAGCCCCTTAATTCCTACGATTTCCATCCCTTTTTGGGTGGAAATTCTCCCCTTGCCACCCTGATGGGCGGGAGTCTCCTGATCCTTGCTTCAAGCCGTTTTTCCTTTGCCCTGGTATGCGCCGGTTCCCTGCTCTGGGTGTACTGCCTGACGGCCCTGGCGGTTTTTGCGTTCCGTCCCATCCTCCCCATAAAGGGGCGGCCGGGGCTCTTTGTGTTCCTTTCGGCCATTATCGGGAGCTTCTACCTGCTGATCCTCTCATTTTTAAGCCCCCTTCTGGTATTGAATACCTTTTTTTTCCTGATCCTCAGCCCCGTATGCTGCATATCTTCGGGCCTTTTGGAATGGATAGGACTTGGGGAACCTGCCGATGGGGCCGCACCCCAAAATTCGGAGTTCCCGGAAATAGAGGCGGTCCTGATCCGGTCTTTTTCCGAATCTGCGGCCCTGGGGATTTTGATCCTCGCCCTTTCCCTTATCCGGGAGCCCATAGGTTTTGCGGTACTGTCTTTCCCCGGAGGCGCCCAGGGGATAGTGACCCTTTTCAGCGCCGAAGAAGGGGGCTTTTTCCCCGTTTTTATTGCGGCCTCCTCTGCGGGGGCGCTGATGTTTCTGGGGTATGGGATCGCCCTGTTTAGGCGGTTCCGGGGGCAGTATTTCCGCCAGGAGGAGCATTAATGGGATATTTGGCCGCCCTTGGGGTATTTTCAAGCCTATCCCTCAATCTGGCGCTCCAGTTCGGCCTGGGCATGAGGGGTATCAGCGCCGGACGGAAGAAGAATAACCCGGCGCCTTTCCTTGAGGCAGGGGTGATTTTCCTTTCGGTCCTGATCCTCTGGCTGTTTTTTACCTATATCCTTGCTCCCCTGCAATCGGGTTTTTTCATGTTTTTCCTGCTCTTTCCCCTGAGCGCCCTTGCCTGCAGCGCTTCCGAATGGTTCCTTATCTGGCTTACCCGGCGGCATGCCGCTCCCGAACCTGCAGGATCTGTCCCCGCAGACGGGGCGGAGGCGATACGCCGGGGTTCCCCTCCTATAGAGGAAAAAAGAACCCCCCGGCTGTTCCAGGGCATAAGCGCCTATAACGGCCTTGTTCCCCTGGCCCTCCTCCTGACGCTGAGCGTTGGGGTCACTTTTACGGAGGCGGCGGTTCTTTCCCTCGGGTTTGCCCTGGGCATCCTCCTTACGGCGCTTATTCTCAGGGAAATCAGGCGGCGGTCCGGTCTGGAAGCGGTCCCCGCTTTGCTGCGGGGAGATCCCGTTACCCTTATTTCCATGGGTCTCCTGTCCCTTATTTTTACTTTCGCAGGGGCAATGTTTTTTAACGCCCTCAGGTTCTGAAAATTTTGTCATTTTTTTCCGCTTTCTATATACTTAAAGCTTTTCAGGATAAGGAAAGTAGGCTAGAATATCAGGGTAAGACGTATAGGAACAACAGAAAAAGTGGGTCGGCATATGTATCTGATATTGGGTTCTCATGCTCATGTCCCGTATGGGGCAGGGGGTGATGAATTTGAACAGACCTACACCTTAAAATTAAGGCCCTTTATCTCCACCCTTTATAAATATCCCAAAATTCAGGGAACCCTCCACTATTCCGGGGTGCTTCTCCACTGGATAGAAAAGGTTCACCCCGAATTCCTTATGCTTATCGAAGACCTGGTGTCCCGGAAACAGGTGGAGCTTCTGGGGGGCGGTTTCTACGAGCCCATGCTCTCCCTTATTCCCCTGCAGGATAAAATAGGTCAGGTTGAGCTCCTGACGACCTACCTGCGCAAGCAGTTCGGGAAGCGGCCCCAGGGCTGCTGGATCCCCGGCCTGTGCTGGGAACAGAACCTGGTAAGCCCCCTCAGCGCCTGCGGTATGGCCTATACCTTCCTTGATGAGGGGCAATT
The DNA here is from genome assembly GCA_025997595.1 of Spirochaetia bacterium. Classification (GTDB taxonomy): domain Bacteria; phylum Spirochaetota; class Spirochaetia; order Treponematales; family Breznakiellaceae; genus BNUT01. The sequence continues at coordinate 22,716 of BNUU01000019.1, read as the reverse complement.
TGCCGCGGCGGGACTCTCCGGGGAGGATCTTTACAGCCCCTGCATCAGTGAGGATCAGGGAAAGATCATCACCGTATTCCCCATTTCGGATACGCTGAAGGCCGCCGCTGGCAAAGCTTCCCCCCATGAGGCCCTGGAAAGGCTGACCGCGTCCCCGGGAGGCTCCGCGTCCCTGGACCGGGTGGTTTCGGTGTTTCCGGAAGCCGGCAATACCGATACGGTCTCGGCGGAATTATTCTGGCATGAATTTTTTGAGGACCTTTCCCGCTGCGAATCCTTTCTGGAATTTACCAGCCCCGGTAAATACCTCAAGGGCCGCCGGGGTTTGAAAAAGGCCTATTTCCCGGATTCACGGGGGCGGCAGTACCTTATCGAATACCCCGAGGCAAACGGCATTTATTCAAAGATGGTCTTTTCCCATACCCTCATCAACCAGCTCCGGGGGGATAAATCCCGTAAGCGCACCGCCCGTGAGGAACTCTGGAAGGCCCAGGGCTTCGATGTTTTTTGCCCCCTGAACCACGGCGGTATTTGCCACAGCGGGATCCGCAAGAACGCCTACCATGCCCTCCTGGGGGCGGAAAAAATCACCAGGGAGACCGGAACCTTTATCCCTTCATTGATGAATTTTGATTTTGACCTTGATAATGACGTGGAATACCTTTTCCAGGGAGAGCGGATCAACTGCTATATCCGGCTTGAAGGGGCAGGGGTCTTTGAGCTGGACTATCTTCCCAAAACCTGGAACTACCTGGATACCTTTAACTGCCCCGAAGCAGGCGGTCGGCCCGACAGCAGTCGGGCTGTCAGGAGACGTTCCGTCAGGAGACGGTGCGCCTTTTCCGACTGGCTCCTGCCCCTGGACTTTTCCCCCGAGGACGCCATTAAGGGCGGCTGTTCCGCCGAAACCCGGGCCTGCGGGGGGGAGCGCTTTGAGCTGGCGGAAATGGAAAAGGGCCGGGGAAAGGTGAGCTTTACCCTTCCGGCGGCCTCAGGATCTGTCCCCGCGGGCAGTGAGGCTCCGGAAAAAAAGGCCCTTCCCTTTGGGCAGATAGGGATCGAAAAAAGCTATCAGCTCCGCAAGGATACCCTGACGGTGGCCTATACCCTGACTAACCGGGGCGCCGAGGCGGCGGATTTTCAGTTTGCCACGGCTATCGACCTTTCCTTCCCGGGGGAAGGGGAGGAATTTGTGCGGGTCCTCAAGGGAAGTACGGGTGTAAAACCTGAAAGCGGCGGCCGGCTGTTCCTGAAAGACACGGAGGCCCTGAAATTCCAGGATTTGAAAAATGAGACGGTGATTAACCTGGGGTCCGCCAAACCCTTTGACGCCTGGATCTTCCCGGTACGCAGCCCCTGTAACATTGGTGGAAATAAAGCGGAACTGTACCAGTCAACCTGTATCATGCCCCTGCTGCGGATCAGCTTGAAAAGCGGGGAAACCTATCGAAATGAATTTACCCTGAAAATTTCCCATTAGTGCTCAGCTAAAACCGTATAATCGTAATATTTATTCAAAAACAGCATGGTCGCTCCTATGGCAAAGCCTTCATTTTTAATCTGGCGGTAATTCAGGGAATAATGGAACCGGGACGATACGGCCTGGGCCAGGCCCTCGTTGAGAATGGGAATGAGTACCTCACCCCGTGGGCCGAAATGGCCGCTTATCATGATATTTTCAATATCAAAGGAAAGGAGTAAGCCGGCTATGGCCGGAACTAAATAGGCTGCCTTTTCTTTTAACAAAGACAGCGCCCGGGGATTGCCCTCTGCGGCTTCAGAAAATAGTTCTTCTACCAGGCGGCGCTCATCCTGTTCTTCTTGTCCGGCCAATCGGGAAATCCCGGCGGCTTCCGCCCAGGAGCGGGCAATCTCCCTTTGATTAAAGTAGGCTTCCACACAACCCCGCTTGCCGCAGCGGCACCGGGGGCCTTCGCTGTCTATCGGCAGATGGCCCAATTCTCCCGCCAGGCCGGAATATCCCCGGAACAGCTTTCCCCCCAGGGTTATGCCGGCCCCTATACCCTTCCGGATGATAAAAACCGCAAAGGAGCCGCCGTTTCCGGATTGCTTCTGCAGATAGAGGGTATAGGCCCGGATATTGTTATCCGCCACCACCGGCAGGGAACAGGCCCGGGATAGCGCATCGGCTACCCGGTCGAAGGGGGGCCCGCCTGAGGGGATGAGCAGCCCCGGGATGCCGACCCCGACGCCTTCTACCCAGAGATTCCGGCCGGCCAGATCTTTCCGGCACCGTTCCACCAAACCTGCCAGAAACACAACGACCTCTTCCATGGTGGGATTTTGGGGAGTAGCTGCGATTTCCGAATAATACAAACGGTACTTGAGATTCTGGGCGGTAATGGTGGTATGGCCGTATTCAATATCGATGCCTATCGCCAGGGGCTGCAGCTCGGCGATGTCATAGATACGTGAAGTTTTTCCGTTTTCGGTTTTTTGGGTGCTTTCCCCCAGACACCGGATCATGCCCTGGGCCGACAACCGGTTAACCAGCTTGACCGCAGCGGCCCAGGAAATTCCGCAGGCCGCGGAAATCTCTTTTCTGGTAGAAGGCCCCCGCTGATTCAGAACCGTTATAATGCGCTTTTCATTTTCGTTCACGATACTAAGGTATTCTATTATACGGAAACAAATTTTTGAAGATCCGCCGCTGTTCCCAGTTTATCCGCATGGATAAGCCTGAAATAAGCGCCATAGGCGGACCATCTTTCATCGGCCTCAAAAAATGCCAGCATTTCCCTGAGGATTTCTTCCTGTCCGGCGGCCTGTCCCGCCTGATTTTTTTCATCCCAGCTGCCGCCGGGGCAGCGCCGGTAGTATTCATCGATGCTGTCCGCAAAGTTGACGGTATAGAGCGTGGTTTCTCCGGATTCTTCCCGGATAAGGCATGCCGCGGGGTTGGGCACCACATGGGCAAAAACCTCCGCCAGGAGTTTCCGTTTCCCGGTTCCTTCCTCCAGAAGGGATCTGCCGTCGAACCGGTCCTGGGCTTCTATGCCTGCGGCGGCGAGTATGGTGGGAGCAATATCCATGAGTGAGCTAAGGCGATCAATCACCGTGCCGGGGGGCGGGTTCCGGCGGATGCTTTCCGGAGAGGATTTCCCTCCGGCCGGGAGCTTGAGGTACAGGGGAACCTGGAGGACCCGGGGATTAAGATAGGCGCCCTTATCGACCAGCCCGTCCCGGCAGTTCATTTCCCCATGATCCGCCGTAAGGATAATCATGGTCCGCTCATAGGCGCCGGAAACTTTGAGCTGTTCTATAATACGGCCCACCTGTTCATCCAGGATCTCGTATTGCAGCACATTGGCAACGAGGTAATCCTCTGCGGTGTTTTGGTCCTGTAAGCCCCAATAACGGCGGTACCGGTCATAGACCAGGGGCAGGGGAGCAGCGGGACATCCCTGCATGGCGGATTCCCAGGATCTGGGCAGTACCAGAGCCGAGCGGAGCTCTTGTTCCCGGCTTTCATACCCCGAGGGAATAAAAAAGGGCTGATGGGGCTCAAAAAAATCTATCTGAAAATAAAAAGGTCTTGGGTCGTTTTCGTATGTTTTCAATCCCGCTATCGCCCTGGCGCTTATATACGCAGGATAGACCGCGTCTTTCGGGAAGGGCGCGCCCTGATCGGTACAAACCCATCCTCCCAGAAAATTACCCTTGCCCTTTCCGGAGGGGGCGTTTCCCCGGATTTCCCGGTTAAATTGAAAATCCTTGATTCCCTTATCCCGTAAAAACTCCCGGTACCCGTCATCATCGCGCCAGGGCGGGGACCAGCGGTCCCAGGGTGAATCATTTTCCCCGAAGGCGGAAAGGAATTTCGCCGCCCCCACATGGCATTTCCCGAAATGGCGGGTCCGGTACCCGGCGGCTTTAAGGTATTCGGGGCAGATGGTATCCCCTTCCCGGATATGTTCCTGCTGTCCGTCATGGGACCGTTCCCCATTGGCCACAATATAGGGATACCGTCCGGTAAACAGGCTGGCCCGGGAGGGTGAACACAGGGGGGAAGTTGCATAGGCATTGGAAAAAAACAGTCCCTCTGCCTTGAGTTTATCCAAATGCGGGGTCCGGGGCGCCAGATCCCCTTCCCGGGGGAGGTAGAATTCCCGGGGAACCATATCAAAGCTTATCATAAGAATATTCGGCCTTTGGGTATTGAAACACCGGTAGGGGCCGCGGCCGGTTTTGCCATCAACATAGTTTGTCATTATTTTATCCTCAACTCTTGACAATATGAAAAATCCCGTGTAATATCACACTATGATATATCACTGTATGATATAACTCTAATAGAGATATACCATTACGTCAAGAGGGGGACCTTTTTTGAGGTCTTAAGGAGTCACTGTAATGAAAAAGACACTTTTCGTCCTGACTGCACTTGTTTTAGCTTTAATTTTTACCGGTTGTAGTAAAAAAGCGGCAAGTCCCGCAGATGGCGGCGCTTCTGCCGGAGATGCCGCGCCGGTTACCGTCAAATTTGCCAATTATGCCTTATTGGAAGCCGGTTATACCGAATTCTGGGAAGGGGTAAAAGTGGGGTTTGAAAAAAAATATCCCCATATTACCATTGAATGGGTAACCGCTCCCTATGGGGAAATTGTAAACCAGGTGATTAATATGGCCGGCGGCGGCGACAAGGCGGATCTGCTCTTCGGCGAGATCAGCTGGGTTCCTGCCCTGGAAGACGCAGGTCTTTCGGTTCCGGTGGATACCATCCTTTCGGATTCCTATCTCTCCGGTTTTTACAGTAATATTCTGGATGGTTTCAAAATCAACGGAAAGGTATACGGTATCCCGCTGTATGTTTCCCCCTTTGTATTGTATTACAACCGGGATATTTTTAAGAAGGCCGGTCTGGACCCGGATAAGCCCCCCGCAACTTATGATGAAATGCTGAGGATGGCCGAAAAGATCGCCCCCTTAACCAGCGATGACGGCAACAAGATCTACCCCTTTGGTCAAACCACGGCCTCGGTGGTGGTATCCGGCGCGGCTTTGACGGCCATGGTATATAACTTCGGCGGAGCATTGCTGACAGAGGACGGCAAGCTTTCTGTTGACAGTAATGGTTTCCGCCAGACCTTCGATATGCTGCAACAGCTGCATAAAAAAGGCTATAACCCGGAGAATGCGAGACTCAAGGATCTGCGCAACCTCTTTGCCCTGGGGCAGCTTGCCATGTACTATGATCAATCCTGGGGGTTCAACGGCGTCCAGAGCATCAACCCCAAGGCCGGTGATTTTACCGCCTCTGCTTCACCCCTGACGGGGGGGAGCGGCGCCGGGGACAGTATCCTGCAGTCCCATTGCTTTTTGCTGATGGACAACGGCCCGGCCCGGCGGGAAGCGGTGCGCCTCCTGGTGGAATATATTATTACCGAGGAGGTCCTGGGAAATTATATGGCCGCCATGACCCCCGCCTACCCCGCAATAAAATCCATGAGCGGCATGACCGCTATTACGGCGAGTAATGTGCTTAAGGGGGCGTCCGGTTCCATCAATAAAGCAATGCCGGTACCCTTTGTCCCGGCTATGAATGATTTGAACCTTGAACTCTGTACCCTGGCGCAGGCGGTTACCGTCGGCGGAACCGAGGTGAATGCGGCTATCGCAAAATTTAAGGCCGCCGCAGCATCCCTGTTGCAGTAATACTATGCTGAAGAAAGCCGCCGGAGACAAGTTATTTTCCCTGACTTTGCTCTTCCCGGCGGTTTTTCTGACCACCATTTTTATCCTGGTCCCGGTGGCGGATTCGGTGGTAAAAAGTTTTATGGATTACCGGGTCCGGAACATCATCTCCGGTGTCCCGGGGAAATGGAATAACCTTGCCAATTACCTGAGGTTGTTCCAGAACAGCAAGCTCTTACCCGCCATCAGCGTTACCTTTGGATTTGTGCTGATGGTGGTTTTAATGCAGTTCGTCTTCGGGATGATCCTGGCGTTGATCCTCAATTCAAAAATACGCTATTCCCGGTTTCTGCGGAGCATCATGATGATCCCCTGGGTAGTACCGACTATTATATCGGCCCTGATCTGGATGTGGATATATCAACCCCAGTACGGACTCTTAAAATATCTGGCCGCGGTTTTCAGCGGCGGCCGCCTTGCTGATCTGGCAATACTGAACCGTCCGAATCTTGCCCTGTTTGGGATCGCCATCGCGGCGCTCTGGAAGCAGATTCCCCTTACCACCCTGCTGCTCCTGGCGGGCCTGCAGAATATACCCGAAGACATGCTGGAAGCCGCCACTGCGGACGGCGCCAATATGGTGGTCCGGTTTTTCCGTATCGTGCTGCCCTATATGAAAAGCGTCATCAAGGTGACCCTCTCAATGGCGATGATCGAGAATTTCAAACAGTTTCCCCTGGTTTGGACCATGACCGGCGGCGGACCGAATAATGCCACCACAACTCTGGCGATCCTGAGTTACCGCGAGGCCTTCATTTCCAATAACCTTGGTTCCGGCGCGGCGGTGACCACGGTATGGATGCTGCTGATGATCATCGTGGTGTATGTATATAACCGTCTCATGCGCGTGGACGACATGGATTGACCGGAGAGGATGAATAGATGCGGCGCTTATGGAATGTATGCGGAACCATTGTAAAATACTCAGGTCTTATATTGATTTTGCTGTTTCTATTATTTCCCATCTATTGGGTATTACTCACCAGCTTTAAGACCAATATGGAGGCATACCGGTTCCCGCCGACCTTTATCCCGGTTTCACCGACCCCTGATGCGTATATAAGTCTCGTTACCAAACACAATGATTTTTTTGTTTATTACAAAAATAATTTTATCGTATCCGGCCTTACGGCCTTCATTACTTCAATATTGGCTATCATGAGCGGTTATACCCTTGCCCGGTTTCATTTTAAGTGGAACAAATGGATTACGGCGGCGCTCCTGGGCAGCCAAATGTTTCCGGTGATCAGCCGGATGATATCCCTCTATGATCTTATGGGGAAGGTACATTTGATCAACACCCATACCGGTTTGATCCTTGCCCTGACGGCGGCCATGCTTCCCTTTACCGCCATGCTGATGGCAAGCTTTTTTGAAGGGATACCCCGGGCCATTGAAGAGGCGGCCTACATCGACGGCGCCGGCCGTATCCAGATATTGATCCGCATGGTGGTCCCCCTGGTAAAGCCCGGCATGGTGGCGGTGGTCATCTATGCGTTCCTGATGGCCTGGGATGATTATCTCCACGCCGTTACCCTGATCCAGAACGACAGTCTGCGCACCCTGTCCGCCGGGGTGGCCCTGCGGTACCTGGGGGAACTCTCCTACGACTGGTCCCTTATCAACACCATTTCCATCGTCGGTATGCTGCCTATCATCGTGTTATTTTTCTTCTTCCAGAAACACATGGTTAAAGGGCTTGTCGCGGGCGCCGTGAAGGGCTGAGAAAAGACATCCATTGACGGCGGGCTTCATTTTCATGATCGTAACCGGGTAGATCCCCAGGGGCAGGGAACCTAAGGAAAAGTATGGCTGTACAATTTTTTGGATTTTTATTCATCGCCGGAATTGCTTCTACGGTTGGTGTGATCAGCGGAATCGGCGGAGGCATTATCATGAAGCCCGTACTGGATGCAGTTTCGGGACTGGGCGCGGTGGAAATTAACTTTCTTTCCGGCTGTGCGGTGCTTGCCATGTCATTGGTTTCTTTATTATACGGCCGGGGAGCAGGGATTATCCTGGAGCCCCGCAGGGGTACCGCCCTGGCGGGGGGCGCCGCCCTGGGGGGGATAAGCGGTAAACTGATATTTAATGCTGCCATCCGTTCATTTGCCGGTACGCCCATGGTAAGAATAATCCAATCCCTTGTTTTGATAGTTCTTACTACAATGGTATTTATTTATATAAAGAATAAAAAGAATATCAGGCAGAAAAATATTTACAATGTTTTTTTCTGTATTGCGCTGGGGTTGTTTCTGGGTATGGTATCGGCCTTTTTAGGCATAGGCGGCGGCCCTGTTAATATTATGATTATCTCATATTTTTTATCCATGGATTCAAAAACCGCGGCGCTTCATTCGCTGTATACCATATTCCTTTCCCAAACCGCCAGTCTGCTGATTACCATTATGGGGCAGACCATGGCCCAGGTAAATTCCGTTCAGCTTATCGCCATGATTACCGGCGGAATTTCAGGCGGTCTAATCGGCTCCCGAATCGCAAAAGCCCTTAACCATGATCAGGTGGATACCATATTCAGCGGGATCCTGATAGCCGTAATGCTCCTGTCTGTTTATAATATAATTAAAGTAGCTGCGCCTATGTTCTTCATTTTCCTATAAACCCCTGTCAACGGGGCGGGTACTTGCCAACTCAAGCCCCTTTTTACTATATTGATAGATGTGAAACGCAGACTGATTACTTCCGCTCTTCCCTATGTGAACAATGTGCCCCATCTGGGGAACCTGATTCAGGTCCTTTCCGCCGATGCCTTTGCCCGGTTTTGCCGTCTCCGGGGCTACGATACCCTCTATGTGTGCGGCACCGATGAGTACGGCACCGCCACGGAAAACCGCGCCGCCGAGGAGGGGGTCAGCCCCCAGGAACTCTGCGACCGGTACTATGCCATCCATGCGGAGATTTACCGCTGGTTCAATATCGGCTTTGATAAATTCGGCCGTACCTCGACCCCCATCCAGACCGAAATTACCCAGGAGATCTTCAAAAAGCTCGATGAACGGGGTTTTATCGTGGAGCATACCATCGAACAGCTCCACTGCGATCACTGCGGCCGCTTCCTTGCGGACCGTTATATCCGGGGCACCTGCCCCCACTGCGGTTCGGCGGATGCCCGGGGGGACCAGTGCGAGGCCTGCGGCAAGCTCCTGGACCCCACGGAGCTGAAGGAGCCCAAATGTTCCGCCTGCGGTTCCACCCCGACCCTGAAATCCACCAGGCATCTCTACATCGACCTCCCCAAAATAAAGGATCGCCTTGAGGAGTGGATCAAAACCGCCTCGGAAAAGGGCTTTTGGGCGAATAACGCCGTCCAGATGACCCAGGCCTGGATTCGGGACGGCCTGCGGGAGCGGGCCATTACCCGGGACCTCAAGTGGGGCATCCCGGTGCCCAAGGCGGGGTTCGAGAACAAGGTCTTTTATGTATGGTTTGACGCCCCCATCGGCTATATATCGATCACCGGGAATTTGGGGGCGGAGACCAGTAGTGGACGTAAGTCCCAGGACTGGCGGGCCTTTGTGGATGACTGGTGGAAGAACCCCGATGAGGTGGAGCTTTTCCAGTTTATCGGCAAGGACAATATCCCCTTCCACACGGTGATCTTCCCCTCAAGCCTTTTGGGAAGCGGGGACAACTGGACCATGCTCCACCACATGTCCAGCACGGAATACCTCAACTACGAAAGCGGTAAATTTTCAAAGTCCCGGGGCATCGGGGTTTTCGGCACCGATGTGATGGAAACCGGCATCGCGGCGGATATCTGGCGCTTCTACATTTTCTACAACCGACCGGAAAAGGCGGACGCCCTTTTTACCTGGAAGGATTTTCAGGAGAAGGTGAACGGCGAGCTTATCGGCAACCTGGGCAACCTGGTCAACCGGACCCTCTCCTTTGTGACCCGCTACTACGACGGGAAAATCCCCCTGGGACCGGCCCTTGGCTTCGGCAAGGGAAACCAGCAATTTTGGGATACCATTCGGGATTACGAAACTAAAATTGCCGAAAAACTCGAACGGGCGGAACTGCGGGACGCCTTCAGGATGATTTTTGAGCTTTCCTCATTTGCCAACAAGACCTTCCAGGACGGCGAGCCCTGGCGGACTCGTACAGCGGACCCGCCCACAGCGGAGGCCCTTATCCACGACCTCTGTTACGTGGTCCGGGACATTGCGGTGATGATTGAACCCTATATGCCCCATGCCGCCGAGCAGATCGCCGGTTTCTTCGGCCTTTCCCTTGCGAATAAGGGCCTGAGTTGGAAAGATATCGGCCAGGACCGGGGGCTCCACCGGGTTGTCAAAAGCGAAGTCCTCTTTGCCAAGCTGGAGGACGAACTGGTCCAGGAACTGCGGGAACGGTATTCGGGCAGCCAGAAGGAACGGGAAGCAATAAATAATGAGGAGAAGGCCGCGCCGCAGGCTGCCGCAGCGCCGGATTTTGCCGCAACCATGGATCTGCGGGTAGCGAAGATCGTCAAAATTGAACGGCATCCAAAGGCGGACAAGCTTTATATTGAAACTCTGGAAATAGGTGAAGGCGTTCAGGGAACGCCGGAAGAACGGGTCATCGTATCGGGGCTGGTGCCTTTCTATAAAGAAGAGGAACTGTTAAACAGGCACATCATCGTGGCCTATAACCTCAAACCGGCGAAACTCCGGGGGGTGGAAAGCCGGGGGATGCTCCTTGCCGCCTCCGACCACAATGGCCCGGTCAAGGAGCAGAGCGCCGGTGGTATGGATGGCGGCGCGGCGGCGGAACGGGTGGAGGTACTGGATGCCGGGGATACCCCCACGGGGACCCGTGTGACCCTGGATGGCGCCGCCGTTCCCGAAATAGCCCCCGCAGAAATTGATATCGACACCTTTTTCTCAATTCCCATTGCGGTGAAGAATAACACCGTTGAGGCGGGGGGCAAAGCCTTTACCCTCAATGGCGCGCCGATCCGTACCAAGGTCATCGGTAACGGTGAAGTTCATTAAAAGCATCGAACCGGCGGAGCTGACCCTCTGTGATGGGGCCCAATTCTTTTTGCAGTCCGGTTTTTGGGGAAGCTTTAAGGCCCGGTTCGGCTGGAATGCCCGGGCCTTTTTTGTCGATTGGGGCATTTGGTCTCCCGCGGAGCCCCGGTCTCCCACGGAGCCCCGGTCTCTAATGGAGCCCTTGGGAACCGCGCCCCTGATGCTGATCCGCCGCCGCCTGATGCCGGGAATCTCCTTCGCCTACGTCCCCTGGGGCCCGGAACTGCCGCCCAATTTTCCCCAAACCAATGATGACCGAAACGCCGCCCTGGCTGAACTTGCCCTTGGTCTGTGCCGCTTTCTTCCACGGGATACCGCCTTTATCCGTTTTGACCCCCCCTGGTACACCGAAGGGGCCGATGCGCCGCCGCCCCCGGTGGGCAAGCCCTTTTCCCGCGCCGGCGCCGATGTGCAGCCCCCGGATACGGTGATCGTCGACCTGAGCCCCCCGGCCGAAGCGATCCTCGCCGCCATGAAGCCAAAATGGCGCTACAACATCCGGCTTGCGGAGAAAAAAGGCGTCACCGTGCGCCGGGCCGATGAGGAAGGGCTTGAGGCCTTTTACGCCCTCCTCAATGAAACCGCCAAACGGGACGGTATCGCCATCCACGGCATCGAATACTACCGCGGCATCTTTACCCAGGCGCGGCAAACCCTCGCGCAGGCGAATGCCTGCTTTCCTTTGGAAAGCTTGGGCCGAGGTTCCCCTCCGGAACCGCGGCTCTACCTCGCCGAATATCAAGCCGGTGAAGCCGGCGGCGAAGTCCTGGCGGCCATCGTAGTTCTGGTCCGGGGCAGGGATGCAACCTACCTCTACGGCGCTTCTTCAAGCCGCAACCGCAACCTGATGGCCCCCTACGCATTGCAGTGGAAGGCCATGGAGGACGCCAAGGCATCGGGGTGTACCGGTTACGACCTTTTCGGCATACCGCCTAACGATGATCCATCCCACCCCATGGCGGGGCTCTACCTTTTCAAGACGGGCTTCGGCGGCCGGATCATCCACCGGCCGGGCAGCTGGGATTATGCGTACCGGCCTTTGCTCAAGGGGCTTTTTACGGCGGCGGAGGGGCTGCGGAAACAATTCAGAAATTTAAAGAAAAACCGTAAAAGTTAAACGGCGCCCGCTAAGCATATGGTATATTAGAGTTGTTCGGCAACTAACCGAGCTGCCGAACAACTCTATTTAGGGATTGCCTGTACCGGCGAAATTTTCTTCTTTTTCTAACATATTTTCCTCCTACAGTTTTGCGGCGAGTTCGCCCAGCCCATCGGCGATGCCGTCAAAGACGTTGATTAGGGCGCCGCCGAGTTTTTCAATGAGAGAACTATCCTCGTCAGCCCAAGGCTCGTAAATCTTTTCTTCACAGGGTTCATCGTCATTCTCATCATTGGGCTTCGTTTCAAGAAGGTTCTTAACTTTTTCATGCAATGCTAATTCCTCGGTTTCAAGCGTATGCAGAATGTCCACAACTTTTGAGTATGTTTCATCAGAGGCTTTAGCTTCAAGCCGCTTTTTGCCAATGGCGATGATGGATATTGCCGTTTTTTCCATTTCCAACAAGACCGTTTTTTCCAATCCGGCGATGCGGCAAAAATGGCTCAAATATTTCATCTTTTCACCGGCCAAAATACCACCCCCAACCGAATGGAACACAAACTCCCAAAGGTACTTTCGGGAATTAAAAGTAAAAAACCCGGAATAATTATCTGCGGCGAGCCGGTCCATTTCTTCAACGATACACTCATACCGTTCATCTTCGGCGAATTTTGCAATCACCTCATCGCAATACCCGGTGATCTCCTCCTTGACATTGGAAAAATTGTCAAAAGCAAGGCTGTTGGGAACTGCGAAATATTGTGCAGATTTCTGTGGTAACCATCCTCCAACAATTGAGAATAATACATCCGGGTTGTTTTTCAGAAAGGTCTCCCAGTCATTATCACTTTCCGGTGGTTTTTCATCGAGAGCCTTTAAACCCAATGTGGAAAGATACCAGTCAAGTTTTTGCCAGGGATCAAACAGTGCCGCAAGATGCTTCTTTTTTTCTTCATTGTCTGTCTTGTCCAGGGACAGATAGCAGTAATAGATGGCGGCGACCTTCGCATCATCATTCCAGCCCAAATTCCATTCACTCTTGCCCATACGATACTCCTTGTTATGATACTTTTAAGCCCCCGTTCCTGCGGCGGCTTTATATATCAATTATAACAGGGGTAAAACGACGTACAGTGTCGTAGTGAGGAAATTTCTTTGAAAATATCGTTATAAATCGTTGATTTCAACCTGTCAAAAAAAGACTTCGTTCGCAATTAAACTATACAACCCCATTTTTATCATAATAACCAGAGACGCCGATGGTGTTTGGATCAAGATTAGCGCCTATAGGTACACCGGTCTTTGTTTTACGTTTTATTTCTATATTTGTGTTTGGTGCTGCCGCCTTCCCTTTCTGAATATCATTGATCCCTTTGCAGTCATTATCAATGGATACCGATTTTACGTACTTAGAACCAAATAATTTTTTAATAAAGGATTGAGTATAAAAGATACTTTCATTCTGCGGTGATATTACGCAGTTCTGAAATTTGCAACCTTTTATTTGCAGCCCTACGCCATATTTCTCTTTATCAATTTCACACCTAACGAGGTAGCGATTTTCACCAAAATAGGCAGTATCAAATAGACAGTCGGAAATTTTATGTTGGTTAAAAGATGTTGAATTATAATCAAAGGCAGCGCGAAAAGGCTCATTGTCTTTTTCATACGAATAATTATAGAATTCACAACAGAATATTTCAGAATTTCCACTGTGTTCTAACAACGTATTTCTACATTCGATAAATTGTGAATACCCAATTATGAGATCCCCTGATCCTTCGGTTATAATATTGTCACATTTTTCAAATAAACAATCCTGAATATCCAAACGGGATGAGGATCTTGCTATGTTTGAACAATCGAAGAACGAACAGGCGTTAATTGACACAAAATCCTTATCGCTTATGTGGAAAGATATGTTTCTGAAAGAACAACCTGAAAATACAGCTATTCCACCAAACAAGGAATAATGTTTTCTTAGTGTAACAGTATTCGTATTCTCAATAAGACTATTTTCAATTCTGGAATTGTCTCCTAAATTTTGAAATATAATATACTTCTCTGTTACACTACTTGAATATCGAACAATACAATTATTCATCTTCACTGTAACATTTTCTGCAAGATACCTACAATTATCCAGCAGCGTATTTTCAAGCAAAACACTTGGTGCTGTGTATCTTTCTCCCGAAATAAAAAAATCAACCTTTTTATTGCCTTTGCCTTCGGTATTTTTTTCAATAATAACACACTGCTTTATCTTAACCGAACCGCTTTGCATCAGCTTAATTTTACCAGGTTGGTTTTTTGCATCATAAGAAATTATACAATGGTCAAAAACTAAATGTCCTTCACAAGTAATATCAGCCTGTAATGATATTTCTTCTTCTCTGTATGTTTCTGTGCTTCCTTTTTCAATTTTAGAATAATTAGTAATAATGTGTCTAGAAAAACGATTACTAGTAATTGATCCTTCATTCCAATCAGTCACATTTTGAGGAGTTATTCTGTTGCTTAATATATCATACGCCGCCCGATCTTTTAGAAAAATGTATATTTCACTGAGCGTTTTGCCATTCATCTTCACATTGTAATCTTCATTGATAAGACGGCGAAGTATATTAATGGCAGATTCCTTTTCTCCCAATAAAAAATAATGAAACACACATTGTTGTAACACGTCATTATTGTTTCCGGCGAGGCGAACAGCGCGATCAAGCAGATGTTTTATTTTTTTGCCGTCGCTTTCTATGTTAAGCATAGCAATGTGTTCAAGAAAGCAAGATGAGGCAATAAGGTCTTCCCGCATTAATTCTAAATCTTCGGTATAAATTTCAGAAAATTTTTCGTAATGGTCAACTGCAAACATCCGGTATTTTTCAGCAATACCCTGATTGGATTTTTCATAGCGGATACTGATCTCCCTGGCAGTACTGGCTTTGTAATACCAGTAGGGAGGGAATGCGTTAAAATTTTCTTTTACGACATCAAGCCTTTCATAACGGCGTAACGGATCGTTATCCTGAAGAATAGAGTTGTAATGGGTTATTTGTTTTTCGGTAAGCCGGTATTCGTCCTTAAAGTTATATCGTTCTGAAAGCCTCCATGCCGCCTCAAATAATTCACGGCGCAATCCATTGAATTGTTCCAAAGCCGCACGCTGTAACTGCCATTCCTGCTCTTCTTTTTCCAATAAATAAGCGCTTTTATTTCTTCGATAATTCATATATCCGGTACCGAATGAAGCAGCAAGTCCTATGATCATAGTTACCGGGCTTCCACCGGCTAAAATGATACCGGGACTCGGAATAGCTTCCCAAATTGCATCCCGCATCTTCTGCTGGTATTTCTCCTCTATCCCTTCCTTTTCACGTTCCTGTATTTTAAAGAAAGTGATGGTATCCAAAATCTGCTTCAGGACTTTTAGAAAAGCTTCATCCTTTACAAACTTCTCAATATTAAGGTTGTTCAGAATAGCATCATACTCCTGCTCAAGTATATAAATATCATTATAATCCACAATTTGAGACACCGAAACAGTACACAGGTTAAGCGCATACGCGACCTTTTGCCGCATTTTTTCATCTTCACGCAATGCTTTGTCGGTATCAACGATCTCCTTGGTATTTTCCGCACCAATATATGATGTAAGCGCATCGACCTTCGAGGATAATTCGTTAAACTTCTTCATTGTTAAAAAAATCATAAACTCCCCCTTACCTTATTGAAAAATCCATTATTATTGGCACATGATCTGAAAATTCCGAATAGTGTTTTTCATTATCAGATGTAAAGTATTGTTTAACAGTATCAAATCTAAAAGAATCTGCGGTTCCAATCTCCGAATTCACTATAAAATGATCATAACTTGCATTAAAATAATCCAACTGCTTTTTTTCATGCAAAGATGATTTTTGCAATTGCTTTAAGCCCAAGGTGGCCCTTCTTTTTATATGTAATTTAGATAATAGATTATTTTTTTCACGAAGAAATGGTTCAATATGGCTTTGTTCCATATTGAAATCTCCTGCCATCAAAGTATAAACAGAACCATTGAACATTAAAAAATTTACATCATCATATATGGACACCATTATATCAAATTCATTTTTTCTGGTAATCAATTGCGCTTCCGGGATATGTACAAATTTTTGTTCCGGCCTTTTTTCCGAAAATCGAATATGCGCATTAATTATTCGTATTTCAATTTTTTGTTCGTTTTTTGGGCGAAAACAAATTATTTGTGGTTTCCATTGTAATTCACCGCCGTACCCATTTGATTTCACTTTATTGATAATATTCCTGTATTGCCTGGAACACATATCATCTTCGTCATATTTTATATGCGTGAATTTATCGTGATTATATAAAATTGCAAAACTTGAACTATAGTCGCATGGCAGGATGTTCCACTTACCGCCTAATAGCATTTTCCATTTTGATTCTGCAAATTTATTAGCAGCGTTATATTCTTGTAATGCAATTATATCAATTTGTTTGAGTCTTATAATTTTTGCAAGAGTTTGATTGCAGGTTTCACCTGTCGTTGGACATATGTCTTCCTTGACAACAGAGCCATGCAGGCAGTTGAACGAACCAATCTTAAAGTCACCCATAAATTATCCTCACTTTCCCCACCTCATCCTTCACCATATCCACCAACTCCCCCGGCCCCAGCACCCTCACCGTGTGCCCCTGCCCCAAGACCCAGCGCAGCACTTCCGGCATTTGCGTAGTGGTGAACTTCACGTAGACACTACCATCCTTTCGCTGTTCAACTGTTTGACCGCTATGCCATTGACGGTCTATGGCAAATGTTCTGATTTCCTTGTCAAAAAGCAATTCAACTGTTACGGGTTCACGGGACGAGGCCCATACACCCATCTCTTTATCAAAGTAATCATTCGGATTAAAAGTAGGCGGTATGGTAAAATGCTTCTTGGTTAATGCCGCATTCTGAATCCGTGAAAAGGTGAACATCCGCGGCTCGTTCTTGTCATGGCACAACCCGATGACATACCAATTCCCTTTTTGGGATATGGCATGATAGGGGTCCACTGTCCGCTTCATATACGTTTCTTTCGAGAGCGGCTGGTAATCAAAAGTGATGGTACTCTTGGTCTTGAGGGCGGTAAAAATTGTCTTGAATGTTTTTGGCTCCACCTTACCCGCCGCATCGGGGATAAAAGACATCTGATTGTTCAAGAAGGCCGACTGGACACTTACCGTAGCCGGAAGGCTTTGGGCGATTTTTGCAAAAATCCGGCGTAAATCATCTTCTAGGGGCGTATTCCGGTATTGCTCCAACATTTGGTCAAAAAGGGTAATCGAAAAAAACTCACCCTCGGTTAAAAGGACGCTCTTAATGAAAAAGTTTGGCTCTGAATAGTAGTAACCGCGATGGCCATAGTCATACTCAATCGGAGCGGAATACATGTCCCGCATGTACTCGATGTCCCGCTGTATGGTCCTTGGGGTCACTTCCAGTTTTTTTGCAATCACGGCGGCATTGGGGAATCCCCCCTCCCGGATGAGGCTGTCAACCGCGAGTATGCGGTTGACCATAACTTTTTGCGCTACATTGCCATGCGGCTTACCGTCGCTTTTCATCCCTGCCATCGTCCCAAAAACATCCTTCTTTCTAGTCCAGGCTCCACTATAACCAGCCCAAAACGTCATACAATGTCGCAGTCACTCAGAAATCCGTAAAAATTTGCTTTTTTTAAGCCCTTACTCCCCTGTTTAATGGCCGAGCTTAGTATGACGCAAGCAGTTGCCGGAGCCATATACTTGGTAATCATACGATAAGCAGATGCTACCTTGCGTTACGTTGTTGGACAAGGGGGCAATTCCAATTTTTACGCCTTATCCCGCAGCCTTTCGACCAGACCGTAAGCCTTGCTAAACATTTTAGCGGTGCCTACTCTGGATGCTTCATAGCAAAAAGCCCTATCCGCGGCGATTCCCAAATGAGCGCTTTCTTTAACCACATCGATATTGGCGCCCATGAAGATGAATTCCCAGCCATACTTTTTAGTTTGCTTTTCAATTTTTTCCTTGATGTCCTGGTAGGTGTATTGGCGGCTGGCATTTTCGTAGCCATCGGTGGTGATAACAAAGATGACCTTGTCAGGCTGGTCGGATTCGCCGGCGTTTTTTATCCGTTTTTTCACGTCCTTGATGGTCTTACCAACGGCATCAAGGAGGGCGGTATTCCCCCTGGTAAAGTATTCCTTGTTTGAGAGCTCGGCAGTTTCGGCCTTGATACCGTTATGCAGAATCTCATACTGGTCGTCAAAGAGCACCGTGGTTACTTTGGCAGGCCCCAGTGCCGCCTGTTTTTTTACAAAGCCGTTGAACCCTCCGATGGTGTCGGTCTCAAGACCCGCCATGGAACCGCTCCTGTCCAGCAGGAAGATGATCTCGGTAAGATTGTTGTCCATAATTCACTCCTTGGATATAATCTATTTTGAATATAGGGCAAAGGAGATGGGCCGTGGTCGCCCGTGAAACGACATTATGGAAAAAGAAAACCGTCTGCTTGAAGCTTTAGACCGGTATATCACCAAGAATCTGGTTCCCGATCTTTCGGAATCCGCAAGTTTCGCCGGTTCTTTATCAAGCGCCATTTCCGTAGGGGTCATACACCATAGTTTACCGTCTGATTATCTTGCCGATAAGGCTCCGACCTATGAAAAGCAAAAAACAAGCCTCTTGCACCGCAAGAAGTCGGTAAAACACTTTCAGGCAGAAAAGTCCGAAAGTGATATTTCATTCTATATTGAAAGCCAGAAGAACAGGGAAACCTTTTCCGTTATGCTGAACCGCCTGCGGGAGGAACGGGGGCTTGAACCGCCGGAGCTTTACAAGGCCGCCGATATTGACCGCAAGCTCTATTCCCGGATCATGGGGGAGCGGGACTACAGGCCTTCAAAAGCTACGGTTATCTCCTTTGGTCTTGCCCTGAAACTTTCGGACAGCGAAATGGACGCCCTCCTCGAAAGCGCCGGTTACGCATTAAGCCGCAGCGTCATCTTCGATCTGGTTATCAGTTTTTGTGTGGAAAACATGATCTATTCCATCCCCGATGTGAATGCCCTGCTATTGGCCAGAAACGAACCCCTATTGCGGTAACATGTCAAAAGCATGGGTTTGTTAATTTTTAACCTGCGACTTCTGAAGCCCAGGCAACACTTACGCCGCCATTTCGGGGGGTTGTTCCCCCCGGCGGCCCGCATATATAATCCGGGTATGGAAGAACCCCGGTTAACCAGGCCCTACCTTGAAAGCCTGACTACCAACGAACTGGTGCGGCTAGCGAATTCTTTTGGCATTGATATCCCTCCCAGCCTGGAACGGGTCTTTATTATCGGGGAACTGCTGGATGTTGCCTCTACCGAGTATGCTGAGGCTGAAGAAGAAACGGCGGATGTCCTTGAGGCGGCGGATTTTCTCGATTCTGCGCCGCTGCCAAAACAGTATAACATCACCTTTATCGAGGTTTTGATCCGGGACCCCCTCTGGGCCTTTCTTTTTTGGGAAGTAAAGAGCTCCGATAAGGAGTTTTTTCAAAAGGAAGCGGATTTTGAAGGCTATTGTCTGCGGGTAAACCCCATCGGGAACAGGGGAGAGGCCCAAAAAGGGAATCCCTTTACCGTTCCCGTGGGAAATGATGATACCGCCTGGTATTTGGGGTTTTCGCCGGGTAGTCCTGGGGAAAATGCAGCGGCTCATGCCGCAGTCAGGTATCAGGTGGAACTCTGCGTCCTCCGGGGGCCTGAACCGGCAGTACTGGCAGTATCCCGTGTGTTTACCATGCCGCGTCTTCAGCCGCCTGTCCACAGTTATTCCCCAGCGCAGCCGGGTAAATCCGATACGGCAGCCCTAGTTCCGATGGCTGCCTGCTTTGGCGCCCTTACCCGCCTCTCCGGAGCGGAGGATTTCCGGGTAATCAGGAATGCGGATCGGCAGCCCCGGGCAAAATATGGGGCCGGTAACATCGGGGAGCCTTCCGCCTAATGGTACCCAGGGTGTTACCGACGGCAGTACTGCCGAAACGTCCCGTTATCTCGGTGGTCCTGGAGGCCCATCTGCCTTTTATCAGGCACTGTGATCCCAAGGGGCTTGATCCGTCCCCCAGCGACGAAGAAATCTGGTTTTTTGAAGCCCTCTCCGAAACATACATCCCCCTGCTGCAGGTCATGGACCGGCTGGATGGGGATCATATCCCCTTCCGTCTGGGGATATCCCTTTCGCCCATCCTCTGTCATCTTCTGGAAGATGAACTTCTGCTCCAAAAGTACCTTGAATATACGGATAAACAGATCAAATTCGGCAAAAATGAGCTGGAAAGAACCCTGGGGGAGGGCGAAAAGCAAAAACTGGCCCGGATGTACTATGACAGGGCGGTGGATCGGCGGATCGCCTTTACCGAGCGCTACGGGGGGAGGATACTCAGTATCTTTGATCATTACCAGCGGAAGGGTAAACTTGAAATCCTTGCCGCCGCCGCGACCCATGCGTTTCTGCCCTTTTACACCTCCTTCCCCGAGGCGGTCCAGGCCCAGATAGAGGTGGGCATTGCTTCCTACCGGAATCACTTCGGCAAAAACCCCCAGGGCTTCGCCCTGCCCGAGCTGGGTTGGACCGCAGAACTGGACAGGATACTCCGCTCCTATAACTTTGGGTATACCATTGCGGAAACCCACAGCCTTGTTTTCGGGACTCCTGCCGCGACAAGGGGGAGTTTTTACCCCGTTAAAACCCCCTCGGCATTTTTTGTGATCCCCAGGGAGTACTATGCGGAGGGGGACATCTCCGCTTTCATGCAGACATCAGTTTACCGGGATAACAACGAGGATGTGGGGTACGAACTTCCCCCGGAACTGGTACGGGCCTTCCTGGGAAAAAATGCTTTCCGCCGTCCCACGGGTTACAAATACTGGCGCAACCCATCCCCTTCGCACCGTACCGGAAAAAACCCGGCCGGTCCCGGCCTTTTACCGGGAGAAAAGGAGCTCTACGATCCCCAGGCCGCCGCGGAAGCCGCCGTGGAGGATGCCCGCCGCTTTCTTGATGAACGGATAAACCGGCTCACCGCCGCCTCCCAATACATGGAGGAGCCCCCCCTCTGCCTCTGTGCCCTTGACGCGGATACCTTTGGCCATCACTGGTACGAGGGCCCCCAGTTTATCGAAGCCCTCTTCCGGGAAGGGGCTTTACGCAAGGAAATTCAGTTCATGACCCCTGCGGAATTCCTCTACAAGCAGGACTCTGCCTCCTTTGAAACGGTCACCCCCGAATATTCTTCCTGTGGCGTCAACGGGTACGCCGAAATGTGGCTGGACGCCTCCAACGACTGGATGTACCGCCACAGCATCCGCGCCCTGGACCGGATGATAGAGCTGGCGGAGCGTTTCCCCGACGACACGGGCCTTAAGGAGCGGTCCCTGAACCAGGCCGCCCGTGAAATTCTCCTGGTTCAAGCCTCGGACTGGCCCAAAATGCTCTACAAACAGGAGTCCGCCTGTTTTGCCCGCGCCCAAATCGCAGACGCCCTGCGGAATTTCACCACCATCTATGAAGCCCTGGGCAGTAATTACATCAGCACCGAATGGCTCACCAACCTTGAGCGCCGCCACAACATCTTCCCCCACATCAATTACCGGGTATTCCGGCGGAAGAAGTGATGCTCCGATATTCGGAAGAACCCTGGCAAGGATGCCTATATGTATTATACTCATGTCAGGGAAAAGGAGATAAAGATGGCGTTTAGTGACAGAATAAAGGAACTTTTGGAGCAGGGGATTTCGGTTTCAAAGGATTTAGCCGCCAAAGCCGGGGAAAAGGCCCAGGATTGGGGCGAAAAGGGCTACCATGCCTCAAGGGAATTTGCGGCCAAAGCCGGGGCAAAGGCCCAGGATCTGGGCGAACGGGGGGTCCTGACCCTGGAAATCAAACAGCTTGAGAATCAGGCCAGGAAGCTCACCGGCCGCCTGGGGGCCGAGACCTACCATGCCTTTGCGGAAAAGGGGGCAAAGACCATCTCCGTTGATACCCCTTCGGTCAAGACCCTCCTTGCGGAACTTGCTTCCGTAAAAGAGGCAATCGAAAAGCGGGAAGCGGATCTCCGGAGCCGCGGGACATGAATGTCCCCAGGGAGCAATATTTTTGTAAAAACGCATAAAACCACTTGAATTTATTTTTTCATATTGGTATATTAGTCTATATCTTTTTGAGTGAAGATACGTTCTTTGTAAGTTTCAATGTGCCGGTGAATGCTGGGGGTCAGCCCCACCACTTTTTTCTGCATATTTGTTCGTTATCAGTTTGATGAATCGGATGAAGAAATCAGATTGTCAAATTGATGATGAACCAGAAAAGAATCTTTCAAAAGATAGCAAAACATCTTAATTCATGGTCCAGGGACTTGACAGAATTATTGAGGTGTAGTATTGTCTGCAAGCCGTTCCTGAAAGAACGGCCCTGTCCCGTAATGGGGCAATAACAGGCCAGGGTTAGCCAAAAGGCCGATCCAAACCGTGATCTTTGGCAATATAGGGAAGGGGAGAAGGAATGACAAACCTGCGGTTTGTCATTTAATGAGAATTGAGCCTAACGGTTCAATTCTCAAAGAATGGCAGGCGGTTGGGGAGTTGTTAGGAAAGAGGAAAGATACGCAAGCGTATAGGAGAGGAAGGAAGACGAAGCTGCGCTTCGTTCTGGGGGATTGGCTTGGTCAATATTCCGGGGCGTAGGGTAGATTAGTCGCTCAAATTGGTATATCTACCAGGCTTCGGTCTGATAGAAAACATATCATGGAGAGTTTGATCCTGGCTCAGAACGAACGCTGGCGGCGCGTCT
>BNUU01000018.1 GCA_025997595.1 Spirochaetia bacterium | reverse complement strand
GCGAGAAACGGTAGGTAAAAGAGAGAGGAACGGACAGAGATGCAAGGAGAGAGTGAAGAAAGGGAGGGGGAGGACGAGTCAAGGGAATGGAGTGGGAGGAGGGGGCTGGGAAGGGAAGGGTGAGAAGGGGAGGGGGTGGAGGTGTTAAAGGTTATTTGCCGGCAATTAACCGGGTTATGAATTGTCATTACCAAGTAATATATCGCAGAGGAAACAAAATATCAACTTTTTTTGAAAATTTCTGAAAAATAATCGGAAAATTGGTGATTTTTCAAAATCTGAAAGGAAATGCAGGAGCCCCGGCCCCCCGCGGACACTACTTAAAGGTCCACTCGCCCTTGTCCTTTGCCATCTCGGTTTTTATTTCGCTGATGGGGATCCACTGGACCACAAAGGAAATTTCGTTGTTGAGTTTATAGACAGGGGTAGTTGGGGCCCGGTCAAGATAGGGGGAGACGGTCATCCCCAGCTTGGCGTTCCAGTCCCCCAGGTGGTGGGTTGCCTCGAACTTAAGGGACTTCAGCTTGAAACCGGAAAGTCTCCGCGCCTCATCATTGCCAAACCGGAAAGAATTGAAGAGATCCCGGAAAAAGTTGTTCTGGGGGCCGTCCCCCATTTCAGCGGAAATGGGGAGCCAAAAACCGGGCATGTTCCTGAAATACCGGTATATTGAGGCATTTTCCGAGGTGGCGGAAAAGGAAAGATCGAGAAATTTGGTTATCCCCAGGATAAATCCCAGATTGAAATTAAGCCGGGAATAGGTATAACGCTGAAGATCGAAGGTCATTTTGGTACTAACATTGAAAGAAAAGGAAAGCCGCTTTTTCCAGAATTCTACCTTTTTGAAGTTCTGGACATAGCCAAAGCTCAGTTCCTGGGGGTGGAGTATCTCTATCTTGTTGGGATTCAGCCTCCACCCGTTTTCACTCCCGTCGGGATTGTTATAGTTGAAAACATAGGGTACCGAGCGGACCGCCGTATAGGAGGTGGTAAATCCCCAAAGGGTAAGGCTGGTGGTAAGGTTGGTATATTCCCTTATTTCCGGATCAAGCACCATGGTCTGCGAAAGGGAGCCAAAAGTCCCGAACCGGAGGGTCTCGGTCAGCCGAAAGGGTTCCATTTTCCGTGTATCATCATCCGCAGGGTTGACAACCCGCATATTAAGACTGGTCTCGCTGATCCAGGCCCGCAGGGTAGCATTCCCCGTAAGGGTCGGATCCTTGGGGGGAAGATCCGCCGTCAGGGTAAAAGTTTGGAGCTTATCCCTCACATTTGCGGCAAGATTGGTGATAAACTGATGGGAATCCAGGTTATCCTTGTCCCAGGAGCCGTATTGTATATCCCATTCCGGTTCATCCTGCATGGTGAGGCCGGAATCGGCCTTGTTGTTCTTAAAGACCGACTTTGCCATGAGTCCCTTAAATGAATACTGGAGGCTTGAATTTCCCCATACGGCGTTACGGTACAGGGGCTTTACGGTAGAACTAAAGTCGTAGGAAGAGGAAAAGTAGGTTGCGGCATTCGCCCCGGAGTTCTGGAAGGCCGTTTTTTTTCCGCCGGCAACCTCCTCCGCATCTTCGTTGATGTAGGTGTAATCCCGCCAGGTACCGGCGCCGCTCAGCCTGAAGGTGTTTGAATAGAGCCCGTCGGCATGGCTCAGGCCAAAGGAAGTGCTTGCGTCCCCCTGGATGGTAGAAAGTATCGAAGAAACCTTGCTCCAATCAACATCCTCAGCCTCTTGCAAATGACCGGTCCGAAACTGAAGCTCCGAGGCGGCGGAAGGGGTAAGCCGGTAGTCGATACTGAACCGGGGCCCCCCGGTTTTCTTGATGTCAAAACGCTGACCCAGCACCGGGGGAACCAGGTTCACCGTACCTGTGGCGGCCCTGGCGGCTTCTTCCGCCGCAGCCTCCCCCCAGGGGGAACGGGGGAGGCCGATATTCTTGAAGGGATCATCCTCCGGCGGAGGGTCCTTTTCCGCCGTTGTTTTATTGGCCCCAAGGGTCAGGGGGGTTCCGGCGATGGATACACTCATGGAATAGAGGGTAAATTTGTTGGGGAAGAAAAATTCCCGGCTGGGGGAATAATTTTTGCTGGCTATGCTTTTGGCAGAACGCCTCCCGAAGGCCATGGTACTGGTAAAACTGGAAAGGGAAAGGGTCGAAATATAGGGACGAACCTTATCAGGAAGGGGGGGCGTTACCGCTCCGTTCAGCCGCCACTCATAGGTCCCCAGAATGGTGGTATCGGTGGTTTCATCTATTTCTTCTTTCCGAGAGTTCCCCTGTATCATGCTGACCCAGTCCATTACCTCGGACCGGTTTAGAAAATCCTTATCCACGTAGGGATCGGAATAAAAGGGAACAGCCCAGGACAGGGAACCATACTTCCACCCCAGGGAACCGTTTGTCTTAAGCCGGAAACGGAAGGGAGCATTCCAGGAAAAAAGCCGGGATTTGTTCCAGTCGCTGGTCCCATCGTACCGGGTAAAGGGAGTATAATTACCCCCTACCTGTTTCACGTCCCGGGTAAACCCCAGCCCGCCGGACAGCTGGAAGGAGCTGAGTACGCCCTTCTTGGGTAATACCAGTTCGGTCCCCAGATAGACCCCCAGATTGGCATAGAGATCAACAAGCACCTTCAGACTGGTCTCATTGGGATTCATTTCCTTTTTGCCGGTGCTTCGCAGAAATATCCCCTCCCGCACCTTTTCCATATCCGAGCTGTTCCCCATCATTTGGGTAAGGGAACTTTCCGACGTGGCGGTGGCCGTGGGCCGGCCCAGGACATAGGTGGTGGTCTGTACAAAAGACCCTTCCCGGGAACGCATGCCCAGCACGGGGTGGAAAACTATCTCATCGGAGGGCCAATAAAAGAAGGGGAACCATAAAACGGGAATTTCCCCCACCTTGAGGACGGCGTTGCGGATGGCAAAATCCGATCCCGGCAGGAGCCATATCTTTCCGGCCTTCAGGGACCAAAAAGCTTCCGGATTACTGGCATTGGTGATTTCCGCATTGGTAAGGATCGTCACATCCTCGTTGCTGCGGGAAATCACCGTCCCCGCAAAACGGTAGGTGGTTTCATCACTCTGGAGGGACCGTTCCGAAACACCGTCCAAAAAGATACTGGACCAGTCATCCAGGTTGACGGTGATGTTGTCCCCCCTAAAGGTTTCGATGGTTTCTCCTGACTCCTTGATGTACTGTACCCCCCCGGCGGCGGTAATAATATTCCGGGTCCGGTTATAGAGAATTTCCCGGGCCGTTATCCGGTGCAGGGCATCCCCATCCTTCAGACTGACTATAACATCCCCCCGGAGCCGGGCATATTCCTCGTCCACTTCCTCCAGGGTAAAATATTCGGTACTCCTTGCGGATTCGATGGTAATGACCTTTTTGTTGGTTGCTTCCTGGGCAAGGTCGGCCGGGGCGGTTACATGAAAATGATCCCGCAGCCGTTTTACCAGTTCATCCCTGGTCCCCCCTTCGGAAAGCCCCAGGCTCCGGCACCAGGAGGCCAACTCCGTCAGGGTGGAGGTCCTGATATCCATATTGATAATAGACGCTTCCGCAGCGGCATCCCCGGAGACACCCTCGGAGGGCGCTGCGGGAATTTCCCCGGCCCCGTCTCCGGCTGTTTGAGCGTGAACGGTCAGGGCATGGGAAAAAAACAGCATAATAACCAAGAGGATTATGCTTGCAAACCGGGACTGGGCGCCGCTCATAGTTACCGGGAAGATCCGGTTTTTCGGGCGCCCTGCCCCGAAGCAGCCTTCCGGTTTGACCGGTTCCGATCCAGTAATTCTTTGATATAGAGCCCCGTATAAGACCGGGTATGGTCCGCCACCTTTTCGGGGGTTCCGGTAACCACCACTTTCCCGCCCTTGTCGCCCCCCTCGGGCCCCAGGTCGATCAGGTGGTCCGCCTGGAGCAGCACATCCAGGTTGTGCTCGATCATCACCACGGTGTTCCCCTGGTCCACCAGCCGCTGGATCACCTCCATGAGCTGCTTCACATCGGCAAAGTGGAGCCCCGTGGTGGGCTCGTCCAGTATATAGAGGGTTTTGCCGGTGGATCGCTTGGAAAGTTCCAGGGCCAGCTTGACCCGCTGGGCCTCCCCCCCGGAAAGGGTGAGGGCGGACTGCCCCAGCTTGACGTAGCCCAGGCCCACCGAGAGGAGGGTGTCCATCTTCCGGCTTATGTGGGGTATGGAGACGAAAAAATCCGCCGCTTCCTCGATGGTCATGTCCAGCACATCGGCGATATTCTTGCCCTTAAACCGGATTTCCAGGGTTTCCTTGTTGAAGCGCCGGCCGTGGCATACATCGCAGGTGATATACACATCGGGGAGGAAATTCATCTCGATTTTGATGGTCCCGTCTCCGGAGCAGTTTTCGCAGCGTCCGCCCCGGACATTGAAGGAAAAACGCCCCGGCTTGTAGCCCCTCATCTTCGCCTCCGGGATGCTGGCGAAGAGGTCCCGGATACCGGAAAAGACCCCCACGTAGGTGGCGGGGTTTGACCGGGGGGTGCGCCCGATGGGGCTCTGATCGATATCGATCACCTTGTCGATAAATTCCGCCCCCTCCATGGCCTCATATTCCCCTTCCGCGTGGTTGGAACCGTAAACCTGATTCGCCAGGGCCGGGTAGAGCACATCACTCAGCAGGGTGGACTTGCCGGAACCGGAGACCCCGGTGATGCAGGTAAAAACCCCCAGGGGAATTTCCACGTCGATGCCCTTGAGGTTGTGCTCGGTGACACCGGTCAGACGCAGGAAATTGCCGTTCCCCTGCCGCCGCTTTTGGGGGATCTTCATGGTCAGGGTCCCCGCCAGGTATTGGCCGGTGAGGCTGCCTTCAATGGCCATCACCTCCTTTGGCGTCCCCTGGGCCACAACCTCGCCGCCGTGAACCCCGGCGCCGGGCCCCAGGTCCACGATGTAGTCGGCGGTGCGGAGGGTCTGCTCGTCATGCTCCACCACAATGAGGGTGTTGCCCAGGTTGCGTAAATACAGCAGGGTGTCGATGAGCCGCTGGTTATCCCGCTGGTGGAGGCCGATACTCGGCTCGTCCAGGATGTAGAGCACCCCCACAAGGCTCGACCCAATCTGGGTGGCCAGCCTTATCCGCTGGGCTTCGCCGCCTGATAAAGTGGCGGACTTGCGTTCCAGGGTGAGGTAATCCAGCCCCACGTTCTGCATGAACCCCAGCCGGGCGTTAATCTCCTTCAAAATCTGGTAACTGATCTTCTTTTCGTTTTTATTGAATCTGATGGAATCGAAAAATTTGAGGGAATCGGTGACCGAAAAGCTGGAAAGTTCCCAGATGTTCTTGCCCCCCACGGTGACCCCCAGGGCCTCCGGCTTGAGCCGCTTGCCCCCGCATTCCTCGCAGGGCTTCTGGCTCATGAACTTTTCCAGCCAGTCCTTTACCCCAGAGGACTGGGTTTCAATGTACCGGCGCTTCAGCTCCTCCAGAACCCCGAGGAACCGGGAGTTGTAATCAAAATGGTTGGTTCCTTCCTTGTTCTTGTAGTGGATCTCAATATCATCCTTGGTACCATAGAGGATGGCGTCCATCACCTTTTTGGGCAGGTCCTTAAAGGGAGTATTCAGGCTGAACCTGAAATGCTTTGCCAGAGCCTCAAAACGGCTGCGATACCAGGGGGCGTCGGGATTATAGGGGACGCAGCCCCCTTCATTAAAGGACAGGGACCGGTTGGGGATGACCAGATCGGGATCGAATTCCAGCTTTACCCCCAGGCCGGAACAGGCCGGGCAGGCCCCGTAGGGGTTGTTGAAGGAAAAGAGCCGGGGCTGCAATTCCGGGATGGAGATGCCGCAGTCCGGGCAGGCGTTTTTCTGGCTGAAAAAATGCTCGGTTGAACCGCCTGCGCCGCCGCCCTTGGCGCCATCTTCGGCACGGCCGCCTTTGCCGTCCCCCTTCTGCACCGCCACCAGCATGATCCCGTCCGCCGCGTTGAGGGCGGCCTCCACAGACTCCGCCAGCCGGGAGCGGATTTCAGCACTGATCACCAACCGGTCCACCACAATCTCTATGGAATGTTTTTTCTGTTTATCAAGCTTGATGGCGGTTTCGTCGTCCAGGTTCACCACCACCCCGTCGATCCGGGCCCGGGCAAACCCGGCCTTCCGGGCATCCTCTACGATTTTCTGATGCTCCCCCTTCTTCCCCCGGATCACCGGGGCCAAAAGCTGGATGCGCACACCCTCCCCCATGGCCATGATCGTGTCGATGATCTGGTCCACGGGCTGTTCCCGGATCTCCCTGCCGCACTGGGGACAATGGGGAACGCCGATACGGGCGTAGAGGAGGCGATAGTAGTCGTAGATTTCGGTCACCGTCCCCACGGTGGAACGGGGGTTCCGGTGGGTGGTTTTCTGCTCAATGGAAATAGCCGGAGAAAGCCCCTCGATGTAATCCAGGTCGGGCTTGTCCATGCGACCCAAAAACTGCCGGGCATAGGCGGAAAGGCTCTCCACATAGCGCCGCTGCCCCTCGGCAAAAATCGTATCAAAAGCCAGGGAACTCTTCCCCGAGCCGGAAAGGCCGGAAATGACAATAAGTTTATCCCTGGGCAGTTCCAGGTCAATATTTTTAAGGTTGTGCTCCCGCGCGCCCTTTATGATGAGCTTGTCCATTGTGGGGGAAGGATACCCCGTATAGGGGGGATTTTCAAGTATGGAAGAAAAACGATATATTAAAGATTAGAAGCTAAACTTTGCCTTTCAAGCTGATTTTTTCTGAGCATTTTGTTCAAAATACGGTACAGATCATTACGGTCTTCGGCAGGCAGGGAAAGGATGTCCCGGCTGCAATTAAGTCTTACAGAAATATTTGACATAGGGTATACTGGGCCGAAAAAGGCGGTTCCATGGCGGCAAAAGAGGCGAAGGCCCGGATCAAGATCAACAAACTCCTTGAAGAATCCGGCTGGCGCTTTTTTGACACCCCCGATGGTAAGGCAAATATCCTTTTAGAGAACAATGTAAAGCTCACCGAAACAAAGTTTAACGAATTCGGTCAGGATTTTGAGAAAACCAAAAACGGCTTTATCGACTTCCTCATGCTTGATAATCAGGGCTATCCCTTTATCGTGCTTGAAGCCAAGGCGGAGGATAAGAACCCACTGTTCGGCAAAGAGCAGGCCCGGCGGTATGCCGAAGCCCAGCATTGCCGGTTCATCATTCTGTCCAACGGGAACAGCCACTATTTTTGGGATTTAGAGTGCGGCAACCCCAGTATCATAAGCCGCTTTCCCTCCCCGGAAAATGTGAACAGTATTGATGAATTCGAGCCGAATCGAAAAGCTCTGGCGGATGAACTGATAGACCGTGATTATATTGTGCAAACCCAAAAGCCGGATTACCAGAAAGACCCATCGTATCAGAATGAAAAAACCCGTAACGATTTTATCAAGGTAAATAATCTGCGGTTCCTGCGGCCCTATCAAATTAAGGCGGTGCAGGCGCTGCAGCGGGCGGCTGCCGCCGAAAAAAACCGTTTCCTTTTTGAGATGGCTACGGGAACCGGAAAGACCCTGGTGTCCGCCGCAGTGATCCGGCTTTTTCTGCGGACCGGAAACGCCCGGCGGCGGGTACTGTTTCTGGTGGATAGGGTGGAACTGGAACGGCAGGCCGAAAAAGCCTTTAACGCCTATCTAAAGCCCGATTACATCACCCGCATTTACAAGCAGCACCGGGATGACTGGCACAATGCAAATATCGTGGTGTCCACCATTCAAACCTTTCTTTCCAGGAACCGGTACAAACGGGAATTTGCGCCGGGCGATTTTCAACTGGTGATCTCCGACGAAGCCCACCGCAGTATTGGCGGGAACAGTAGGGCGGTGTTTGAATACTTCATCGGGTACAAGCTGGGGCTTACCGCAACGCCAAAGGATTACCTGAAGCATGTGGATGCCGCAGCATTAGGCGCCGATGATCCAAGAGAATTGGAACGGCGTTTGCTTTTGGATTCCTACAAAACCTTCGGCTGTGAGACCGGGGAGCCGACCTTCCGCTATTCATTGCTGGACGGGGTTAAAGAGGGCTTTCTGGTAAACCCAATAGTGATTGATGCCCGGACGGAGATTACCACCCAACTGCTTTCTGATAAGGGTTATGCGGTAATTGCCCTGAATGAAGACGGGGAAGAAGCGGAGGAGATTTTTGGCTACGAGGAATACGAGAAGAAATTCTTTTCCGATAATACCAACCGGGCCTTCTGTAGGGTCTTTCTGGAAAACGCCCTGACGGACCCTATCAGTCGTGAGATCGGCAAGACCATTGTTTTCTGCGTTTCCCAAAACCATGCGGCAAAGATCACCCAGATTTTGAATGAATATGCCCACGCCATGTTTCCCGGCAAATACCAGTCCGATTTTGCCATTCAGGTAACATCCCGGATTGCCGATGCCCAGCAGTTTACCGTGAACTTTGCCAACAACAAACTATTAGGCTCCGGCAATTTTGATCCCGCCTATATCACCAGTAAGGCTCGTGTCTGCGTAACCGTGGGGATGATGACCACCGGCTACGACTGCCCCGACATTCTCAACCTCTGTCTGATGCGTCCGATTTTCTCCCCCACCGATTTCATCCAGATAAAGGGCCGGGGAACCCGGAAGCATGATTTTACCGGGCAGATGATCGATCCTAAAAAGAAAGAGCAGTTGGATACTGTTCAGAAAAGCCGGTTCAAGCTGTTTGACTTCTTTGCCAACTGCGAATACTTCGAGGAAAAGTTTAACTACGATGAAGTGTTAAAAGTGCCGAAATCAAAGCCGCAGGCCGAATGGGCAGGGGATTCACCCTTACCGTCGAATTGGTCTGATGTGTATAACAGTACTATTGATGACAGGCTAAGTACCCTGAACCAGAAAGAAATAGGAAGCGAGGGGATGAAGGTTGACTGGATGTTCTTTGAACGGTTTGGTCACACCATCATAAGTGATCATCCCGTCATTAAAGAGCAGTACGAAGCGGGGAAGTGGGATGAACTGTTAACCTATATCGAAAAAAACGTGTTCAACAAACCAACAGATTATTTTACTTTGGAGAAACTGCGGAAGGCAATAAACGTGGATTGGCGTATTGGATTAAAGGAAATCATCGAGAAAATACTCACCAATGATTCTAATTTCAAGACCAAAGATGAGCGCTTAAGTGAGGAATTTGATAAATTTGACAGTCGGTATATGCCCGGCGAGGCATATTTTGATTCCGCAAAAACGGTGTTTAACGCCTATATCACCGATACGGACTTTAGGGATATAATAGACACGGGCGATTTCAGCCAGCTCAATGTAAGCCCCTACGGGGAAGCATTCCGGGCATTGACAGCGGAACTCCGCAGGGCCATACCGGAGTATATTAAAGACTTCGTACCCCTAAATAATTTTGTAGCGTAATAGGAATGTAGGATTGAACAATGTTAGATGATGTGACAAAACGCAGAATTGATGCCGCCCGTGATATACTGGTAGGAAAAGTGCCGGTTCCCTCCAGCCAGGTTGAACAAATCACCATAGCCCTCATCTATAAATTCATGGACGACATGGATAAGGAATCGGTATCCATGGGCGGCAAGTCGAGTTTCTTTTCAGGCGCCTACAAAAAATACGCCTGGTCAAATATCTTTGATCCCCGGCTCGGCGGCTTTGAGTTGATCAACCTCTACGGGGAAGCGATTGCCAAGCTCAATCAGAATCCGAACATCCCCCAATTATTCCGCGACATTTTCAAGAACGCCTATCTCCCCTACCGTGACCCGGAAACCCTCAAGCTCTTTCTTAAAACCATCAACGAATTTTCCTACGATCATTCCGAAGATTTAGGGGACGCCTTTGAGTATCTCCTGTCGGTTCTGGACAGCC
Source organism: Spirochaetia bacterium (assembly GCA_025997595.1). Taxonomy (GTDB): domain Bacteria; phylum Spirochaetota; class Spirochaetia; order Treponematales; family Breznakiellaceae; genus BNUT01. The sequence goes on along the minus strand of BNUU01000018.1, from coordinate 21,977 downwards.
AGGGCGACGCCGGACAATTCCGCACCCCCCGGCACATCATCGATTTTATGGTAGCTGTGCTTGACCCCAAAAAACAGGAGACCATCATTGACCCCGCCTGCGGCACCGCAGGATTTCTCATTTCATCCTACAAGCACATCCGTAAAGCGAACACCGGCACCACAAAAGCGGTGCAACGCCCCGGCGATTTACTGTCCCCATCGGAACGGAAAAAGCTCCTCACCAATTTTAAGGGCTACGATATTTCCCCGGACATGGTCCGCCTTTCCCTGGTGAACCTCTACCTCCACGGCTTTGTCCAACCCCAGATTTACGAGTACGACACCCTGACCAGCGAAGATCGCTGGAATGAATACGCAGATGTGATCCTGGCGAATCCCCCCTTCATGTCCCCCAAGGGCGGCATCATCCCCCACAAACGCTTTTCCGTCCAGAGCAAACGGAGCGAGGTGCTTTTTGTGGATTACATCGCCGAACACCTTACCCCCACAGGCCGGGCCGCAGTAATTGTGCCGGAGGGGATCATCTTCCAGAGCGGCGGCGCCTACAAACAGCTCCGCAAGATGCTGATAGAAAAGTATTTGTACGCCGTGGTGTCCCTGCCTGCGGGGGTGTTTAATCCCTATTCGGGGGTTAAGACTTCTATTCTGCTTCTGGACCGGCAGATTGCTTCCAAGAGCGATGCTATTCTGTTTGTGAAGATTGAGAATGACGGGCTTGCGCTGGGGGCTCAGCGGAGGGAGATTGATAAGAACGATTTGCCGGATGCGTTGAAGGTGATTAGGAAATTTCAGAAGAGTCCGCGGATGCGAACTGAAGGTTCGACACAGGGTAACGCGGGAAATGTGCTTGTAGTTGCAAAAGAGAAGATTGCGGAGAATGGGGAGTATAACCTGACCGGGGAACGGTACCGGGTGGTGGAGAGGCGGGGGAAGCAGAAGTGGGAGATGGTGAGGTTGGGGGATGTGTGTGAATTTCAGAGTGGTTTGTGGAAAAGTGAAAAAGAACCATTAAAGACAATCAAAATATTGCGTAATACAAATTTTTCAAAGGACGGTCGTTTAAATCTTTCAGATATTGCGGAACATCCAGTAGAAATTCGGCAACTTGAATCCCGCTTATTGAAGTATGGTGATATTATTTTGGAAAAATCTGGAGGAGGACCAACTCAACCGGTTGGCCGTGTAGTGATATTTAATATTAATGATGGAGAATACTCTTATAGTAATTTTACGGCCCGTATACGTATTAAAGATGAAAGAATAGATGCGTTTTATTTATGGCGGTGTCTTCACTATTTATACAAAGAAGGTGCTACCGAAAATTTACAAAAACAGACCAGTGGTATCAGGAACTTAGATAATACCGCATATCAAAATCTTGAAATACCTCTGCCCTCACTTGAAGCCCAGCGGAAAATTCTAATGGAAATTGAAGGGTATCAGAAGGTTATTGATGGGGCTCGGCAGGTGGTGGATAATTGGAAGCCGCATATTGAGGTTGATCCTGAATGGCCGATGGTGAAGTTGGGGGATGTATGCAGGATAAAATCTGGAGGAACACCATCCAGAGATACTGCTGATTATTGGAATGGTGATATTCCTTGGATTAAAACTGGTCAGATAAATTTCAATAGGATATTTAATGCAGAAGAATTTATTACAAAGAAGGGTTTAGAGAATTCATCCGCAACTATGATAGACGGTGGAACCATTTTAATGGCGATGTATGGGCAAGGAGTCACAAGAGGAAAAGTTGCTATATTGGAAATTAATGCTGCGATTAATCAGGCATGTGCTGCAATTACGAGAAAAAGCGATGATATTAACAATGATTTTCTGTTCTATATGTTAAGTTCAAAATATGAATATCTAAGACAGATAAGTGAAGCAAGAGGTGGAAACCAAAGCAATCTGAATGCACAAGTTATTAGAGATATTACAATCGCACTTCCTCCTACTGAAGTCCAACGTGAGATTGTAACGAAGATTGAGGCTGAACAAAAGGTAGTTGACGGATGCCGGGAGCTTATGATAGAATATATGGAGAAGATTAAGAGGGTTGTGGATGGGGTTTGGGAGGAATAGGAGTATAAAGGACGCTATGGAAACGTCAAACCAGAAATATTCGATAAAGTATACTGCGTCCGTGCGGCACGGAAAAGTTAAGGAATTAGTAAATCGAACCGATTCCGGGCGGCTTTCTGTAATTCCTTGTCCTACAATGAATTACGGATTTTCATGCGTTTGTCGTGGTTTAGCAGAAAAGGTCTATTGACAAAATGAATGTATAGAATTATTATAGTAAACAAGAGGATTAAGCTATGATTAAATCTATAATGATTTCAAATTTCAAGTGCTTTAAAAAGGAAGTACTTATTAATTTTTCTGATTTAACTCTAATTTCTGGATTGAATAATAGTGGCAAGAGTACTATTTATCAAATGCTTTTACTGCTAAAACAATCAATTAATAATATTAATTATGCAACAAAAATGAATTCACATTCTCCAAATTTAAAATTAAATGGCGATATATTGCAATTGGGAAATCCAGATGAAGTTCTTAATGACATTAACAAAAACTTATCTGTTACAGTTGAATATGATGATTCTATCAAATTAAGTATTTCATATAAATTAATAAAAAGTACGTCTGATACTGAAGATGATGAAAATCAAAAAGCCGCATTAGTTCTTGATACTATGGAGATAATAGACAAAGACTCATCTTTTTCGTTTGAGAGAAGAAATGATCAATATTATGTAAAATCATATAAATGTCTTTCGTTTGATTATAACGAATTCAATGATTATTTTTTTGATTATCTTAAGAAAAAATGCCAGGAAAATGATATGGTATATGAAAAACTTGAAGATTTATTATCAGATACTGTTGAATTTACAAAATTTAAGAATATTATTTGCCTGAACTTTCTCATAATTGGTCTTGATATTGATATATCACAAATTGTAACATGTATTAATGAAAAATATCGACATCTGTTTTTAATAGATGAATTTCAAAAACTTTTATTAGAAAAAGAGTACGATGAAAATTTTATTTCCTTAAGAAGTAATTTTCCGAAAAACTTAATACGCTTACAACAGGAATTTACGGACGAAATAAATTTTGTATTGCCATTCCGTGGTTACCCCAAGCGAGTGTATGTTGAAACAGAATATCCAAACCCATTATTATTTTCAAAAAATGATATGGCTAATAAAATTTCTTATAAATTTGATATTGACTCTATGCAAGTCGTTTTGGGGACATTAAGTGATGCCCTAAAGTATTGGATAAAAAACATAATCACAAACATTGATTCGTTTAAAATAAATACATTGGTAGAAGGCCTAATATCTGAAACCATAGTAACAGAAAAAAATAGAAATATTTCAATAATGAATGTTGGTTTTGGTATAAGTCAAATATTGCCATTGATTGTTAATGTGCTATTGTGTCATAAAAATTCAATTTGTATTATTGATGAACCGGAAGTACATTTGCATCCTTCTTTACAAACACGGCTTGCAGATTTTTTTGTTGAAATGATTAAGCTCGGCAAAAAACTTATTGTAGAAACTCACAGTGAATATATAATAAATCGTGTATTATACCACAAGTTGTTAAATACTGATAAAACTATAGAAATGCTCTGGGTTGTTAAAGAGGAAAATGAATCTCATATCAATGAAATGAAATGCGATGATCTAGGGTTCATAATAAATAAACCGGAAGGGTTTCTTGATGAGAATGATAATATAGTACAATTATTAAACGACGAGCGCAGTAAAAGGCTGTAGTATATGCAATATAGATTTAAGGCTATACTTTCTCCTGTAATAGAAAATAATATTATAAATTCAATTAATCATGATAAAATATTTCGTTTTTTACACGATATGATTAAAGAGTTAAGAAAATACAATACATTTATAATATTTCTAATACCAGTAGAACTGCAACCGTATTTTTGTACTGGTAAATTTCGCATATTATTGTCAGAGATGGGGTCGACTCAATCGAATACAATGTTTGGATCAAATACTGACAAAATAGATTGCGATGTTCCTTTTTTGGTAAATAAGACTGAATTATCGTATCGCTTCTCAATAAACAAATTTTTACAGTTTATACGACTAGGAGATTTTCCAATCTTCATGGATTACGAAAAACTAATCATTGGAAAAGTGAACTGCCTAAATGATACATGTGTAAATCAAAACTGCAAAATGAGTATTGATTTTGATGTGCCAGCATTCGACATAACCAATATTCAATCTGCTGTTGATATTTTGGCCGAAAAGAACTATGACAGCGGTTTGTTTGCTCTAAAAGCAGTGAACAAAGATACGATAAAAGATTTGATATTTATTATATGTGTGATGCATAAGATAGATATTTATGATTTTACCAAAATTGACGATATTAATTATTTTCCTGATTTTTTTCATGATATAAAAGATTGTGAGGAAGATGAATTAAAAAATATCCTCTTTTCAGCATTTAGGGGGATAGTTTATTCTCCTGCAAAAAAGAAGGCCGATAGGGAAAAATTCAGCATTGATATTCACTCTAATAATCCAAATTCTTGTAATGGCTATACCTTATTTAGAATTGATGTAGTTTCTCCACGGATATCAGGAATAGGTGGGAACAAAAGCGGGCCGCGAAGATTGCTTATTGGGAGAAAAGATGGGCATACTTTTGTAATAGCATATACGAATCAACACGAATTTAGTAAGAATTTAATAGAAAATAGAACAAAGCAAAAATAACGGTATCCCGCTATACCTGTGCGGTGCAAAGGTGCCTGTCACCAAATTAGGAGTATTTTTATGGAAGCACTGGAAGTCATAGAAAAAATCAACGAATTGCCCCCAGATCAGCGGATGCTCATTACGAAAAAAATCATCCATTCTGTCCGCAAGGAAGAAACGAAATCACAATTGAAACTGGCGGCTGAAAGACTGTGCTCCGACTATAAAAATGATAAAGAGCTGATCATCTTTACCCAGCTTGACGGGCAGTGCAAAGGTCCCTGGCACTAAATTTTGGGAGAAAGTACATGGAAGAAGCTTTAACAATATTTGATTATTTTCCTATAATTCCCCCAGACAATAGTATTATATCTAGGAATAAAGGACCTACTCAATGACTAACCTCCCCACAAACGCCCCCTACACCGGCCTTATCTCCCAAATAGGCCAACTCCTACAAGAAGGCCGTAAAAAAGCGGCCTATGCGGTAAACACACTTCTGGTACAAACCAACTGGCAAATCGGCAAGTACATTGTCGAATTTGAGCAGCATGGCGAAGAAAAATCAGAATATGGTTCAGAACTTTTGGATCGTTTATCACGGGATTTGACATTGGCCTATGGGAAGGGCTTTAGTCGTTCAAATTTAGTGTATATCCGTAAACTGTATCTTACCTTTCCAATTGGTGAGACACTGTCTCACCAATTGACCTGGAGTCATTATTTTGAAATCCTGAAGGCCGATGATGAGATGGAAATACAATTCTATGTAAAGCAATGTGAAAAGGAAAACTGGAGTGTACGGGAATTGCGCCGGCAAATGAATAGTATGGTATTTCATCGTCTGGCATTGAGTAAGGATAAAAAAGGAGTTTTGAAGCTGGCTGAAAAGGGAACCGAATTTAACAGACCAGAGGATGTTATCAAAGATCCGTATGTATTTGAATTTTTAGGTATCCCGGAGCATCATCATTACCATGAGGATGAACTGGAAGACCGGTTAATTCAGAATCTTGGCGCGTTTTTATTGGAATTGGGGAAGGGGTTTGCTTTTGTAGGACGGCAATACCGGATCACCCTGGCAAATACTCACTATTATGTTGACCTTGTTTTTTATCATCGTATATTAAAATGTTTTGTATTGATTGATCTTAAACGGGGAGAAATTGAACATAATGATATAGGACAGATGAATTTGTATCTTAACTATTTTCGTAAAGAGGAAAATACCGAGGGCGATAATGAGCCAATTGGGATTGTTTTGGGTGCCCGCAAGAATCAGGTTTTAGTGGAATATGCCACCGAACATATCAGTAACCAATTATTTGTCAGTAAATATCAGTTGTATTTACCCAATAAAGCACAGTTAGCCAGCGAACTGGAAAAATTGCTGGAAGAGGATTCCCATGAGTAAAATTGAGTGGGCGGAAAAGCAGGATATTGCCCCCCATGAATTGTATGATATATGATGGGTTGAAGGGGTAGAAAATGGTAACTGAAAGTAATATGTCAGAATTCCGGGCTGGCCTTATCGCCGCAGTAAAAACCCTGGAGTCAAAATATAGTATAAAGATTGATTTTGGGCCGATTACCTATAATGAAGCGGGTCTTTCTACCCGGATGGAGGCGAAGACCCTTGTAAATGGTGAAGTAATGGTTGATCCGATAGTAGAGCTGAATGCTACTCGTTACCTTCTGCGTTTTGGTCATAAGGCGGCGGGGAAAATAATTGGCTCTACCGTGGCGCTAACTAACGGCAAGCGGGGAAAAATTACTGACTTTTCAAACCGCAAAAAGAATGATCCGTTTACTGTGGAGATTGATGGCCAGTTGTATGCGGTACCTCTAGGGGCCATTAAAAAATTTATTGATGAGTAGAGGTATTGCGGTGAAACACATGGAAACGGATCCAACTGGAAAGAACACTATGCCATCATATATGATTTGATTCGTTGCGAGGGGACATACCCCGCCCCTTGGGGCGCTTAAAAAGGGTATGTACCCCGAGTCAAACCACCCTACGAGAACAACAACCCCGCTGCTTGCGGCGGGGTTGTTGATTCCTATATTCTTTCACATACAAAACACCGCATACAACGGCACACTCTTTATCCTGTTCTCAAACCCAAAGTTTTTGGTGGAAATACGGATCGCATAGTCATAGCCATATTGTGCGCCAAAAACCGAAAGGCTCCGTGATTTGACATGGGTTCCCGCCTTAACCTCAACCGGAATAACCTGCTCATCCTTTTGTATGGTAAAATCCACTTCGGCGGTATTGTCGGACTGCCAATAGTAGAGGGGGTAACCCAGGGCGCTCAAACTTACCGCGGCATAATTTTCCGCAAGGGCGCCCAGAAAGGTGTTGTCCACTTCCAGGTTGGACAGGATCATCCCCTGGGGAAGGGCGGCCTTCATGGTGAGCATCCCCACGTCGGCCATGTAGAGCTTAAAGCTTCCCGGTTCGGTATAAACCGCCAGGGGGAGCCGGGGATTGGTTACTTTATCGCACTTCAGCGCCACCCCGGCGAAGTTGAGCCATTCTATTGAAGCCCCGAAAATAGCCGCGCTTCCCCCGGACTTAACTACCTTGTACTGAAACTTTTTATTGTCCTTGGCAAGCTGATTCGGGATAGAATTATAGCAGGCCCTGATTTTAACACTTTCCTGCGGGGAAGCATATTTTGCCATGTCGGCAATATAGTTATTCATGATTTCATTCTGAATCACCGCAACATTCACTAAGCTTTGTTCCTCCGCATAAACACTGACAACCTTGGGCATTCCTCCGGTTATCAGAAATAGTTTATACAATTCCAGGAGTTCGCCATGTAAGGCAAGGGGCATTTTTTTATCCTGTTCGCAGGAAAGGCGGATTTCGGCGCAGAGCCATTGTTTCCCCAATGCCCAGAGAAATTCCTCAAAGTCCAGGGGCAGCAGGCGCAGGGTTTCTACCTTGCCTACGGGGAATGAATACTGCTCCCGGTTAAGGGCCACCCCAAGGAGGGAACCGGCGGCAATCACCGGTATGTCAGGCGCTTCATCACAAAAATATTTGAGGGACGTGAGGGCCCGTTCACAGGCCTGGATTTCATCAAAAAAAAGCAGGGTCTTGCCGGGGATGATGGCTTCCCCGAATTCACCTTCCAGATACCGTACAATTTTTTCAGGTGCTATGTCCTCCTCAAAAAAGGACCCTATGCGCCTGTTTTTTTCAAAATCAATATAGATGACGTTTTGAAATTCCCTGCGGCCGAATTCATTTATAAGCCAGGTTTTTCCCACCTGCCGGGCCCCCTCTACGATGAGGGGCTGCCGGCCTTGTTTGGTTTTCCATGCCCCAAGGGCGGAAAAAAGTCTCCGTTCCATGAATTAAGAATGTCAAAAAATGATAGTTAAGTCAAGAAAAATCAGAAAATTTTGATTTTTTCCCACTTAACTATCAAAACATCCCGTATCAGCGAATCAGGCCGGCGCCCCCATGGAATCCGGGGGTTGAGCCGGATGGGCTTTTTTCCAGGGCTTTTCGTTCTTCATCTGTCCGGGTCTTTGGATTGGTCCCCACAGTATTACTGTCGCCGTTTATCCGCCGCAGATAATCCTTTATGTTAAACAACGGTTACCGATTTTGACTCATTATTGTAGGATGTATTCAAAAGTCAGATAAAAAGAGGCATTAACATGAAAGAGGCGGACATTAAGGAAATTCCCCTGGCGGAAGTGCTGGCCCGGTATCAGGCGGGAAATGCGGAGGAAATTGAGAAAGCCGGGGCCCTTATCGCGACGGAAGCCAAAGGGGGCCGCCGCAAGATCATCGTTCTGGATGATGACCCCACGGGGGTACAGACGGTCCACGGCATACCGGTGTGTACCGGCTGGACGGCGGAAAGTATCGAAGCGGGTTTTGATGAGCCCGGGTCCCCTTTTTTATCCTTACCAATTCCCGGGGCATGACCACCGCCGAGACCGCCGCGGTCCATGCCGAAATCGGCAAAACCATTGCGCAAAGGGCGCAGAAAAAGAACCGGGAATTTATCATCATCAGCCGTTCCGGTTCCACCCTGCGGGGGCCCCTGGAAACACAAACCCTGCTGGATCAAAAGGTTTCCCCTCCCCCGTAATTGACCAAACCGGGGACATGTGCTATCATCAAATTATTCCGGACGATTAACTCAGTGGGAGAGTGCTACCTTCACACGGTAGAAGTCACAAGTTCAAATCTTGTATCGTCCATATCGTAATTCTTTGTTTTATATAGAATTAGCTACCGGACCACCGGCGCTAAAAACACTTTTTGAAGCGAGTGCATAACGAATGACACCCGCGCGGCGGCATATGCGCCCTTCCCCTGGCCGGGGGCAGGGAATACGAGGAACACCCGGAGACCTATGTAACTCTGGAAAGCATATTGTAGGGGAACCATGGCAAAGCCGGGGTAAGGGACGGCTCATTAACGTCTATGCAAAGATGGAAAGCGAGGTAACTTACCTGTACTTTGAGGAAATACTCCATGGCCGCAAAAACAAAGCCCTCCGGGGCTGTACCTTCTACAAAGTTACCAGGCCGCTGAAGCTCGATGATGTTTTGAAAAATGTTAGCCGTAACGATAAAACGGATATTACCGGGGCAAAGATGCGGGTAACGGCCCCGGAGTACCCCCTGATAAACCTGTAGTCCGTGTAGTCCGCCATAAACCCGTAGTCCGTCAACCGCAGCATGTCCGGGTCCCAGGCGCGAGGTACGCAGCAAGGTACATTACTCCCCCCGTTACCCCCTGTTTTTATCGCTGAATTTGACCATCTCTACCTATTGGAATTGGATTTTTGTTCATCTATACCCTGGCCGGCCTTCGGAAGTGGAATGGCACCGGGCGGTTCGGGAATTCTTTGTACCTATTGACCGGGAAGATTCCATGACCACCGATTTTATCCATGCCGATGAAGCGGAGACGGCGGTTGCCAACCTGCTCTACGGCGGCATGGTGGATATGTCCGTTTGCGTGGACGCCCAGCCCAAGCCCCTTACCCTCAAGGGACACTACGATAACTCCGTGGATAGTTTGGCCAGGCCCATGACCTGGTCCCAGGGCGAAGGCCAGAATGTCATTGAACGTTTTGGCACCCCCGAAGGCGTAGTCGGCTACCCGTCCAAAGGGGATGCGTTTAAGGCAAAACGGCCCATAGCGGCCATATTAAAATATCTGACCCTGATGATCGACGATATTCTGGAAAGGTTCCCCGCCGGACAGGTGCCGCCCATCGATCAGTTTACCTTCCGTACCAAGGAAGAGCTTGAGCCCTGCCTCAGGGAGCCCCTCAGCCCCGGTTGGAAGTCCATCCATGAACTGAAAAGGGTTGGCATTTTTTAAAGGCCTGTGTTAAAATAAGAATACCTAAGGCGAATGCCCAGGGAGAACTATTTTCCGAACCCTGTTTAGGGATCGGTTCTCCTGTGGGCATTCCGTATTTTTATTTAGAAAGAGGTGGCTATGAGTTTTTCGGTAAAGCCGACGGTTGTCGAGTGTGACAATCTGCAGAATTTCTTTAAACAATGGGAAGTTGGTCCCTCGGACCTTATCATTACCAATGAGTATGTGCTGTCTCCCCACCTCGGCGGCGGGAAGGCCCCCTGTGATACCCTGTTTCAGGAACAATACGGGAAGGGCGAACCTTCCGATCAAATGATCGATGCAATGCTGAAGGCAGGCGGCGGCAAGGAATACGGCCGTATTATTGCCATCGGCGGCGGTACGATTATCGATATTTCAAAGCTGTTTGTGTTCGGAAGCGGACTCACCTGCGAGGGGATCTTTGCGGGCGGCGCGGCGCTGCCGCGGAAGCGAAAACTGATCATTATTCCCACTACCTGCGGCACGGGCAGCGAGGTCACCGGGATTTCCATTGTGGAGTTCAAGGCGAAGGGGACAAAAATTGGGCTTGCGGTCCCCGCTTTGTTTGCGGATGAGGCGGTGTTGATTTCTTCCCTGCTGAACACCATGCCCTATGAGGTGTTTGCCACGAGCTCCATTGACGCCCTGATCCACGCCGTAGAATCCTATGTATCCCCCAAGGCAAACGACTTTACCCGCGCCATGGGACGCAGCGCCATCGAGAAGATCCTTGCCGGATACCAGGGAATGAAGGGGGAGAAAAAACTCCCGGAAGACAAGGTATCCTTCCTGATTGCCAGTACCCTGGCGGGCATTGCCTTTGGTAATGCGGGCTGCGCCGCGGTTCATGCGCTGAGTTATCCCATTGGGGGCGGCTATCACGTGCCCCACGGGAAGGCAAACTATATGGTATTTGCGGAGGTTTTTGCGGCGTACCGTTCCCTGAAAGCGGATTTGAGCCCCCTGGAAGTTGTGTTGAAAAACGCGCTCCATGACTCTTCCGCCGACATATGGAAGGCGTTATTTACCCTGCTGGATACGGTACTTGGACGGCAGCCCCTTGGGGAACTGGGCGTAAACGAACAAACCTGCGCCGAAATGGCCGCATCGGTGATCAAGAACCAACAGCGTTTGTTGGCAAATAACCCGGTGAAACTCAGCGAGGAAGACATCAAGAAGATTTACATTCGCTGTATGTAAGCCCATTTGAAGAGGGATGAACAATACCATAGATTCTCGAATAGATGTTAAAAAACTGCTGAACTGTATCATGCTGACCCCCGAACCAGGGGGGCTGGTAAAATACTGCCAGGTATTGGAAGCCTCTTTTGACGGCATCTTTATTACCGATGGTAAGGCAAATACCCTTTTTGTTAACCGCTCTTACGAGAATATTACCGGCCTGAGCCGGGCCGAAGTCCTGAATAAAAATATGGGGGATCTGGTTTCCGACCACATTGTGGACCGGTCTGGCACACTGCTTGCCCTCAAAAATAACGGCGTCGTAACCCTGGAACAAAAATTCCGTACGGGAAAGCGGGCCATCATTACCAGCACGCCCATTTTTGACACGGATAACAATGCCCTCATGGTTGTTACCAATGTCCGGGATATTACGGAACTCCACGACCTGAAGGAACGGCTGAATGAGGAGGCGGAGGTAAGCCAAAAAAACCTTCTGGAGATTGAACATATCCGCAAACAGTTTATCGGCATGGGCAACACCATTGCGATTGATCCGGGGATGCTCGACAAACTGTTCATGGCAGGCCGGGTTGCCAGGATGAACACGGCGGTTCTTTTGCTGGGAGAAACCGGGGTCGGAAAAGAAAAGCTGGCGTCCTACATTCATCAAAACAGTTCCCGGGCCGCGGAGCGGTTTATCAAGGTTAACTGCGGATCAATCGTGGAGCAATTGGCGGAAAGCGAGTTATTTGGCTATGAATCCGGCGCCTTTACCGGCGCAAATACCAAGGGCAAACCGGGGCTTTTTGAAGTCGCGGATAAGGGAACCCTGTTCCTTGATGAAATAGGCGAATTGTCCATGGATTTGCAGACGAAACTCCTGCGGGTCATACAGGAACAGGAAATCCTTCGGGTGGGTTCAACAACGCCGCGGAAAATTGACGTCAGAATTATCGCCGCAACAAACCAGAATCTTGAGGACATGGTGGCCCAGGATCGCTTCCGCAGGGATCTCTATTACCGGCTCAATGTGTTCCCCATTACCATACCGCCCCTGCGTGAACGCCTGCGGGACATTATTCCCCTGTCCCATGAAATATTACAGGAATACAATAAGCAATTCGGCCTTGAAAAAGAATTCACCCAGGACGCCGAATATGAACTGCAGCATTACCAGTGGCCCGGCAATATCCGGGAACTCCGCAATGTTATTGAACGGGCGCTCATCATGAGCACGGGGAATGAAATTTTCCCCCAGGATCTGGCAATCCATAAACCCCTGTCACGGGATCTGCCCATAGACCTCCCGCAGAATGGCCCGGTGAACATTAAGGGCATCCTTGATGATATCGAAGGCAGGTATATCCAAATGGCGTATAAAAAGCATAAAAATATCCGCCGGGCGGCGGCTTCCCTCTCCATGAATCCGGCAACTTTTTTACGAAGACTAAAAAAACATCAAAAATGATACTTGTTTCAATATTGAAACAATAGATGTATTTCATTATATAGTATAGAATTATGTGATTCTGAGAGTGCCGGCGTCCCCCTTTGTTTCAATTTTAAAACAAAGGGAAGTTAAAACTCCACCTGCCCCCGGCCAAGGCAGGCTGATTTCTCCACTATTGCCGGAAATCTCTGACATATCTTGCGGTTTAACCGAAAACAATCCCACCCTGCGGATCCTTGGCACAATATTTGCATTAATGTTATAATAATACATTGGAGGAACCTATGAAACTAATGACCGGTAAAGAGTACATTGAAAGTATCCGCAAGCTGAACATACAGGTATATATGATGGGGAAAAAGATCGATAATCCTGTGGATGACCCCATTTTGCGGCCGTCCCTGAATTCCGTCAGAATGACCTACGATCTGGCTCAAAAACCTGAGTACCAGGACCTGATGACTGCGGTTGATCCCGATACGGGGAATAAGGTCAACCGGTTTCTTCACATTCACCGGGGCACCGATGATCTGATCAAAAAAGTAAAGATGCAGCGGCTGCTTGGGCAAAAAACGGCGGCCTGTTTTCAGCGCTGTGTAGGAATGGATGCCTTCAATGCCATCTACAGCACCACCTTTGAAATCGATAAGAAATGCGGAACCAGGTATTTTGAGAATTTCAAAAAATTCCTCAGATACGCCCAGGAAAATGATCTTACCATTGATGGCGCCATGACCGATCCCAAGGGCGACCGCTCCCTTGCTCCCCATGAGCAGGCGGACCCCGATCTGTACCTCCGGGTGGTGGAACGCCGGCCCGATGGTATCGTGGTACGGGGCGCAAAGGCCCACCAGACGGGGATTCTCAACTCCCATGAAGTGTGCGTTATGCCCACCATCGCCATGTCTCCGGAAGACAAGGATTATGCGGTTGCCTTTGCGGTGCCCCTGGATACGAAGGGCATTTCCCTGATCATCGGGCGGCAGTCCTGTGATACCCGCAAACTTGAGGGCGGTACCATTGATGTGGGTAATGCGGAATTCGGCGGCGTAGAAGCCCTTACCGTGTTTGAAGATGTGTTTGTTCCCAATGACCGGATCTTCCTGAACGGCGAAACCGAATTTGCCGGCATGCTGGTTGAACGCTTTGCGGGATATCACCGGCAGAGCTATGGCGGGTGCAAGGTCGGTGTTGGGGATGTGCTTATCGGGGCGGCGGCGGTAGCGGCGGATTATAACGGAGCGGCCAAGGCTTCTCACGTCAAGGACAAGCTCATCGAAATGACCCATTTGAACGAAACCCTTTATTCCTGCGGAATTGCCTGTTCCTGCGAAGGAAACAAAACGGAATCCGGATGTTACATTATTAACCTGCTGCTGGCAAATGTCTGCAAGCAGAATGTGACCCGTTTCCCCTATGAAATTGTCCGTCTGGCGGAAGATATCGCAGGGGGACTCATGGTTACGGCTCCGTCGGAAAAAGATCTGAGGGATCCCAAGATCGGTCCGATTGTGGATAAATATCTTAAGGGTATTGCTTCGGTATCGACGGAAAACCGTCTCCGTATTTTGCGGCTCATAGAAAATCTTTCCCTGGGCACCGCTGCGGTTGGCTACCGGACCGAATCAATGCACGGCGCCGGGTCTCCCCAGGCCCAGCGGATTATGATTGCCCGGCAGGGGAATCTTCCCGCGAAGAAGGACCTTGCCAAAGCGCTGGCGGGTATTGTGGAAGGGAACAAGTGTTCCAACTAATGAACGCAGAAAAACAAGGAGGAGCCCATGGATTGGCGGGATGATTATAAAAAGAAACTTTGCAGCGCCCCGGAAGCGCTCAGGCATATTAAGAACGGGGATCGGGTTGTAGTCGGTCATGCGACCGGGGAACCAAGTTATCTGCTTGAGGTACTGGCTGAAAACGCTTCCTGGTACGAAAACGTAGAGATTGTACACATGGTTGCCATGGGGAAGGGGAAATACTGTCAGCCGGAGTATCAAAAAAATTTCAGGCACAACAGCCTTTTTCTGGGGGGATCCACCAGAAAGGCTATTGAAGAAGGGCGGGGCGATTTTACCCCGATATTCTTCTCGGAAATTCCTGAGTTGTTCCGGACCACCCTGCATCCCAATGTGCTGTTGATGAACCTTTCGCCCCCGAATGAACACGGATTTTGCAGTTTTGGGGTTTCCGTGGATTATACCAAGCCGGCGGCGGAAGTTGCGGACATTTGTATCGCCCAGATCAACAAGTGTATGCCCCGAACCTACGGGGATTCATTTATCCACATAAGCGAATTGGATTATATTGTGGAGGCCGATTATCCCATAATTGAAATGGCGTCCACAGAAATTACCGAGGTGGAGCGGACGATTGGTAAACATTGCGCCTCCCTGGTTAAGGACGGCGATACGCTGCAGCTTGGCTTCGGCGCTCTTCCGGACGCAGTGCTTTCATCCCTGAAGGATAAAAAAGATCTGGGTATTCATTCGGAAATGATTTCCGATGGGGTGATTGATCTGATTGAATCCGGAGTGATCAACAATAAAAAGAAAAACCTGTATCCCGGAAAATGCGTCCTTATTTTTATCATGGGAACCCGCAGGTTATATGACTACGTGGATAACAATCCCTTTTTCCAGTTTATGACGGCGGATTATGCAAACGATCCGCGGGTCATAGCCCAAAACGACAACATGGTATCCATCAATTCCTGTGTCCAGGTGGATCTCATGGGACAGGTGGTTTCCACCAATGTCGGCCTGCGTCAAATAAGCGGAGTCGGCGGACAGGTCGACTTTGTCCGGGGCGCCAATATGAGCAAGGGCGGCCGGGCGATTATAGCTATCTATTCCACGGCGGGGGGCGGAAAAATTTCCAAGATTGTGCCCTTCCTTGATCAGGGGGCCGCCGTAACCACGTCCCGGTACGATGTAAGTTACGTGGTTACCGAATACGGAGTTGCCGCGCTTAAGGGCAAAAACCTCCGTGATCGGGCCCGGGCATTAATCAACATTGCCCATCCGGATTTCCGTCCCGAGTTGATAGCCGAATATGAAAAGCGGTTCCACGCCGCGTTCTAGGATGGTTCTTGGGGTTAAATACTGCGGAGGCTGTAATACCCATTACGATCGTACCGCGTTGGTAAAACGAATACAGGATGATTTCCCTTCGATTCAAATAGAATACGGGGATTCATCAACGGACGGAATTGATCTGTTGCTGCTTGTGTGCGGCTGTCCGGTACGGTGCATTGCGGAGGAAGCCGCTGAGGGCTCCTTCGAAAAATGGATCATTTCGTCCCAGGCTGAGTATCCGCTGTTGTTTCAGCGGCTGCTCAGCCTGTTAGATTCTACAGGGGAGAACCATGAAAGATAGTATCGTTATTGCCGGGGCAGCCCGTACTGCGATAGGTAAATTTGGCGGCGCCCTGGCGGGTATTCCCGCTGCGGACCTTGGCGCCCTCGTGATACAGTCGGCCATCGGCAGGGCCGGAATAAAAACATCCGATGTTGATGAGGTGTTCATGGGCTGCGTACTACAGGCGGCCCAGGGACAGAATCCTGCCCGTCAGGCTTCTCTTAAGGCAGGGCTTCCCCTGGAGGTTCCCGCCTTAACCCTTAACCAGGTATGCGGTTCCGGTTTGCGGAACGTTAATTTGGCGGCGGCGCTCATTGCCGCCGGGGAAGCGGATGTTGTGGTGGCGGGGGGCATGGAAAACATGTCCGCCGCGCCCTACGCCCTGAATAACGCCCGTTTTGGCTACCGCATGAACGATAACCAGATCATTGATACCATGATACGGGATGCCCTGTGGGATGCCTTTAACGGTTATCACATGGGAATTACCGCTGAAAACGTAGCGGAAAAATACGGTATTACCCGGAAACAGCAGGATGAATTCGCCGCGTGGAGCCAGCAGAAATGTGAAAAGGCCCAGGGGGCGGATCGTTTTTCCCAGGAGATTGTACCGATAGCGGTAAAAGAAAAAAAGGAAACCATTCAGTTTAACCGGGATGAATACCCCCGGAAGGGCGTGACTGCGGAAAGCCTGAGCGCCCTGAAACCCTCCTTCAAACCGGATGGAACCGTAACCGCCGGGAACGCCTCGGGCATTAACGACGGCGCCGCGGCATTGGTGCTGATGAGTCAAAAAAAGGCCGAAGAGCTGGGGGTAAAACCGCTTGCGGTCTTTGTGGCGGGGGCATCCGCCGGGGTGGACCCTGCGCTTATGGGAATCGGTCCGGTGTACAGTACCCGCAAGGTTCTTGAGAAAACAGGACTTACCCTGGGGGATATTGATCTTATTGAAGCGAACGAGGCCTTTGCCGCCCAATCCCTGGCGGTAGCGCAGGAGCTGAAATGGGATACCGCCAAAGTAAATGTTAACGGTGGGGCGCTGGCGCTGGGGCATCCGGTGGGCGCTTCGGGGGCCCGCATATTAGTCACCCTGTTGTATGAAATGCAAAAACGTGATGTAAGGTACGGCCTTGCCACCCTCTGTGTCGGCGGGGGGATGGGCGTTTCCGCCATTGTAAAGAGGAATTGATGGTGAAGTACATAAGCTATGAACGGCGGGGCTTTACAGGAATTCTCCTTATAAACCGTCCGCAGGCATTGAACGCCCTCAATAGTGAAGTGATTAATGAACTGAGCCAAACCCTGGACGATATTTCCCCTGGGGCTTCTGCCGCGGATCTGCGTTGTTTAATCATCTCCGGAGCCGGAGAGAGATCATTTGTCGCCGGCGCCGATATTGGAGAGATGTCAAAACTTTCGCCTGAGGAGGCTGAAGAATTCTGCAACACCAGTAACAGGGCAATGGAGAAGATAGAAAATTTTCCCGTACCGGTTATTGCCGCAATAAACGGCTATGCCCTGGGCGGGGGATTTGAATTAGCCCTGGCCTGCGATATCCGTATCGCATCAGAGACCGCAGTATTTGCGCTTCCCGAAGTATCCCTCGGTATTCTGCCCGGTTCCGGCGGTATTCAGCGGCTGGTGCGTCTTATCGGGCAGGGCCGGGCAAAGGAACTTCTTTTTTCCACCAGACGTATTACCTCGGCGGAAGCGCTGTCCTGGGGGGTCGTCAATAGTGTGTATCCCTCCCCGGAATTAATGGGAGAAGCTTTAAAGTTGGCGGAAAAAATTTCCGGAAACGCACCCCGGGCGGTACGGGGCACAAAAAAGGCGGCGAATGATTCTGTCGGATTAACCCTGGAAAAATCCACCCGCCTGGAAGCGGCGCTTTTTAAGGATTGTTTTGCCAGATCGGATCAGCAAAAGGCAATGGCCGCCTTTCTTGAAAAACGAAAACCGGAACCCTTTACCGGAACATAAACAGGATGGATACGTAATGAAAGTAGCGGTTATAGGATCGGGTACCATGGGCGCGGGAATTGCCCAGGCCTTTGCCCAATATGATCAGTACGAAGTGACCCTCTGCGATCTGGATCGTGAAATTGTTCAGCGGGCTTTGGATCGTATAAAAACAAAAATTCAAAACGCGGTAAGCAAGGGTAAACTGGAAGCAGAAGCCGCCGCGAGAACCATAAGCCGGATTAAGGCCGGTGAAACAAAGGATGCCGGGGACGCCGACCTGATAGTTGAAGCCATACTTGAGGACGTTGGCGTTAAACGGGAATTATTTGTTTCCCTCCACAATATTTGCGGCGCAGATACTATTTTTGCGACCAATACCTCTTCATTATCCATCACAGAAATAAGCAGGGGAATCGGAAGGCCCCTGATTGGGATGCATTTTTTTAACCCCGCAGAAAAAATGAAACTGGTGGAAGTAATCGGCGGCTTATCTACCCCTCCTGAACTGATTACCCGGGTAAAAGAAATTACCCGCTCCATCGGGAAAACCCCGGTGGAGGTTACCGAAGGGCCGGGCTTTGTGGTTAACCGGATGTTGGTTCCCTTAATTAACGAAGGCATCGGCATATTGGCCGAAGGCATCGCGGGCGCCGAAGATATTGATACCGCCATGCGCCTGGGAGCAAACCATCCCATGGGGCCCCTCGCCCTGGGGGATTTGATAGGACTGGATGTCTGTCTGAAAATTATGGAAGTACTCCACAGTGAAACCGGGGATGATAAATACCGTCCCCATCCCCTGCTTAAAAAAATGGTCCGCGGGGGCTTCCTTGGACAAAAAACCGGGAAAGGATTTTTTGACTACCCCGCTCATTAATGCCGAAGATATACTTGTGATTTGGCGTGATTTTTGCTATAATATACGTATGAGTGATTTCATCGTCCAGAAGGCCAGGTTCCTGCATTCGATCCGCGCCGGCATTGCCCCGGCAAGGGCGAATCTTCGGGAATTTAAGACGGAAATCCTCAGAAAATCAATCCATTTTCTTATTGCCCTCAGTCCCCTCATGGCAGCGGTGAACCGTCCCGCCACGGCGCTGATCCTGGCGGCAGGTATCCTGGGTTACACCGGGATGGAAATGCTCCGCCTTGCGGGGGTAAAGGTACCCTTCATTTCTTCCATTACCAACATGGCCTCCCGGTCCCAGGACATGGGCCATTTCGTGATGGGGCCGGTTACCCTGGGCCTGGGGGCGCTCCTGGCCCTGCTCCTGTACCCCGCGCCGGCGGCGGCTATCGCCATCTATGCCCTGGCCTTTGGCGACGGCTTTGCCAGTCTTGTGGGAAAACTCTTTGGCCGCCTGCGGCCCGCGTTCCTCTGCGGTAAGAGCATCGAAGGCTCTTTGGCCTGTTTCATCGCCGTGTTCATATCCGCCTATCGGGTTTCATTCGATTACCGCACCGCCCTGGTTGCCGCCCTGACCGCGGCTGCCGTGGAAGCCCTTCCCCTGAACGATTACGACAACATCGCCCTCCCCATCGCCGCGGGTCTGGCCGTCTGCCTTATTTCATTTTAATTATCCGTTAGAGCCACAGGTACACTTTGTGCAATCTGGTACAGATGAACCAGGTGCCCGCTATGAGGGACAGGAGTCCCGGAAGGGGGGTGACCCAGGTGTCGGCGGAGAGGAGGAGATTTCTGCCCAGAAAAACCAGAAAGGAGCCGACGCCGATGAGGATGTACTCATTGGAACCCCGGGTATAGGCGGAAATAAAAAAGCTTAACATGGTAATGAGGAGTACCCCCGCCTCGACCATGCGGAACATGGAAGTGTAGCCGTTGATCATGCAGTAGCTGGTGTCCCAGGTAAGAACATCAATGGGGACGCCCAGGGTGATGACCAGGGTGATGAGGGCGATTATCATGATAATGTTCTGCTGTTTCTGCATTTCAAGTCCTGCGGCGTACACACTGGCGGCAAAGAGGAAAAAAATCCCGAAAAAACGGCCGAAGAGCAGCGCCCGGGAGGCCATCAGGAGGTACAGGGCAGGGATTTGACGGATCTTTTGCAGGGGCACCACGAGCCGCATCCCCTCAAAAGAAAAGGAAAGCACAAAGAGGGCGAAAAACAGGATTTCCGGGGACGGGGTCTTTTCAAAAAAATAGTAGATCAGGATGAGGGTAACCAAGGCATAGATCACCGCCCCCGCAACGGATGCGAAGGGGGCATAGGGGTTTGGTTCCAGAAAGCGGCTGACGAGGTTCTGGATGATCCCCGGCGCCCGCCGGGCTGTGTCCTCCGCAGCGGTGGGATAAACGGGGATAATAGCGCCGAATATGATCGCAAGAAAGATAAGAAATAAGGCGGCGATGAGAATTTCCGCCTTAAAAAAGGTATTCCTGTCCGATAAAGTCACCATCTCAGCATAGCCTGAACAGGAAATTTCCTCAAGACTATCCTTAATATTCCGATAATAGTCATAGAGGAGACCCCTATGGTATCTAAAAAGACCTGTTTTTTAATCGCCGGCATCCTGGTTTTGAGTACTTCCACCCTTTGGGCCGGGGATACGGCGTCTTTTGTGGATCTCGGGTTCTCCCCGGATGGAAAAACCTATATGTTTGCCCAGTATGGAATAGAGTCCGGGACCTTGCGGCCCTGGGCGGATCTGTTTGCGGTCGATGTTATCCGGAATGATTTTGTCCCCGGGGGCCGGGTTTCCTTTACCCACAACAGCCCGGTGGCTGCGGGCAGCGACGGCTCCGGAGCCCTTTACCGGCTCATTGCCCGAAACGCCGCCCTTACAGAAAAGTACGGGGTAAGTTTGATTCATCAGGGCCAGCCCCTGTACATATCCCTGGAAACCGATGATGCAAACAGCCGGGGGGAAACCATCGAATTTCGGGATTTTGAATCGGGCAATTCCTATAAGGCAACCCTTGCCTCCGTTGTGGAAGGCTCAGGGGGAAGCCTGAAATCCTCTTTTCAGATCACCCTGGACAAGGTTTCCCGGAATGGGGACCGGAAAGTCTACGCCGTGGGCAACCCCCATATACGGCGGCCCCTTATCGCATCCTATAAAATCAAAAAGGTCCTGGCCGCCCCCGGCAATAGCGGAGGGCTGATCTTTGTGATTGAAATGAAACGGCAGGCCGCCACCGGCTTTGATATCCGCTATATGGTGGAAACAGTAAATCAATAGGGCCTGAATACCTGAGTGACCGCCCTTCCATCCTCAAATAAATACCTTCCATAGAGCCTGGCCGCAGGGGTAAGCCGTTCCCAAAGTCCGTCCTTTTGTACTTCAATCGCCATCTCAATAAACTCATCCCGATTCAGGGCGTCCCGTTCCTGGGCAAAGAGGTAGTTCCCCGCAGGCAGTTCCAGCTGCGCCCCCGGCGATTCCGTAAGCCTCCCCGCAAAGACCAGTGATCCCAAAAAACATGCGTCCTCAGGCTCGATACTCCGGCTTTGGTCCGGATCAAGGTCAAAACAGAAAAGCAGATCCCCGGCCCCGGCCTCATAGTGAAAGGGAACAAGCGCCGAATCCGCCCGGTACCGGAGGGGGGAACAGAGTTCCAGCCTGATTGTTTGTATGCCGCTCATCACCGTAAGGGTATCATAAAAATGAATTTACCGAAAGTGCGCTTATTCCCCAAAAATTTTCAGAAATAGTTGATATTTTGTTTCCCCTGCGATATATTACTAAGTGATGTCACACGGTAACCATCCGGAGATGTTCCGGCATATAACCTTTACCCCCCCCCCCCCCCGTCCCCCCCCCCCTCCTCCTCTCCTTCTCAGCCTCCATCCTCTTCTCACCCCCCCCTCCTCTCACCCTCCTATCCCCCCTTCTTCTCCCCCCTCCAC
>BNUU01000017.1 GCA_025997595.1 Spirochaetia bacterium | reverse complement strand
CAAACAGCGGAACTGCGGATCGGGAACCTTGAAACATCCCGCCGCCGCTACCGCACCGCTTTTTTCACCGCAACAGCCTTCGCACTTGGGGGCATTGTCGCAGGAGCGGTGGGGCTGAGCAGGTAAAACGAGCTGTTTTATTCTGCGAATACATCACTCAAATTAACGGAAAGGCCTTCGATAGCAACAGAGGGCAGGACGGTTCCGGCTTCATAGGTTTTCCAGGCGCTTACACCCTCTTCAAAGATGCTGACCTGCACGGTTTTGTCATCAGGGGATACGGCCCAAAATTCGCGGACACCGGCTTTAAGGTACAAGTTCAATTTTCGTAAATATTCAACGCTGGAATTCGAGGGAGAGAGGATCTCTATAACCAGGTTAGGCGCACCCCTGCAGCCTTCGGAGCCAAGCTTCCTGGGGTCGCAGATCACCGATATGTCCGGCTGGACAACGGTATCGTCGCTTTCGTCCTCCTCAAAAAACAGGCGGACATCGTAAGGGGCGT
Source organism: Spirochaetia bacterium (assembly GCA_025997595.1). Classification (GTDB taxonomy): domain Bacteria; phylum Spirochaetota; class Spirochaetia; order Treponematales; family Breznakiellaceae; genus BNUT01. Next base: position 32,332 of record BNUU01000017.1, on the reverse strand, counting down.
TGCGTACTTTGCAGGGCTTTCCGTGGAGATAATTGGCTATCTGCCTGAATATCTCACCGCTTATTGCCTGGTGAGCATCATTCGGTCCTGCCATGGCATAGGCAACACCTTTGACAAGCTCATAGCGTTCACCTTCCTTGAGTCCCCACTGCCGGTAATCGGCATAGGTAAAATGCCGGCCATTTTCTTCTTTTTTTGGGACCAAATCACTCATTCCAATAGCCTCTTACTATTATATATAATATAAGGGCTCAATATAATGTGTCAATTAACTGTGCGGTACCAACAAACGGCATAGGTAATCAGACTTTGAATTGTGGGTCAAGTTTAGCGCAAGCGGGCGGGGTATGAGACCCCTCAATACGAATAAAAAAGCCCGGACCTGTGGTTCGCTCCCGCCCGCTTGAAACCCCGCCCTTCCTCCGGTAAAGTAACAGCATGCGGTATCCCCGGATTTGGCCGGCCCTTTTCATTATGTTTTTTATCGTCGGCGCTGTTCCGGTTCTTTGGTCCCAGGATGTTGCAAATCCCTTGGGTTCGACAGAGGATCCCGCGGCCCTGATCGGACTTACCCTGGAGGCCCTGATAAACCGCTTCGGGACCCCCCAATCGGTGTATGCCGTCCGGGGCTTTGAACAATGGCAGGACGATGTGGTGTTTGTGTATCCCCAGGGGGATTTTTATGTGTTCCGGGACCGGGTCTGGCAGCTTGCCCTGCAGTCTGCCTACGGTATCCGGGTTGGGGACCCCCGGGCCGCGGTAGAGTTGGTCCTGGGGGATAAGGCCGAGGGCTTCGGGGATCATTTTCTGCTGTCCCTGCCGGGAAGGGGCTGGCCCCTGATGTTCCGGGTGAATCTGGGCGCCGGGACCGCCGCCGACCGCGTTTCGGCGCTTTTTGTCTACCGCCCTGATTTTTGAAACATCCTTTTCAGGAGATAATGCCTTGGCGAAATTATGCCTTTGTTTGACCGGAAAGACCATTCAGCGGGATTTGGAGATACTGGAAAAGTACCGTAAATACGTTGATATTGCGGAACTGCGGGTGGACTGCCTGGCGCCGGACGAGCGTTTTCTTATCCGCCGCTTCCCCGAACAGGCCAAGCTGCCGGTGATCCTTACCATCAGGCGGAATATTGATGGGGGTAATTTTACCGGCGGGGAAGGGGCCCGGATCAGGCTTTTTTCCCAGGGGCTGGCCTTTGCGGAGGCGGACCGGCGGCGGAATTTTGCATACGTGGATATTGAGGAGGACCTCAATGTCCCCAGCCTTGAGGATGCGGCCCGGACCTTTGGTACCAGGATTATCCGCTCCTACCATAACATTAAGGGCGTGGATGAGGATATCCCCGGACACCTGCGCTCCCTGCGCCGGGTGGGGGATGAGCTGGTAAAGATGGCGGTGACCCCCCAATCCTCCGCGGATGTGCTCCGGGTGGTCCGGGCGGCAAAGGCAACGTCGGGGCTTGATAAGATACTCCTCTGCATGGGGCATTTTGGGGGCTTTACCCGTATTCTGGCGGAGCAGCTTGGGTCCCGGATCAGCTTTAGCTCCGCCACGAAGGAGCCCGATATGCCTGCGGCAGCGCCGGGCCAGCTTGACCCCAGGGAACTGGCGGAGCTTTACCGGTTCCGGAAAATCACCGAAAACACAAAAATTTACGGCGTGGTGGGGTATCCCCTCAAAGTTACGGACAGCCCCCGTTTCTTTAATACCATCTTTGGCATTGAAGATACCGATGCGGTCTATGTCCCCTTTCCCTCGGATTCCATCGATGCCTTTATGAAGCTGGCTTCGGTGCTGGAGCTTGCCGGGGTGTCGGTGACCGTTCCCTACAAGGAAGAAATTCTGCCCTACCTGGCCCGCGAATCGGATTTGGTAGAATCCATCGGGGCCTGCAATACCATAGTCCGGGACCCACAGGGCTGGTCGGGGGCCAATACGGATGCCATGGGCTTCTCCGATTCCCTTTTGGAATTTATTCAAAAGAAAAACCTTAAAGGACAGAAGATCACCATCATCGGGGCAGGGGGCGCCGCGCGGGCGGTGGCGGCGGAGGTACACCGCCTTGGCGCCCGGGCCCTGATCCTCAACCGCAGCCCCCAGCGGGCCCGGGACCTGGCGGCGCTCTATAAATTTTCCTGGGGAACCCTGGATAACCGGGGGGTCGAACTTATGGGAAAGTTTTCCAATATCATCATCCAGACTACGCCGGCGGGGATGGAGGGGAATCCGGCCCGGGACCCGTTGGAGCTCTATTCTTTTTCGGGTAAGGAAGCGGTGATGGACCTGGTGTACCAGCCGGAAGTGACCCCCTTCCTCAAACGGGCCACAGCGGCGGGCTGCCCTATCCGTAACGGATACGATATGCTTATCCGGCAGGCCCGGTATCAGTATACCCAATTTTTTAAAAAGGAATTTCCCCCGCAGCTTCTGTCGCGGGTAAAATTTTAAGCGGGCGGGAAATAATGAATCAGCAGGAAATGAAGGAATTGACCGGGACCGGCGCGGTGGACGCCCTGGTTAAAAGCGGCATGAAGCTGGGGCTCGGCACGGGTTCTACCGCGATTCATGTGACCCGCCGCATCGGCTCACTTGTGGCCGCCGGGAAGCTGAGCGGCATCCGGGCCTTTGCCACCAGTTTCCAGACTATTCTGGAGTGCGAAAAATGGGGCATCCCCCTCTACAGCCTGAACGCCCCCGAACTGGGGGGGAAGCTGGACCTGTGCATCGACGGCGCAGATGAGATCGATACGGAAAACCGCCTGGTAAAGGGCGGGGGCGGGGCCCTCCTGATGGAAAAAATCGCCGCCTATGCCTCCGCAGCCTATGCGGTGGTGGCGGATGAGACCAAGCTGGTTGAACACCTGGGGCTTGCGTTCCCCGTGCCCGTGGAGGTCATCCCCGAGGCCCGGCTCCCCGTCAGATCTGAACTGGAAAAACTCGGCGCGGAGGTGATTTTGCGGGAGGCGGTGCGGAAGGCCGGGCCGGTGATCACCGAACATGGGAACCTGCTTTTGGACATTCGGTTTAAGGATAAGATCGATCCGGTGCGGCTCGAAGCGGAACTCAACCACATCCCCGGAGTGGTGGAAAACGGGTTTTTTACCCGCATACGGCCCACGGTGTTTATCGGCCATGCGGAGGGTACACTGGAAATTCGTAGGTGAGGAAAGGATTTACATGGCGGTAGACCGGCACATCAACTTTTTTGAACTATCAGATGCCTGCAAAAAGCCCCTCTGCCCTCTCTGCCGCATCGTAGGCGACCGGGCGGAACGGTACATCGACAACATGCTCTTTGAGCACGTTTCCGACCGGAGTTTCCGCAGGGCCCACCGCCTGGCCGGGGGCTTCTGCGAGCGGCATTCCCGCAGGCTGGTGTCCTTTCGGGACGGCCTCGCCGTGGCGATCATGGGCCGGGACATCCTGGAGGACCGCATATCATCATTTAAAACCCGCAAACCCTGGAAACCCAGGGAGCGCTGCCCCATCTGCGTGGAACAAGACCGGATCGAGGTGGAATACCTGGGCTTTATCGCCGGCTGCGGAGGGGAAAGCGAGGATGAACGGGATCTGCGCGCGGCCTTTACCGCCTCCGACGGCCTCTGCGCCCCCCATTACGGCCGGCTCCTGGAACTGTACAAAAAAGTCCCCCAATGGATCACAAGTTTTCACGGGCATAAATTTGATGAACTTATCAAACGGGTGAACCGGTTTATCGAATTGTCCGCCTATGGCAGACAGGAAGAATTTCACGCCCTCCCGGAAAAGGACCAGGTGGTCTGGAAGGAACTGGCCATAGAACTGCGGGGGACCGCTGATATATGAACAAACGGGTGTATGTGATTGGCCACCGGAACCCCGACACCGACTCGGTGGTGTCCGCCGCGGCCTATGCCAGGCTCAAACAGGCCCAGGGCATGACAAACTGCTTTGCCGCCAGGGCGGGGAAGATCAATCCCCAGACCGAGTATATCCTTGACCGTTTTAACATACCGGTGCCGGAGTATCTCCCGGATCTTATCCCCCGGGCCGAATATTACCTTAACGGGGAGCCCGTGACGGTGGGCGCGGATGTTACCCTCTGGGACGCCCTGGAACGGATGCAGCAGGAGGGAGTGCGGGTATTGCCCATCGTGGACCGGAACGGGGTCTATCAGAGTATGCTCCATTATAAAAACTTTGCCCGGTATATTATCGCCAACATCAACCCCAACAAAAAATCCAGCTTTCCCGTTTCCATTGATTATCTGGTGCGTACCCTTCGTGCGCAGCCCGTGACCCTCTTTGACAACCGGGAGGTGAGGAAATCCCCCATCGTGGTGGCGGCCTCCTATAACAAATATTTCAGGGCCCATCTGGAAAACAAGAATATCGGCGACGCACTGGTGGTAGTGGGGGATCGCTGGGATATTCAGGAATTCTGTATTAAGCGGAAAGTCCGGGCCCTCATTCTTACCAACAGTCTGGGCCTGGGGCCGGATCTTGCGGAGCTTGCCCGGGAGAATCAGGTATCGGTTATCAGCTGCCCCTACGATACTTCTTCCACCGCAATGCTGATCGTGTATTCGGTGCCCGCGGGGGCCATGGGGGATGAATCGGTGCCCCTGATGCATCTGACCGACACGGTAAAAAAACTCCGGGAGCCCCTTTCCCATGCCCCGTCCCGGTGTCTCCCCATCGCCGATGATGAGGGCCGGGTGGCGGGGGTCATCTTTGAAGGGGACCTTATTCAGGAACCCAACATCGAGCTTATCATGGTGGATCACAACGAGCCCAGTCAGGCCATCGAGGGGATCGAACACTATAAAATTCTTGAAGTAATCGATCATCACCGGCTCGGCAATCTTTCCACCCGGTACCCCATCACCTTTATTAACAAGGTTGTGGGCGCCACCTGTACGATAATTGCAAACCTGTACCGGGAACAGGCCCTTCCTCTGGGAAAGGACATTGCTTCGATTTTGCTCTGCGGCATCCTTGCGGATACCCTGTCCCTTCATTCCGCCACCACCACCGACACGGATATTGAAACCGCAGCATATCTGTCGTCCCTATGCGGCCTTGATGTTCAGCAGCTGGGCCGGGAATTGCAGACCATTGCAAGCCGGGCCAACGGGCTGCCCGCAGAGGAACTGGTGTCATTGGATATGAAGGAATATACGGAACAGGATTTTGCCTTTACCGTGAGCCAGATTGAAACCGACAGCCCCACGGATCTTGCCGCCAGGGGAACAGAAATTCAGGCGGCCCTGGAAACACTCTGCGCGTCAAAGAATTATCTTTTTTCAGGGCTCCTGGTGACCGATGTGACGGCCCTGGATTCCCTGCTCTTTATCGCAGGGAAAAAATCCTTTGTCAGTCTGTTGAATTTTCCCAAAGCCGATGAGGGCAGCTATACCCTCAAGGAGATCGTTTCCCGGAAGAAACAGCTTATTCCCCTGCTTTCGGAATTGATTGAAAAGATGGCGGGAATATAACCGGGTTGTTCGGCAACCCGGTTAGCCGCCGAACAACTCCATTACAAATTAATACTCGGAACGGCCTTTACGGGTCTTTTTGAGCAGTTTGCGTGCAATGGCCTTCTTTTTCCGGTTAAGGATGGTAGAGGGTTTTTCATAGTATTCCCGTTTTTTGAATTCCCGGATGATGCCTTCCTTTTCCACCATGCGTTTGAACCGTTTGATGGCCTTTTCCAGCATCTCGTTATCATCAACTATGATATGAGCCAAAAAAAATCACCCCCTTTCCCTAAGGTCAGAATATAGATACTTGATTCATTTTAGTCAAAATTGCGTCTTTGTCAAGGATGGGCCGCCCTACCAGGGCGTCGGGGTCGGTGTTTTCCCCGGAAACCCGGATTTCCCAGTGGAGATGGGGGCCCGTGGCAAGTCCGGTGGCCCCGGATTGGCCCAAAGGGGCGCCGGTTTCGACCATGGCCCCTTCGCTTACCCCGATGTTGTCCATGTGATAATAGAGGGAATACACCCCCGGCAGGTGTTCGATGATCACCGAATTCCCCGTGGCGATGCGGAACCGGGCCAGGACCACCCTGCCGTCTGCGCAGGCGGTAACCGGCGTCCCCCTGGGCACCCCATAGTCGATGCCGGCGTGGATGGAGGTGTCGGTTTTGCCCGTTGTGTACCGGTAGACCCGGCGGTCCCCAAAGAAACTGGTACGCCGGGTGGAAGTGACCGGGGGGCTAAAGGGGCCCCGGACGTAAATGTCCGTGCCGGTCCGGTTAAGGATGGCCCAGAGCAGCTCCGATTCGGCGGTTTTTTGGGGGTCCGGTACGGTGCGGATATCCGTGTTGGTCTGGTTGAGTTCAATTTCTTCGGAGACAAATTCCCGCTCTGCGATGATCAGGGGCAGTTCGGCCAGCAGGGCCCCGGCTTCGTGGCCCCCTGCGGAGTCCGGCCCCCCGGAGGAGCTTTCTATTCTGACGGAAGCCGGGCCTGGGCGGGCGGTGGAGGGGACCGGCAGGACCGCCGCCTTAAAAGCAGGCTCCCCTTCGCCCACGGGGAAATCAAAAAAACCGGTGCGCGAGAGCCGGCCCTGAGCGGTGACCAGCACCGCCCTGATATCCCCCGCTTCGCTGCCGTCGATACCGCCGTCCGCAAGGGCGATGGTAACCGGTTCGCCGGGCCGTGGATTTTCCGGGATCAGGGCAAACCGAAGCCGGCTTTCCGGCGCCTGCTCCTGGGGCGCTTCCTCTTGCCGGACCTGTTCCTGCTGCGCCTGGGGGCTTTGTTTCTGCTGGGCTGCAACCGATGCGGGATCGCATCCGTTTAAAATGAGAACAAAAAGGAGACATAAAAAAAGAATGCCCCCTGCGGGAGGGTGAATTTTTTGCGGCGGTCTTTCTCCCATCTCAATGCTCCGATCTTTTCAAATCGGTAACGATAAGCTGGGGCGTCTCGGTTCCGTTAAACCAGTTCCGTGATATATTAAAAACCAGATCCACCGAATCATCGAGATCGAAATCCTTCTTGACCTTGTCCGCAGCCTGCCAGTACACGGCGGGCCATTTGTGCTTTCCCGTGTCCAGCAGCAGCTTGACGTGTTTTACATCGGTCTTCCCCATAAAACTGATTTCCTTTACCCGCGCCTTGCGGGTGAGGAAGGTGAGGGGATCGTTTTCCGCGCCGTAGGGCTCAAAGCGATCCACTACTTTGAAGATCTCCGGGGTCAGATACATTGGGGGAAGCTCCGCGTCAACCATCACCGTGTCCTTATCATCGTCCGTAGAAAGTTCGATGTTGGCAGCGGCATTTTTAAGCCGCCCGATAAATTCATCCCACTTGTTTTTTTCCATGCTGAACCCCGCCGCATAGTTGTGGCCCCCCCAGTCGAGAAAAAGATCCGCGCATTGGGTAAGGAGGGCGCGGAGATCGTAACCCTTGACGGAACGGAGGGAGCCCGTGACCGTATCGGTCCCGCAGGAGATCACCAGGGCGGGCACTTTGAACTGTTTCACCAGCCGTGTCGCCATGATCCCCGTAACGCCCCGGTAAATATTCTCGCCGTAGGCGAAGGCGAGTTTTTCCGCATAATCGGGAAGATTTTTATACGCCTGGGGTTCCACAATGGTCCAGATATCTTCACCCAGTTTTTTGCGTTCATCATTCATTGAGAGGATTTCTGCGGCAAGTTTGTCCCGCTGCAGGGGGTCCGTTTCCAAAAACAGTTTTACTGCGGTCTGCGGTTTTCCCATGCGGCCTGCGGCGTTGATGGCGGGACAGAGCTGCCAGGAAATATCCTTTGTGTCAAAGCGCCGGCCCGCGAGGCCCAGTTTAAAGAGGAGGTCCGAAAGTCCGGGGCGGGGATTTGCTTTAAGGGCCTCAAGCCCTGCGCGGACGATGATCCGGTTTTCATCTTTTAAGGGCATGATGTCCGCAATGGTTCCCAGGGCTGCAAGCTGAAGGTCTGCGGTATCATCGGCGGTAAAGATCTTTTCCCGCTTGCGGATAAAAGAGGTAAACAGATTGAGGAACACATCCAATTCGGTTAGTTCTTCTGTTGCATAGCGGGCGATCCGGGAAATTTCTTTTAAGCGGAGAAGGCTTTTTCCCGCCGTCTGGGGTATCTCTTTTGCAATCTCAGGGGCAATATCCAGCATGGCGATTTCAACGCCCTTGCCGAAGATCCGGGTGAGCACCTGCTGCTGCAGTGGCCCGTCCCAGGTGAAGATCTGCTGCCCCTCAAGAAAGCCGGGGAGCCGGGTGTCGCCGATGCGGACCATGCCGGGGATCACGGTTTCGCTTAAGCTTTTGACAACCGCCAGATTGCGTATTTTGGCGATTTCGATGATCCAGGCGTCGTTCACCGGCCGGGTGTTAAGAAGACAGATCTGCTGTCCGTAGAGTTCGCTCTTCAACGCGAAGCGCAGGGCCGACACCAGTTTGAAGGCCACCCCGCAGCCGCAGAGGTCACGAAAGGAATACTGCGATCCCGCAAGTTTGGGGTTCACGATGGTGAACGCCGCGGGGACTTCATCCTGGGGATTGTGGTGATCCGTAATGATCACATCCACACCCAGCTCGTTAGCCTTTTCGATCTCGGCCATATTGGAAATACCGCAGTCCACCGTAATGATGAGGGTGCCGTAGGCGGCGGCGAATTCCTCCACCGCCTTGAGGGAGAGGCCGTAGGGATCATCCCCCAGGGGAATTCGCCAGCTCACATCCATCCCCAGTTTGGTGAGGTAGCCCACAAGCAGTGTCGTACCGGTGACGCCGTCCACATCCCGGTCCCCAAAGATCAGCACCTTTTCGCCCTCTTCCTTTGCGGCGAGGATCCGGTCCACGGCGTCTTCCATGCCGGGCAGCCCAAAGGGGTTCCGCAGATACCGGGGATCATCCTCCAGAAAATACCGGATGTTTTCCCCGCCGGTAATTCCCCGGCGCACCAGAATCGAAGCGGTGAGATTATCGCAGCCGTATTTTGCCGCGAGGTTTTTTACCATGTCCTGAGGGATGTCCCTCTTGTCCCATTTCATTATGATGTTATTTCCTTAAGGATCAATGTACGTTTTTTGGGCGGCGTTTTCGAATACTCCACCGCCGCCGCAAGAGCGGGGAGGGCGGCGGCGAGGCTTGTCTCATCCTTTGCCCACACGGTCATAATGGGCTCATCCTTTTTTACCGCATCCCCGCCCTTGCGGCGGAACTGAATGCCGGCGGTGGGGCTCACCGCATCTGTCGTGCGGTTCCGGCCCACACCAAGGCCGACCCCGGCGTGGCCTACCTGCCAGGCGTCTATCCGGGAGATGTAGCCGTCTTCTGCGGCCTTTATTTCCGCGCGGTAGGGGGAGCGGTACGTGCCCCGCATTTCAAGAAATTGATCCGGGTTTCCGCCCTGACTTTTGATGTTGGCGAGAAACAGTTCGCGGGGCTTTCCCCCTGCAAGGGCCGCTTCGCAGAGCCTGCGGCCTTCGGCGGCATCGGCGGCCTTGCCCCCCAGCACCGCCATCCGGGCGGCCAGTTCCAAAGTTACTTCCATTAAATCGCTTGAGGCGCCAGGCACCTTTCCATCAAGGCAATCGAAACATTCTTCGACTTCCAGAAAATTTCCCACCATGTTCCCTAATGGCTCGTTCATGTCGGTGAGGAGGGCGGTGATCCGCATCCCCATGGCGACGCCGGTGTTCACCAGGGATCGGGCGAGTTTTTCACCGTCCGCGCTTTCCTTCATGAAGGCGCCGGAACCGTATTTCACATCCAGTACCAGGGCCTCGGCCCCTTCGGCAGCTTTTTTGGAGAGGATGCTGGCGGTGATCAGGGGGATGGATTCCACCGTGCCGGTCACATCCCGCAGGGCGTAGAGCAGCCGGTCCGCGGGAACGGTTTCCTTTGTCTGGCCGGTCATGGCAAAGCCGTCCCGGGCCAGTATCTCCCGGAATTCGGCGGCGCTCAGGTTCGTGCGGTAACCGGGGATCGCCTCAAGCTTGTCCAGGGTACCCCCGGTATGGCCCAGGGCGCGGCCCGACATCATGGGGTCCCGGATACCGAGGCTGGCAACCAGGGGGGCGAGGATCAGGCTGGTCTTGTCCCCCACACCGCCGGTGGAGTGTTTGTCCACCAGGGGGCCGGGAATGCCCGCAAGGTCCATCACCGCGCCGGACTTGAGCATCACCGTTGTCAGGGCCGCCGTTTCCGCAGGGCTCATCCCCCGGAAAAAGACCGCCATGGCCCAGGCGGACACCTGGTAGTCGGGGATCTCCCCCGCCACATAGCCACCGATAAGAAAGGCGATCTCCTCCTGCGAAAGTTCCCTGCCGTCCCGTTTCGCCGCGATTATATCAACTGCCCGCATAGATCCCATACCCCGATATAATACATGATATGGGGTAGAAATACCATATTCCTGATACTGATTCCAAAGGTAAAATATTTTCTAAATATTTTCGTTTTCATTGAATCGCCATTCATATGAATGCCCTATATAGGTAAGAAAAATTACTCATATCGGGGGCATGGTGGATAAAGAAGAGAAGGTATGGGCGGATGATCTGCGGCAAAATCTCAAAAAGGACGCAATCCTTCCCCGTAACGTGGAAACGCTTACAGAAGCTGAGAATATTGCCAAGAACCCGGAAACCGGCTTTATCAATAAATCTCTTATAAATAAAAAATTTAATATAACGGCAAGTATATCCGGGAACTCACTGAGCGAAATGACCAATGAAAAAATAGTCAAAAAGGCTGTTTCACCAAGGCTTCAGGCAAAAGCAGTTGCCAATGCAGACATTCTTTTTGAACGGGCTCAGGTACACAAAACCCACAAGGATACCCATGGAAGAAAGGAAGTTGAAAAAGTACACCGTTTTGGTACACTAATGGCGAATGAAAATGAGTATATCCCGGTAAAAATTACTGTTATTGAATTCAGGGAAGATAACAAAGGAATTCGGATATACGCTATTGAAGCGGTGGATGTCGAAAAAATAAAAAAGTCCGCGGGGCTATTGGCGCAATACGGGGAACCCGATATTGACGTCCCGATCGCGGACTTCAATAAAAGTTTAATTCAGCTTGTTGATTTTGTCAATGATTTTTTTTGAAATCAAATCCTTCTTCCTCTACCAGTTCCACGTATTCAGCTGTTTCCCCAAAATCCCCGCCATAATCGCCGTAAGCGCCGCCCGCACCTGCCCCAGGGAAACGGCATCCAGGGAATAACGGCCGAGCTGTCCGGGATCAAGATCTTCCACCGCCGCAAGCCAGCGCCGCCCCCCGGCATTGAGGGGCAGGAGCCTCTTGTTGGCATCGGCAGGACCCTGCATCCCGGCGCAGGATGAGCAGAGGAAATTCCCCTCATGCTGATCGTACCATAATAGCCCATCGGGGCCCGCTGTACTGGCGGATGCTTCACCGCAGGAGCCGCAGCGGTCAAGCTCCGGCCGCAGTCCCAGGATGTTGGCCCAGTTCCACAAAAAGTGGATAAAGATACGGACGCAGAGGGCCTCGTCGGCGTTTTCCAGGGCGTCGAGGCCGGAATCCGCAAGGGTCAGGGCCTCCTCCCAGTTGCCGCCGCCCCCGTGGCTTGCCAGGATGGTGTCCGCTATCGCGTCCGCCGCCATGGTCCGTTCGTAGAGCTCCCGCAGCCCCGGCCGCCAGGCCGCAACATCAAAGTCGCTCACCTTCCGGGAATCCCGGATGGGGTCGTGGTAAACCCACAGGGTCCCCCGGTTAAAGGACGACACATGGGCGCGGAGTTTGCTCTTGGGGCCGCCGAACACCGTGGCCCGGATAAGCCCTTCCTCGGCGGTGAGGAACCAGGCGTCCCGGTTGGACTCTCCTGATCTGTGGGTTTTAAGGACCAGCGCCTGATAGGTAAAACTGCGGGACATATGCCCTCCCCTGGGGTATGATAACATGATTTTCGAAAAAGTTTGATAAAGACAGGAGCAGAAATATGAGCATCCATTACAATCAGGTAGGTTATGATCCCCGGCTGCCCAAGAAAGCGGTGCTCACGGGGAAGGGGGAGTTTTGCATGATCCTGGATGCCGCCGGGCATCAGAAAGTCTGCGACCCGGTTTTGTCAGATCCGGTCTTTCTGGAACTCCCCGGAGATTTTTGTGGCCGCCTATTTTGACTCACGGTAAGGATTGTGTGATCGCGAAAAGGGCCGCGCAGATTCAGGGATGATCCTCTCTGCCGCGGCCCTTATTTATAGTGAAAAAGGATTACTGCCTGTTTCGCAGGTATTGGGCGGCATTTTCTCCGACCATACGGCCGGAGTTAATCGAAAATCCCATGGTGTTGCCCGGGAGCAGGAACATATAGCTGTCCCCAAATATAGTACAGGCATCGGTTCCCGCCGAGTACAGGCCGGGGATCGGTTCTTTGGCGGGGGTAAGCACTTCAAGATTACTGTTGATGCTGATGCCCCCCAAAGTACCGTAACTCGAGGGGAAGTATTGCGCCGCATAGAAAGGCGGAGTGGCGATGGGCCGCAGGTATTCTTTGCTTTTGCCCATGGGGTCCCTGCCGGAGCCGCAGATTTGGTTGTATTCTGTTACGGTTTTTTCCAGATTGGCGGCGTCGATGCCCATGGCCTTTGCCAGTTCTCCGAGGGTGTTGAATTTTTGTACCGCCGTATAGCCTGCGGTGTTTGCGGTGGCGAGATTTTCATCAAATTTTGAAAAGTCCCGGACACTGGATACCCGGTTGAAGAAGGGGACCCCATTTTTCACATAATCCGCCTTGATCGTCTCGTCTATGATCATAAAGGCCGTATTCCCGCTCTGCTGTACCAGGGAATTACCACAATAGGTGGTGTTTTGAACCTGCTCTTCGTTAAAGAAACGGAATCCTTCCCGGTTGACCAGCATATTGGGCTGTTTCATGGCGACCCCTACATCCGGCTGGAGTCGGCCCTTGCTGTCGGGGCGGAAAATGTCGAAGATCATTTCCACATTTATTGCGGAGCGCCCAGCCCCTGCAGCCTCGGCCATACGCAAGCCGTCCCCATCGTGGTTGGGTAAACGCATGCCGAAGTAATCAACATTGTAGGTATAGCCCAATTCTTCCTTGACCATGGGGGCATTATCCCCAAAGCCGCCGGTGGCAATCAGCGCCGCTCCGCAGAGCACTTCATAAATTTTTGCGCCGTCTGCGGATTGGGCTTTTATACCGCTTACTTTTCCATTTTTGGTAATAACTTCGGTACCCGGAGTATTGAGGTAGAATTCCACCCCCAGGGCAGTTGCCCGTTCGGTAAGCCGACGCATCATGGTTGCCGCCTGACCACCGCCTTTGACGCCGTTATCAGAATCGACGATATGCCAGGTGGGGTAGGATTTGGGGAAGTAGCGGGCGGCTTCTTCAAATTTTACCCCCAGGTCTTCCAGCCAGGTAATGGTGGAAGCCGACCGGTCAAAGTAGCGGCGTATAAAGACACCGTCGGTCCGGTAGTGGGTATATTCCATAAACATGTTATAGGCCTCATCCACGGTGATAATATCTTCATTCTGTCTTTTCTGCACATCGCTTCCGATAGCCAGAAGACCCATTCCCATATTGGCGGCGCCCCCGGTGACGGAACTTTTTTCGAATACGATAACCTTAAGCCCTGCCTCGGCGGCGCTGACAGCGGCGCTTAAACCCGCAGGACCGCCGCCGATGACGGCCAGTTCCGTTTCCAGACGAATGGTTTCCGCTTTGACATTGCCGGATTTGGCTTTGCTCCCCCCTGCATAGACGTTGCCGGTGAGCATGACGGCGAGCGTCAGGCATAACACAAATAATCCTGTTCTTTTCATACCTCTCTCCTTGTAAGTCCTAAAAATATTGTTATTTTTATTCTGGGGCATACAGTAACTGTAGAGGCAAGCGTTTTTTTAAATTTATTTGAAAAAATTAAACAATCAGGGGGAGTTCCGTATCGACGGGAAACCACATTTCAAAATACTTGTATTGTTCGCCCCTGATTTTATGGGTAAAGACTATGTTGCTTATAGCCATGCCGGAAAAAACATGGCCCGCCGCTTCAAGCTTCTTTATGAGTGCTGCAAAAATTTCGCCACCGATAAAATCGAATCCGGTACTTTTTACTTTAACAATGGTATACATGCAGGATGCGCCTTTAAGCAGCCTGGTATAGGGTGGCTGGGGTAATTGTAATGATTCGGCGATGGCCTTGTTGATCAAAAATACCGGCCGACTGTCCTTAATCCTGCCTTTCTCAAAATGGGTGATCATCGATATCCGGGACATGGGCGCGGCGGCGATCCAGCGCCGGGCTGCATCCTGATGCGGTTTGGCATTGCTTACCAGGGATTCATCCATGAGCAGAAGAAAATCAGGGGTACCCTCGGGGATAAAGTGATCCAGATATTCGTCCAGGCGGCTTAATTTTTCATTGTAGTTTGTTGTCCACTGGGCGGCCTGTTGGTAGAACAGCGCTTTCTGCTCCGATTCCGCCGCTTTGATTTTCAGGAGCCGGTTAATTTCCTGAATATCCTTGGTATTCTGATCTGTAAAATATTCCGCCACTTCCCTGATTTTGAGTCCAAAGGTACAGTATTTACGCAGATAAAAAAGTTCCTGAATATTCTCCGTGGTATATACCCGGTTATCGCTTTGGTTCCTGTCGGGATTGACCAGCCCCGCTTCTTCATAGAAACGAATTCCCCCCACGGTATTGCCAAAGATTCGGGAAATTTCTTTTATAGTATACTGCATGAAAATCTCCGATGGGGCTTCTCATTCCCCCGTTAATTGAAGCGCAAAAACCTTGCTCCGGCGGCTGCGGTCGTAGATCTTCTGTTTTTTTTCGGGGAGGCTTTTCACGCTTACTTCCCGGAAGCCCAAAAATTCAAACCAGTCCTGGGTTTGGGTGGTCAGTACAAAGACCCGGGCGATGCCTTTCTTTTTTGCCCTGTCGATAAGGTAATCCACGATCCGCCGGCCCAGGCCCATGTCGCCATAGAGGGGGTCCGTGGCTATTGCGGCGATCTCGGCCTGACCTTCTCCCCATTCGTGGAGGGCCCCGCAGGCGTGGATCTGTTCGTCAATTTCAAAGACCGCGAAATCAGCTTTTTTTTCCAGTATCTGTTCTGCGGTGCGGCGTATCAGAATGCCCTGCTGCATCAGGGGATCCATGAGCCGCAGAATGTCGGGAATGTCCCGGCTCCGCAGCGCCCGGATCGATTCGTATTTATCGGCGTAGAGCATAGTTCCGGAACCCAGGTTGGAAAAAAGTTCCCGCAGTATGGCGCCCTCTTCCCTGCCGTCGATGATGTGGACCCGTTCCACCCCGGCCCGTGACGCCCGCAGCGCAAGGTTCAGTTCCTGCAGGGGCCGCAATTCATTCGCCAAGCTGCCAAAGGCAGCACTGCCGCCGGCAGCCCCCTTGACCAAGCCGCTGTTAGCGGCCAGGACCGCCTCCGCTTCCTGGGGGGTAAGCCTGAGGATACGGCCGTCATCCCCGGTCTCAAGGTTTTCCGGGAAAGTATAGGTACCGGCCCCCAATCCCCCGTTAAGGGAAACGATAAATAGTTTTACTGCGCCCAGGGCGGCGGAAACGGCGAGGGCGATTTCATCGCTGGGAACATTGTAGGGTTTCCCTGCGGGGCTGTAGCCGATGCAGGGAAGGATGGGCACCATCCCCTGGCTCAGGGTCTTGTTGAGGGAATCTGCCAGGATCTTTTCTACCGTACCGGTGTGTTCCAGGTCCTGGCCATTTACCACCCCGAGCCCCCGGGCGCGGACAAAGTTGCCGATCACCGCGTCTACCCGGCTGCCCGCAAGGCCCGTCATGAACCGGGCCGCCACATGAAAGGCCGCCATCTCCACAAAGGGCATCGCGCAGGCGGTGGTAATCCGGGTGGATCTATGGAAAGGGGAACTGTCCGCCTCTGCGTAGGCGGAAATAATGCCGTATTCCGCAAGCACCGCATCGATCCATTCCTTTGCGCCGGGTACAATCACTACCCGGAATCCCGTCTGGGCGAGCAGGGCCAGATCCTTCACCAGAAAAGGAAAACCCGGATCATCGGTGACCGGAAAATCGATCTTGAACACCATGGTGGAGCCTTCAAAGCGGCTCTGGTAATGAAAGGCTTCCCGGATAAGGTCAACCTGGGATAGGGAATTACTCATTATATGATTCTAATACGGAGAAGGATCATGGGCAAGTGGGGACATTTCTGTTTCATTGACAGATAAAAAAGTAAAAGGGTATACTTCTTTATATCATGGCGGGAGGTGATTTGGCTCAGCGTGAAGTAAAACTGCTCATGGGAAATGAGGCCATCGCTTTAGGCGCGATCCGCGCCGGGGTCAGGGTGGTTTCCGGTTACCCGGGCACCCCTTCCACGGAGATACTCGAAACTATTGCAAAAGAGAAAAACCCTCATATTTACGTTGAATGGTCGGTGAACGAGAAGGCTGCCCTGGAAATTGCCGCCGGGGCCGCAATGTCGGGGGCCCGCGCTCTTGTTACCATGAAACAGGTGGGCCTTAACGTTGCCTCCGACCCCTTGATGAGCCTTAACTATGTCGGCGTTAAGGGCGGCCTGGTGCTTGCCGTTGCGGACGATCCCGGCCCAATCTCTTCCCAGACCGAACAGGACACCCGCCGCTTCGGTGCTTTCGCAAAACTCATGGTCTTCGATCCCGCTTCTCCAACGGAAGCCTACGCCATGGTTGCCGATGCCTTCGACTGGTCGGAAAAATACGGCCGTCCGGTTATCTTCCGGCCCACCACGCGGGTCTGCCACAGTTACTCTTCGGTAGAAATACTGCCGAACATTTCGCAGAAAAACGATGAATCTGAAAAACCCCAGGGATTTGAAAGATCCCAGCGTTGGGTGATCTTTCCCGGCCTTAGCTACCGTAACCATATCCAAATTGAAAAGGATTTGATCCGGCTTGGTGATGAATTTTCAGCCTATCCAGGCAATAAACTTAGTATTACTGCGGGGAATTCTGGTAATTCTCCCCGAAAGGGAATCGCCGCAGGCGGCGTAAGCCGGGCCTACGCTCGCGAAGCCTTAATAAAGATTAACAGTAATACTGCGTATAAACTGCTTGAGGTGAGTACGGTCCCATTCCCGTCAAAACTGGGAAATGAATTCCTTGAAGGTCTTGATGAGGTCCTGGTGATTGAAGAATTGGACCCGGTTATTGAAGATGCGCTCATCCGCCTCTGCGGCCTGCATCACCTCAAGGTAAACATCCGGGGCAAACTGTCGGGTGACATGCCCAATGCCGGTGAAAACACCGTGGCCCTTATTGCAGAGAAAATTCAGAATTTTTTAGGTGACCTATTTTCTGTTATTCCCAACTCTGCGGGAAGCACCGCCGGAAGTCCGGCGCTCATTACTAATCCGCCTGAATTGCCGGTACGCCCTCCGGTGCTCTGCGCCGGATGTCCCCACCGGGGTTCTTTTTTTGCCGTCAAGGAGGCGGTGCGAAAAAACGGCGCCGGAAAAAAAGCGGTGTTTTCGGGCGATATTGGCTGCTATACTTTAGGAAATGCCCTGCCCCTCAACATGGTGGATACCTGCCTCTGCATGGGGGCGGGGATTACCATAGCGCAGGGCATCAACCGGGCGGAACCGGACACGCTTAATTTTGCCTTTGTCGGCGACTCGACATTTTTCCACACCGGCATTCCCGGCATCGTCAACGCCGTGTACAACAAGGCGGACATCATCGTGGTAATACTTGATAATTACACCACCGCCATGACCGGCAGCCAGCCCCATCCCGGCACCGGAGAATCCGTCACGGGATCGCCCGCGGGAAAAATCAATATATACGATGTGGTAAAGGCTTTGGGGGTAAAGGATATTGTCCGGGCGGACCCTTTTGACAGTAATACTGCGGAGGATGCGGTTACCCTGATGCTGGACAAAAAGGGCGTGCGGGTGATCCTGTTTGAAGGCCCCTGTATCGCCGTTCGTGCCGGAAGCGGCAAGTGCAGTATTACTGCGGAACAATGTACCGGCTGTCAGATATGTGTTAAAAAACTTGGATGCCCTGCTATTTCTGTTGTACCGGCAGAAAAGCCGAAGCTGCAGGCTGTGATCGATCCGGTGCTCTGTATCGGCTGCGGTATCTGCAGGACGGTCTGTCCCGCCGGAGCTATTGGCGATGCCGCCCCCAATGGGGGCGCACAATGATACTGAACTGCCTTATCACCGGGGTCGGCGGCCAGGGGACGGTGCTCATGTCCCGGCTCATCGGCGGCGCCGCGATCAAAGCGGGCCTCGAAGTCCGGGGCGCCGAGACCATCGGCATGGCCCAGCGCGGGGGCAGTGTGGTGAGCCACCTGCGGATGGGGGATGACGCAAATTGCATCCAGTCGCCTTTGATCGCCCCTGCGGAGGCGGATATCATCATCGCCTTCGAGCCCGCCGAAGCGGTGCGGGTGCTGCCCTTCCTTGCGCCCTCGAGCGGCATTATTGTCCTTGACCGGGGCATCCCTCCGGTTACCGGCGCATTGAGCGGCAAAAAGTACGATCCCGCAGAGATGATTATCTATCTTAAAAACACTATTGCTGCGTCTGACCCAAGTCGCCTCACGGTGATTGATGGCGAGGAATTGCTCCGCCGCTGTGGAAATCCCCGGGTGCTTAATGTGGCGCTTTTAGGGGCGGCTTTGGCCCAAGGAATTTTTCCCTTTAATGCGGATGATATTGCGGCGCTAATAAAAGAGCGCCTTGCGCCGAAGTTTGCGGAGATGAACCTGAAGGCGCTGGAGATAGGGAGGACACTGCTATGGAAATGACGGCGGACATGTTGGACAGGATCAAGGCATCCATCACCCGTGCAAAAGAAGGCGGTTTTTACGGAAAGCGTTTTGCGGGGATAAGCCCCGATGATATAAAAAGCCGGGGGGACTTTGAAAAGCTCCCCTTTACCGAAAAGGAAGATCTGCGGGACGCCTATCCCCTGGGGCTCCTCGCGGTTGATGAAGAAAAAATTGTCCGCATCCATTCATCATCGGGGACCACGGGCACCCCGGTGATCATCCCCTACACCCAAAAGGATGTGAACGACTGGGCGATCATGTTTAAGCGCTGTTACGAGACCGCCGGGCTCACGAAAAAGGACCGGGTCCACATTACCCCCGGTTACGGGCTCTGGACTGCGGGGATCGGCTTTCAACTGGGGGCGGAACTTTTGGGGGCCATGACCATCCCCATGGGCCCGGGGAACACCGACAAGCAAATCAAAATGATGGAGGACCTTCAGTCCACAGTTCTCTGCGCCACCTCGTCCTACGCTTTGCTCCTTGCGGAAGAAATTGAGAAGCGGGGGGTAAAGGACAAGATACGCCTCCGTAAGGGGATTATCGGCTCGGAGCGCTGGGGCGAAAAAATGCGGAAGCGGATCGCGGCGGAGCTGGGGGTGGAACTCTACGACATTTACGGCCTTACGGAAATCTACGGCCCCGGCATCGGCATCAGCTGCAAGTACCAATGCGGCATGCACATGTGGACCGATTACCTTTACTACGAAGTGATTAACCCGCATACCGGCGCCCTGGTTGCCCCCGGCGAAATCGGGGAGCTGGTGATCACCACCCTCTGCAAGGAAGGGGCGCCCCTGATCCGTTACCGCACCCACGATCTTACCCGCGAAATTTCGGGCCCCTGCGAATGCGGCAGTGCCTATCCCCGGATCGATACCCTCATCGGCCGTTCCGATGACATGATCAAGGTGAAGGGGACCATGATTTACCCCAGCCGGGTGGACGAACTTTTGTCATCAATACCCGATGTTTCAAGCGAGTACCAGATCCAGATCGATCACCTCAACGGCCGGGACATCATCAACCTCTTTTTTGAAACACCCCTCACCGACAAGGCGGCCATGAAGGCCTTGGAAAAAACCGTGGAGGATGCGTTTAAGGAAAAGATAGGACTCAGTCCCAAACCCATGGCGGTTGGTATGGGAGAACTACCACGGAGTGAAAAAAAGTCCACCCGGATTTTTGACAACCGGTATTAGAGCGGTTTGAACAAATTCAAAAACCGGAGTATAACTATCTATAAGGAAGATATAGAGAAATGCCTTGCGGCCGGAATGGACGGCCATGTCGGGAAGCCCCTCGACTTTGACGAAGTAATGACGATTCTGCGGAAGTATCTGGCCGCCGGAATCTAAATAAAATACATGTAGGATTCGTCGGGATCAACGGTGCCCAGTACACTGGAAAGCACCTTCCGGTCGATAACGGCGGCGATCCGTTCATTCAGCCGGTCAAACACAGTGGTTCTGATGCAGCGCTGGAGCTTTGTTTCGGAGGTTTTGGGAAGGGGGGGATCAACCACCAGCATATCACCTTCCAGCACCCGCAGGACGTCCCCCAGGATAATATCCTCAGGCGGCCGGGCCAGGGCATAGCCCCCGGAAGCTCCCTTTACGGAACGGATAAAACCGGATCGGCGCAGTATTACTGCGACCTGCTCAAGGTAACGTATCGAAATTGTCTGCCGTTCCGCCACGCTTGCCAGGGATACATGGGACTCGTTTGAATGTTCCGCAAGGTCGATGAGGAGCCTGACCCCATAACGTCCCCGGGTGGAAATTTTCATATGGCGTACTCCATCTGGTCCATGGACTGGAAATTTGCCGTCAGGTCCTTCAGGGTGATTGAATCAATGCAGTTGGTTATTTCTTCGTAAAGCTCGCTCCAGGTATGCCGGGAAACGCAGGTTGCCCGAACCGGGCAGGCAGTGGAGGTGACGCAGTCCACCAGTTCCATGGAGCCCTCCACTGCCCGCAGAATATCCCCTGCGGTGATTTTGTCGATTTCCCTGCCCGGTAAATACCCCCCCTGGGGTCCCCGGATTCCCTGTACGATCCCCGCCTTCCGCAGGGGGATAAAAAGCTGTTCCAGATAGCCGTCGCTTATGCCGGTATGTTCCGCAATGGACCGGGTGCTTGAGTATTCACCTTCGGGGAGCAGCGCCATATAGAGGAGCGCTTCCAGTGAATAGCGGCCCTTGGTAGAGATTCTCATTATTTATTTTCCTTTTTACATTGGGTCAGCGCCGCATCCAGATCGGCGATAATATCCTTCACATCCTCAATACCCACGGAAAGCCGCATCAGTTTATCGTTGACCCCGGCGGAAAGCCGCATCGCCTCCGGTATGGCGCTGTGGGTCTGCACCAGGGGATAGGTGATCAGTGATTGTACGCCCCCCAGGCTTTCCGCAAAGAGGATCACAGTAACACTGCGGAGCAGTACCGCCACATCCGCAGGATTTTTCAGGTAGAAGGAAATCATTCCCCCGTGGCCTCTTGTCTGTGAACGGGAAAGCTGATATTGGGGATGATCCTCAAAGCCGGGATAGAAAACTTTTTCCACCCTATCCTGTCCGCGCAGCCATTGTGCGATGGCCGCCGCGTTTTTATCATGCCGCTCCATGCGGATTGCCAGGGTCTGAAGCCCCCGGAGCAGCAGCCATGCGTCAAAGGGTGCAAGGGAGGCCCCTTCGCTTTTCTGCGCATTCCGCAGATCTACTTCAACCTTATCATTGGAATGGACGAGAAAACCCGCAAGGGCGTCGTTATGACCGGCAAGATATTTAGTACCGCTGTGGACCACAATATCCGCCCCCAGGTCCAGGGGATTCTGGAAGCAGGGGGAGAGGAAGGTGTTGTCAACAATGAGGAGCCCCCCCCTCTTGTGTATCAGTTCTGCGGAACGGCGGATGTCGGTGACCTTCATCATGGGATTCGACGGGGTTTCGATAAAGAGGGCCTTCGTTTCAGGCCGGACAGCCGCTTCCATTTTGGCAAAATCGCTGGTGTCTATCCATGAAAAAGAAAAACCGTACTTGCCGTAGTATTCGTCAAAGAGCCGGTAGGTGCCGCCGTAGAGATCCTCCGAAACAATAAGGTGATCCCCGGGCTTGAAAATTTTTATCAGTGAAGATATCGCCCCCATGCCGCTGGCAAAGGCCAGGCCGTACTTACCGTGTTCGATCCGCGCTACCGTCCGCTCAAGTTCTGCCCTGGTGGGGTTCGTCACCCGTCCATAATCAAAGCCCGTGCTCTGCCCCAGGCCGGGATGCCGAAAGGTGGAGCTCTGATAGATAGGGGTGCTGATGGCCCCGGTGGCAGGATCAAAAGGAACGGTCCCATGTACCAAAACAGTTTCCAGGGAGAGGGAATTCAAATCGCCTTTACTCATTATTCATTCCTATACTCATTTTATTTTAATGCCTGCTCAAAATCGGCGGCAAGATCCTCAGGGTCCTCAAGTCCCGGTGAAATCCGAATCAGGGTATCGGTGATGCCCAGCCGTTCTCGTTCCGCACGGGGGATGGACGCATGGCTCATCCGCACCGGATAGGAGGCGATGGTCTCCACCCCCCCAAGGCTTACCGCCGCCGCGGCGAGTTCCACCTTGCCTAAAAATCGGACCGCCTGTTCCACCGTCTTTGTCTTGAAGGAAAAAACCGCCCCCGCCCCCGAGGCCTGCGCGTCGTGTATCTTCTTCCCCGGATGATTTGCAAGGCCGGGGTAGTAAACCGCTTCAATCTTGGGATGCTTCAAAAGCCTTTCGCAGAGATACTGCGCCGTTTTTTCCTGGGCGTCGAGCCGTACTTTCAAGGTCTTGAGCCCCCGCAGTACCAGCCACACATCCCAGGGGCCGGGCACCGCGCCGAAACCGTTCTGCATCCCGTAAACCCGCTTGCCCAATTCTTCCGTGCGGGTAACCGCAAGTCCGGAAATAACATCGCTGTGGCCCCCAATAAATTTGGTCGCCGAATGGACCACGATGTCGGCGCCCAGCTCGATGGGCCGCTGGCGGCAGGGGGTCATAAAGGTGTTGTCCACGATGGTGATAAGCCCCGCCTCTTCTGCGATGCCGATGCAGGCGGCAAGATCGGTAATTTTCAGCAGGGGATTGGAGGGGGTTTCCAGAAACAGGGCTTTGGTATTTGGTTTGATGGCCCGGCGGATCTGTTCTGTGTCGGATGCGTCCACCGTGGTAAGCTCAAGTCCCCAGCGCTTGTAAAAAGTATTGAGGATACGCCAGCTTCCACCGTAGATATCCTCCGCGGCCACGATATGATCCCCGGCGGCAAAAATCCCCAGCACCGAGGACACCGCCGCAATCCCGCTCCCAAAGGCGTAGCCCTTTGCCCCGCCTTCAAGGGTGGCAATGGTCTCTTCCAGGGCCTTTCGGGTGGGATTCCCCGACCGGGCATAGTCAAATTCAACCGGTTTGGACAGATCCCCCTGATCGAAGGTGGATGTCTGGATAATGGGCACCCCCAGGGCGCCCGAAGAGGGATCCATTTCGTGTCCGTTATGTATAAGCAGGGTTCCCCGCCGCATGTGCCCTCCCCGGGGAAGGTAAATCCTTCCCTATATCCTAGTTGAATTGTAGGATATGCTGGAAATTTTTGCAAGTCCCCGCATTTTTAGTCCGCAATTTCCGCCGCCGCGTCAAAGCGGCCCGCCGCCTGTCCGGCTTCCCCGCCGGGTAGCCCCCTGATCCGGCAGCGCAGGAGGGTTCCCGGCGCGGGGACCGTGCCCGGCGGGGAGGAGGGCGGGGGAGGGGTAACATCGATCAGCAGTTTGAGATAATTTTCCGAGGTTGCCTGAACGCGGAGGGCATTTTTTTCATCCCCCCCTTCGACGATGGCCTCCACCTCTTTGCCGATCCAGCGGCTTATATATTCCCGGCGGCCCTGTTTTGCCAGGCGGAGCAGGGCCGCAACCCGTTCGGCGGCCTCCCGCTCGCTCACCGGGTCTTTGAAGGACCAGGCCGCTGTACCGGGACGGCGGGAATAGGGGAAGGCGTGTATCCAGGCAAAGCCGATTTTCCGGCAGAGTTCATAGGTCTTTTCGAATTCGGCGGTCGTTTCGCCGGGAAAGCCCGTGATGATATCGCAGGCCAAAAAGGGGTCGGTCTTGATGTTCCGTAGGAGGGCCGCCGCTTTTTCCACCTCATCGGGACCGTAGGGGCGGCCCATCCGCCCCAAAATCAGGGGACTGCCGGACTGGATCGAAAGATGAAAATGGGGCCGGAGCCGCGGATGGGCCAGGGCCCGGATAAGGCTCCCGTTCAGCCCGTCAGGTTCAAGGGAAGAAAGTCGGATGCGGATATTGTTGCTGCCGGCGAGGAGGTAGTCCAGCAGCCCCCCCAGATCCCGGCCCTCCTGGTCATGGTACTGGCCGATATTCACCCCGGTGAGCACCGCTTCCCCGTAGCCCTGTTCTTCCAGCCCCCTGAGACCGGTCAGGGCTTTTTCCGCGGAAAGGCTCACGCTGGGCCCCCGCGCCAGGGTCACCCGGCAATAGGAGCAGTGCCTGTCGCAGCCGTCCTGTATTTTCAGGAAACCCCGTGAATGGGACGAAAAATCCCCGGGAACAAAACGAAAGGCCCCGGCCTCATCCCCGGCGCCGCCGGCTTCCCGGGAACGGACCCAGGCTTCAATCAGGGATCGAAGGTCCCCGGCCTCCGATTCAGGGCCGGCGGGGATGGTTCCGTCTGCGCGGGCTGCATCATGTAAAAAACGGGGCAGTTCAAGGAGGGCGCTTTTGGCGTCCCCGGGAACCACAAAGAGCCGGCGCGGCGCAAGGGGTTGCGGCGGGAACGGATTGCCTTTATTGCCGGCAGAGCCATCGTCCAGTCCCTCAATGGCGGCCTTTTCGAGCTGGGCATAGCAGCCGGTGACGATAAGACAGGCGCCGGGGTTCTCACGGAGGCTTTTGCGGATCATCCGGCGGGCCTTCTGCTCCGCCATGGAGGTGACCGTGCAGGTGTTGATCACCAGCAGGCCGGCGAAGCTTGCCCGGTTTGCTCCGCAATCCCGGCCGTAAGCCCCGCCTGTTCCCCAGGGCAGAAGCTCGAAACCTTCCCGGTGAAAGGCGTCCGCCAGGGCTTCGCTTTCAAGCTGGTTTAATTTGCAGCCCAGGGTATAGATGGAAAAGGAAGGCATGGGGCTTGGCAAAGGAAACTAGGGGTTCCCCAGGGCCTGGCGGGTGCGTTCCAGGCCGCGGCGGGCGTCGGCAAGCTGGGAATTCAGGGCCAGGGCCCGCTCATAGGCGGTAATCGCCTGGGAAAGGTTCCCGGCGTTTTCACGGGCGTAGGCCAGACGGGTCCACCAGGCGGCGTTCCCCGGCGTCCAGTGCACCGCCGTGGAAAGGGCAATATCCGCATGGCGGAAACGGCCCAGCCGGATATAAATCTCCCCCAAAAAGTAGTACACCGTATCGATCCGCTGACCCTCGGGGGCCAGGTTGATGTATTCCTGGAAATATTGCAGGGCCTCGCTGTTCCGGCCTTCAAAATAGCTGATTTCCCCCAGAATTTCGATGATCCGGGCGTCGTAGCGGCTCAGGTTCCGCCCCTGCCGGGCAAAGCCAAGGGCTTCTGCGTAACGGTTTAAACTCAGCAGACTCCAGCAAATCACCACATGGGATTCAAGATTACCGGGGTTCGCCGCAATCTCATCCCGGCAAATCTCCACCGCCCGTTGGTAGTTACCGTTCCGGTATTCCAGGAGGGCATCGGGCCTGGTCTGGGAAAAGGCATCAAAAAGGGGAAGGAGCAGTAAACATAGCAATCCGGCCAGCCAACGTCGATTTTTCATATTAAAAAGTTTTTTCGGGCATGGTGCATTGTCCGTTAAACACACAGCCGGGCTCCATAGAAATTTCCGGGGCAGCGGCGTTTCCTATCAGCCTTCCCGTTATGGTAATTTCAACTTTCTCGGAGGCGGTCACATTCCCCTTTACCGAGCCCCGGATCACCACCCGTGACGCATTGATATTGGCCTCCA
This sequence comes from Spirochaetia bacterium, assembly GCA_025997595.1. Classification (GTDB taxonomy): domain Bacteria; phylum Spirochaetota; class Spirochaetia; order Treponematales; family Breznakiellaceae; genus BNUT01. Next base: position 6,561 of record BNUU01000017.1, on the reverse strand, counting down.
CCACCGCTTCTTCGTCAATCACCAAAAACCCCTGGGCGTTTATATCCCCGGTCAGCCTCCCCCGGATAAGAAAGGACTTTTCAATATTCAGGGTCCCTGAAAAATCGATGTCCGGTGAAAGGATGGTATCAAAATCCTCTTCTTCCAAAAAATCATTATGAACATCGGTCATGGTATCAAATTTAGCCGTCTCCGGGGGGGTACGTCAATAGGGGGAACACCCTCCCTCATCCGCCAGCAGATCCTCTTTACCGGAGGACAGCGCCTTAAGGATGCGCCGTTTTATCGCACCGGAGCTGCCGGTAAATTCGGCGATGCGCTTCCGCAGATCCCGGCGTTTGGAGTTGACGCCGTAGGGGCAGGTACAGGCCGCCTTGAGGATGTCCTGTTCTGCGGCGCAGGCGATGATCTGCTCCTCCTCCGCGTAGGCCAGGGGGCGGATAAGGCTGACCGGGTACTTGCGGTAGGAAAGGAGCACCGGCATGGTGGAGAGTTCACCCTTGCCGGTCAGGTTCATAAAAAAAGTTTCGATGATATCATCAAGATGATGCCCCAATGCGATCTTGTTGAAGTTGTTTTCCACCGCGTATTTCAGTAATTCTGTGCGCCGCTGGGTTGAACACCAGTAGCAGTTCATCTTCTCCCCTTCCTTGAGCCGCCCGATGATGGGCACAAAAATGTCCCTAAAAGGGATGCCCCATTCATCCAAACGTTTGGACAGGATCGTTTTTTTGCAGCAGGAGCAGAAGTCGCTTGAAATATGAACCGCCGCAAGATCGTAGTTTTTCTGTAACGCCGGCCGCAGGTTCGCCAGCGCCCAGGCGAGAACCGTTGAGTCCTTGCCGCCCGAGGCGGCGATAAGGATGCGGTCCCCATCGCCTACCAGGTTCCGTTCAAGGATTGCCTTGGCGGTAAGTTTCCGCACGATTTCCGATGCCCCGGCGCGGCGTAAAAAACGGTTAGCCATTGGCGCCGGCTTTTCCTGAAATACGCAAGCCCTGTTCCGTTTCGATGGTCGCCGCCTTTTCAGCCTGTTCAAATTGCCCGTACACATCCCGGATGACGAGACTTGCCAGGATCATCCCCGCGCTGGCGGTGACCGTGACGGCGCTGCCGTTGATCACCTTTTTGGAACTGCACCATTCCACGGGGGCGTTGGGATCGTCCCTGTTGCGGGCGGGACAGAGGCACTGTGCGGAACCGCAGGCCGCGCCGATTTCCCGGTGCAGGGGGAGCAGTTCATCACTGTAAATCACCGTAAGGCGCCCCGTAAAGCCCCGTTTGCGTAAACCCTGCCGTACATTCCGCGCCAGGGGGCAGCCTTCGGTTTTCCAGATGTCGGCGGTTTTAAGCCGGGTGGGGTCGAGCTTCTGGGCCATCCCCATGCAGGAAAAAATCGGCGTCCCCGCAGCGTGGGTAATTTCAATCAGATCGAGTTTGTGGCTCAGGCTGTCGATGGCGTCGATAACATAATCCGCTCCGGCGATGTTGAAGAGGTCCGCAGTCTCCCGTGAAAAAACTTTTCCCCAGGCGGTGATTTTGCAATTGGGATTTATCTCAAGGAGCCGGTCCCTGAGGGTCTCTGTTTTGGAGAGCCCCACGGTGCGGCTGGTGGCCTGGACCTGGCGGTTGATGTTGGTGATGCACACCGTATCGGAATCCACGATGTCCACGGCGCCGACGCCGGATCGCACCAGGGCCTCCGCGCACCAGCTCCCCACGCCGCCGATGCCGAACACGATGACCCGCTTTTCCGCAAGGGCAGCGGCGGCCTCCGCGCCGGTGAGCAGCGTCAGCCGCTGAAAGCGGGGATCAACAGCGGCAGCGGCAGATGCAACGGCAGTGATCACGGTAAGGCCCGCGCCTTTTTGGGCAGATACCGTTCCTCTTCACTGAAAATACATCCGCAGTACTTCTGCAGGTATAAACCAAGCTCCCGCGCCCTGCCCTGTCCTTCGCGGAAGAGGGGCCGGAAGTCCCGGTACAAAAATTTCACCCCCTGGGCTTCACCCAGCTCTTCACCAATTTGACGGATAAGATCGTGGTTTTGATAGGGGCTGATAAGGAGGGTGGTGCTGAAATAGTCATAGCCGTTTTTCGCCGCATGGACGGCGGTTTTTTCAAGCCGCAGCCGGTAACAGTAAGCACAACGCGATGGATGGTCGTCCGCCTGGGTTTCAGCCGCAGGCATATTGTGTAAAAACAAACGCAGCCCGTACTCATCATCACCGATAAGCTCAAGCCCGGAATCGGCGGCAAATTTGACCAGGGTGTCCCGGCGGCTGCGGTATTCAGTATAGGGATGAATATTGGGATTGTACCAAAACAGCGCGGGCCGCAGATCCTCTGCGGCAAGATCGTCGATACATTTCACCGAACAGGGGGCGCAGCAGCTGTGGAGCAAGAGCTTCATCATTTGTATTTTTCAAGGGCCAGGGCAAACTGATCCCCGCAGGATGTCGGCTTTTTGCCGCATCGTATCCCCTTGAGCTTTTTGATAAGCTCATCCGCATCCATCCCTTCCGCCAGCACGGAAATGGATTTGAGGTTTCCGGGACAGCCATTCTCAAAAGAAACTGAATGGACCCTGTTATCCCTTATGTCAAAATGAATTTTGGTTGAACAGGTTCCCTCAGGTTTGTATTCGTACATAATTTTACTCCTCCAAAAAGGCCCGGCACATCAAACGAAGTTCCCCCCGAATGGTTTCGATCATCCCCGGGCCGCCAAAGGCCCCCGATTTGGTGACGATGAAGGAACTTCCTCCCCGTCCTTCCGCACGGGCAAGGACGATTCCCGGCCTGATTTCCTTGATAGGTATAATATAATCAAATTTCAGAATTTTCATAATACCCAAAAGGGTATCCCCCCCAAAAACAACCAGATGCAGGGGGCCGGTCTTTGTGAGGATTTTTTCCAGGAGCTTCCCCAAAAGTCCCGCCACCCCGGCTGTTCCTGCCGCGTCCGCCCCTCCGGCGATTTGTCCCAGGGCCACGGCGGTTCCCAGAATGCAGACCCCCTGCCGCTTCAGGGCTTCCGCGCAGTCATCCTCAAGGGCGGCCGCTTCTTCCCCGTTGAACCATTCCCGGCGGCGGAGCTTTTCGCCGTCCACGGCAATACCCGGCAGCCCGCCGGCCAGGGCGGTCCTCACCTGGTCAAGGGACACGGGGTGACGGCTCCCGGAGAGGATCAGGATGGGGAGCATGGGAATAGCATCGTTGTCGATTTTCGCCTGTGCCGGTCGGGCGGGGAAGGGGATTTCTTCCATAAGGAATTCGGCGAACCCCGCGCAGCCCGCGGTTACGGAAAGGAGCCCCTGTTTTTTAAGGGAACCGGCGATGTCCCGCAGCTCACCGGCGGTTCCACCGTCATAGACCAGCATTTCACCTTTTGAAGATCCGCTGTTTGTGGCGGCGCCCTTCGCCGGGACAAGCCTGACCGGGGTATCCGATTCCTCGCCGATGATGTCGGGGATAAAGCTGTGCCGGATCGGGTTGAGGGCGTCCGCCGCCATGTCGGTCCTGTCGATGGGGACGCCCCTGAGGAGCTGATGCCCCCCGGCGGTGGTCCGCCCCAGGCCGGGATAGGCCGGCACAAAGGGCAGCTGCGATATGTCCCGCGCCCTCATCAGCGCCTCAAGCTCGGCGCCGATATGTCCCCGCAGGGTGGAGTCGGTTTTTTTGTATACATACGGGACATCCCGGTACTGCTCAAGGCAGGCGGTGATAATTTTTCCCGCATCCCCGGGGGAACAATGCCGGGTATCGGTGTTGATCACCAGCACTGCCACTGACCCTGCTGTATTTTCAGCCTGCCCGGCCAAAAAAGCGGGGGACAGCAGCACCCGGGTCGCTCTGCCTTTTTTGGCAAACTGAACCCCCGTATCGAGGGCGCCGGTTAAATCATCCGCCAGGATCAGCAGGGTAAACATTTTCTTAATTATTGCATGCCCCGGCTCTTCAATGCTATCCTCGTTATATTATAGAGGAAGATATATGGGCGGTATCATCGGTCAGTTATGCGCCGAGGTTGAACTTCCCCGGATGATCCGGGTTAAGCAGCTTTTTGACCGGGATCGGATCGAGGGCGAAGATATACCCCAGGCGGTTTTTGCAGAGCTTTCCCGCCCCGAATTGGGTGACCCCGTTAAACCGGGGAAACGGATCGCCATTACCTGCGGCAGCCGCGGGGTTGCCAATGTGGCGATCATCACCAGGGCGATTGCGGACTTTGTGAAATCCAGGGGGGCAAGCCCCTTTGTGATCCCCGCCATGGGCAGCCACGGGGGCGCCAGTGCGGAGGGGCAGAAGGCCCTCATCGCCGGCTATGGGGTCACCGAAGAATTTGTGGGCTGTCCCATCGTCTCCTCCATGGAAACCGTGGTCATCGGCCAAAGCGAAGCGGGCACGGATGGGGAGCCGGGCTACGGGGTCCGGATCGACAGGAACGCCGCCGAGTCCGACGGGATCATCGTGGCGGGGCGGATTAAGCCCCACACGGATTTTCATGGCCCCTACGAAAGCGGGATCATGAAGATGATGGCCATCGGCCTGGGCAAGCGGGAAGGGGCGGATATCTGCCACCGGAACGGCTTCGGCCGGATGGCCCATATGGTGCCCCTTTTTGGTAAAACGATCATCAAAAACGCCCCGGTGATTCTGGGCTTTGGCATTCTGGAAAACGCCTACAGCCAGACCTGCAAATTTGCTGCCCTCCGCCCGGAGGAAATCGCGGAGAAGGAGCCTCCCCTGCTGGAGGAAGCCCGCAGCCACCTGCCCATCATCCTCTTCGACAAGACCGATGTGCTGGTGGTGGACCGGATCGGCAAGGATATTTCCGGGGACGGCATGGACCCCAACATCACCGGGGCCAGCCCCTGTTCGCCCTTTATCACCGGGGGCATCGAAGCCGGGCGGACGGCGATCCTGGACCTGACGGAGGAAACCCACGGGGCGGCCTTTGGTACCGGAGCGGCCCATACCATTACCAGGCGGCTCTTCAACAAGATCGATTATGAGGCCACCTACGTGAACGCCGTCACCTCCCGGGGCATCGACTTTGTGCGGATTCCCTGTATCGTTGAAACCGATAAAGAGGCGGTTCAGCTTGCCCTGCGGACCTGTGTCGGAAACGACCGGGATCATCCCCGGATCATCAGAATTGCCGACAGCCTCCACACCGAGACGATCTGGATCTCCGAGGCAATGGAGGGGGAAGCAAAAGCCAACAAACAGCTTCAAATACTTACGGAGCCCCAGGACTGGCCCTTCAACCAGGATGGAAATTTATGGTAAATCAGGAAAGGCCCATTTTAGGCATCAGCATCGGGGACCCTGCGGGGATCGGCCCGGAGATATGTGTCAAGGCATTAGCCCATGCGGCCATTTATGAAAAATCAATTCCCGTGGTATATGCGGATCGAATTGTATTGGAAGATGCGCTGCACGTAACGGGCAGCAGTTTTACTATCAATGCGATAAAAAATCCCAAAGACGCAGTGGGCAAACTGGGGACCATTGATTTTATCGACGCCGCATTGCTGAAAAAAGGCGACTATGAATACGGTCAGGTGAGCGCAAAATCCGGGGACGCCGCTTTTCAATATGTGGTCTCCGCAATCAAGGACGCCATGGCGGGCAATACCGCTGCGGTGGTCACAGGCCCTATCAACAAGGAAGCGATCAATTTGGCGGGCCACCACTACGCGGGGCACACGGAAATTTTTGCCGAATACACCAATACTAAAAGTTACGGGATGCTTCTGTCCGGCGGCGGGCTTAATGTGATCCACGTGACCACCCATGTGTCCATGCGGGATGCCTGCGATCTTATCACCAAGGAGCGGGTACTCAAGACCATCCGCCTTGCGGACCTTGCGTTAAGACTGATGGGAAAAACACCGCGCCGCATCGGCGTGGCGGGCTTCAACGCCCACTCCTCCGAAAACGGTCTCTTTGGGGATCAGGAGGCCAGGGCGATCAGCCCCGCCATTGAAGAAGCCAAGGCGGAAGGGCTCGACGTGACCGGCCCGGTGCCGCCGGACACGGTTTTCGTCAAAGCCCTGGGGGGCCAGTTCGACGTGGTGGTGGCCATGTACCACGACCAGGGACATATCCCCCTTAAACTCTGCGGCTTCCGCATGGAAAGCAAGACCGGCCTCTTTTCACAGATGAGCGGCATCAATACTACTATCGGGTTGCCGATTATCCGTACTTCAGTGGACCACGGCACCGCCTTCGATAGGGCCGGTAAGAACCAGGCCAACGAGGAAAGCCTGCTGGACGCGATTGAGCTGGCGGTGACATTTGCGGGGAATTGGGACAAGTTTGTAAAGAAAGTATAGTGGGGTATGTTTATTTTTCAAAAATTTTCAGAAATAGTTGATATTTTGTTTCCCCTGCGATATATTACTAAGTGATGTCACACGGTAACCACCCGGAGATGTTCCGGCAAATAACCTTTCCCAGCTCCCCCCCTCTGACCTCACACACCCACCCCCCCCACCTTCCTCGTTCTCCTCCTCTCACACCCACCCCTCCTACTATCATTTCCATCTTATCT
>BNUU01000016.1 GCA_025997595.1 Spirochaetia bacterium | reverse complement strand
AGACGCGCCGCCAGCGTTCGTTCTGAGCCAGGATCAAACTCTCCATGATATGTTTTCTATCAGACCGAAGCCTGGTAGATATACCAATTTGAGCGACTAATCTACCCTACGCCCCGGAATATTGACCTAAGCCAATCCCCCCAGAACGAAGCGCAGCTTCGTCTTCCTTCCTCTTAATACGCTCGCGTATCTTTCCTCTTTCCTAACTCCGCCACTCCCCATCCCGGCAGAATTGACTTGTCAATCCTCCCAAGACCAAGCGCAGCTTCGTCTCTTCTCCCCTTCCCTATATTGCCAAAGATCACTGAGATTTCAGCGGAGCTAAAATCTCTCCACCCCTCTTTTTAGAGGCGACAGGTATAAACATATAACGGTTTGCTTGAAATAGTCAATAGATTTTTATCATTTTATCGATTATTTCTTGTAAATATTTCAAACCCCCGTGCCTGACTTTCGGTACACGGAAAGATAATCGGCAAAAGACACCAAAGAAATGATAACTGAAATACAAAAAATGATCAAGGCGCTTCTCTGTAAAACTAAAAAAACCGATTCGCCGAACCCAAGCCGCTGGACGCTGACCGCAAGGAGGGCCACAAACCCGGCAAGCATATAGGTAAAGGCCTTGATTTTTCCGCCCTTCCGGGCTCCCATGGCGATGCCCTTCTTCATCATCAAAACCCGCAGGAACTGGATGCCGAATTCCCGATACAGGACCAGGAGGAACAGAACCAGAGAAAGAAAGCCGGGGAAAACGCCGGTCACCACAAAGCAGAGAAAATAGGTGATGCGGACCAGAACATCCGCAAAGGGGTCAAATAATTTGCCGAAGTCGCTGACTTCTTTACGGCTGCGGGCCACTTTGCCGTCGATTAGATCGGTAATTTCGGAAACGATAAAGAGCGCCCAGAGTACCGGCACGGTCCATGGGGCCGCCCGGGGCAACAGGTACACTATAAAGAAAAATGGGGCCAAGAGCAGGCGCAGGGCCGTAATTTTATCCGCTAATGTCATTGATTCAGTATGGATTGCGGAGATGGAATCGTCAAGGGAGGGACAGAGCTTGAAGAGAGACGACCATGGTGGGGACAGAGCTCGTTTCAAAGTCCATAGAGTTCCGTATATTTTGTTTCCATGGGTACTCCTGAGGGGCTATGGCTTAGTGTATAACGGTGTATTCCTGAACTATCTGGATCTCGGTCTGGACCGTTACGGAACCGGCAACTTCCCTGGCTGCGGTGAGGGCCGCTTCTATCAATGATTGGGAATTGGCCACACCGTAGAGGGTTATCATATTATTCGAGATGAAAGCCTCAAGGAAATGAATGGGGATTTCCCTTTCATAGATGATATGATGCTTAACCTCCTGGGCCAGGGTCAGCTCCTTGATCCGCGCCATGTTCTGGCCATCGATATCGGAGGTGACCGTATGTTCCAGGTAGTTTTTGGCGATATCAGCACTGGCTGCGGGGGGCAGATAACCGGTATTGATGGATAGATGATAATTCCCCGGATTCTGCCATTCAACATCAAAAAAGTAGCGATGGAAGCCCTTCCGGTCATGATCGCTTTGCTCAATGATCTGCCGGGCCCGCTTGTCATCGCAATGGAAGTAGCTCTTGACCCGCTCGGCGCGGATATCATAGGGGGCAACCAGGAAAATGGAGATGACCCCCGGGACATTCCGGAAGATCATGCCGGCACCCCGGCCGATAAACACACAGCCGCCCCTTGCGGCTTCAGCATAAATGGCAGTTTTTAGGTAATGCAAATAGTCATCCCGATCCTGGGAAAGGGATGCCCAGAACGAGGGCTTCCGCTCATCGTATTTTTCAAATTTATGGCCCACAATCCCATAGGATTTTATCCGGTCCTCCAGGATCTGCTTGTCTACAAAGCGATAATTCAGCAGCTTTGCCAATTCATGGGCCGTCTCATCCCCAAGGGCCGCCAATTCACGGGAAATGGTAATGATAGCCATAAGATGCCTCCCTATAAAATGTATTTTAACTAAATTAAGTATAAGGTTGGAAACCGGGATTGTCAAAAAACTGGGGACAGAGCTTGAAAAACTTGTTATCAAAGACTTGAGGGACAGAGCTGTTTACGAAAAACGTATAAGGGGATATTTTTATCTTATGATACCGTGCCTCCGCAGGAGGCGCTTAAATCAATTCTTATCTTATAGGAAAGCGGTCCGGAGGAACGCATGGAAAATAATCATTTAATATGGAAAGAAGAGGGGAGCCGGGAAGTGTTCAGGTGCCGGGTTTTTTCGGTTAGGGAAATTTCCTGCCGGCCTCCTGAACCTTCAGCCGAGGCCTGCTTCCCGCAGGGAAGCTTGGGCCGAGGTTCCCCTCCTGATAATGAATTGCGGTCATATACGGTGCTGGACGCCGCCGATTGGGCTATCATCATACCGGTTATCGAAACGGAACGGGGCAGGGCATTTGTAATGGTCAGGCAATGGCGGCATGGGTCACGGGAGCTGAGCCTGGAGTTCCCCGGGGGCGTTTTTGAGCCTGGGGAAGATGCGGAAGCTGCGGCGGGCCGGGAATTATGGGAAGAGACCGCCTACCGGGCGCTTAAAATCCGCAAAATCGGGGAATTTAGCCCGAATCCGGCGATTATGTCCAACCGGGTCCACTTTTTTCTTGCCGAAAATTTGCAGCATACCGGTGCGCAAAATCTGGATGAGGATGAATATATTGAAGTGGAAACGGTAAGCGCGGCGGATGTATTGCGGGGGATGGGACGGCCGCCCTATGTCCATGCCCTCATGGGCTCGGCCCTGGCCCTTTATTTACAAAAAACCGTCGGGGACGCAGACTTGCTGCCGAAAAACCCCCAGGGGTTTCAGTTTTAAGGCCTGCGCCTGGGTATCTTCGGGGAGAAAAGCTAACGGAGAGGGGAATAGGTTTGGCCTGCGGTCCACATGCCCTGCCGTATTTCACCCCCGATACTGGGAATATCCAGCACCATGCCGGGCTTAATCAGGTTTGGATTGTTGGGGTCAGGCAGTTTCGCCTTATTGGCATTGTAGAGGATTCGCCATTGAGAGGGGTCCCCGTATGCCCAGGGCTTGCCGGCTATATTCCAGAAACAATCCCCGGAAATATTCCAGGGCCGGACCGTATACTGCGCGGGCAGCGGGGCGATGCCCCCGGTCTCCTCGACATGGGCCAAAACAACCATAACCTTGCCGGCGGCTTCAATGGCTCTGTCCCAATCTTCTGCAGAGCGAAGGGATCGGCTGGTATTGTAGTAGTTTTCGGCCTCCCCATATTCCCTGGGGTACCTGTTGGAAGCGCCCACCGAGGCGGCCCAGTCGAGCCGGGTTTTCGCGGCGCCAATGGCCTCATTGACTTCCCTGATTTTCAACTGAAGGGCAACATACTCATCCGAGAGCCGGGCATACCGGAGGGCTTCCTCTGCATAATTGGTGGATGCGTCATAATCTCCGGAGTCAAAGGACAGACGGGCTAAATTGGAAAGCCGCAGGCTTTCGGTAAAGTACTGATTGCTGCGGAGGTTCTGGGGGATAACAGGTTCGGCATCGGGAGAATCCACCGCTGCGAACACCGATGGTATACCGGAAACAAGCAGGATTGCCAAGAATAAGATCATTCCGCGTCTCATCACACGCCCCCTTCCAAAATCAACTCAGCATCCCGTGCGGTTTCTTCACTTTCTACCATTTTTTCTTCCGCAGCCCTGATGGCCTCTGCGGCTATCCGGCGCTTTTCCACGGCGGTTTGCGCCGAGGCGATAAACCTTGATTCAGATTGGCTATAGAGACCGGCGGATTCTTCATATTTTTCAGCCTTTAGCGAGGCGGCGGCCTGGGTATAGAGCTTATCGGCGGGCTCAAATTCATTGCGGACCGCTATATCGGCCTTCACGTCCAGGGCGTTCTGCCGTTCCTTCCCGGCGGCGGCGGCCCGCTCTGCCGCATAGGAGGTCCATCCGGCTTTGAGCACCTGATTATACAGAAGCTGCGCTTCCCCGGCCCCCTCCAGGGCCTCTTCAATATTGCCGGCTTCAAAGCGGTCAAAGGCGGCAATCAGGGTTTCATCAGCCTGGTCAAAATTATCGGGGTCATTATCCGCAAATTTCCGGTCCAAAATTTCCTGCCGCACATTATAGGCATCTATCCCGATTTTAAGGACCCGGTACCTATCAAAGCCCAAATCGGCGGCGGCTTTTGCGGCATAATAGTCCCCCGCTTCATATTTATCCGCCGCATCCAAGGCAACTGAGTCTGCGGCACGGAGATATTCCGCGTACAAGCCCTCAATTCCCGCGGAAATCGCCCCGTTCCGGGCGGCGATTACCTCGTCCTCCCGTTTTTGGGCATAAAGGGGAATCGTTTTTGAGAAGATATCTTCAAAACTATCCGCCGCAGCAGTATACCCGGCTTCGGCCTGCTTAACCCCGGCAAGGGTATCCTGGGCCTGTTCCCCCGCAGAAACATAGCCCGCCTCTGCGGTCTCCCATTCATCGGGGAGATAGGAAGAACTTTCAAAATCCACCGTCTTTTGCCGGGCACTTTCCGCCCTGGCCTTTGCCAGAGCAAGGGAGTTCAGGGCAGCCTGATCGGGACCATCCGGGGAAGCCGAAGGGGAAACAGGCGCCGGGACAGGTGCAGGCGGAGGGACAGAGCTTGAAACCGAGCCGGAATCAGGAGCCGGGGAGGGGGCAGGACTTGTCACCGCTGCCGGGGCGCTCTTACAGGAGACTATAAAAAAAGCCGTTCCAAGGGCCAATATAAAAAGGATAATATCTTTATTTTTCATATTAAAGCTCCTTTGATGCCGTGGGGGTGTTTTCAAAATTCCCTCATTTTTATATTATAGGTAGAAATGCTTCTTTTCTCAAGTTTCTAGGGCGCATCTTATTTTTTTGAGGTTATTATGAGTCCCGCCGCGTTAGCGGCGTGTTAATCTATACTTATACAAAAGCGGGAACCTACACCGAACCTGAAAGGCGAGGTTCCCCTCTGGAGTGAAACGACGCATGGCTGATATTACCTATGATATTCTGAAACACTACGGGGTTATTTCGGAAGAAAAGGGCGGATGGAAGAAAGAAATCAACCTGGTCTCATGGAATGGACGGAATCCCAAAATCGATATCCGGGATTGGGCGCCGGGACATGAAAAAATGGGAAAGGGCATCACCCTATCCCGGGAAGAAGCTACAATACTGGGGGAATTGCTGGTGGTTGCCCTGGAGAAACCGGAATGAGGGTTGTAGGAGGGACAGAGCTTGAAAAACCAGCGAGCTCTGTCCCCGTTACAGGAATTTATCGAAGGGACGCTATTGCATCCTGGGTCATTTGATCACAGCGTTCGTTTAAATCGTTTCCCGCATGGCCCTTAACCCATTGCCAGATAAGGGGGAATTTTCGGGAAAGTTCATCCAGGCGCTGCCAAAGATCCCGATTTTTAACCGGTTCCTTGCCGCTGGTCCGCCAGTTGTTACGTTTCCATGAATGAATCCACTGGGTGATGCCTTTTTGGACATACTGAGAGTCGGTGTAGACCGTAATCTGCTCAGGTGCCGGGGAAAACAGGGACAGAGCTTCAAGGGCGGCGATAACCGCACCCAATTCCATCCGGTTATTAGTGGTATTCCTTTCGGCGCCCCACTTTTCAGCGATGACTGCCGGTCCACCATCTTGAGCTCTGTCCCCAACAATCACATAAGCCCATCCCCCAGGGCCAGGGTTTCCGGAACAACCCCCATCGGTATAAACGCTTAACTGCATCCCTCTATCCTTTTCTCAGCTCTGTCCCCGTTTTCTTTGGGTCCAAAGGTTCCCTCTTGATAATTTTGAAATATATCACATTTTTTGTATTGCCGTATCCGCTTCAATTTAGTATTTTAGATAGGAGATCCCTAAGGGGAGTAATAATCCATTTCATATTATACCGGATTTTCATATATCTGATTCCGGTAATAAAAGAGGAGAAAAGAACATGGCGAAACAGTTGTTGTTCAACGAAGATGCCCGCCGCAAGCTGCTTGCGGGGGTTGAGCAGATTTCCCAGGCCGTTAAGGTTACCCTGGGCCCCAAAGGGCGGAATGTCCTCCTGGACAAGAAATTCGGCGCTCCTACGGTGACAAAGGACGGGGTTTCTGTCGCGAAAGAGGTCGAACTGGCCGACCCCTACGAAAACATGGGGGCCCAGCTTCTGAAAGAAGTGGCCACCAAGACCAATGATGTGGCCGGTGACGGTACCACCACCGCGACGGTACTTGCCTACTCCCTCATAAAAGAGGGGCTCAAGTCGGTGGCCGCCGGGATGACCCCCATCGAGCTGAAGCGGGGCATCGACAAGGCGGTTGAAATCGCTGTGGATGAGATCAAGAAAAATTCCAAGGAAATCAAGGACAAGGAAGAAATTTCCCATGTCGCATCGGTTTCCGCCAATAACGACAGTGAAATCGGCAATACCATCGCCGATGCCATGGAAAAGGTCGGGAAAGACGGGGTTATCACCGTGGAAGAGTCCAAAACCATGGACACCACCATCGAATTTGTGGAAGGCATGCAGTTTGACCGGGGCTATATCAGCGCCTACTTTGTGACCGACCGGGATACCATGACCAGTGTCTACGAAGACGCCTACATCCTCATCCATGACAAGAAGATCTCTTCTATGAAGGATATGCTGCCCCTCCTGGAAAAAATCGCCCAGAGCGGCAAGCCCCTGCTCATCATCGCCGAAGATGTGGACGGGGAAGCCCTTTCCACCCTGGTGGTGAACAGCCTCCGCGGCACCCTGCGGACCTGCGCAGTCAAGGCCCCCGGCTTCGGGGATCGCCGCAAGGCCATGCTGGAAGACATCGCCATCCTCACCGGCGGCGAAGTTATCAGCGAAGAACTGGGGCTCAAGCTCGAAAACACCGAAATTTCCCAGCTCGGCAAGGCCAAGACCATCAAGATTGACAAGGATAACACCACCGTCATCAATGGCGCAGGCAAGCAGAAGGAAATCCAGGACCGGATCGCCCAGATCAAGGCCCAGATTGAGGACACCACCTCCGATTATGATCGGGAGAAGCTCCAGGAACGGCTTGCCAAGCTCGCCGGCGGGGTCGCGGTTATCAATGTCGGGGCTGCTACCGAAGTGGAGCTGAAAGAGAAGAAGCACCGGGTCGAAGACGCCCTCTCCGCCACCCGTGCTGCCATCGACGAAGGCATTGTAAGCGGCGGCGGGCTCGCCCTGATTCAGGCCGCCAGCGCCCTGGAGCAATACGATACTTCCGCCCTTTCCAACGATGAAAAGGTGGGCTTCAAGATCGTGGTTCGTTCCCTTGAGGAACCCATCCGCCAGATCGCCGAGAACGCCGATGTGGACAGCGCGATCATTGCCGACAAGGCCAAAAACGGCAAGAAGGGTATCGGCTACGATGCCGCCAAGGATCAGTGGGTGGACATGGTGAAGTCCGGGATCATCGACCCCGCGAAGGTCACCCGCTCCGCCCTGCAGAACGCCGCATCCATTGCGAGCCTGCTCCTGACCACCGAATGTGCCATCACCGACATCCCCGAGAAGAACCCGGCCCCGGCAATGCCTGCCGGCGGCGGAATGGGTGGTATGGGAGGAATGGATTATTAAAAATCCTACGGATTTTTAATAATCCTTGGGAGTTTGCCGAATGGCAAACTCCATGGACTTGTATGATTGGGGCCGCCGTAAGGCGGTCCTTTTTTTGCCTAATGCCTAAGCGCCCATCAAAGAAAACAAACTCTATCCCTCTTTGTCCCCCGAGCTCTGTCCCCACCTTCGTTTTATGGCTTAACTGACCGGGTAGCGATGTACTGAGGGGCATATTGGGGCAATATCCCAGCTCTGTCCCTGTCCTCGTACAAATCAGTAAGGATAAACCCGGCCTTCAACTGACCGCCAACCTGTTCTTCCAGAGAATGGCTAAACTGGACGCCATCCGTGGCAACATATTTTTCATACAACAGGGGATCTTTGAGGGGATTAAAAGGCAATTTGTGCGTCACCGTGAGGGGCGACGTATCAGTATCATCAAAAAGAAAATTGAAGCCGTTGTCCATTCCGGCAAGCAGAACGCCCTCTTTTTTCAGGACCCGGAAACACTCCCGCCAGACATGGTACACATCTTCCACATAACAATTCGATATAGGATGAAAAATCATGCCGAAAAGGCCGTCTCAAAGGGCAGCGGTTTCGACATATCCGCTTTGACCATATCCATGGAGTACCCTTCCCATTCGGCCACCATTTTTTCTCCGGCAAGCTGGCTGTCCGCATAATCCAGCACCGTACACCGGGCCCCCTGGGCAGCGAATACGGGCATCTGCTGCCCCCCACCCGAAGCAAGCCCCAGCAGCCTGATATCCCGCAAACCAGGGAACCACGTTTTGGGAACCGGTATAATTGGAGTCAGGAACACATCCCAGTCGCCGTTTTTCGCTTTTGTATATGCCTCATGATCGATCGGAACACCCCACTCCCAGCCATCACGCACCCAACGGTCGATGATTTTTGCGTTGATGTCCGCGTAGTTCCGGGTATCCATATTCTGCCACCTTTTAGGGTTTGAATCAGAATATCATACCATGTTCAGGGAAAAAATGTGTAATGAGAGAATCGGGCTCATCAATAATCCCGGAAATTCTCCGCTGGTGATGCCAAAATCCCCCAAATTCCCAGTCCCGAGCCTCTGAAACGAGTTGGGCATTTACCGGATTATCATCAATATACATAAAAATACGCAAAAAATCGACAATCCCTGCGATGATCCGGGAGAAAAATCGTTCACCCCAGACATGGCCCGTCAAATGATGCCTCCGGTTCCAGTTCATGGCAAATACACTGAGAATCCACTGCATGATTTTCGAAAGGGACTCTCCCTTTCCCGGTTTGATAAGGAGATGAATATGGTTATTCATGATGCAGAAGTTCTTGATTTGAAAATCAAACTTCTTTTTTGCCCGTTTGAGCACATCCAGCAACAGCTTCTTGTCCTCTTCGGGTTCAAAGGCCATTTCTCCCCTGTTTATGCGGGCGGTTACATGATATTCCGCCCCGTCTTTAAGTTCCCGGTTCTTTCTCATACCCTATATAGGGCACTGGGATGGAAGGCGGTTTAATCAAACAGATAAAATTTATAAAAATTTTCAGCTCTGTCCCTATTTCATTATTCCAGAATGGTAACCTCTACTCGCCGATTGTGGCTGCGGCCTTCTTCGTTTGAATTATCCCCAATAGGTTTTGTTCCACCCCAGCCTTTATAAATAAACCTATCTTCGCTTATTCCCCGGCGCGTTAATTCGTCCACCATCCGTTTTGCCCGCCGTACGGAAAGGTCCATCTCCCCTACGGGGCGGCCCAGTGCGGCAGTATGTCCCTCTACCAAAAAATTCCGATCCGGTACCGGTTTCAAGGCCTGTGCTATTATATCCAAGCGGGATCGTTCTTCAGGAAGAAATTCATCTGAATCAGGGATAAATCGGATATCTTTCACGATAAGCCGTATTCCTTCAGGACTTGATACCAAGTCCATACCTATACCGGATCCGGCAAAAACAGCTCTGTCCCTATTAATACCATCCAAAATATCCTCGGTTCGAGATCTGTCCCCATGAGTACTATTAGTGCCATCGGTACCCCCTGGAATATTTGCAGCAGAATGACCAGAAGAAGAAGGTACGGCAGATGGGATTAAAGCAGTTTCTATCCCCAAGGTATCACCAATCGAGGCTATGATCGTTCCCCGACTTAGAGGTATGGTCCCCTCGTTGAATATGAGGGTAAAGCCCCTAAACCGTACTGTCGAACCATCTGGCCAGGTAAAGGTTTCATCTATGTTATCCCGCAATAGCAAGGGGAGGCCGTCGGTAGCCTGAATCAGGATATCTACATTATGTGTACCCTGAAGACTGACAAAGCTCTGTCCCTCTAAATGCTCAAGTTCTCCGTTGCCTCCCCTCATGCTCTGTCCCCTGGAAGGCCGCGAAACCCCCACATGCCCATATCGGGATGCGTATTTTGCGAAAACCCGGTGAACCGGTATATCACGGTATAGCTCTGTCCCCCGGTATTCATATTCTACCGCAAAGGGAACTACCACCGGCCGCCCCGTGTTCAATGGGTCTACCGCCCGGCTGCCCTGGGCAGTCCATTTTGAACCGGGTTGGACCGCCGCTCTGGGGAAAGTCGGAAAGCCCCGAAGTGAAGGAAAACCCTGATCGTCATCAATAACCATATTTCCATTAGGGAATATGGTAAATTTGACGGAAATTATCTCATCCACGGACCGGGCGCTTTGCCGCATATCCCGCAAAGTTTCTTCCAGTACAAAAAAATTTCCCCGGTACAGAAAAGAACTAGCGCCGCCATTGATACCACCGGCGCCCTTTGCCGGTCCCGGAGGGAAACCAAGAGCTCGCTCACGCGGGGGAGTTTCAGGATCGGCGGATAGTTCAGGAATAATCGAAGCCCGGACTTCCCGGTAAACATGTCCCACATATTTACCATTGTCATACCGGGACCAATCGGAACGCTCGATCATTTTATAGGGTCCGGCATTATCCGCCGCAAGCTGAATCGATCCGCTGGGGACAGAGCTGATAGTTTCAACAGGAGAAACTGATCCGCTGGAATTCACACTTCCATTTCCGACAAATTTCCCCGTCGACAATTCCTGAGTATCTGCCTGAAAAGAGCTGAGAAATAAAATCATCATCACGGGTAAAAAACCCTTGAATATAAATCTCCACATACGTACAGTATTATCGGAGTGTTCTACCATGAAAATAATTGTTGCCCCCGATTCTTTTAAGGGGAATATGAGCGCCCCGGACGTTTGCGCCGTAATCGAGGCGGGTATTCTGCGGGCCGATAAGGCTGCATCGGTATACAAAATCCCCCTGGCGGATGGCGGGGAAGGTACGGCACGGGCAGTTACCGAGGCCGCCGGGGGCCGCTTCACCAAAGCTGTGGTGACCGGCCCTTTAGGAGACAGGATTGAAGCTGAATTCGGTCTCATCGAGAACGGCCGGGTGGCGGTGCTGGATATGGCCAGTGCATCAGGGTTAGAACTTTTGCGCCGGGATCAGTTGAATCCCCTGAAGGCCACCTCCTATGGTACCGGAGAACTGATACGGGCAGCCCTGGATACCGGCGCCAAGGAGCTCATCATCGGTATAGGGGGGAGCGCCACCAATGACGGCGGTATCGGGATGATCAGCGCCCTGGGCTTCAAGGTACTGGATGAAAAGGGGCAGCCCGTGGGACAGGGAGGAGAAGCCTTGGCGAAAATAGCCTCCGTGAATGTGAACGGGGCGGACAAGCGGCTCAAGGGAGTGTCTATCAAGGTGGCCTGCGATGTGACCAACCCACTCCTCGGCCCAAAGGGAGCCTCAGCCATATTCGGCCCCCAAAAGGGCGCTACAGCGGAGATGGTGAAGGCCCTTGATGCAGGGCTCGCCAAACTGGGAAACGCCTGGATTCAGGCCGGACTGGCTGCGGATGTGGAACAGCCCGGGGACGGAGCTGCGGGTGGGGTAGGAGCGGCAATGCGGATATGCCTGGGGGCGGTGATGGAGTCCGGGGCCATGCTGGTGATGAAATACTCAGGCTTTTTCAAGCATCTTTCTGATATTGACCTGGTCATTACCGGGGAAGGAATGACCGACGGGCAAACGGCAGGGGGCAAACTCTGTTCCGTTGTGGCACGCGAATCCCACAAAGCGGGTATCCCCGTGGCCCTTATCTCCGGCGCCCTGGGCGGGGAAGCCTCGGCGTTGCTTGGTTCCTTTGAATACGCGGTTTCTACCTCCTGCGGCCAGATAGGGCTTGATGCCATGATCAAGGACAGCCGGCGGGATCTGGGCTTTGCCGCGGAAAACCTCATCCGGGCCATCCAAATTGGCAAAAAAATCCGTGGCTGATTCTTCCCACGCGCAGGAACATGCCGCTGAGGCTGTAAGCCGGGGTTTCCCTCCGGAGAGAAACCCCGCAGACCTTACCGGGATGAATGCCGCCGATGCAAGGAAGTACATCCTTCAATTCATAAGTACCCTGAAACTGACGGAAAAAAAGCTTGGGGAGACAGAGGCGGCCCTGACCAAGTGGAGGGGCCGGGGAGAACTGGCCCATTCAAGGGGCGCCCCGGATTTAGCTGCGGAGGCCGAAAAGGAAGTGAAAATATTGGAGGCCCTCCAAAACGATTTACAGGCAGAGATTGCGGAACTCCGATCCCAGATTGAAAGGATGCGGCTCCAGCTGCCGTCTCTTGCTGCCCGCGAACGGAGCATCGACCCGGATATGCTCGAACAGGAACTTTTAATGGTTGCGGGTCGCATGCCCGGCGAAGAAAAGCAAGCCGAAAGGGATCGCTTGTTGAACAAACTGGAAAAAGACAGTGCCGCAGAAGCCGCCCTTGAAGCGCTCAAGGCAAAAATAAGGCAAAATTCCGGAGGCAGTTTATGAGCTCTGTCCCTCTGCTGCCGGATCGGCCGCGGCCCCTGTTCTTTGCCCATCGAGGCTGCTCTTCCCTAGCCCCGGAAAACACTATGATTGCCTTCAAAAAAGCCCGTGAAATAGGCGTCCCCGGAATAGAGCTGGACATTCATGTTTGCAAGGCATTCACTGAAAATTTCGGGGAGCTGATAGTCGCCCATGACGATACTTTTCAGCGTACCGCCGGAGACAGCCGTGCCATTGAGGATCTCACTTTGGCTGAAATAAAGGCCATTGATGTGGGCAAGGGAGAACATCCGCCCCTTCTGGAAGATGTCTTGGAAGAATTCTGCCCCGGCATGTACATTGATATCGAACTAAAGACCAGAAAAGTCAAAGACGATCCCCTTCCGGGGCTCTTGGCGGAAAAACTTAAACAATTTGGGGACCGGGCTTTAAAATCAGTGGCTGTTTCTTCGTTTAACCCTTTTAGCCTTGCCTCTTTCAAGAAGCTCTGTCCCCAGATCCCCACCGCCATCATCTGGTGTGCCGATACCGAAGTCCCTCTTATACTGCATTATGGTTTCGGTAGGTTCCTCTCCCATTGTGATTACCTAAAGCCGGTTCACCGTCAGGTTAATCCCTTTTCCCATTTCAGACTTTCCGTTCTGGAGAGGCGGCCCCTGGTTCCCTGGACCATTGATGATCCCGCGCTGGCGGGAAAAATGCTTAAAACAGGCTGTATCGGAATCATCACCAATAGACCCCAAGACATGACGTCGGGCGCGATAGCGCCCTTTCAATCCTTCTTATCGGAAAGCGACCCGCAGGGGCGCATGAAGGCTCTTTGGTGAGCTCTGTCCCTCAGGGGGACAGAGCCGGCCGTGCCCTGCTTCGTCACGGTTCAGCTCTGTCCCTCCTTACCCTTGTTTCTCGTGTCCTGGGACTTGTCCGGGAGATGACCAAGGCGAGCCTCTTGGGTACCAGTGCCCTTTCGGACGCCTTTTCCGTGGCCTTCATGATCCCCAACCTCTTCCGCCGGCTTTTTGCCGAAGGTTCCATCGCGGTGGCTTTTATTCCCACTTTCAAGGAATACCTCCTGGAAAATGACCGGGACAAAACACGGGAATTTCTTTCCTGTATGTTCACTTTTCTCACCTTTTTCGTGAGCCTGGCAGTCATGGCGGGAATCCTCGTCACCCCCCTCATCATCCCCATCTTTGGTATGGAGGAATTTGATGAGACCGTCTTCCTGACCCGGCTGATGTTCCCCTTTCTGGCCTTTATTTCCATCGCGGCCCTGTTTCAGGGGGTGCTGAACAGCCTCCGGGTGTTTACCCCCTCGGGGCTTGCGCCGATTCTGCTCAACCTGGTTACTATCCTCTGTGCCTATGGTCTCAGCCCCTTCACCCAAAACCCCGCACGGGCTATGGCTATCGGCATTTTCATCGGCGGCTTTCTGGAAGCGGCCATCCAACTGCCCTTCGTGCTCAAAGAGGGACAGAGCTTCTTTTTTACGCCCCTGAAACGGGTTCTTCAAAACCCCGGTACCAAGAAAGTGCTGCGACTCATCGGTCCCACCATCATCGGGATGGCCGCCTATCAGCTCAACGATCTGGTCTCTACTGCCCTGGCAGGGAACGCCGGCGAGGGGGTGGTGTCGAGCCTGCAATACAGCCTCCGGCTGCAGGAACTGATCCTCGGGGTATTTGCGGTCTCCATAGGGACCGTGCTCCTCCCGGACCTGGCGGAATATGCAAAATCCGCCCAATGGGACATCTACAACGATAGGCTCATTTCAGCCATAGACATCATCGCCCTCATCACCATCCCGATCACCTTTTTTTCCCTCGCAGAGGGACAGAGCTTGATACGGCTTCTCTTCCAGAGCCGCAGTTTTAACGAAGATTCGGTCCGCCTGACCCTCTCGGCCCTCACCTTTCACATGCCGGGGCTTTTTTTCATTGCCCTGAACCGCATCCTGGCCCCGGCCTTCTACGCCCAAAGCGATTCAAAATCCCCGACCCTGGCGGGGCTCATCTCCTTTGGGGTAAACATCGCCCTCGCCGCCACCCTTGCCGGTCCCTTCCGGGGGGCTGGCATCGCCTTAGCTCTGTCCCTCGCGAGTGCGGTAAACACCGCCCTGCTCCTGGCATTTCTCAGGAGGAACCCCCGTATCGCCGTGGGCAGAGCACTCCGTTCCGCCCTTACCTATACCGTCAAGCTGATCCTGTTTTCTGCAATCGCGGTCGTCCCCGTACTCGCCCTTAACCCCCGGCTGCTGGCCCTCTTTGCCGGCCGGAACCGGCTCATCAGCCAGGGACTCCCCCTCCTTCTCAATGCCGTCATCTTCGGTGCAGTGGGAATAGTCCTCCTTGTCATCACAAAGGACAAGCAGGTCCGGGGGATTGTCAGGATGATACGCAGAAAAAAATAGGAGAGGGACAGAGCTCAATTTTGCGGCATACGGGGACAGAGCTTTCAGCGTATGCGCCCAAGTTTGGGGACAGAGCTCCCCATTTTTCATTTACTGAACACAAGCGGGCCTTTTTTAAAATTTAAAACTCAAACAACGGAAGCTGCAGCCCGGCCCCGTCCTGATCCGACAGCAGCCGCCGTATCCGCCGGGGATCCTCGACTTTGTCGATGAAGGCGCCGGAGCAGGTGATGAAGTACCGGGCCCGCTTCATCACGGCGCCAAGGCGGCGAAGGCTGTCGAAGCTGAGGCTGCGGGAGCGGCGGGTCTCAATGATGCGCCGGGCGGTTTTGGCGCCGACGCCGGGGATCCGGAGAAGGGCTTCATAATCGGCGCGGCTTATTTCCACGGGGAAAAAGTCCGGGTGCTTGAGCGCCCAGGCGGTTTTGGGATCGATGTGGGGGTCCAGAAAGGGACTCCCCTCGTCAAGAATTTCGGCGGCGCTGAAATGGTAGAACCGCATGAGCCAGTCTGCCTGGTAGAGCCGGTGTTCGCGGACCAGGGGCGGGCCGCTTATGTCCGGCAGCCGGGGATCGGGAATGCCGGCCCGTCCGTTGACCCCCACGGGGATGAAGGCGGAATAGTAGACCCGGCGGAGGGAGAACTTATGGTAGAGGGAGCCGGAAAGGTTGATGATGGTCCGGTCGTCCTCGGCGCTGGCCCCCACGATAAGCTGGGTGCTCTGTCCCGCCGGGGCAAAGGCCGGGGTGGATTTGATCCGCCGCCGGTCCTCCTCAAACTGGGAACTTAACCCGGAAAAATCGTCCATGGCTCCGAAAATCACCTTTCCCGACTTTTGGGGGGCCAGGGCTTGCAGGCTCTTGTCCGTGGGTAGCTCGATGTTGGCGCTGAGCCGGTCCGCCCAGAGCCCCGCCTCCCGGATCAGCTTTTCCCCGGTACCGGGGATGATTTTAAGGTGGATGTAGCCACCGTAGCCCGCCTCGGTGCGCAGTTTCTTTGCGGTCTCGATCAATTTTTCCATCACGATGTCCGGGTCCGCAAAGATCCCCGATGAAAGAAAAAGTCCCTCAATATAGTTCCGCCGGTAAAATTCGCAGGTCAGCTCCACCAGCTCGTTCACGGTGAAGGAAGAACGTTTGGTGTCCGCAGAGGCCCGGTTCACGCAGTAGGCGCAGTCGAAGCGGCACACATTGGAAAAAAGCACTTTGAGGAGGCTGACGCAGCGGCCGTCCTCGGTCCAGCTGTGGCAGACCCCGGCGGGAATACTGGCGCCGAATTGGTTCCTCCCCAGGACGCCCTTCCCAAGGCTTCCTCCGGAAGCCCCACTGCCGGAAGAGGCGCAGGAGGCATCGAACTTTGCCGCCCCCGCGAGGATCGCTATTTTTTCACCAAGGTCTGTAGACCGGTCTACAGACCCATCGAGCCAACCCTGCACTGCGCCTGCCATAAATTCACTATACATCTGTATAGATGAAAAGACAAGAGGAATATGATCTATACTGAATCCATGCATTCCGAAACCTATCCAATGACCCCCTGGCCCGCACTGGCGGACAAGGCCCGGAGCCTCCCCCTGAAAGGGACCGATACGCTCTTTTACTACGATTCTGCAGGAAGTGCCGATACATCGGGCAAACCGGCCCCGGCATCAACAGTACCAAAGCCGATGTTTGCTGCGCCGGCGATTATCCTCGTGCACGGCCTGGGGGACGAGGCCGATTCATGGCGGCACCTTATCCCTCATCTCAATCGGGCGGGCTGCCGCACACTGGCCCTTGACCTGCCCGGTTTTGGCAGATCCGCGGCCCATGGCAGGATCAATCTGAAGCGCCATGCCGAAGCGGTGTGCAGGCTTATGGAGGAAACGGGCGTTGCAAGTGCGGCAAAGCCGGCGATTTTGGTGGGAAACTCCATGGGCGGCGCGGTGGTTCAGGAGGCGGCGGCAAAAAAGCCGGATCTGGTAAAGGCCCTGGCGCTTATCGACGGGGGCCTGCCCCTGGCCGTGAAGGCAGATCGCGGTACGGTGACCGGCGCCCTCCCCATCCTGGGGCCCCGGTGGTACCGGGCCCTTCGGAAAGATCACGCAGGGGCCTACCGCTCCCTCTTTGACTTCTACGGGGATTTTGAAAAACTGCCCCAACCCGACAGGGAATTCTTAAGGGAACGGGTCATTGCACGGGTGGAAAGCAGCGCCCAGGAGCGGGCCTACTTCGGATCCCGGCGGAGCACCATATGGGCAAGCATGACCAAAACAGGCGTCTTCAGCCGCCGCCTCACGGCCTTTCCCGGCAGGATCCTCATCATTTGGGGGGAGAGAGACCTACTCTTTCCCCCCGCCGTCGCAGACCCCCTCCGCAGCCTGCGGCCCGATGCGGCTTTTCAGGTAATCCCCGGCGCAGGACACCTGCCCCATCAGGAAAAACCGGAAGAAACTGCGGAGGCGCTATTGCGATTTATCGCTGCCTTCTCGGTTTAAAACAGTATTACGGCGTCATTTTTATAACCGATTTGACGATCTCCGTTTTGTTGTGGACGCTCTGGTCCATGGCATTCTGGATGTCGTCAAAATCAAACACATTGGTAACGATGTTCTTGATATCCACCACGCCCCGCGCAACCGCATCAATAGCCAAGGGATAGATATGGCGGTAACGGAATATGGTCTTCATGGTAAGTTCCTTGTCCAGCGCAAGGCCCATGGGCAAGGTCACGGAGCCGGATTTGCTATACCCCACGAACACCAGGGTTCCCCCCTTCTTGAGGGCCGATATACCCTGGGCCGCAGCAATATCCGTACCGGTAGTTTCAATCACCAGATCGACGCCTTTGCCCTTCTCCAATTCAGCCAGGGTTTTGAGCACATCCTTTTCCGCAGCATTGATAACTCCGTCGGCCCCCAGGGCCTTTGCCTTTTCCAGCCGCTTGTTCACCACATCGGTGACGTAAACCCGTGAAACCCCCTGGGCCTTGAGGGCCAGCATGGACACCAGGCCGATACAGCCCGCGCCGGTGACCACCGCAGTCTGCCCGATCCTGGCGCCCCCGGTAATGGCCGCGTGGAAGCCAACCGCCAAAGGTTCGATTAAGGCCCCTTCCATGGTGCTCACCTTTTCGGGGAGCTTGAAGCAGAGGGCGGCCTCGTGGGCCACGTATTCCTGGAACACCCCGTCCACCGGGGGTGTGGCAAAAAACACCACATCCGGGCAGAGGTTATAACGGCCGCTGCGGCAGAACTCGCAGTGACCGCAGGTCTTCCCCGGTTCCAGGGCAACCTTGTCGCCGGGCTTCAGGTGCTTCACTTCGGAACCAACCTCTACCACTACCCCGCCGGGCTCATGGCCCAGGACGAAGGGCGGCTTCACGATAAAATCACTGATCCTGCCGTTTTCATAATAATGCAGATCAGACCCGCAAACCCCCACATACTCAAGTTTTACCAGCGCCTCATTTGGCCGGGGTTTCGGTATATCCCGCTCGACAAAATCCATCTTTCCGATGCCGGTCATAACCGCGACTTTCATTTTTCCCTGCATACTGCCCTCCTGGGATAACTTGCTATTAAGCTCCATATTATCCTATTATCTCACTATCAACAATCTGTTTTGGAGTGAATCATGGTTATCTGCTGCGGAGAAGCCCTTATCGATATGGTCCGGTGGCAGCCCGGGGGCTGCCCTGGAAACGCCTTCCTGCCCCTCCCCGGCGGCAGCCCCTGTAATACCGCCATCGCCATCGGTCGGCTCGGGGTGCCGGTAAAATTCCTGGGCCGCTTTTCCCGGGATTTTTTTGGGGAGATTCTGATGAAGCGCCTTGCGGAAAATAACGTGGGGGACGACCTGATGGTCCGCACGGACCAGAACTCCACCCTGGCCTTTGTCAAACTGGAAAAGGGTCAGGAGCCCCAATACGTCTTTTATACTGAAGGAACTGCGGACCGCTCCTTTTCCGCAGCGGACCTTGCGGAAAAAATCCCCGGCGGCAAACTCCCCCCGGACACCCGGTGCATCCTCTTTGGCTCCATCGCCATGACCATGGAACCCGTGGCCTCTACCATCGAATCCCTGATCCTGCGGGAACACAGCCGGGGCGCAGCTGCGCCGGTGATCTCCTTCGACCCCAACATCCGCCCCTTCATGATAAGCGACAAAAACGCCTATGTGCGGCGTTTTGAAAAATGGCTGGGGGCGGTAACCATCGCCAAAATCTCCGAGGCTGATTTTGAATTCATCTACCCCGATCTTGTTTCACAGGAAAAGGGCCTGGAAAAATGTTTAGAGAAGATCCTCGGCTTCGGCCCCCGGCTCGCGGTTACCACCCTGGGCCCCAGGGGCGCCCTGGCCCTGCTCCGCAAAGAGGGCGGCGGCGTACTGCGGGTAAGCGCCCCGGTGGTTGACCTCCCGGTGGTTGACACCATCGGCGCGGGGGACACCTTCCATGGGGCCTTCCTCTCATGGCTGGAACTCAGGGGCAAAATGTCCCCCGCCGCCATCGCCGCCTTGACCGAGGCTGAACTCCACGAGGCCCTCTTCTTTGCCAACAAGGCCGCCTCCCTGGTGTGTTCCCGTCAGGGCGCGGAACCGCCGACCCTGGCGGAAGTGGAAGCGCTGAAATAATGGCGGGCAATACTTTTGGCGAACTTTTCAGGGTTACTACCTTTGGCGAATCCCACGGCGCCGGCTTGGGCTGTGTCATAGACGGCTGCCCTGCGGGCTTACCGCTGACCGTCGGGGACATAGCCGCAGAACTGCGCCGGCGCCGTCCCGGCGCGGGGGGCGCGTCCACTTCCCGATCCGAAACCGATGAGCCTGAGATTCTTTCCGGGGTCTTTGAAGGCAAAACCCTGGGAAGCCCCATTGCCATTCTGGTGCGGAACACCAATGCGCGTTCCGGGGATTACGATAATCTGAAGGATGTGTACCGGCCGGGCCACGCGGACTGGACCTGGGAAGCCAAGTACGGCTTCCGGGACCACCGGGGGGGCGGCCGCAGTTCCGCGCGGGAAACCCTGGGGCGGGTCGCGGCGGGGGCGGTGGCAAAAATTTTCCTCGCCGCAGCGGGCATTGAGATCCGGGCCTGGACCTCCGCCGCCGCCGGGATCGCCGTTCCCGGACCCACGGGCACGGGCTTTGACTGGGACGAAATTGAACAGAACCCCCTGCGGATTCCCCACCGGGAAATTGCCCGGCAGGTCCTGGAAAAACTTGAAATCATCAGGGGCGAAGGGGACAGCGCGGGCTGCGCCGTTTCCTGCGTTGTCAAAAACCTGCCCCCCGGCCTGGGGGAACCGGTCTTCGATAAACTGGACGCCCGGCTTGCCGCAGCAATGCTGTCACTGGGCGCCGCCAAGGGCATCGAATTCGGCGCGGGCTTTGCCGCCGCTTCCGGCCTCGGCTCAGAGATGAACGACAGCCCTGCGCCGGGGCCAGGCCCCAACCAGCCGCCGGCATACGCACCACTACCGCCGAATGTGCCGCCGGTCCGCTGGACGGGCAACAACGCGGGGGGCGTCCTGGGGGGCATCTCCAACGGTATGCCGGTGGAATTTACCGTGGCCTTCAAGCCGGTCCCTTCGATCAGTAAAAAACAGCAAACCGTGGATCGCAGTAATACTGTGCAGGACCTGGTCATCCGGGGCCGCCACGATGTCTGTATCGCGCCGCGGGCCGTGCCGGTGGTGGAGGCAATGGCGGCGCTGGTAATAGCAGATTTACTGTTGCTGCAGCGGGGGGCGCGGGTTTAGGCCTTCCGGATATACAAGGGGATCGAATTCAGTTCCTTATCATCAATGTAGAGCACAAAGTTGACCACACCGCTGCTGTTGAAGTGAAGGTTGGAAATGGTAAAAACCAGATGGGAGACGGCGGTGGCGTTTCCCACACCCTTGACCTCCACATTGCCGGTGATGGTTTCCATGTTCATTTCACCGTCAAGATCACGGGTTTCGATGCGGAAGCTGTGGTTGGAAAATTCCCAGAGGTCAAAGCGCAGGCGGATCACCACCGAAAGCTGGGGATGCACACAGGGGAAGTTCCGGGAGATAATCGTATCGAAGGTTCCCACGACGGTAAGCTTGCCGCCGTTTTCCTGGGCAAAATCGCAAAAGGTAAATAATTCAATCTTCATAAATAGCTTACCACCCGGTTCCGGCCTTCTGCCTTTGCCCGGTACAGGGCAAGGTCCGCATTGTGTATGATGGATTCCAGGGAAATCGCGGCCATGCCGTCCGCAACGGGGCCTTCGACAGGCGCCGCTATGCAAACCCCGAAACTGGCGGTAATGGCCACATGGGCGGATTCAACCCGGATCGTCGATCCGGCGATGGCTTCCCGCATCCGTTCGGCAATGGTAAGCCCGGTATTCCGGTCCGTATGGCTGAAAAAGAACACAAATTCCTCCCCGCCGTACCGGCCCATAAAGTCGTTTTTCCGCAGCTGGGCGCCGATAATCGTCACCACATGCCGCAGGACCTCATCCCCCGCCTGATGCCCCCAGGTATCGTTAAAAATCTTGAAATGATCGAGATCCATCATCACGATGCCGCAGGAGGCTCTCATAAGAGCGGCGGTCCTGAGTTCATGGCCTGCCCGCTCCATAAAGGATCGGCGGTTCAGGGCCCCCGTAAGGGGATCATGGTTGGCCAGGTACCTGAACCGGGATTCCCGTTCCTGCAGGGCCGCCATGTTCAAATTGCGCAGGTTTATCTCATCCCGGAGACTGTCCGCAAGGTCCCGCAGGGCCTTCAGCTCATGGTGAATTTCCTGCAGCAGGGGAATTTTTCGCAGTTCCCCGTCCAGTTCGGGAACCGTATCTTCCTTGAGGAGCTTCCAAATATGTTCCAGTGCAAAAAATTCCTGGTCCACCATAGTATAATAATACACCCTATTAAGCGAAAAAACCATACCATGTAAAATTCCTCAGATCAGATAATCCCCGCCGGAAAAATTGATCCGCCGGAGGAAGGACTTAGTCCGCTCTTCCTTTGGGTGGAGAAAGACCTCCCGGGGGGAACCCTCTTCCACGATAACCCCGCCGTCCATAAAAACGATGTGGTTGGCCACATCCTGGGCAAAGGATATTTCGTGGGTTACCACCACCATGGTCGTACCCTCACGGGCAAGCTGCTTCATCACCCCCAGGACTTCGCCTATCAGTTCCGGGTCCAGGGCGCTGGTGGGTTCGTCAAAGAGGATCACATCGGGGTTTACCGCGATGGCCCGGGCTATGCCCACCCGCTGCTGCTGCCCCCCGGAAAGCTGTGAGGGGTAATAGTCCAGCCGGTCCCCCAGGCCCACCTTTTGCAGGGCCTGGGTAGCGGTGGCAATGGCGGTATCTTTGGGAACCCTGCGGCCGATGATGAGTCCTTCGGTAACATTTTCCAGGGCGGTCTTGTTGTTAAAGAGACTGTAGTTCTGAAACACAAAGGCGGTACGTTTGCGGATCCGGGAAATGTCGGCGGAACCGGCGTGGGTAATATCCACGGTCATATCATCAAAGCTGATCTCCCCCTGGTCCGCCTTTTCAAGAAAGTTGATGCACCGCAGAAAAGTTGTTTTCCCCGAACCGCTGGGCCCCAGAATTACTACCACATCCCCCTTTTCAACCCGGATGGAGACGCCCTTTAAAACTTCATTCTTGTGGAATGCCTTGTGAATATTTTTGACCTGCAGCATTACTACCCCCTGCCCGCCGCGCGCCGGGGAAATCTGTTTAAGCCCTTATAAGTCCCCAGGTGATTTTCCACCAGGGTGAAGAGCCATTGGCACACCCCGCAGATGATTATGTACATAACAAAAATATCCAGATACGCTTCTATGTAATTGTACCCGTAGGAAGCGGCGATCTTTGCCACCGCGGTAATATCCCTGACGGTCATGATAAATGCCAGGGAAGTACTCTTGATCAGATTGATGGTAAGGTTACAAATATTCGGCAGCGCTGAAACCAGGGCCTGGGGAATAATAATTCTAATATAGGCCTGTGCGGGCGAAAGCCCCACCGCCAGGGCCGCCTCAAGCTGCCCCCGTTCCACCGTGAGCAGCGCCGACCGAAAAATCTCCGAAAGCCCGGCGGTGGTGTTCAGGGCAAAAACCACAAAGGCGTAGAGGATGGGATTGATGTCAAAGACATTGATCCCCAGCCCCATCTGTTTTACAAAAGCGTTCAGAAGGCTGGGCAGGAGGCTGTAGATAATCAGAATCTGGAGCACAATGGGGGTGCCCCGGACAAAGGAAACATAGAGGGTAACAAATTGCCGTAACAGTTTTACGTTATAGATGCGGCTGATGGCCATAAAGAAGCCCACCGGTACGGCAAAGGCCAGGGCCACCAGGGTAATTTCCATGGTGACCGGAATGGCGCGGAGGGCCAGGAGAAAAGTCCTGATCATGAATTGAACATTCAGTTCCATTATTGGGCCACGCTCCTCTTGCCCCGGGAGAGATGTTTTTCTATGCGCTGAAAATTCTTTTCGATAATGATGGTAAGGCCCCAATAGATAATAGCCAGGGCGATGTAGGTTTCAAGACCGTAGGAACCGTAGTTCCGGGAAATGATCAGGGTTCCCTGGCCCATCATGTCGATGAAGCCGATGGTGTAGGCCAGGGCCCCTTCCTTCATCAGATTGATAAGGGCGTTGCCGAAGTTGGGCAGTGCCACCACCACCGCCTGCGGCAGGACGATACGGAAAAATGCCTGGGTCTCGCTGAGGCCGATACTTACCGCCGCTTCCCGCTGGCCCTTGTCGATGGCCTGATAGGCGGAACGCATCACCTCGCTCATGGTGGCGGCAAAGAGCAGGGTCAGGGTCAGGATAACAAAGATGCCCTTGTACCAGTTGTTGATATCCACATCAAAAAGGGCCTGGAACAGTTCGGGCAGGCCGTAATAAACGATGAACAGTAATACTATTGAGGGGGTGCAGCGCATGGC
Source organism: Spirochaetia bacterium (assembly GCA_025997595.1). GTDB lineage: Bacteria > Spirochaetota > Spirochaetia > Treponematales > Breznakiellaceae > BNUT01. The sequence continues at coordinate 11,777 of BNUU01000016.1, read as the reverse complement.
CATGGTATAGCCTTCGGAAAGCTTCCGGGGTATCAGGGTCGGACGAAGGCGGGCACGGGCCAGGATAAAACCAAGGGCGGAGCCGAGCAAAACGGTCCCCGCCATGATGAGCAAAGTAACGGGGAGGAAGACGAGCAAATTGGGAATGACCTTAATGATAAAAGCCGGAAAAAAAGGCCTGTCCACGTTTTCCTCCCCCTCATCTCACCTAGATGTACTGAAAAATATCCTCCCCAAAGTACTGTTCGGAAAGCCTGCGGATGGTGCCGTCGGCGGTAAGCTTTTCAATGGCCGCATCGTACTTGTCCGCCAGATCCTGGAACTTCTTGTTGATCAGGGGATAGGTGGGGATGGCCTTGTAGGGCAGGTAGGAAAGCCTGTTCGCATAACTGTGCCAGGCGCCCTTTTCGTCGACCACGGTATTCTGGAAGGCGAGCTTGAGGTCAAAGAAAGCGTCGTAGCGGCCTTCCACCACCCAGGTATAGGCGTCGGGGATGATAAAAATATCCGAGGGGAGCAGTTTGATGGGGCTGGCCGGATGGGCCTTGTTAAAATCTTCCACCACGGCAAACTGGGCGCTTGAGGGCGGAATAGGTACCAGTTTGCCCGAGAATTTGGCAAAGGATTCCAGGTCCTTAATCTGATTGGCCGTCTCGGTCCGGTAGGCTATGCCGATAACGCTGGCCGCCACATAGCGGCTGGGGATGATAAACTTCTGCTTCCGTTCCTCGGTGACCCAGGCGCCCTTGGTGCCCAGGGCGTATTTCCCCGATTCAATGCCGATGAGGAGGTCATCGTCCGAGGTGGGGACGAATTCAAACTCATAGTCCGTGAGCAGGGCGTCCACCGCCTTGATCACCGCCACCTCAAACCCGTCGGATTCTCCCCTGTCGTTGACAAAATTGTAGGGCACATTGGTTTGGGTATGGGCCACCCGGACCTTCTGTACCGCCGGGGCGGCGGCGGAACTCTTCTTCTCGGAAGAGCCTCCGGCGTAGACAAGGCCGGCGCTCAGTACCGCCACCGCCAGGGTCAGAAAAAGGATCTTTGTTCTTTTCATCTCATACTCCTTAGATATAAATAGTAGGTTTATACCGCAAACCTATAAACACACAATTATAAAACAGCCAAAAAAACAAGTGATCAGCTAAAAGAGGCGGCCTTGTCCCGGACCCATTGCAGATGATGCAGGTCTATATGCTGGGGTATGGTACAGTCGGCGCCCAGGACCACCCCCACCGCGCCGGCTTCCTTCAAAAGCCGTTCGGTTTCAGCCTCGATCTCCGCCTTGCCGCCCCGGTAGAGGACGCCCTTGACCGTATTGTCAAAGCCACCGATGACGGGTTTGCCCCTGAAAATCTTCTTGCCCTCGGCCAGGGAAACCTGTTCCACCACCGTGGCCCAGTTGATGATCTGGGCGGGGTAATCGGCATAACGGGCCAGGTTATTCCGGCAGCCCTCGTATCCGCAGATGTGGAGGATATTATACCGACCGGCGGAATTGGCCCCCTCCAGGACCTTGTAATCGGCGGGGGTAACTATCTTTTCCTGCACATCCTCAGAAACCCGGCTGTCGTTGAGGTCCTGGGTGCTGTAATACACGCCGTCGGCCCTGCCTTCGCCGATCACCCGCCGGGCCAGGGCCGCCAGGTCCTGGGCAGCCGCATCCAGGGCGCAGGCCACCGCATCCTTATCTTCGACAATAAAATCCGTCAGGGACTTGTTGGCCTTGCCCGATTTCAGGCGGGCAAAGCGGAAAAGGGTCGCCGGGGCAAACAAATTGTAGAAACTCATCACCTCGGACCCGAAAAAACCGGTAAGGGTCTTTGCAAAGGCCACCTGTTTTTCGATCCATTCATGTTTTTCCCCCAGGGGCTTTACCTTACGCAGGTCCGAAGCCTTTTCGGCGCCTATAAAAGGCTCATTGGGGTAGATAAAATAACCATCTGTCATGATTTTGACAAAATCGGGCTTGAATTCGTTGTAAAATTTCCGGTGCCCCGCGATATTGATATCAAAAATTTCAGGATTCTTAAATCCGTCTACCAATTCATCTTTGGCATAATGAAACCAGAACCCAATCGGGACCCGTTCCGCCTTTTCGTTCTTAAACACCTTAGCCATTAAATCCCGTTTTGACATATCAAAAAGCCTCTGCGAACAAAATTTCATCTATTTAGTGATCCCTTAACCTAGCAGTTTCGAAGGGCATTGTCAAGTTTACGAGGCGGCGGCGTATATCCCCCTGCCTGTAATGAGGAAGAAACGGAGCACGACAAATTATCCCAAAACCTGGAGATCATCTTTTATGAGATGCCGAAACTGGAACGGGTGGTCAAGGCCTATTTTGAGGGGACGGCGGATCTGAAAAACTTGCCAAAGGAGCAGAAATGGTGTATATACTTTAGATATAAAAAAAATGAAAAGATGGAGCCCTTGATACAGGAGCTCTGCAAGCAGGAGGAAGGGATCATGAGGGCGGACCGGGCATTGGCGAAGATAAGCCGGAGTCAGCAAAAATGGGCGCGTGCCTTTTCACGGGAAATCGGGATCATAGATCACGAATCCGGGCTATACGCCGCAGGGAAGGCCGCACATATGGAAGATGCCCGAAATCTGAAGGCCTATGGCGATCCGGTAGAGAAGATTGCCTCAGTTACCGGCCTCTCTCCCGAAGAAATCGAAAAACTATAAGGTTGTACCCTTTTTAGAGGCCGGTCATGACCGGTTCCCGGGTGGGGCGGCGGGGGCGCTTTACGGCTGAGGGCGGATCTCAAGCCTTCCCAAAAGGTTTCTTTTTAAGTAACATATACGGGTGAACTGTATAACTTGCTGCACCAGGCAGAACGAAGTCTCCCCGGCGGTCCGGGCCTACCGCTATTTCCGGCAACAGGGTTTCCGCCCGGCGGACCGGGACAGCTTTCCCGTATTCAAACAATATGAACATTCCAGCGGCCTGCAGGAGATGAGCGCCGCCATTATCGCCTCCTGGTCCTTTGTCTACCACGGGCTCTACCGGATCATCGCCGGGTACCTCTGCGGGGTCTACTTTTATGAGGGCAAACCCATCTACTTTACCATACACCGGCCCCGCGAAAAATCGGCCTGTTCCCTGAATCAGCTTATCGACATCTTATACGGTTATTCCCGCGGGGCGGCGCTGCCCTTTTTGCAGGTCAAATTCATCGACGAGGCCTACCTTGGGGAGTATCAGGATGTGCCGGGCTACCGGGTGAGCACCGAGCGCCGGGATTCCGATGACGAGTACGTCTACCGGGTGCAGGACCTGCTTGAGCTTTCCGGGACGGTGAACTTCTACAAGCGCAAGCGGCTCAAGCGCTGTTTCGACCGCACCGATATTGCGCTGCGTCCCATGACGGGCGAGAATGTACACCTCTGCATGGAAATAGAAGAAAATTGGTGCCGGGGGAAGGACTGTACCTACTGCGCCTCATTCGGCGGCTGCGAAAAGAAGGCCCTGGGGATCATGATCGATCTGTTTGACGATCGGGTGCACAGGGGCCTTTTTCTTTGCCAGGATGATAAGCCCGTGGGGTATATCATCTGCGAAAGGGTGAGCGAAAAACTGGCCTTTCTGTACTTTGGCAAGGCGAATATGGAAGGCTATTTTGTGTACCTTATTTACTCAATGTTCAAAACCTGGCTGCCCGATGTGGAATACATGAACCTTAACGAGGACATGGGGAGCATGGGACTGCGGCTTTTCAAGAGCCACCTGAGCGCCCATGAACTGTGGCCCAAGTACATCTGCACCTACACGAAGGCGGATAACGGAGACGGCGGTCAATGATCGAAAGGCCACTGACCAAGCGATCTTTGACTAAGCGGTCTTTGACCGCACGGGACCAACAGGCGCGGGATTTTTTTTTGCAGCAGGGATTTCTTCCTGCGGGAGCGGAGAGTTATCCCCTGTTCAGGGATTTTGAGGGCCCGGGCCGCCTTTCGGAGCTGACCCCCACGGTCTCCACGATCTGGGCGCTGTCCTTTCACGAAGTCTACCAGCTGATTGAAGGCCATCTGGTGACGGCCTTTTTCTTTGAGGGGACGGAGCCCTATTTCGAGATCAGGGCGCCCCGCAGCAATACTGTTGAAGACGCAGCAATACTATTGAAGCGGGTGATCGATAGGCTCTACGGCCTTGCCGTCGGGGCGGGGCTGCATGAGCTGCGGGTCTATGCGGTGGAAGAAAATTTTCTGGAAAGATTCAAAAATGTCAAAGGCTACGAGGTTCAGTCCGAGTACAGCGATGATCACAGTGAATACGCCTACAGGCCCGCGGACATCGTGAATTTATCAGGGGGGGTGAACCATAAAAAAAGCACCCATCTGAATAAATTTATCGGCCGGGAGGGGATCACCCTTACGCCCATGACCAACGAAAACCACCGGCTCTGTCTCGACATCGAAGGGGAATGGTGCACCCATCAGGACTGCGCGGTTTGCAGCGCCTTTGCGGGTTGTGAGTTTAAGGCCCTGGAGATTATGGCGGATATTTACGACGACCGTTTCTACGAAGGACTTTTCGGTTACGTTGACGGGGCGCCTGCGGGGTTCATCATCTGGGAAAAGCGGGAGGAAGGCCGGGCCTATCTTCACTTTGGGAAAGGAAACATCCAGAACTTTTTTGTGTACCTTATCTACATTCTGGCAAGGGATAAATTACCGGGTATCGAATTCTTAAACATAAACGAAGATATGGGCAAGGAAGGGCTGCGGCGTTTCAAAAAGCACCTGGGCCCCCACGAACTTTGGCGGAAATACCTCTGCACCTTTGTTAAAAAAGAGGACTAGGGTGTCAGGCAGCTCCCGGGGCTATTTTTTACAGCAGGGCTTTCTCCCCATGGGGATAGACAGTTTTCCTGTTTTCAAACAATTTGACACCGGGGGCAGACAGTTCCACGAACTTACCGCTACGGTCTCTTCGATTTGGGCCTTCGGCTTCGATGCGGTTTATAAAATCATCGAAGGTTTTTTGTGCAGCATCTGGTTCTACAAGACGGGTCATGTTTATTTTGTCATCCAGCCGCCCCGCAGTATTACTGCGGATACTTCCCTGTCACAGCTGCTTGATACGCTTTACTCCATGGCCGCCGAAGCGGGGCTTTCCGAAGCCGCTTCAGCGGCCTTGCAGCTCTGGGCGGTGGATGAGCATCTGCTTGCGGAACTGCGGCGGCTTGAGGCCTGGGATGTCCTGCCTGAGTACAACGAAGATTGCAGCGAATATGTGTACCGCGTTGCGGACCTTGTCGAATGGAAGGGCGGCGTTAATCTGAACAAACGGAACAGCCTTAAACGCTGTTTTAACACCCCCAATGTTGCGATCCGGCCCCTCTCCAAAGAAAATTTTTCCCTCTGTTTTGCCGTTGAGGATGAGTGGTGCACCCATCAGGACTGCGAATCCTGCGGGGCCTTTGCCGGCTGTCTGAAGGATTCTCTGAAAAACATGGCGGCAATTTTTGACAACAGTATTTATGGCGGGATTGCGCTGTACATTGACGATAAGCCCGCAGGTTACGCCATTTGGGAAGTAATGGGCGGTACGAAAACCGCATACATATATTTTGCAAAGTCCAATGTTACCAACTTCAATGTGTACCTTTACTACATGATGGCAAAGGATTATTTAGCCGAAGCGGGGGTCGAGTATGTTAACAACGGTTATGACATGGGCAAGCCGGGGCTCCGCACTTTCAAAAAGCACCTCAGCGTCCATGAGCTTATACCGAAATATTTGTGCACCCTGTCACGTAAATCAAATAGGGCATAAAGCCGCCCTCAGAGTCCGTAGGCCTTAATCTTGTTTAAGATTGTCTTCCGGCTCAGGCCCAAAAGTTCCGCGGCTTTGGTGCGGTTGCCCCCGCAGCGGGCCAATGCGTCCATGATGGCCTTCTTTTCCAGCGCCTCCATGGACCAATCCCCCGCAGGGCATGGTTCCGCACCGGATGCGGGCGGTGAAACAACAGCAGCCGGCGCGGGTCCCTGCCTTTCATGCAGATCAATATCCTCCGCACGGATGACATTCCCTTCGCAGTAAATCAGCGCGCGCTCAAGGATGTTTTCCAGTTCGCGGATGTTGCCGGGAAAATCATAGGCGGAAAGTTTTTGCAGCGCCCCATCATCCGGGGTAATGGCGCCGGATCGGGAACCGCGCCTGGCGAGGAGGTGGGCGGCAAGGAGGGGGATGTCGGCGGAACGTTCACGCAGCGGGGGCAGGCTTATCCGCAGTACATTGAGGCGGTAGTAGAGGTCCTCACGGAAGCGTCCCTCCTGCACCAGGGTTTCCAGGTTCTTATTGGTGGCGGAAATGATCCGGGCGTTGATGGGGATGTCGCTGACGCCCCCGAGGCGCCGCACCCTTCGTTCCTGCAAAACCCGCAGGAGTTTTACCTGGAGGGGCATGGGCATCTCGCCGATTTCGTCGAGGAAGAGGCAGCCCCTGCCGGCAAGTTCAAAGAGTCCCTGTTTGCGGGCGGCGGCGCCGGTAAAGCTGCCCTTCTCGTGGCCGAAAAGTTCACTCTCCATAAGTCCTTCGTGGATGCCCCCGATGTTCACCGCCACAAAGGGTTCGTCCCGGTCCGGGCTGCGGGCGTGTATCTCCCGTGCGGCAACTTCCTTCCCGGTGCCGCTTTCCCCGGTGATAAGCACCGTCACATCCGAAGCGGCGATTTTGTCGATCCGCGCCGAAAGCTGCCGCATTTCCGGGGAATCCCCCACCATCATGGTCCCGCCGGCGGTGCGGCGCTCCGCCTCGATCACATTTTCCCGGCGCTTGTTTTCAACCAGTGACCGGAGCCGTATCACCAGTTCTGCGGGGTCGAAGGGCTTTACGAGGTAATCTTTGGCCCCGGTTTTTAAGGCCGCCACAGCATCGCTAATTTCACCGTGGGCGGAGATCATGATCGCCGGCGCAGGAAGGCCCTGCTTCAACATCCATTCCAAAACCCCCTGCCCGCTTATTCCCGGCAGCTTAAGGTCCAAAATCACTGCGTCAAAACTTTCCCCTTCGAGTTGTTTCAGCGCCCCCTCACCACTCTCGGCTTCCGCCGAATCGATCCCTTCAAGGCTCAAATATTTTTTCAGAGATTCACGAATGTTCTTTTCATCGTCAACAATTAAAACCCGCATTGCTCATTCCTCACTGCCCATAATAATCCGCGCCTCAACTCCGCCGCCGTCCCGGTTTTTCAATTCGATGGAACCCCCGGCGGCTTCAACAAAACGTTTGCTGATCGAAAGCCCAATCCCGGTGCCGGTACTCTTACTGGTAAAAAAGGGATCGAAGACCCGTTTCAAATCAGCTTCACCAATACCCTTGCCCCGGTCAACAATACTGATAGTAATATCACTGCGGCCCGCATTTGCCCTGATCGATGCGCCGATTTCTTCCGGCGGCCCCCCGGCTTCCAGGGCATTACGGATCAGGTTTTCAAAAACCGAACGGAACCTGTCCGCATCGGCAAGGATCACCGCGTCACGGATTGAATCAACACCGATGATATTTCTGCCGCAGATCCGCTGCGAAACCTCCGCAAGCATATCATAAACATTGACTTTAATCCGGTTCCCCGCCGCGTCCCGCAGAAAATCGTTCACCCGGTACACCAGGGCAGAAATCCGGTCAACCTCTTCGTTGATCCGGGAAATTTCTTCTCCTGAGTTTTCGCCGTTCATCTTTTGCAGTATGCCGGTCTGGAGCCGGATAGACAGCAGGGGGTTCTTGATCTCGTGGGCCAGGGTACTCGCCGCAGTCCCCAGCACCACAAAATTTTTCTGCGCTTCGATCCGGTCGCGGTATTCCCGGTTGCGGAGGTACAGATGGCGGATGTAAAAAACCAGGGCAAGCAGAATGAGTTCACAAAAAGGAAAGAGGATGGCGGTCGCCGTATTGGTACGCCAATAGGCGGGATGGGAAATATCGATGTAAAAATAAGCGCTCCCCGCCAGTGCGTTGAAGAAGGGCGAAACCTCCCGATCATTATTTTGCCGCTGCGGATTACGCTGAGAATTGTTATTGCGCTGCTGTGTGCGTTCACGCACCCGGCTGTCCGCATCATTGAATGGCAAGGACGGCGGCGCAAACATCCGTTCGGTGTGTATCACAAATTTTACCCGCCGGCCGTGCCGGTCGGGAATGGTATAGCGGCCAAAGCGATCCCGGGAGGCGGTCTCATCCAGAATCTTTTCATCAAAAGACTGCGGCGACTGGCCCCATCGGTAAACCGGGGAGAGGTCCTTTCCGTAAATGGCAAAGCCGGCGATCCGTTCCGCCAGCACAGGATTCGCTTCAATGGCGGAACCGAAATCATCAAAGCCCCGCAGGCTGGTAAAAAGGGCGTTGAGGATCCGTTCGTTGTCGTTGTCCCGGATAAGCCGCGCCCGGTCCCGCAGTCCCCAGATGACAAAGATCGTGAGCGCGGAAAGCAGGACCCAGCCGAGAAAGGCGGCGATCCATGAGGATGTCCGTGGCGCGATCTTCATTATCTAACTCCTTCTTCTATATTACCTGATACTTGCGGATAATAACAGTGCGGTTAACGCATCTTCCTCCGCAAAGGCCCCCAGCTTTCTGATGGTTGAAAGGCTCAAAAGAAAGCCGTGCTGGGAACTGATAAGCCTGTTGCGGCTTGAACCCACCAGCTCCGATGCGTCGGACAAGGCTGAAACCGAATTTTGGGAAAGCCTGAACAGTTCCATTACGTACTCAAAATGTTTTTCCGCATAGTCATAAGAGCGGCGGCTGGAAAGCACCGAACCTGCCTGGGTGATGAGGTCCAGCAAGGCGGTTTGCAGCTGGAATTCCAGATTTACCTCTGTGTTCAAATACTCCAGCGCCGCCTGATCCCGCGCAATCTTCGCATTTGTCACAGCCTTCGCCTTTACCCAAAAGTCCAAAGGAATGGTGACGCTCAGGTCGAGGTTTCCCGCAAAGGGGCTGAGCCCGTTCACGGCGGAATAGTTCAACCCCGTTGAGAGCGTAGCGCTTAGGGTCGGCGCATAGCCCCATGTGGCGGAGCTGATTTCTTTTTCCCGCTGCTGATTTAAAAGCGCGGCCCTGGCAAGGGCGGGATTATTTACCGCAGCGGTTTTTAGCAGGCTGACATAAAGAGCGCCGGTCTCTTCATCACTTAAGGCCGCAAGCCCCCTGAGCAATTCTTCGTAGGCGGCAAAATCAACGGCCTCGGGAACCGGCGCCTCCTTAAGGCCCGTAAGGTTTCTGAGCTCTACGCCCTTTAAAAGAAGATACCGCTTTGCCTGATTCCGGGCATTCTCACTTGTTTCCTTTTCCGCCAAGGCCTGCAAATAATCACCGGTATTCATCATGCCGCTTGCGGATCGTACTTCGGCAATACTCAGGCTGAGCTCCGCAGTCTGCAGGGCGGACTCCGCCGATTCAAGACTTGCCGCCGCTTCCACCAAATTGTAATAGGCTTTATCCGCCGCATCCAGTATCTCAAAGTAATCGACCTGCATATTCTTTTCCGCCATTTCCACAGCGATACGGTTAAGGGTCTGTGTAACAACGTTCTTTCCGCCGTCGAATGATATGGTCTCGGAGACGCTCAACTTCACCGTGGGATTCAGGATATCGAGTAAACTGCGTTCCCCCGCATCGGAGTTCCAGACACTCTGCGAAACGACAGAAGCCGAAGGATTAGGCAGGTATTTGTAGAACCAGGTCCGCTCATTCAACTGACTGCTCTTTACCGCAAGATTATCATTTGCAAGAACCCGGGAATTAGCCAGCGCAAGCAGCCGGGCCTGATCCAGTGTTAGTGTCTCCGCCCCGGCAAAACATACCGATGAGAAAACTATCGTCAATGCCAAAAAAATCTTTTTCATATCTACCTTATTCCTTCCTCATTCATAACGCAGTGCATCTATCGGGTATAAACCCGCCGCTTTCCTCGCCGGATAGAAACCGAAAAAAATTCCAACCAGCGCAGCGAAAAGCGCCGATCCCGCAACAATCATCGGGCTTATGGAGGTGGGAATTCCCATGGCCGATAAAATTTTACAGACCAAAAACGCCATGGTTATGCCGATAAAACCGCCCATAAGGCTCAAAATCACCGATTCGGTGAGAAACTGAAAAAGTACATCCCGCTTCCGTGCGCCCACCGCCATCCTGATGCCGATTTCCCGGGTCCGCTCGGTGACCGACACCAGCATGATGTTCATGATCCCGATGCCCCCCACCAGAAGCGACACTCCGGCGATGGCGGCCAGCAGCGTTGTTAATGTTTTTGAAGTAGCCTGAGCCATGTCGATCATATCCGCCTGATTCATGATGTCAAAATCCGAAACCGCGCCGTCGGCGATCTTGCGGGATTCCCGGAGGATCAGTTCCGCCTCCTTTTGGGCCGCTTCCATATACTCTTTGTTCACCACGCTCATGGTGATAGAATTAATGTCCCGGGTATTGTTTAAGCGGGTCATCGCCGTGTCCAGGGGGATCATGATCACATTATCCTGATCCTGACCGTTCATTCCCGCGCCTTTGCTTTCCAAAAGACCGATAACGCTAAAGTAGACCGATCCAATCCTGACCTGCTGGCCCAAGGCTTCTTCAGCGCCGCCAAATAAATCTTTCGCCGTGGTGCGCCCCAGCACCGCCACCCGGTTCCGGGCACTGAGGTCTTCCTCGTCAAAAAAAACGCCGCCGTCCACCGGCCAGTTCCGGGCGATGAGGTAATCCGGCTCCACCCCCTGGATCTGCACCGATGCGTTCCCCTGGGTACCCACTGCGTTAAAACTGCCCTGGGTTACCCCGGAAATCGCGGCGGCATAACTGGCCTCGTCTTTAAGTTTTTTCACATCCGCCTTGGTGAAGGCGGCAAAGCGGAACTGCACATTCGCGCCTGAGCGGCTGATGGTCCGCCGGGCCATTATACTTAAAAGGTTGGTTCCCATGGAGGATATCCGCGATTCAATGGCCCGCTGGGAGCCTTCCCCCAGGGCCACCATGATAATCACCGAACCCACGCCGATGATCACCCCCAGTGAAGTAAGAAGGCTCCGCATCCGGTTGCGAAGGATAGATCTGAAACAGGTATACAGTAGTTGTGCAAGGTTCATGACACAGCCTCCGCCAATAGGGCATGGTCTTTTTTCCATGCCGCCAGATCCTCCAATGCGCTGCGCCTTTCCGCCACCGGCTTATCGGAAATAATTTCTCCGTCCCGCAGGGTGATGATCCGTTTGGTGTAGGCAGCCAGTTCCGGCTCGTGGGTTACCATAACAATGGTTTTCCCCCGGCTGTTAAGCTCCTGAAAAAGTCCCATGATCTCCAGGGTCATCCCCGTATCCAGATTTCCCGTGGGCTCATCCGCCAGAATAAAAGCGGGATCGTTCACCATGGCCCGGGCGATGGCCACCCGCTGCTGCTGTCCGCCGGAAAGCTGGGATGAATAGTGATCCATCCGTTTCTCAAGGCCCACTTCCCGCAGGGCCCTGGCGGCCCGCTCTTTTCGGCCAGCGGCGGTCAGCCGTTTTTCATCTTTTTCCCGACGGCGGTAAAACAGGGGAAGCTCCACATTTTCCAGCGCCGTGGTGCGGGACAAAAGATTGAATGACTGAAACACAAAACCGATTTTCCGGTTTCTGATGTAGGCGAAGGTGTCCGGGCTGGATGTCGAAGTTTCAATGGTGTCCAATGTGTAGGTTCCCTCGCTGGGTTTATCCAGACATCCTAAAATATTCATCAAGGTTGATTTCCCCGATCCCGAGGGCCCCATGACGGAAACAAATTCTCCCTC
>BNUU01000015.1 GCA_025997595.1 Spirochaetia bacterium | reverse complement strand
AGGGCGATTGATCTGGGGGAGGGGAGCAGCGGCATCCTCAAACTTGAAGCCTCCGGGGGCAGAATTACCCTCACGGGGGCTCCTCTGGGGGGCGCTGTCCGCAACGAATACGCCGGACAGGGGGACTTCCGCTTCAGCGACAATGCGGCGATCCAGTTTTTTATCCGGGCCGCCAATAATCCCTACCGGTGGACCGATGCGGACTGGCGTCCGGTCATGCCGGGGACCGGGCTATCGGCCGGCGTGAAAGGCCGGTATGTGCAGCTTGCGGCGGTGTTCTACCCCAGCGGGGACGGGGAGACCAGCCCTTACCTGGAAGAGATCCGCATCGTATACCGTCCCGACGAGCCCCCCCTGCCCCCTGCCCGGATTATGGCCATTGCCGCCGATGGAGCGGTGGATCTCAGCTGGCGGAACAGCCCCAGCGCCGAGACCGCAGGCTATCTGGTCTACTATGGGCTTGCTAAGGGAGAATATTTAGGTGATAATGCAATACGAGGCGTATCGCCCATTGATGCGGGAAAGCGTACCAGCCTGCGCATCGACGGCCTGGAGAACGGTACGGTCTATTATTTTGCGGTAGCCGCCTATACAAGGAATGAATCAAATTCCCTCAATGTGGGAGAATTTTCACGGGAAGTTTCTGCTCGGCCCTTGAGAATGGCTGAATGACCTCTCCTGAATATGTTAATACACCGAGGTGGACAGAAAAGTGATTTAATGATATCCTAATAAGAAGGCGATTTGGAGAAGTGTGAATAAGGATCTGCAGGAAAGAGTAACCGAGTATATACAAAAGATGCCAAGCCTGCCTACTTCGGTGGCTAAGGTTCTGGAAGTATGCAATAATCCTCAACTCAGTCCGGCGGATCTCAACCATGTCATTTCTCTGGACCCGGTTCTGGTAGGGCGGGTGCTCAAACTTATCAATTCAGCCTATTACAGCCTGGACAAACGGGTGACCAATCTGGTCCGGGCCATCATCATGCTTGGGATCAACACCGTAAAGAACCTTGCCCTTTCCTCCACTGTTATGAGCCAACTGTCATCAAAGCGGGACCTCAAGGGGCTCAACATGGCGGACTTCTGGCAGCATTCCCTCTGTGTTGGGGTTATCTCAAAGCTCCTTGCCCAAAAGCGGGGGATCAATTCCAAGCTGGTGGAGGAATATTTTACCTGCGGGCTCCTCCATGACCTCGGCAAGATCCCCCTCAATTCGATCCTTTCAAAAGAATACCTGGTTACGGTGAAAAAGGCTGATGATCTGCATACCAGCCTTTTTAAGGTTGAGAATGATACCCTGGGAACCAATCACTGCGTTCTGGGCGGTATGATCGTCAATGCCTGGAAACTGGAAGGCGTCGTGGGGGATGTGATCATGGATCATCATCAATATGCTGCCTATCAAGGTTCCAATAAGGATATTCTGTACACGGTGGCTGTAGCGGACTGGTTTGCCTCGGCCAAGGAAATCGGTTTTTCCGGGAATCGGTATCCGGAAAATCCCAGCTATGAAATTTGGGGAGCCCTGGGGGTGAACCAGGAAAATTTGATCGAGCTCACCCCTGCCGTGAATAAAGAAATAGAGAAGGCCAAGGTCTTTCTTAATTTATAGAGCGCCGTTACCATTACCTCTGGCGCGGGAGCAAATATGTTATCTGTCCGTTTTTGGGGTGTCCGGGGATCGATTCCCTGTCCGGGAAAGACCACCGTCGTCTACGGGGGCAACACCGCCTGTCTTGAGATTCGGGCCGATGATCGGCTCATCATCGTGGATCTGGGCTCCGGAATAAAACCCCTGGGGGACTGGCTGATGTCCCCGGAGCAAAGAAAAAAACCTGTTGACGCCGATATATTTATCAGCCATACCCACTGGGATCACATCATGGGCTTCCCCATGTTTACCCCTATTTTTATCCCCAGCACCAAACTGCGGATATGGGGTCCTGTTTCCTACGAGGACGATGACCTGGAAGCGATAGTCGGCGCCCAGCTTACCTACCGTTACTGGCCGGTCCGCCTGAGCGAACTTTCCGCCCAAATCGAATACGGCCAAATCAAGGAGACCACCCTGGACCTCGGCGGCGGCCTTATGGTATCCACCAAATATATGAACCACCCCCTCCTCTGCATGGGCTACCGCTTCGAGTATCAGGGCAAGGCCATTGTCACTGCCTTCGATCACGAACCCTTTCGTAACCTCTTCCCCACGGACCCTGCGGACCCCGGTTATGACGAGGAGGTCGCCCGGGAAGGGGAATTGGTTGTCAAAGAAGAAAACGAGAAGATACTCCGTTTTTTCCAGGATGCCGATATACTCATCCACGACGCCCAGTACACCCTTCCGGAATATCAAACCCATCTGGGATGGGGCCACGCATCCTGTGAACACGCCATCGAAAGCGCCCGGCGCTCCCAGGTCAAAAAACTCTTCCTTATCCACCACGATCCCAACCACACCGACCAACAGCTCAGGGAACTGGAAACCGGCTACCGCCTCGCCATCAGGGGCAAAACCGCCATGGAGCTTTTCATGGCCCGGGAAGGGATGGCGATGGAGGCATAGGCCCCAGCCCCCCTGCAACCGTGGCGGTCCCACGGGCACACAGAACAAATGTCGGGGGTCCTGAGGCATGAATCCATGTCCTTCTGCGAAGGCCACGGATTCATGCCTCACCCCCTCCGCCTTTATCACAGGTGTGCCCGTAAAAAACTCCGGTTGCAGGGGGGCCGGGGCCTCTATTGGAAATGGGGAGGTGTGATATCCAACATATGGGTTGTTCATGGGTCTGGATTTTGACAAATATTTAAAGGTTTTTCCGTATTTTTCGATCCGAAACCAGAGGTCAATGTCCTATATATAGTGCGTAATGAAAAGCAAAGGAACAGTCAAAGTATTTTATTACTGGCTATCATTTGCTTTTACCCCGTTTTGCGATATATTTTTTAATGGTTGTTGTTCAATAACTGATTTATCGAACAACTCTATTGTAATCAGGAGGAGACCATGGCGACAGCACAACATGAGGCCGGGATGGCTGAGGGACCGGCGACCTTTGAGAAAGTCTGGGAGATGTTTCAGGAGATAGGCCGGAAACAGGCGGAGACTGCCCGGGGACTGGAAGAGACTGCCCGGGGACTGGAAGATATGAAAGAGAAAGAGGCGAGAACAGAACGACTAATCGAAGAAAATTGGCGGTACATTGAAGAGACCGGCCGACAGATGAGGGAGACCGATAAAAGGGTCGGGGCGCTTACCAACCGGTACGGGGAAATTGCCGAACACATGATTGTTCCGAATCTTGTAAGCAGTTTCAACGCCCTGGGGTATACCTTTGACAAGACCAACCACGGTACGAAAGTCGAAGACTTTGAGCACGGTATATTCACCGAAGCCGACGCATTTCTGGAAAACGGTGATTGCGTCATGGTCGTAGAGATTAAAACATACCTTAGAATCGATCATATTGATGACCATGTTAAACGCATGGAAAAATTTCGCGCCCGTGCGGATTTACATAACGACAAACGAAAGTATTACGGCGCAATAGCGGGGCTCCTGATGAGCGATAGTGAAAAAACCTATGCCCTCAAGAAAGGCTTTTACGTACTGGAGCCCGTAGGCGAGACTTTTACCATCACCACTCCGCAGAGCCCCGGCGCCCCCAAGGCGTGGTAGGCCGGTCTGCAGGGGCTATAAAGAAACAATCTCCGGCAATTCCGTCAGTCTGAACAAATTTCCCCGCAGGGGGATTTCGCTTTCCGGGGAGTCACTGGGGGCTTCGTACCAGGACAGCCGGGCATGGGGATCGATTTCCGCCAGAACATCTGCGGCGGCGTTGACGGCGATACGGTTCTGTTCCTCCGGGCTAAAGGCGCGGCAGGCGGGGCAGGAACACCAGGTCCGTTCTTCACCCCGGTCCGGCCAGAGGTGGTATACCCGCTCCGGAGCAGCCGCAGAAGCGGCCTCCCGGAAGATCGCCGCGGCCTCCCGGAAGATCGCCGCGGCCTGTTTTTTCAATAAAATAATGGTTTCGTGGTTGGTGGGACAGAAGTTGTACTGTTTAACCCGCTTCCCCGAATCCATGCGGAAGAGTTCCCGGTGGAAAAAGAAATAACCCCGGGGCGCCAGGAAGGACAGATCCCATCCTCCCCATTCAATGGCAAGGGAGTACTTTTCCGCGGTTTCAAAAACCCAATGGCGGCGGGGCTTTTTGAGGAACTTTTCCCAGAGAGATTTTTCACGCAGCGAAAATACCAGCGCGTCTATCCGGTTCCGGGCCGCCCATTGAATCAGGGCGTCCAGGTCATGGGGCTTTACCGGACCCTGCACCACGAGCCGCCGTCGGTTTTTAAGGGCCGTATCCGGAGTGGAACCCCGTCCTCCGGGCTCGGCGGCAGGCTCCGATGGGACATGGGCCCGGTCCTCCCGCAGGGGATAGGAGCAGGCATCGGAAAGCTTCAGTTTATACGCCCCGGCGGCAGGAGGGGGAGGCAGTTCTTCCCGGCCCCTTTCGGGCCAGCGGATCTCAAGGGCGGCAAGAAAATCGAAAACCCCATTGCAGAGTCCCCGGTCGGAATTGCCGTAAAACTCAAGACGGTCCCGGCCCAGGCGCCAGGTAAAGCCGTTCCGGGCGGCGCTCCCATTATCACTGTTGAGGATGATGACGGGAACCGAATCCTCCGGGGCGGGGCCGTCGGCGTCTTTAATGGCCGGCGGTTTTTGGTTAAGCTCCGCCTGTTTGCGGAGCAATGCTATATAACGGGACAATTCCGCCGCCGCCGTCCGGGCCGCTTTGTTCTGTGGCGCAAGGATCACCCAATCCCTGGAAACATCAAAAAATGCCATGCGTCCCTCTGGTCCGCTTTCCGATAGGAAAGATTTACGCGCCTCCATACGGAGGCGCGGCGTCATGAGCCTATTGTAATCCATTCTACATTCTTAATAAACTGGTTTAAGAGAGGAACTATGAGCATACCCTATCTTGCAAACCGCAATCCCCGGCCGGATAATGGTGATTACGATGTGGCGATCATCGGCTGCGGGGTGAGCGGCGCCAACATCGCCCGGCGCTTGTCCGCCTATACCATCAAAACGGCGATTCTGGAAAAGGCGGCGGATGTGTCATTCGGTACTTCCAAGGCCAATTCGGGGATCGTCCATGGCGGCTTTCATCATAACAAGAAGTACCTCAAGGCAAGGCTTGAGATACAGGGGAACCTCATGTTTGACCAGCTCCGCCGGGAACTGGATTTTCCCTTTAAGCGCTGCGGCATCATCGTGGCGGCCCTGCACGAGGATGAGATGAAGTCTGTGGAGCAGCTCTACATGCAGGGGGTGGAGAACGGGGTCATCGGCATTGAGCTCTGTTCCCGGGAGCGGATTTTGGAACTGGAACCCAAGCTTTCACAGGATACGGTTGGCGGCCTCTACGCCCCCGGCGGCGGCATGGTCGAGCCCTACCGCTTTGTGTTTGCATTGGTGGAATCGGCCATGAAAAACGGGGTTCATCTTTATACTGATTTTAAGGTTACTGTGGCTCAGCATGAGGCGGACCTCTGGACCGTTCATGCAGAAGACGGCAGGACCGTCAAGGCCCGGTACGTGATCAATGCGGCGGGGCTCTACGCCGATGAGGTTTCCAAAACTTTCGGGGGCGAAGAATTTACCATCAAGGCGCGAAAGGGGGAGTACTTCCTCATGGACCGGCTCACCAAGGCCTGCCCCGGCCGGGTGGTGTTCCCGGTGCCCACCGCAGTGAGCAAGGGGATGCTGGTGATCCCCACGGTGGAGGGGACGGTCCTGGTGGGGCCCACCGCCGACGCCATTGATGACAAGACCGATTATTCCACCACCGCCGGCCAGCTGGAACAGATCTTCGATTCGGGCAAAACCATGATCCCCTCTTTAAGCCGTAATGACGTGATCACCAGTTTTGCGGGCATCCGGCCCATCCTTGAAGAGGACTTCTATATTGAGCCCTCGAAGAAGGCCCCCGCCTTTGTGCAGGTTGCGGGCATCCAGTCGCCGGGGCTCACCGCTTCCCCTGCGGTGGGGGAATACGTCAAGGACCTCCTCAAAGGCATGGGCCTTAACCTGACGGAGAAACCCGGATGGGACCCCTTTGTGGAGGACCGGCCCAAAACCCGTGAACTCAGTCCTTACGATCTGGATAAACTTATCGCCAAGGAAAGCGCCTGGGGAAACATCGTCTGCCGCTGCGAGCATGTGAGCGAGGCGGAGATTGTCCAGGCCGTACGTCTTGGCCACCAAACCCTGGACGGAGTCAAGTATTTTACAAGGGCCCAGATGGGCCGCTGCCAGGGCGGGTTTTGTACCTACAAGATCATTAAAATCATCATGCGGGAGACCGGCCTTTCCTGGAAAGAGGTCACCAAACACGGCGGCGCGAGCCGTCTTTTGGAGGCCCAACTATAATGAAAGACCTAAGCTTTGACGCGGTAGTGATCGGAGGCGGCGCCGCCGGAATGGCCGCCGCTTTGGTTTTGGATTCATCGGGTTTTTCCTGCGCCATCCTTGAACGGGAGGATCATCTCGGCGGCATCCTGATGCAGTGCATCCACAACGGATTTGGCCTCCATGAATTCAAGGAAGAGTTGACCGGCCCGGAATTCGCCGGGCGCTTTATTGAAAAGACCCTGAAAACAAAAATCGCCGTGTACCTTAACACCACGGTCACTTCCATTAAACCCGACGCTTCCTATTCGGAAGGCAAGGGCGCGGGAGTTTATAAGGAACTTTTCTGCGTGTCCCCCGACCAGGGTGTGCTGCACATCCACGCCCGTGCGGTGATACTCGCCATGGGCTGCCGGGAACGGAACCGGGGCAATGTGCGGATCCCCGGCTCCCGGCCGGCGGGGGTGTATACCGCCGGGCTTGCCCAGCGCCTCGTAAACATCGAAGGCTACATCCCCGGCAAGGAAGTGGTGATCATCGGTTCCGGGGACATCGGCCTGATCATGGCCCGGCGCATGAGCTGGGTGGGCTGCAAGGTCAAGGCGGTGGTGGAGATCATGCCCTATCCCGCCGGGCTCACCCGGAACATCGTCCAGTGCCTCCAGGATTTCAACATCCCCCTGTATTTGTCGTCCCAGACCACCAACATCTACGGCAACGACCGGGTGGAGGGTGTCGAGGTCACCCCCATGGAAAACGGCGTCACCCTGCCGGAAAAAAAGTTCCGCATCGACTGCGACACGGTGCTCCTTTCGGTGGGCCTGGTGCCGGAGAATGAGCTTTCAAAAGACGCCGGGGTGGAACTTAATGGCACGACCAACGGCCCCCTTGTCGATTCCAGTCTGATGACCAATGTGGACGGGGTCTTTGCCTGCGGCAATGTGCTCCACGTTCACGACCTGGTGGACTGGGTCGCCGAGGAAAGCCGCCGGGCCGGGTCCTTTGCGGCGGAGTGGCTCCGGGGCGAACGGCCACTGTCCCAGATTCGGGTCAAGGCCGGCTCCAACGTACGCTACGTCAACCCCGGCAAGTTCAACCCCAGGCGGGACAACAACATCTACATGCGCTCCATGATCGTCAAAAACGATGCGGTGCTGGAACTGCGGCTGGATAACCGGGTGATCAAGAGCGTCAAAGAACGCCACGTCCAGCCTTCGGAGATGATCAACATTACCCTGGGCCCCAAGGACCTTGAGGGTGTCAACGCCGGGCCGGACTCGGTTTTGGAATTCAGTATTAATTAGTAATTAGGAGAAAATATGCGTTCATTGACCTGCATTGTGTGTCCCATCGGCTGCGCGTTGACTGTTGAAGAAGGCGAAAAGGGCGTTGACGGTTTCCCCGCCTTAACCATCAACGGCAACCGCTGCCCCCGGGGCGCGGTATACGCCAAAGAGGAAATTCGCGCCCCCAAGCGGGTGGTCACCGCAACTTGCGCCATTGTTGAAGAAGCCGACAGCATTACTGTGGGAGGCGGTGCGGAAAGCATTGCGGTACACCGGGGGATGTATGCCCCCCGCAGGGTCCCGGTCAAAACCGTGGAGTCCTGCCCCAGGGAAAAGATCAACGCACTTTTGGCGGATATTTACAAGACCAGGGTGAAGCTCCCGGTAAAGGCCGGGGACACGGTGATCGCCGACTGGCAGGGAAGCGGCATTAATGTGGTGGCGGTGCGGGCGCTGGAGTAATATAAGCTTCTGTATATTTTTTTTATTTTCTTCATTTTTCTTTACTTCCGGTTTAAATGAATTATACTAAAATTAGCCTGTTTAATAAATAGACTAATCTTATTTTTACGAGGTAAAAAAATGAAACCTAATTTCAAGGGCCGGTACCAGTTGTTTATCAACGGTAAATGGAAGGACGCTTCCGATGGAGCTGTCTTTGATGTCTATTCTCCCTCCAGCGGGGAGAAGCTGGCTTCCTGCGCCCAGGCGACGGGCAAGGATGTGGATGAGGCGGTTGACGCCGCATGGAAAGCCTTTGCGGTCTGGAAGAAAACCACCCCTGCGGAACGTGCCAAGGTACTCACCAAAATCGGTGATATTATCTATCAGAATAAGGAAGAGCTGGCAGCCATCGAATCCATGGACAACGGGAAACCTATCCGGGAAACCCTGGCCATTGATGTGCCCTTCTCGGCGGAACACTTTTACTACTTCGCCGGCGCCATCCTGGCTGAAGAGGGAAGCGCCGCCATGCTGGATGAAAACACCCTGAGTCTCATTCTGCGGGAACCAATCGGCGTGGTAGGCCAAATTGTGCCCTGGAATTTCCCCTTCCTCATGGCGGCATGGAAACTCGCGCCGGTACTTGCTTCGGGCTGCTGCTCGGTGTTTAAGCCCTCAAGTTATACTTCCCTCAGTATCATCCGGCTGGCGGAACTTATCCAGGAGGTGGTGCCGCCGGGGGTATTCAACGTAATTACCGGTTCGGGCTCCAAGGCCGGCGACTATATATTGAATCACGGGGGCTTCTCCAAACTCGCCTTCACCGGCTCTACCGATGTCGGCTGTAAAGTGGCGGCGTCTGCGGCGGCTAAACTTATCCCCGCAACGCTGGAACTGGGGGGCAAATCGGCAAATATCTTTTTTGACGACTGCAACATGGATCTTGCCATGGACGGCCTGCAGTTGGGGATACTCTTCAACCAGGGACAGGTTTGCTGCGCCGGGTCCCGGGTCTTTGTGCAGGAAAAAATCTATGATCAGTTTGTAGCCAAAGCGGTTGAAGCCTTTAAGAAGGTAAAGGTAGGCGATCCCCTGAACCCCGCTACTCAAATGGGTTCCCTGATCTATGAAGCCCACATGAAGGATGTGCTGGATTACATTGAGGTGGGCAAGAAGGAAGGGGCAAAGGTAATCGTCGGCGGTGAACGGATCACCTCAGGCGGCCTGGACAAGGGCTTCTTTGTTCAGCCTACCCTGCTGGCGGATGTGACCAATACCATGCGGGTCGCCCAGGAGGAGATCTTCGGCCCCGTGGCGGTGATCATCAAATTCAAAACCGAGGACGAGGTCATCAGGCTTGCCAACGATTCGATATACGGATTGGGCGGCGCAGTCTGGACCCGGGACCTGAACAGGGCCATCCGTGTTTCCCGCGCCGTCGAGACCGGACGTATGTGGGTTAATACCTACAACTCCATTCCCGCAGGCGCGCCCTTTGGCGGATACAAACAATCCGGCATAGGCAGGGAGACCCATAAGGTTATTCTGGAACACTACACCCAGATGAAGAACATCATGATTAACCTGCGCGAAAGTCCTTCGGGTTTCTATCCTGCGTAAAATAAAAATGCCCTGTAGTTTTACTGCGGGGCATCTTCATTTTACAGCCGTATCACCCGCGCCTCTGTCAGTACTTCTGCGCCGGTGGGCGTAAGGAGGATGTCGTTTTCAAGGCGGCAGCCGCCGTGGAGGGGATCGTAGAGCCCCGGTTCCAGGGTGAAGATCATGCCGGGGCTGAGGACCCAGCCGTTGTCGTCGCGGTTGCGGATGGCGGGGCTTTCGTGTTCCATAAGGCCGATGCCGTGGCCGAGGGCGTGGGGCATGTGCTTCTTTGATTTGCCGAAAAGGGCGTCCACCGCCGCCGCAATTATCCGGGTGCTCTCGCCGTTGCTGACAAGGGAGAGGGCGAGCTTGTAGGCTTTTTCCGTAAGGGTGAGGAGTTTTTCCTGGGCCGGGGAGAGGTCACGGGCAAAGGTGAGGGTGACATCGGTGGTGTAGCCCGCATATTTTAAACCGAAGTCCAGCACGGAAAGGCCCTTGCCGGCAAAGGCCGCGCCGGTGTAGGCGGGGAAGGCGTGGATGCCGAAACTGCGGTCGGGGCCGGCGGCCAGGGTTTCAAAGCCCGTGCCATCGCAGCCCCGTTTGCGGCCTTCCGCTTCAATAAAAAGGGCCGCGTCCGCTTCGGTTTTGATCTTGCCCGAACGGACATTTTTTTCCAGCAGGTCGATAATGGCGTTGGTGATCTTCGCGGCCTTGCGGTAAATGATGATCTCCTCATCATCCTTGACGGCCCGCAGTTTTTCTGTTTCTTCGTGAACCCCGGCCTCCCGGCATAGTATATCAAAATCGGTGAGGGCTCCCACATAATTCAGAAAAACCGGATATGGCGTAACCGGTGGTATTTCGATCTTTACGCCCCGGGGAATTTTTAAACGTTCCACCGCGCCCCTGATGGCCCTGAGGGGATGCCGTTCAAATTCAGCGTAGGGGACGGTGATGTCCGCATTACCGTAGATCAGGGCCATGTTGATGTCCCAGGGGATCAGCATGGACTTCCGGTCAATCGACAAAAAGAGGAGCGCATCCGAGGGCTGCCCCGAAAGCCAGCGGACCGCAGGGTCCCGCCTGCCCTCGGTATCTTCAAACATCACCATGGAGACCCCTTCCAGGGCCATCCAGTCGTAGATCTTTTCCCGCCGGTTTTGGTAAATGCTCATACCGCAAAGGCCTCCCGTGATGCGTCCAGAATGGCTTCGACTTCTGCGTCCCCGATCCAGTAATGGGTAACGAAACGGAAGAAGCCGCCCTCGGGCGGATTGATCCGGATATTCCGCCGGGTAAAAATTTCCATGATACGCGCCGTCTGTTTTGGATCGCCTGCCGGGGGGAAAGAAAAGTAGACCATATTGATGTCAACAGCATTACTGTTTACCGCAACGCCCTTAATTTCCGCCAGGGCCGCGGCCAGTTTTTTTGCCCGTGCGTGATCCTCCGCAAGATGGCTTTGCTGTTCAGTTAAAGCGATGATCCCCGCAGCGGCAAGAATCCCCGCCTGCCGCATGCCGCCCCCCATGATTTTCCGCTTAAGCCGGGCTTCCTGCACAAAGTCCTTTGTTCCCACAAGGAGGGAGCCGACCGGGGCGCAGAGTCCCTTGGAAAGGCAGAACATTACCGAATCCGCAGGGGCGGCGATGTTTTTTGCGTCCGTGTTCAGGGCCGCTGCGGCGTTGAAGATCCGGGCGCCGTCAAGGTGTATGGGGAGCTTCCATTCGTCCGCAGTTTTCCGCACCTCGTCCATGGCGGCAAGGCTTACCACATTGCCCAGGGAATGGGCGTTTTCAAGGCAGATAAGGGATGTGGCCGGGGCGTGGAGGTCCTGTTTCCGCAGCCGCTGTTTAAGCGCCGCCGCGGTGAGCACCCCGTCCGGGGCGGGGATGGTCCGGGTCTGCACCCCGGCGATCACCGACGCGGCCCCCGCTTCGTGGACAATGATGTGGGCCTCTTCCCCCAGGATCACCTCGGTCCCCCGCCTACACCAGGTAAAAAGGGCAAGCTGATTCCCGAAGGTGCCGGAGGGCACAAAGACCGAGGCTTCCTTGCCGAGAATATCTGCGCCCAGTTCTTCCAGTTTATTTACCGTGGGGTCGTCCCCGTACACATCGTCCCCGACTTCCGCTTCGGCCATTGCCTTCCGCATTGCCGGGGTGGGGCCGGTGACCGTATCACTGCGTATGTCGATCCTAATGTTCATTTCTTTTCCTTTATTTTCTTGGGCTTTATTTTTTTGGTTTTCTGTTTGATCCGGTTATCGATCCTTTGATCGGTATTGAGGAATATGGCCCCGAAAATGGAAACCAAAAGGCTGATTATCAAAATGCTGTAAACCACCAATGGCTCTGTCGCAAAGGGTAAGTCAACGTTCATCCCGAAGAAACTGTAGATCAGGGTGGGGATCATCAGAACGATTGAAACGATGGTGAGACGCTTCATTACAATGTTGAGATTATTGGAAATGACGCTGGCAAAGGCATCCATGGTTCCCGTCAGAATTGAAGAATAGATGTTGGCCATTTCGATGGCCTGCCGGTTTTCGGTGACCACATCTTCAAGCAGTTCCTTTTCATCTTCCTTGAACTTGATAAGAGGCGATTTCTGCAATTTTTCCAAAAGCAGTTCGTTGGTTTTGATGCTGGTGGTAAAATACACCAGCGACTTTTGCAAAGACAGAAGCTGAATCAGCTCGTTGTTTTTGATGGACCGCTGAAGTTCCCGCTCAATGGCATTGGTCCGCTTGTTCAGCTCCTTGAGGGATTTAAGAAAGGTGAAGGCCCCCCGGCCCAAAAGATTGAGCACGAAGCTGCTCTTGTTTTTGATGCTGAATCCCCGGACCCGGTTTTTGATGATGTCTTCCAGGGCATCACTGGAATTCTGGCAGATGGTTACCACCTTGTCGGAAAAGAGGATGATCCCCAGGGGCACGGTGAAGAAGGGAATTTCCAGGGCTTCATCGCAGACCGGAAGCCGCACGATGATGGCGGTGTAGTCGTCTTCCTTTTCGATCCGGGCCTGCTCGTCGGCGTCCATGATGTCGGTCAGGAGTTCCCCGGCAATGGCGAATTCCTTTTCCAGCCGGACCAGGTCCGCCTTGCTCACATTCCGGGCGTCGATCCAGCAGCCCTTGCTCACCTCATCGGATTCGGCAAGCCCCCTGTCGCTTTGAATTCTAATCGTAATCATACATCAATTTACCCTTTAGAAAGAGTTAGGGCAAGGGCGCAGCCTTATTCCACCGTAACCGACTTCGCCAGATTCCGGGGCTTGTCCGGGTCAAGGCCCCGCTGAACCGCGCAGTAGTAGGCAAATTCGGTGCCTGTCACCTCCGCATTCCCGGTACTTTTTCGTTCCGGCAGGAAAAGAGTTATTTAAAGGATTTCAAGTAAACCATAATCGTTCGCATCCAACTTTTCTATAGTCACCCTGGCTTGTAGTAATATCGTTTCAGTCTTTTTCCTACTGATATTTCCGGTCCTGAGCAGTATAACCTTTGGCGGGTATCCCCTGGTTTCCAGAAAATTTAAAAAATCAGAATCCTGGGTGACGATGATATATCCATGTTCCGCCGCATAATCCCATATAGTTGAATCCCTCGCAGGAACGGGAAGGTTCGTTCTATTTACATGGGCACAGGATCCAAAATGTTCAGCCAGAACAGCGGTCAAACGCCATGAAATATTTGCGTCAAGCAACAGTTTCATGGACAAAAACTAAGGTCTGTGCATCCCGTTGTGCCGCAAAAGCTAATGCAGCCCTGATATGCACTTCCTGCAATTCAGGATAATCTTCCAAAATTTCCTGGGTAGACATACCCTCGGATAGCCATTGAAGAATATCCCCCACCGTGATCCGGGTTCCCTTAATACAGGGCTTCCCAAATCGTATATCACGGTCAATGGTAATATAGTTTGTTAAGTCATTCATGCTTAAAAATATACCCGGATTAGGGGAAGAATACAAGGCAGCGAAATACCATCAGGCAAAGGACGAAAATAACATGCTTATTCCACCGTAACCGACTTCGCCAGATTCCGGGGCTTGTCCGGGTCAAGGCCCCGCTGAACCGCACAGTAGTAGGCAAAGAGCTGGGCGGGGATGACCGACAGGATCGGGGAGAGGCTGTCGTCGGTGCGGGGGATACGGAAGACCTCGTCGGCGATGTTATTGAAGCGGTCGGAATCCTCGTAGGTGATCACCGCCACCGCCGCGCCCCGGGCTTTCACCTGGGTGATGCTGGATTCCATCTTGTCGAAAAGTTTTGACTGGGTGCAGAGGGCCACCACTAAAGTTGAAGTGTCCACCAAGGCGATGGGGCCGTGTTTGAGCTCCCCGGCGGCAAAGGCCTCCGAGTGGGTGTAGCTGATCTCCTTGAGTTTGAGGGCGCTTTCCAGGCTCGCCGCGTAATCGAAGAGACGGCCCATGAAAAAGACCTTGCCCTTGTTGAACTGCTGTGACGCAAAGCGCTGGATGTTTTCTTTTCCCTTTAAGATTTTTTCCGCCTGGGCCGGGATCGCTTCCAGCGCGTTAATATACTCATTAAGCTGTGCGGACTTGATGACGCCGCGAAGAACGCCGAATTGCAGGGCGATCAAATTGAGGCACATGAGCTGGGTGGTAAATGCCTTGGTACTTGCCACGGCGATCTCCGGGCCCGCCCAGGTGTACATCACTAAATCTGCTTCGCGGGCCAGGGTGGAGCCCACCACGTTGGTGATGGCGATGATCCGGGCGCCGCCTTTTTTTGCCATCCGCATGGCCGCCAAAGTGTCGGCGGTTTCCCCGGACTGGCTGATGATGATGAAGATGTCTTTGGGATTCAGAATCGGGTCCCGGTAACGGAACTCCGAAGCCACATCCACATCCACGGGGATGCGGGCGAAGTGCTCAAAGGCGTATTTGCCGATCACCCCGGCGTGCCAGGCGGTACCGCAGGCGGTGATCACCACCCGGCTTGCCTGGGCCCAGGATGCGTCAAAGCCGATTTCGTCCAGGTTGATTTTTCGCGCGCCGCCTGTGTCGGCGGCGGTAAGCCGGGGCCGCAGGGTGTCGGTGAGGGCCTTGGGCTGCTCGTGGATCTCCTTGAGCATGAAGTGTTCGTAGCCGCCCTTTTCGGCGGAGGCGGCGTCCCATTCGATGTGGGTCTTTTCTTTTTGTATGACCTGCCCTTCGTCGCTGTAAAAATCAACGTGGTCCTTGAACAGAACGGCGATTTCCCGGTCCTCAAGGTAGTACACCTCACGGGTGTATTCCAGCAGGGCGGGCACGTCGGAGGCGATCAGGTTTTCACCTTTGCCGATCCCCACCACCAGGGGGCTTTCCTTGCGGACCGCGATGATCCGGTCCGGCTCGTCGGCGCAGATTATCCCCAGGCCCCAGGAGCCTTCCAGGCGGCCCACGGCTTCCATGACCGCCTGCAAAAGATCGCCCCGGTAGTAAAAGCCTATCAGGTTGGCCACCGCTTCTGTGTCGGTTTCGCTTTGGAAGGTGACCCCTTTTGAAAGGAGCCATTCCTTGAGCTTGCCGTGGTTCTCGATGATGCCGTTGTGGACCACGGCGATTTTGCCGGATGCATCGGTCTGGGGATGGGAATTTACGTCCGATGGTTCCCCGTGGGTTGCCCAGCGGGTGTGGCCTATTCCCGCAAAGCCGCAGAACTCATCGGCATTTTTGGATTCGGCGGAGATCTTTTCTTCCAGGTTTTTGATCAGCCCCTTGGCCTTGCGGACCACCAGGCCCATCTTTCCCTGAACGGCGATTCCCGCAGAATCGTAACCCCGGTATTCAAGTTTTTTTAAACCCTTCAATAAAATCGGAACCGCTTCCTGATTACCGATGTATCCGACAATGCCGCACATATCGGCCTTTAGTAAGTTACGATCACCGCATGAAACACCAGGGGCACATTGCCGGTATTCTTGATGCTGTGGGAAGCGCCGTTTCCGGTGATTACCGAATCCCCGGCCTTTACCGTCCGTTCCGTGCCGTTATCGTTTACCGATCCGCTGCCGGAAAGGATAACGTAGTACTCGGTCTCAGAATCGTGCTGATGATAGCCGATGGATGCGCCGGGGGGCAGAGACAGTTCCGCCAGGAGCTTGACGTTTTTTTCCTTCTCGCACTCCGCCAAATGGATAAAGGCAGCGGTTCCTTCCCCGCCCCGTGCCTTTTCTCTTTTTTCAAGCCTCATTTCACTGCGTTGAATAACCATAATTGATACCCTCCAAAAGAATAATATCACTTTGGGCTTTAAGAATATAGGCCATTTACGGTAAAATGAATCATGGATGAATTTCTTGCCCTTGTGTTTTTGAATAATCCGGTCAAACAGTGGCTTGTCAGCGCGGCCTGTATACTCGGGGGTTTTATCGCGGGGAAGCTTGGTTCCCTTGTTTTAAGGCTTGTCCATAAGCATGTGGCCGGGAAAACAAAGGGCGATCTGGATAACATCATCTTTTCCGTTCTGGAGCGGCCCCTGGGCATCATCGTTTTTCTTGCGGGGATCGCCGTCGGGATACGGGGACTGCAGCTCCATGAAATTCCGGAACGCTGGGCGGGCCGGATCATCGATTCCCTTTTTATCGTGGTTTTTGCCTGGGGCATTGGCAAGGTCCTGGACGCCATAATCCTCCGCTATGTTCCCAAGCGGGGTATGAGCCCGCTGGCAAACAGTGAGACCGAAATTCAGCCTTTGCTCCGCAAGTTCTCCAATGTGCTGATCTGGATTATTGCCGGGGCCCTCGTTTTACGGACCCTGGGTTACAACGTGAGCGGCCTTTTGGCCGGTCTTGGGCTGGGGGGCGCGGCCCTGGCCCTGGCCTCCAAGGACACCCTCTCAAACTTTTTCGGCTCCATCACGGTTTTTGTGGACCGCCCCTTCCGGATCAACGACCGGATCAAAATCGGCGCATACGACGGGACCGTCACCGAAATGGGTATCCGTACATCAAAACTGCGGACCCTGGAAAACCGCACGGTCTTTATCCCCAACAGCCTTTTTGCCAGCAGCCCCATTGAAAACATCAGCGCCGCCCCCAACACCAAGGTTGTCCAGACCCTGGTAGTAAAGGGCGACAACGGCCCGGACAAGATCGCCGCAGGCATCGCCATCTTAAAAGAGATTTGCTCCACCCTGCCCGGACTTGAGGAGGCACCCCAGGCGGTGCTGGCGGCCATCGGGGGTGTGAACTGCCAAATCGCCCTTACCTATTACGTGTCCCGCCGGGCGGACTACGCGGAAACCGTCAGCCGGATCAACCTGGAAATCCTCCGCCGCTTCGCCGAAGCGGGCATCACCCTGGCATAGGGGCGATTAGTTATGAAAACAACCGCAAAGGAACCTTGGGTTCCGGGACACAAAGGACACGAAGGGGGAAGGCGAACGATTGTGAATACTCCCCCCGGAAGCGCCCTGTTCCGCGTAACCCGTATTCTTGTGATCATCGCCGCCGTTCTGATCCTGGTTATCCTTGGGGGAACGGTCTACGCCTTTTTTATCAGGCCGCCGGAGGTGCCTGGCACCAAGGCGCCCGCCCCTTCCGCCTCCCCCGGCGCTGTTCCCGGCACGGCGCCGGGGGGCGGCACGGCTATGTTTACCGGCATCGGCCGGCTCCGCATTGCCGCCAGGGGCGGGGAGCCCGCCGCGGCGCTGATTTCCATCGCCTTTCCCTACCCCGGCGCCGACCGGGCCTTTACCGAAGAACTGGTGACAAAGGCCCCGGAATTCCGCAGTATTGCTGTTGATTACTTCGCCGCTCTGAGCGCCGAAGAACTGCGGAACCTGGACGAGGCCAAGGCCAAGGCTGAACTCCTGCGCCGGTTCAACGCAGAATTGCTGTTGGGGAAGATCGGGGTGTTGTATTTCAGTGATTTGATGATTTTGGAGTGAAGCCTCACGATTGCAGCGCGGGCAGCCGCAACCAATCCCCCTGCATCGTGTCCAATATAATACGTTCCTTGGGAACGCCGGGCTGTCCAAAAATAGACGGGAAAGGTATACTTATTGAAAGATAAGGAGCCGTTTTTTATGGAGCAGATAACTTCAGCCGCCCAGGTGATCATAGCGGTAATCCCCATTGTGGGAATCGTGATGGGATCGGTGGTGATATTTTTCTACCTCCTCTGGTATCACCGGCGCAGGACCCTGCTTATTCAGGCCGGGCAGTACGCACGGGATGACTTCGACCTTCTTTCCTTCAGCCTGCTTGCGGGTCTGCTTTTAAGCTGTGTGGGGGTGGCCCTGACCATTTTTCTCGCCATCATCGAGGGGACCAGTTACGCCCTTTTGGGCGGCATTATTCCCCTTTCCATGGGGGCGGGCCTTTTGGTTTATTACGGGATTAAGCGCGGCGATAGAGCTTCATGACGGGGGGGGACGGCGTCCCTATGGGGGACAATGATGATCATCTGATCGTCAGCCAGGTCGTCTCGGGACAGAAAGGGCTTTTCCGGCTTCTGGTAAAACGGCATGAACAGGCCGTTTACGGCATGGGTTTAAGTTTTTTCCGGAACCCCGATGACGCTTCCGACTTTACCCAGGAGGTGTTCCTCAAGGTGTACCGCAGCCTGGCCCGTTTTGAAGGACGGTCCCGGTTTTCAACCTGGCTGTACAAGATCGCCTACAACACGGCGGTAAATGGTATCACCCGGCGGAAGGAATACCGCAGCCTTGCGGAAGAGGATCAGGCAAGCGACGGGGATACCCCGGAGCGCCGGACAATCCGCTCTGCGGCGCGGGAAGCGGTGCTGGCGGCGGTTACGGAGCTCCCGGAGCGGTACCGGATCTGCGTGGACCTGTTCTTTTTTTACGATAGGTCCTATCAGGAGATTGAGGCGATTACCGGGTATCCGGTAAACACGATCAAGAGCCATGTGTTCCGGGCCAAGAAGCTGCTGCGGGCCAGGCTTGCGGGAATTGCCGAAGGAGGCATTGAATGAACTGTAATGATCTTTTAGATCGGGTCTACGAATATGCCGGGGATGAATCTATCCCCCTGCTGCTCCGCATCCGCCTGGGTGTACACTGCTTCTTCTGCCCCCAATGCGCCCGGGAAATTGAACGCTTTGAAGTCTCCCGTGACCTGTTACGGGATGATTTCTTCCCTCCTGCCCCGGATTTTGAGGATCAGGTGATGGCCCAAATCGATCGGGAAGCGGACGAAGCCGGGCAGGACGCCTGGCGCCCGGTCTTCCAGGAAGCCGCCGCCGGGGTGTCCTTCCGCAGCTGGGTTATTGCAGGCCTGGTGATGCTGGTCTCCCTTTCTACCTCCTTCTTCGGCATGGATTTTGTCCGGGTCGCCCAATCTTTGGGCTCATCCTTTCTGCTCCCCGTGGGGCTTACCATCGGCGTGATCCTGACCGGTTACGGCGCCCTTTTTATCGGCAGCCACCTCAAGGAACTCTCGGACCGGTTCGGGCTTCGTTAAGTTGACATTAGGCCTCCATGGGCATAGACTTTGCCCATGAACATTTCAACATACACGGTTAAACCGAAACTTCCCCCGGCCCTTAAGCCCCTGGAGGAGATTGCCCGTAACCTCTGGCTTTCATGGAATTATAATGCGGTTCAGCTTTTTATCCGGTTGGATTACGATGCCTGGGTTCAGTCCCACCAGAGTCCCATACGGACCCTGGGTATGGTCAGCCAGGAACGGCTTGCCAGTGTGGCCAAGGATGATTCATATTTAGCGGCTCTCAAGGAAGTCTACGACCGGTTCCAGCGCTACAAGAAGGGTGATACCTGGTACAAGGGTTCCAAAAAAGACGTGGTGGCCTATTTCTCCATGGAATACGGCATGGATGTGTCCCTCCCCATCTATTCAGGCGGGCTTGGCATCCTTTCCGGGGATCACATGAAGACCTCCTCCGACATGGGGCTGCCTCTGGTGGGTATCGGCCTCCTGTACCGGCAGGGCTATTTCAAGCAGGCCCTCAATGCCGATGGTTTTCAGCAGGAAACCTACCCCGAAAACGACTGGTACAACATGCCGGTTGAGCGGAAATTTGGGAAAGACGGTAACCCCATCAAAATTTCCGTGGATTTGGCCGGCCGTCAGGCCGTTGCCCAGATTTGGGAAGTCAAGGTGGGCCGCAGCTCCCTCTACCTTTTGGATACCAACATCGAAGAAAACGCCCCGGATATCAGGAACATCACCGCCGCCCTTTACGGCGGGGACAAGGAAACCCGTATTCAGCAGGAAATTCTGCTGGGTATCGGCGGAATCCGGGCCCTGCGGGCCATGGGGATCAACCCCGCCGCCACCCACATGAACGAAGGCCATTCGGCCTTTTTGGGGCTTGAGCGGGTCCGGGAAATCATGGGGGAAAAGCATTTCTCCTTTGACGAGGCCCGTGAAGCGGTATGGCCCACCAATGTCTTTACCACCCATACGCCGGTTCCCGCGGGGAACGAGCGTTTTGACATCCCCCTTATGGAAAAATACTTCAAGTCATGGCCGCAGATTCTGGGAATTTCCTGGAAGGACTTCCTGGGCCTTGGGCGGGTACAGGCCAATGATGACCATGAAACCTACTGCATGACCGTGCTGGCCCTCAAGTTTGCCGCCTATGCCAACGGGGTTGCCCGGCTGCACGGGGTGGTTTCACGGGAGATGTGGAAGGGGCTTTGGCCCGGCCTTCCCCTGGAGGAGGTGCCCATCCACCATGTGACCAACGGGGTACATCCCCGGACCTGGGTTTCCAGCGGCATGGTTGACCTTTTGGACCGCTACTTTGGCCCCCATTTTGAGGAAGAGCCCACGGATCTGGCAATTTGGGACCGCATGGATCGTATTTCCGATGAGGAACTCTGGCGCACCCATGAACGCCGCCGTGAACGGCTCGTGGCCTTTGTCCGGAACCGCATGCGGGAGCACTACAAACGGACCGGCGCGGTGGAACGCCAGGTCCGGGAAGCCGAAGACGCCCTCTCCCCCTATGCGCTGACCCTCTGTTTTGCCCGCCGTTTTGCCACCTACAAGCGGGGTAATCTGCTCCTGCGGGACCCGGAACGGCTCCTTCGGCTGATCAAGGACAACGAACGGCCCATCCAGCTTATTTTTGCCGGGAAGGCCCATCCCCACGACATGCCCGGTAAGGACCTTATCCGGGACATCATCCACTTTGCGGAAAAATACGATGTCACCAGCCGCATCGTCTTTGTGGAAAACTACGACATGACCGTTGCCCGCTACTTGACCTCGGGCGGCGATGTGTGGCTCAACACCCCCCGG
Source organism: Spirochaetia bacterium (assembly GCA_025997595.1). Lineage (GTDB taxonomy): Bacteria > Spirochaetota > Spirochaetia > Treponematales > Breznakiellaceae > BNUT01. Next base: position 15,390 of record BNUU01000015.1, on the reverse strand, counting down.
CGGCCCATGGAAGCCTCCGGCACCAGCGGCATGAAGGCCGCCATGAACGGCGTCCTTAACTGCTCGATTCTGGACGGCTGGTGGGACGAGGCCTACAATGCCGAGGTCGGCTGGGCAATCGGCCAGGGCGAACAGTACAACGACGATCAGCTCCAGGATGATGTGGAGAGCAAGGCCCTCTACGACCTCCTGGAACGGGACATCATCCCCCTCTTTTACCAGCGCGGCCGGGACGGCCTCCCCCGCGAATGGATAAAGCGGATGAAAACCTGCATGAAGGAAATCGGCCAGTCCATGTCCAGCCACCGGATGCTGATGGACTATTCCAACAACTTCTACTTCCCCGCCCTCAAGAACTACCGCCGCATCCTCAAGGACGATTATGCGGAATCAAAGTCCCTGGCGGCCTATTTCGGCAAGCTGCGCCAGTCCTGGGACGGCATCAAGATCCTCAGGATCGACTCCAACGCCAAACCCGTGATGCAGCGGGGGGATGCCCTCACCGTCACGGCCCGTATTGAGCTGGGCCCCCTCTCCCCGGATGAACTCCAGGTTGAGCTCTACCACGGCTCGGTATCGAACCAAAGCACGGAGATCAAAAACGCCCGGAAGACGGAGATGAAGGCCGTCGGCAAGGAAGGCAGCGCCCACCTTTTCCAGGTGCGGATCGAATGTGACGACACCGGCATGCAGGGCCACACGGTGCGCATCCTGCCCAAGCATGATGCCCTGGTGCATCCTTACCGGTCGGGGTTTATCAAGTGGGCATAGAGAAATAAGAATTTAACCACGAACTAAATGATCTTTTTGGTGTGGTTCGTGTTGTTCGTGGTTAATCTTCATTTAGTTTTAAATTGAAACGGCAGTACCCCAGATCCACCTGCCTAAACAAAACAAGGAGTTCCTCATGTCATCTTCTATTTCCTCTCCCCGTTCCTACCGGTATCTCGACTTGGTGATGGCTGCTTTTGTGGCCATCCTTATCGTGAGTAATGTGGCGTCCTCGGCAAAGATCGTGGACCTGGGCTTTTCCCTTTTCGGCGTATTCGGAATACCCGCGGTCCCCCTGGCCTTTGACGGCGGTACCCTGCTTTTCCCCCTGGCCTACGTCTTTGGGGATGTGCTTACCGAGGTGTACGGGTTCCGCGCCGGGCGGCGGGTCATCTGGACCGGGTTTTGCGCCCTGGCCCTGGCTTCGCTGGTCTTTTTCCTTTTGCGGCTCCTCCCCGCCGACGCAAGCTGGGAGGAATACGCCGGGTCCGCCGCCTTCGACGCGATCCTCGGCGGCATGAGTACCGGGGGCATCGCACTGGCAAGCCTTTTGGGCTACTGGGTGGGGGAATTTTCCAATTCGGCGATCCTTTCCCGTATAAAAGTACTGATGAAGGGAAAATTCCTCTGGGTCAGGACTATCGGGTCCACCCTGGTGGGGGAATTTCTGGACAGCCTGGTCTTTGTGACCGTGGCCTCCGTCACCGGGGTATTCGGCTGGGAACTCTTTGTCACCCTGGTGCTTACCAACTACCTCTTTAAGTGTTTGATCGAGGTGATCATGACCCCCATAACCTACCTGACGGTGCGGAAGCTCAAGCAAAAAGAGGGGATCGACACCTTTGACCGGGAGGAAAAGTACAATCCCTTTCGTTTTTGACAGGAATTGTATACGATATGCCTGTTAAGGGGGATTATTGTGGATAAGGCCATTGTGCTGTTTCCCGCGGACGCTTCTTTTAAGGAGCGGCTTGCCAAAATATTGAGCAGTTACGAAATCATATTCAATGAAGGTCAGGACACGGGGAAGATTGATCCCGCAACGGCCCGTGATACGGTTATCATTTTTGGGAGCCCCGGCCGGGATTTTATCAAGCTCTGTCCCCGGCTCAAGTGGATTCAGCTGCAATCCGCCGGTACCGACGGCTATGTGAACGGCGAAATCGGCGGCGATGTGCTTTTGACCTGCGCCTCAGGGGGTTACGGCCACGGGGTTTCCGAACACATGGTGGCCATGACCTTTGAAATCGTGAAAAAGCTGCACCTCTACCGGGATGAACAGATCAAGGGCCGCTGGCAGAGCCGGGGTCAGGTAAAAAGCATCCTGGGAGCGGTGGTTCTGGTGGTGGGCCTGGGGGACATCGGCTGCGAATATGCCTGGCGCATGAAGGCCCTGGGGGCCCATGTCATCGGGGTCCGCCGGACCATGCAGCCGAAACCGGACTGTGTGGATGAGCAGTACCTTTTTGACAAACTCGACGAACTCCTGCCCCGCGCCGATATCGTTGCCATAATTCTGCCGGGGGTCGCCGGCACCGCCGGGGTAATCGGCCGGAAACAGCTTGCGGCAATGAAGGACGGGGCGGTCATTATTAACGGCGGCCGCGGCCCCGCCATAGACACGGAAGCCCTCTGCGACGCCCTGGAATCGGGCCATCTGGGCGGCGCCGGTCTTGATGTGACCATGCCGGAACCCCTGCCCGCCGGACACCGGCTCTGGAAGATTGAGACCGCAGTTATCACCCCCCATGTCGCCGGGGGCCGCAACATGCCCGAAACCGGCGAACACATCATGAAGCTGAATTTGGAGAATGCCTCGCGGTTCCTCAAGGGCGAAACCCTGGAAAGCCTGGTGGATGTAAAGACCGGGTACCGAAAGCCGCCGCCGAGGCCTGCTTCCCTTAATTCTTCCCCTGTCCCATCAGCCTTTTAAAGGCCCCTTCGTCCAGGGTATAAAACTGGATCACCACCATGGCCCCCAACAGGATGAGGGCCGGTATGGGACCGATGAGGAGCCTGATGGCGGAAATGGCCGCCCCGGTCTGTTCCGTATTGGCCGCATAGCCCCCCAGGGAGAGGATGGCCCCGGAAACAAAGACCGAAAGGGCGGTGCCCAGTTTGGAAATAAAGGTCCAGATGCCGTAATAGGCCCCCTCTTTCCGCTCCCCCCCGGCTTTGACCGCGCCGTAGTCGATGGCGTCCGGGACCATGGCGTAGGGGGCCACGTAGCTGAACCCCACCCCGATTCCCGCATAGGCCATCAGCGCCAGGAAGAAGCCGATTCCGCTGTTTTGCCCAAAGAGGTAGATGATCATGCAGGCGCTGGCAATAATGGCAAAGCAAATTTGATAGGTACGCTTTTTGCCGATTTTTTTGGAAACCAGCACCGAAACGGGGATAAACACCATGGCGGTCAACAGCAGAATCATCATTGCCAGGGGGGTAATGTCCGGGCGACGGTAGATGTATTCGGTGTAGTAGGCCAGGATGCTCTGGAGGAAGGTGATCCCCATGATATGCAGGGCATAGGTAAAGAGGAGCCTGACATAGGGCCGGTTGGAAAACACCCCCTTATAGGTGGAAAAAAAGCCCTCGGTGGGGATGTCGGCGGCGGTATGGGCCTTTTCTTTGGTACCAAAGAAGGTGAGGAGGGTGGTGAGGGCCATCACCGCCCCCAGGATAAGCCCGGTCACGGACCAGCCCAGCCGGGGACTGCTGAAAAGCTCCGTCAGGGGCTGCACCGCCGCCGCCCCGATGATGGTCCCAAAGACCGCGCAGCCAAAGCGGTAGCCGTTCAGACTGCTCCGCTCGTGGTAATCGTCGGTCAGTTCCGGGGTCAGTGAAGAATAGGGGATGTTGATCACCGTGGCCGCCGTGTTAAGGAGCATCAGGGTCAGCATCGCCCAGAGAAAGAGGAGCACGGGACTTACGGCGGGGGGGACGGTAAAAAAAAGCCACATGGTCAGCAGCATGGGCAGCGCCCCAAAGAGGAGGTAGGGTCGGCGGCGGCCCCATCGGGTCCGGGTGCGGTCGGAAATATAACCCATCACCGGGTCGGTCACCGCATCCCAGGCCTTCCCCACCATCACCGCAATCCCCGCCCACGCCGCCGCAATACCCACCATGTCGGTCAGGTACTTAAGGGTCCAGAACCCCATGAGGGTGAAAAACATGTTCCCCCCCAGGTCGAAAATACCGAAACCAAGCTTCTGCCGGAGGGTTAAGCGGGGATGTGGCATGAGTATAGAATAACGGGTAATGTTGTGATTGGCAAGGTTTTGGTTTTATATTATACTTAAATAAGAGGAATTATATCTTGAAGTTTACCAAAGAGATAGTTGATGCGATAAATAACTTTATCATTGAAAACATTTCGGCACATCAGAATGATATCCTTTCCGTATTGATGAAACATTTTGGTCTGTCCAAGCCTACTGCGATGAAGTACCTCAATATCCTTATTGGTGAGAGGATCATACAAAAGGAACGGAAAGGCCGGTATCCCAACTATCGACTGGTTGATACGGTGTTTAGATATTCTTATAAGGTGGATGACTCCCTGGACGAGGATACCTTATGGCGGAAAGATATTTCTTCCCGCTTAGAAGGTATAGCGCCGAATATCCGTCAGATTTGCCAATATGGATTTACCGAGATGGTGAACAATGCCATCGAACATTCCGGCTCAAAGGATCTGCGGGTAACCTTAACCATCAATGCCCGGACTATTGAAATTGATATAGAAGATCAGGGTATAGGGATATTTAATAAAATAAAAGATGATTTAGGGCTTGAGGACCCAAAGCATTCTATTTTGGAACTGGCAAAGGGGAAATTTACATCGAACCCTGCGAAACATTCCGGTGAAGGGATCTTTTTTTCTTCCCGTATCTTTGATGAATTTGCTATTTTTTCGGGAAATCTTACGTTTTGGGGGCATGAGAATGAAGACCGGCTTCTGGAAGACCTCCGGGGAAATGGTTTTAGCGGAACCGGAGTGGGTATGCGTATACGGAAAAATTCTTCCTTACAGATTGCCGATGTGTTTAACGAGTACACCGATCCCGACAAGCAGCCGGGATTCCACAAGACCGCCATTCCGGTACAGTTGATGCAGTACGAGGGTGAATCCCTCATGTCCCGGTCCCAGGCCAGACGGCTTATCACCCGGTTTGACCGTTTTTTGGAGGTGGTTCTGGATTTTACCGGGGTGGATATGATTGGCCAGGGCTTTGCAGACGAGATTTTTCGGGTTTTTGCCAATGCCCATCCCACGGTTCATTTAAGGCCGGTGAATTGCAGCGAGAATGTGCAGAACATGATCCTGCACGTAGGCGGGAAACTGGAATAGGGGAGGGCGCCGGAGCGTTACTTCCCCTTACCCCCCAAAATCCCGTACAGCCGGTCCAAGTCTTCCATGGAGTAATAGTCGATCTGGATGCTGCCCCTTTGGAGATCTCCGTTGATGAGCACCTTGGTCCCCAGGGTGTCGATGAATTTCTGCTCCATGGCCGCCAGTTCGGCTTCCCGTTTATGGGGAGGCTTTGCCCTGGTTTTTCCGGCGCCGGTCCCCTCGCCGTTGTTCAGGGCGGCGGCCCGTTTTTCAGCTTCCCGTACCGAAAGGCCCGCGGCGAGGATTTCCCTGTAGAGCAGGGCCTGGCCGTTGGGAGCGGTCACCGAGAGGATCGCCCGTGCGTGGCCGGAGGAAAGTTCCCCCTTTTCAAGGCTTTTTTGGACATCCGGAGGCAGGCGGAGGAGGCGGAGGGCGTTTGCCACGGTGGAGCGGTTTTTGCCGACCTTGGCGGCGATTTCATCCTGGGAAAGCCCCGTAAGGTCCATCAGATTTTTGTAGGCCGCCGCTTCTTCAATGGGGTTCAGGTCTGCCCGTTGGACATTTTCAATTAGGGCGACTTCCATCCGCTTTTCATCGGTGTACTCCCGTATTATTACGGGTACTTCCGTGAGCCCCGCAAGGGGGGCGGCCCGGTAGCGCCGTTCACCGGCGACGATGATGTAGGTGCCGTCCCCGGCGTCACCGGCAATGATGGGCTCAATAATGCCGTGTTCCCGGATGGAATCCGCCAGTTCCTGCAGTTCCGCCTCATCAAAATATTTGCGGGGCTGATCCGGGTTGGGCCGGAGCCTGTCCAGGGGGAGCTTCAGCTCACCGGCGGGTCCGCCGGCGGAGAACCGGGCCGCTTTGCCAGGGGTGTTCTGCCCTTCAGAATAGCCCAAACTCAAGCCTGCGGCGGAGAGGCCGCCGTCATCTTCGTTTACGGGAAACAGGGCCTCAAGGCCCTTGCCCAGGCCGCGTTTAGGCGCCACGGCGGATCAACTCCTGGGCAAGGCTTTTGTAGGCCTTGGCCCCGCTGCAGTGGGGGTCGAAGATCGAAATGGGCTTCCCGTAGGAGGGCGCTTCGGAAAGGCGGACATTCCGGGGGATGATCGTGGTAAAAACCTTGCTTTTGAAGTAGGCGCTTACCTGTTTGACCACATCCTGGGCAAGCCGGATACGGGGATCGTACATGGTAAAGAAAATTCCCCCGATGGTCAGGCCCGGATTCAGGCTTTTTTGAATCCGGCTGATGGTTTGGATGAGCAGGGTAAGCCCTTCCAGGGCAAAATATTCGCACTGCATGGGAATGAGCACCGCATCGGCGGCGGCCATGCCGTTCAGGGTAAGCACCCCCAGGCTGGGAGGGCAGTCAATCAGGATATAATCGTAACGGCTGCGGACCGGTTCCAGGGCCTTTTTCAGGAAAAAGTCCCGTTCTTCCTGTTCGATAAGCTCCACCGCCGCCCCGGAAAGGTCGATGCCGGCGGGAATTGCAAAAAGATTGGGGATGGCAGTTTTGCGGATAGTCTGGTCTATGGGAACCGTCCCGGAGATGAGCTCATACACCCCCGGCTTGGGAGGTTTTGCACCGACCCCGCTGGAAAGGTTCCCCTGGGAATCAAAATCCACCAGGAGCACCGATTTCCCTTCTTCTGCGAGATAGGCGCCGATGTTCACCGCGGAAGTGGTCTTGCCGACCCCCCCCCTTCTGGTTCACAAAAACGTAAATTCTACCCATAAACCTATTATATACAATCCATTTAAAAGTTTCTATTGAACTACGGGATGTTTACGGTTATTCTATAATAATATGGAATCTATCCGCAGCGGACCGCAGGTACGCATGCTTGCCCTGGACCTGGATGACACCCTTCTCCGGTCGGATCTGACCATCTCCTACCGCACCCGGAATGTGATTAAACGGGCGGAGGCCCAGGGGGTGGTGGTGATACTGGCCTCGGGCAGGATTCCGGCAGCCATGGATCAGTTTGCCCGTCTTTTGGGGATGAATAAACGGCCCGGCTATCTGATCTGTAATAACGGCACGATTATCCAGGAAAGTCATACGGGAAAACGGATTTTTGAGAGCATGATCGATATTGACGCTGCCCTTACCGCATACGATTTGGCGGTCGCCGAGGGTTTTGCCGTTCAGATCTACGAAGATGATATCATGTACGTGTCCCGCTCCAATGAATTTGCCAATTATGACCAGAAACTGACCGGCCTGCGGCAGGTGGTGGTGGAAAATTTCAGGGCCATGGTGGCGGAAGGCTGCCATAAGCTCCTGATCCCCGGTGATCCCATGCTGTTGGTCCCCCTGGAAAGCATTATCAGGACCTATTTGGGGGATGATATCACCCTTTTTACCAGCAAACCCTATTTTCTGGAGATTTTACCCGCCGAAACCGACAAGGGAACCGCCCTGGCAAAGGTGGCGGGGCTTTTGGGGATTCCAAAGGAATCGGTGCTGGCCATTGGGGATTCCATGAATGATGAGGCCATGCTCCGCTGGGCGGGGATGGGGGTTGCCATGATGAACGGTGATGAGCGGATCAAGGATATCGCCGCTCTGGTGACGGAAAAATCCAACGACAATGACGGGGTTGCCGAGGTGATCGAAAAGTACATTTTGGGGAAGAGTTTATGAGTGATCCACTCCCCCCGGTCAAAGAAGACATACCTATCAGCACCGTCGATTCACCCTCGGCGGTGCTGGAGCTTATCTATCAGCTTAAAATCAAGGATGTGATGGTCGGAGCGGTGATTGCCGCGAAAAAGACCGATACCATGCGCCACCTTCAGGCGCTTATGCGGGAAAATTACATCACCGGGGTACCCATTGTGGAGGAGGATCACCGTCTTGCGGGGATCGTTTCCATGGATGACATTGTTACCGCCCTGGACAAGGGCTTTATCGACCGCCCTGCGGAGGAGCGGATGACAAAGGATGTCATCGTTCTGGAAGATGACATGCCCCTGTCCTTTGCCATTTCATACCTCAACAAATACCGGTACGGCCGTTTCCCCGTGGTGAACAAAAAGAAGGAACTGGTGGGGATTATCACCTCCAAGGATGTGATTGGCACCCTGCTGGTGGAGATGAACCGGGAGGTTCTGCGTCTGGAAAAGATACATCAAAGCGGAATGACGGGGTTTTCGGCGAATTCGGAGATGGAATTCACCACCGTCCGCTACGATTTTGAAATAGCCGGCCGGGCCTCCACGGAGATTAAAAAGGCCCTTAAGCAGCGCAATATCGATCCCAAGATTATACGCCGGGTGGCCATTGCCAGTTACGAGCTGGAAATCAACCAGGTGGTCCATTCCGAAGGGGGGACTATCAGGTGCTCCATCCAGCCCGATAAGGTGACCATTGTGGCCGCAGACTCAGGTCCCGGTATCGCCGACGTGAACCTGGCGCTGCAGGAGGGCTGGTCCACCGCCAACGAATGGGTCCGCTCCCTGGGCTTCGGCGCGGGCATGGGCCTTGCCAACACCAAACGGGTTTCGGATGAATTTACCATCAACTCCACCGTGGGGGTGGGCACCACGGTCCGTTCAGTGGTGTTCCTCAATTCCCCCACCATAAAGGAAGAAACCTAATGACTATCCGGGAAGCCGCCGCCGGAGTGGGGGCAGAAATTGTCCAGGCCGAATTTGACGATACCGACCTTGAAGGGGCCTACACCTCGGACCTGCTCTCGGACGTGATGGCCAACGCCAAAGACGGCGGCGCCCTGATCACCATCCAGGCCCACAAAAACACCGTGGCGGTGGCCACCCTGGTAAACATCACGGCGATCATCATCTGCAACAACCGCCCCCTCCCGGAGGACATGCTGGCGGCGGCAAAAGATGAAGGTATCGCGGTGCTGCTGACGAAGGAAAACCAGTACACCGTGTCGGGGAAACTCTATGCGCTGCTCCACGGTGAATAATGCCGCTGTTAACCGATCTGCATAACCATTCCTGCCTCTCCCCCTGCGGGTCCCTGGATCTGTCACCCCGTTATCTGGCGGAGCTGGCCGCAGCCAGGGGCGTTAAAGTGCTGGCCCTGACGGACCACAATTCCAGCCTCAACTGCCCCGCATTCGCCAAGCTCTGTCCCCAATTCGGGATCATTCCCATCTTCGGCATGGAGGCCACCACCCAGGAAGAAATCCATACCCTCTGCCTCTTTACCAGTCTTGAGGCGAGTTTGGCATTCAGCGAATATGCATACAGCATTCTGACCCCTTTCCCAAATGACCCGGAGAAGACCGGGGACCAGGTTTATGTGGACGAGGAGGACAGCATTGAGGGGGAGGTGGAGTTTTTTCTTCCCAATGCCCTGGACCTGAGCGTGGAGTACATCGGGGCCAAGGCTGCGGAGTTCGGGGGTCTGGTGATCCCCGCCCATGTGGACCGTTCGGCCTTTTCCATGTGGAGCCAGCTTGGCGCGGTGGTACCCGGTCCCTGGGCTGCGGTTGAGTGCGTCCGCCTGCCTCCCAAGGTGTTCGGTCCGGCTCGTACCTCATCTCCTTTAGATACCGGGTATCCGCTGGATACCTTGGGCTATCCCCTTACCACCTCCTCGGACGCCCACTACCCTGAAGACGTGGCCCGCCGCCCCTTTGAGCTGGACATCACCGCAGAGGAGCTCTGTCCCTCAGGGCCCGGCGGGGAGGCGGATTTGGAGGCGTTCAGGCGGGCGCTGGGGAAGCGGCCGACGTTTAAGCAGGAATGAACTGGGTTAAACCTGCCTGCTTATACCACGCCCCGGGCGATTATGGCCTCGGCGGCATTTTCACCGTCCAGCGCGGAAGAAACAATACCCCCTGCATAACCCGACCCTTCTCCGGCGGGAAACAGGCCGGTGATGACGGTGCTTTCGAATGTTTCGGGATTCCGGGTAATACGTACCGGCGTCGATGTCCGTGTTTCGGGGGCAATGAGGAGCGCATCGGGGCAAATAAAGCCGCGCATCTTTTTTTCAAATTCGGGGAATGCCGACTGCAGTCGCCGGGCAATAAACGGTGGCAGCCACTGGTCAAGGCGGGAGGAAACAAGGCCCGGTGCGTATGAAGACGGCGGCAGATCTACGGACAGGCGGCAGCCAAGAAAATCAATGAGCCGCTGGGCGGGGGCTTTTTGTCCGAAGATCCGGTGTCCGCCGCAATCGGGCGCGATGGCGTCAACCGTGGTGTTCGTCACCGCATTTACTGCCGCGTTTGCTTTGCGGTATGCTGTTCTTTCAAGTTCCTCACGGAACGCAAGCCCGGAAAGCAAGCCGTTACCCGCCGCATCTTCAGGCCGCACTTCCACTACAATTGCTGCGTTTGACCAGCGGGAGTTCCGTCCGGCGGCCGACATTCCGTTCACCACCACTTCATCCGGTGCACTTGCGGACGGCACAATCACCCCGCCGGGACACATGCAAAACGAGTACACTCCGCGCCCTTCAACCTGCGCGGTAAGCCGGTATTCGGCGGCGGGCAGGGCCAGTTTTTTTTCCGCGCCAGGGAGCCTACCGGTTCCATGATACTGAATTGCATCGATTACTGTGCGCGGATGTTCGATCCTGACGCCGACGGCGAAAGGTTTTGGCTCCACGACATCAGGCGCAGTCTCTGCAAGCAGGCGGTATATATCCGGCGCGGAATGCCCCGCCGCCAGAATGAGCGCCCCACTGCGCAGTATTCCTGCGCTTGTGTGGATGCCCCGCAGCTTGCCATGTTCAACAATGAAACCCGTACACCGTGTTTCAAAGTGGATTTCGCCGCCCAATGCGCAGATTTTGTCCGTCATGGCGCTGATAATTGCGGGCAACCGGTCGGAGCCGATATGCGGGTGTGCATCGATCAAAATTGATTCGTCGGCGCCGAAGCAGCACAGTGTTTCCAATACCCGGCGGATATTTCCCCGTTTGTTTGACCGCGAATAGAGCTTGCCGTCCGAAAACGTCCCCGCGCCGCCTTCGCCAAAGCAGTAGTTTGAATCCCGGGGTACTGCGCCGCCTCGCCCGATTGCCGCAATATCCCGCTTCCGTTCCGGCGTACGTTTACCCCGCTCCACAATAACCGGTTTTATGCCACTTTCCAGCAGCCGCAGCGCCGCAAAAAGACCGGCCGGTCCGCACCCAACGATGAGGACCGTCGGGGGTTCCGGCGATGGCTGCCCAAGATGTGCGGGCCGGGAACGGGGATGCTCACCCAGGGGCACAAAGGCACGGAGAGCAGGAATACTGTTTGCTGTTGGCGGCTCTTCGTTCAGGTACACGGTGAGCCGCAGGTGGATTTTGAGCCGCCCGCGCCGCGCATCCAGCGACTTTTTGTTGACGGTGATGTGTTTTATGTCGGCGGCTGTACATCGTGCATGATTACCCGAAAGTGTATCGGCGGCTTTTTGTTTGATTAATCCGGCGTCGAGTTCTTCACCCGGCAGCACAGTGATGGTAACTTCGTGAATCATAGATGGTATTCGATAATCTCCTGTTCAATCCCTTTGCGGGTTTTTTCTATTTTCTCGATAAGTTCCGCTATACCCGGAAGTGCGCGGGTTTCGTCTTTAATCAAAGTGATACGCTGCAACATGGATGGTTCCAGTTTTCTGCCATGTTCAAGATAACGCGCGAAGGTGGATGTGTCCATGTATACCGGCGTTACGGTTTGCCCCGCTATACCGGCATTATTGATAATGCCTTGAAGTTCCTGCAAGATAAGTATGCCGTCGGGGTCAAGGTCGCCTGAGTGGTAAAAAGTAAAACCCGATTTTGCGAGGATCCTTACCAATGCGCATACCGCCCGGTTGGGGTAGCCGCCCACATAGAGGATGCAGGTGTATGTGCGGCATGAGGCGCCTGAGGTATAGAGCGCGGCCGCAAGGGTGAAAAAGGTTTCCTTGTTTTCTAACATTAGGACTGAAGGATGTTCCCCCGATGCCGATTCGGAATGGCAGTCCGCTATGGATTCTATTTTTTGAATGGTAACAAGGGGCAGGGTAAGTATTGAACCGCTTTCATTAACCAGGGCTTGAGAATTTTCAATAGTGATAGTAATGCGTCCGGCAATGGAAGTTTCAGGGAAAGAGCGGTCAAGAAATGAAAGCTCCGGCATGGCGATTCTCTGACGTTCTGCACGGGCAAAAATCGCCTTACAGGAATTGATAAGGGCTTCCAGTTTTTTTGAATCATTATACAGTGAAATCGACAAGGCGCGAAGGGTAAGGTTAACCGGTTTTGAAACAGCCTGAAAAAGTTTTGCCAAATCGTGTACCGATTCTGCGCCGATTCCTTTAGCGGCATCGGGAGCAGTCATATTTTCTGACAGGAAACTGAAAAAAGCGCAGGTCTTTTCAGTATTGGGGTCTTCATCACCTTCAATCCTTAGGTGTAAGGCAATTTTCCCGGCTGCTTCCCGTGCGGCCTCTGCAATGGTTTTCGGCGAAGGTTTTTGGCTGAATTCAAAGAGCTTTTCCATATCATGGCAGACGAGGGTTGAAAGCTCCGCGTCTTTCCGGTAGCGCACCCAAACCAGTGAAAGGATCTTTCGGGTTTCAAGTGATTTAGCGGCATCAAGGAAGGATTCCCGTTCATCAGGCGCAGCATTGTAAAAACCGGGGAATACTTTTAGCGCAGGGATACGCAGTATGTTTTTTTTACTGTTGGCAAGTCTTGCGGCGGCAGATGCAGGGTAGCGTTCGATAAAAGCATTGATGATACGGTCTTCCCAGGGGGTCATGCTTTAAACATTCTCCCCGTTTGAGTTATTCTTCACCGCTTCATGAAAATCCCAGACACGGGCGGAATAACCGTGGCGCACCACGAGGTTTGTGCGATCCACCAGAGGGGCTATGGCTTCAATTTTTTCAGGCGGGACGGCGCTGATAAGCTGTATGTTAAGGTCTTTATAAAAGTTAAGAATCTTGATGATACGCTCGTCGTCCATGCGGTTAAAGGCTTCGTCAAACATCACCAGGCGTATGGTTTCTTCAGGGCGGGCCTTGAAGAAGCGGTAGAAACTTGCGGCAATAGCAACGTAGTAGGGGGTCTGGGTTTCGCCGCCTGACTTTTCACGAATCACTTTGGAGAGGGAGCTTTGCTCGTGGGTGTCGGTGGCAGTGATTTTGATGTCGTACTGAAAGTAGGTGCGGTAATCGCAGATGCTCCGCATTTCCGGGGAATCAAGATCGGTGGTAAGGATTTTTTCAAAAAGGCTTTCCACGGCCCTGTGTTCTTCGGGGTCATTGATTTGCGAAAACAGGCTGTCCTCCATAGTGGGGATGGCCGCGGTCTTTTTGATGATTTCGATCTGGCCTTTGCGGTCGCTCTTTTCGTCAAGGGTAAAGCGGTACTGGTCGCGGCCAAAGGACAAGGTTTTGAGAATATCGTTTATCTCCTTAAAACTCTCACGGGCGATTTCTATGTTCTCGTTGAGATTGGAGATGAAATGTTCCTTGAATTCTTTTTCCGCATCCCGTTTTGCCTTTTCTATCTTTTCACGGTACTCGGGTAGCTCCGATGTTTCAAGACGTTTTAACAGTTTTTCTGCTTCATCATTTTCTGCGGGATCAATGGGAAGGTAGGTATGAAAATCCCTGTCGTAGTTGTGAACCAGATCGGCGTATTCGGTACGGCGGTTTTTAACGCTGGTTTGATATCCCTTCAGGTTTGATTCGTATTTGCTGGAAAGGTCGTAAATGTTTTCTTTACTTAACTGTTTTTCAGCATAATCTTCACATTCGCCGATTTCGAGGGGATGGGTTTCACCGAAATCCAGTATGGCCTTTTCATGTTCTTCGATAAGGGCCTTGATGTTTTCGACTGAGGCGCGGCAATCGATAATAATTTGATTTTCGCTTCCCTGCTCTTTGTAATAATTTTGTAGTTCCCCATCACTTTCCCGTATGCGGTTTGCAAGGTTGTCCCGTTTTTCCTGGAGTTCCCTGAAACTTTTGGTGTCAATGGCGGAAAGTTCCTTCTCAGCTTCTGCCAAGTCCCGGTGCATTTTTTCAGCGGCGGCAACCGATGGAAGAAGATAACTTAAATCGATAAGGGTACGTCCTGCCCTGCGGAAAATTTCTTCTTTTTGTGCGGCCTCTTGTTCCTTTGCCGTGGATTCTTCGTACACTTTTTGAAGCCGTACTTTTTCTGCGATAAGGAATTCTTTACGCTCCCGCTGGGCTGCTTTACCCAGGTAATGGCGGCTATAGATGTTTTGATCGATACGGGACGCGGTAAAACCGGAGTAACGCATACATTCTTTGGTTACCGCCGAACTAAAGTTTTTAAGGCTCTTGATGTCGGCGCAGATTACATTGCCCAACACATAATCGATGTAATGTTGGGCATAGATCGATTGAGTTTCCACAAGGAGGCTGAGGGAATTTTTCTGCGCCGGGTTTCGCTCAACCGCATCGCGCATTTTTTCGAGGTTGGGAAGAAAGGCCCCCGATATATGACGGGGGAGTCGATCGTAAATTTCCAGGGCTTTCTGAAAATCCTTTGGGTCCACCAAAATAGCAAAACGGCGGGTATTGAGCCAGCCTTCCACCGCATCGGCCCAGGCAGGATCGGTGACATCGGCCACATCCGCAAGAATAGCGGCGGTGATGCCCTCTTTTTCGAGGGCGGCTTTTAGGGCGGTGGGCGCTTCGGGATACCGCAGCAAACCACGTTCAAGTTCAGCCAGTTCCGCTGCGGCCTCACGCAGATCATGGGCGGCCTCATCTTTCTGTATGCGGGCGGCGTCTTTTTCCGAGCGGGCCTTGCTCTCACCGGCCTCAATTTTTTTCGTATCTTCTGCGGGGTTATCACTTAACTTGCGGCCCAGCATGGCTTCACATTGGGATTTAAGAGTATGGTAACGCTCGGCTTTTGGCGTCTCGGTTTCAAGATCTTTTTTAAGCCGGTTAATGTGATCCTCAATCTGCCTGTACAGGATATGGGCGTCATTGGCGGCAAGACTGGCGTCGGTTTGCCTCAGTTCATTCTCCCATTCAAAACGATTCCCGTTAAGTTCGGCTATTTTCTGTTCCAGGGATTTCAGCTTTTCTTCGGCTGTAGTAAGTCTGCGCTCTTCCTTTTGATTTTTTTGGAGTTCCTCGTCCCGGTGGATGCGGAGCATGAGGTATTCCTGTTTCAGAATAAGTCCTTCGTACATCCGCCATTCCGCAGCCTTTGCGCTGATTTTCTTGAGCGCGTCTATACGCTGAACCGCCCCCCTGGCTTCACGTTCCGCTTCCTTGTAACTTTCGAGGTTGTTTTTCATGTCCTGTATTTCAACAGGTTTTTCTTCCAGGAT
>BNUU01000014.1 GCA_025997595.1 Spirochaetia bacterium | reverse complement strand
GACTGTTTCTCTTTCATTGTTAACCCCATGCTGCTCTCCGCACCCTCCTTCGGATAAGCTTATTTGGGTTAGAATTTTATTATGAGGCATACTCCCTTTTGGGTTAGATTATTTATGAGGCAATGCGTATACTTGCGGTAAACGCCGGTGATGGGTACACTGTAAGGTATGGGATATGACACATGACCAGGGGAATACTTATTGCGGGAAACGAATCCTCACTTACTGCCGCCATTGCCGCAGAAACGGCGAAGCGGGTGGAACACTTTGCATCCGCCCTTATCCCTAACCGCAGCGGCGCCGCGCTGCCCTTGAGCCCCGGATCAAAAAAACCCTCCGAGGGTAAACAAGTCATACCTCCGGAAAATACCCCGCCCGGGGGCGCGGCCCTTCCCATCCAGTGGAATCCCGGCAGTCCCATCGCCGCCCGCACCCTGATCCTTGCGGCGGAAAACCGGCTTGAGCATATCGACGAGGCGATCCTGGTCTGCACCCCGCCCGCAATACGCCGCCGGGCGGCGGATCTTTTACCCGCCGATATTGAAATAATGGTTAACGATCACATCAAGGGCTGGTTTTTTTTGGCAAGGGAGTTGGCCCAAATGTTCCGTGCAAGAGAATCGGGAACCCTGGCGCTGGTACTTTCCGACATGAGCGCCGGCGGCGGCAAGGACGATCCGGTGGACCTGCTGGGCCCGGCAGCGGCGGCCTCTTTCCGCGCCTTTGCCCAAAGTCTCCTGTTCGCCGCCCCTGATGAACCCTATCTGACCATGGGCTTCTCCTCATCAGAAATCGGCGAAGAAGCCGCCTTTGCCGCCTTTGTCCTCAAGCTTATTGACGAAGGCGCCAAACGCAGCAACGGGAAGTGGCACAAATTCGGCAAGCTGAATTTGTTTAACCGGTAAAGTACATTACCCCTGCCTCAAAAATATTCTGCCGTTTGTTTCCCGGAATGTTGATGTGCACGAATTCACCCCGGCGTTCCGAATGGCCCATTTTTCCAAGGATACGGCCGTCCGGGCTGGTGAGGCCTTCGATTGCCAGATCGGAGCCGTTGGGGTTATCCGGCTCCACCAGGGTTGGGCTGCCCGCCGCATCGGCGTAGCAGAAGGGAACCTGGCCGCTGCGGAATAAGGCTTCCCCTTCTTCACGCCGGATTACCAGCCGTCCCTCGCCGTGGCTGACCGGAATCACATGCAGGCTGCCGGTTTCTTCCTGGGCGAGCCAGGGCGACAATTTCGACATCACCCGTGTGCGGACCATCCGGGAGACATGGCGGCCGATGCGGTTAAAGGTGAGGGTGGGCGCATTTTCGTCCGCTTGTTTGATAGCGCCGTAGGGGACCAGCCCCAGTTTGATCAGCGCCTGAAAGCCGTTGCAGATCCCCAGCATGAGGCCGTCCCGTTTTTCCAGCAGATTTGTTACTGCATCGGCAATCACCGGGGATCGCAGCACATTGGCGATAAACTTCCCCGACCCATCCGGCTCATCTCCGGCGCTGAATCCCCCGGAGAGGGCCACAATTTGGGCTTCCGCAATGGCCTCCGCAATTTCCCGGGTCGATTCGGCGATGTCTTCCCGGTTCCGGTTTCTGAATATCACCAGCCGGGTCCGCGCCCCCGCTTCCCGGAAGGCCCGTTCCATATCCCATTCGCAGTTGGTTCCGGGGAAGACGGGGAGAACCACCAGCGGCGCCCCTGTGCCGCGAGGGCGGGACGCAGGATGATGGGCGCTTGTGGCTGCGGCAGAAACAGAAGCCGCCGCGTTTAGTAATTCTGATGAAACTGCGGCATTTGCCGTTTCAGGAATGTCGGCAACGGTGACGCCGGTGGAGGTTTGGGGGTAGACATGGGCGAGGGGGTACTCGTAGGCGCGGCGGAGGACTGAGAGGGAAACCTCAGCCGTATCGTTTTCGTCCGCAATAATACGAAAGACCGGTTCCGCAATGGTGCGGGCAATGGTTATCCATGCATTCTTTGAACCCGGTTGAGCGGCAAGTTCTACCAATACGGAACCTTGGCAGCAGGAGCCTTTAAGTCCGTCAACGGTTGTCTCTACACCGGTGTTGTTGCCGAAGGCCATGATCGCAAGGGCCGCCGCGATGCCCCCGGCGGACACGGACCAGGCGGCGCAGACCAGTCCTGCGGCGGAGAGTTCCGCCAAGGTGTTCATGCTTGCCCTGAAGCTGTCCCATTCGTCATGCGGGCTTTGTTCCAACAGGATGATCTCGTGCCCCGGCCTGCCGCTTAACGCGCCGGATCGCACCGATGCTGCGGGGGCGGTCCCGGCGGCAAAGGCCACCAGTGTCGGGGGCGCCGTGATGTCCACCCCGTGGGCGTTGTCACGGTAATTGCCGGACATGGAATCCTTGCCGCCGATGGCGGGGATGCCCAGGGCGAGCTGCGCTTCCAGCGCTCCCAGTAGGGCGGCGGCGGGTTTGCCCCAGGTTTCGGGACTGACCGGGCGCTCAAAATATTCCTGGAATGTCAGCCGCGCCTTCCAGGGGTCTCCCCCCAGGCAGGCGAATTTTGCCAGCGCTTCCCGGATGGAACCTTTTGCCCCCTCGTAGGGATTCTGTTCCATCAGTTCCGGATCGTAGCCGAAGGTCATCAGACTTGCGGTACAGCTCTGTTTTTCTAACGATGGCAGTAATGCTGCGATGCCGCATTCCGGGGTTCCCTGCTCGCTGCCGCCCCAGGGGAACAGCACCGATGCAGAGCCGATGGAACCGTCGAACCGTTCATGCAGGCCCCGGCGGCTGCCCGAGCGGAGGCTTGCCAGTTCCCGTTCAAGCTTGTCCAACAGAACTACTGCGGGGGTGGCAACAGTATTACTGTTTGTTGAATTATCCTTTGATCGGATCGCAGTAAGGCTGACCTCCGCAGACCGGGGCGCACCGTTGGAATTGAGAAATTCACGGGAAAGGTCCACGATGATTTTCCCCCGCCAACTCATGCGGAGCCGGGGCGCATCGTTGCCGTCAGCCGGATGACCATTGGCGATCGAGTTACCGCAGGTAACTGGGTCACCACCGGTGACCTGCGCGATGACCACCGCATCAAGATTTTCAGCGGCGGCAAGGCGGATGAAGGCGTCCGTGTCGGAGGCGGCAACCACCACCGCCATCCGTTCCTGGGATTCGGAGATCGCCAGTTCGATGCCGTCAAGGCCGGCGTATTTTTTCGGCGCCGCGTCCAGGTTGATGTCCAGGCCGTCGGCAAGTTCGCCCACCGCAACCGAAACGCCCCCTGCGCCGAAGTCGTTGCACCGTTTTATCAGGGCGGTGACGGTGGGGTTGCGGAACAGGCGTTGGAGCTTCCGTTCCTCCACGGCGTTGCCCTTCTGTACCTCCGCCCCGGCGGTCTCCACCGATTCCCCGGTGTGCACTTTTGATGAACCGGTGGCCCCCCCGATGCCGTCCCTGCCGGTTTTACCGCCCACAAGGATCACCGCATCCCCCGGCGCAGGCTCTTCCCGGCGCACCCATTTTGCGGGAACCGCCGCGATAACCGCCCCTAACTCCATCCGCTTTGCCAAAAAACCGGGGTGGTAAAATTCCGCCACCTGCCCGGTGGGGAGCCCGATCTGGTTGCCGTATGACGAGTACCCCGCGGCGGCATCCCGGGCAATTTTGATCTGGGGAAGTTTGCCCGGCAGGGTGTGGTCGAGGCTTTCCCGGGGGTCCCCGCCGCCTGTGATCCGCATGGCCTGGTGCACATAGGCCCGCCCGGAAAGGGGGTCCCGAATCGCGCCCCCAAGACAGGTTGCCGCACCGCCGAAGGGTTCAATCTCCGTGGGGTGGTTGTGGGTTTCATTTTTGAAGAGGAGCAGCCAGGGCTCGGCGGAACCATCACTGAACCCGGCGTCGATCTTTACCGTGCAGGCGTTGATCTCTTCCGACTCATCCACATCATCCGCAAGGCCCCGTTTTTTCAAAACCTTCGCGCCCAATGTCGCCATGTCCATGAGGGAGCGTTTGCGGTCTTTTGCGGCGACGCCGTAAACTTCCCGGCGGGCATCTTCGTATAAATTGAAGGCGTGCTGCAAACCGACGCCGGGTTTTTCATCACCGGCATTGTTTTCGGTTTGATCGATTTGCAAAGCGGTAGTAAAAGTGGTGTGCCGGCAGTGATCCGACCAGTAGGTATCCAATACCCGCAATTCCGCCAGAGTAGGATCGCGCTTTATTGATACAAAATAATCACGGCAGAATTTGAGATCCCCAAGGCCCATAGCAAGGCCGTATTTTTGCGCCAGTGTTTGGAGCGCCGCATCCCCGGAATTGTTGCTATCGGCTGCGTCCGCGATAAAGCCAGTGAGCAACGGCACATCGGCAACGGCGGTTTCCGATTCTTCAAGGGAAGCGGGCAGGGCCGGGGAAGCCTCGCGGGAATCGACGGGGTTAATCAGATAATGTTTTACCGCATTTAGCGCTTCTACGGAAATGGGAAGTTTGCCGGGCTGCAAAATAAAAAACCGGGCGCTTTTGATGATGGGCTTGAGCGCCGTACCGCCCGAACAGTCGGCGATAAGTTCCACGCATTGTTCCGCTGAATCGGAGCGCTGATCGTATTGGCCGCTCAGGTATTCGATACCGAAAAAAACATCGCCCTTTTCAGCGGGAAATTCATTGCAAAAAAACACCCGGTCACATTGGGGCTCGGAAAAAACCAGATCCGTGGCAAGCTTAAAGTGCGCCTCGTCAAGATGAACTGCGTCGTAGCGGTTGAGAATACGCAGGCCCTTGAGCGCGGAAAGCTCGGGATACTGTACCCCCAGAAAACCCGCCAGCTCCGATTGCAGACGCCGGGCTTCAATATCAAAGCCCGCTTTCTTCTCGACAAATACCCGCCATACTTCCATGGGGGTAGTCTACTTAAAAAACGGCCTTCCATCTAGCATTGACATAGCAAATCCCATATACTTCCTCTCATAATGGCGTCATTCAATTTGGTTTCCCTTCGGGACTTTATCCCCCGGACTTTTGAGCTTTTTGAAAAGGGTGAAGGGAAGGGTTATTCCTGGAATTCATTCGGCAAGGACTGTCTTGCGGGGCTTATCGTGGGAATTGTGGCCCTGCCCCTGGCTATGGCTTTCAGTATCGCTGCGGGGGGGACTCCGGCCCAGGGGTTGTATACCGCCATCATCGCCGGTTTTTGCATCAGCGCCCTGGGGGGCAGCAGGTTCCAGATCGGCGGGCCCACCGGGGCCTTTGTGGTCATCATCTACGGGGTGATCTCGAAGCATGGCATGGCGGGGCTGATTGCCGCCACGGTGCTGGCGGGGCTCATGCTCGTCGCCATGGGCGCAAGCGGGCTGGGCCGCTTCATCAAGTACATCCCCTATCCGGTCACCACGGGTTTTACCACCGGCATCGGGGTGCTGATCTTTTCCCAGCAGGTGAAGGATTTTTTGGGGCTTGATATTGCCAAAAGTTCCCCCGGTTTTTTTGCCCAGTGGAGCGAATATTTCGGCGCCATCGGCACCATTGATCCGGCGACGGTCGCCGTAGGTTTTGGCGCCATGGGGATCATCATTTTGATACGGCGCTTTATTCCCCGCATCCCCGGCGCGGCGGTCGGGGTACTGGCGCTTACCCTGGTGTGCTTTGTTTTCGGTCTGCCGGTGGAAAGTATCGGGAGCCGTTTCGGCGGCATACCATCAAGCCTGCCCCTGCCCCGCATCCCCCCCATCAGTTGGAACGTGGTGCGGGATGTGTTCCCCGACGCCTTTACCATCGCCCTGCTTGCGGCGATAGAATCACTATTATCCGCAGTGGTGGCGGACGGCATGACCGGGGACCGGCACAACTCGAACACAGAGCTCATCGCCCAGGGAATCGGCAACATCGCTTCGGCGATCTTCGGCGGCATCCCCGCCACCGGCGCCATCGCCCGCACCGCCACCAACATCAAATCCGGCGCAACAAGCCCCATATCGGGGATCATCCATGCACTTACATTGGTATTGTTCATTTTGCTGCTTGCCCCGGCGGCCTCCGCCATTCCCCTGGCAAGCCTCTCCGCAGTGCTGATGGTCGTTTCCTGGGATATGAGTAACGTCCCCCGTTTTATTCGCATTATCCGTACCGCCCCAAAAAGTGATGCTATCGTTCTTATTACCACCTTCATATTGACCATCGCATTCGATTTGACCTTTGCCGTTGAAGTGGGGGTGGTGCTCGCCATCTTCCTCTTCCTGCGGCGCATGATCGAAATAGGTACGATCAAATCCGAAAACGACGACCTCATTGCGGAGCTTACCTACGGGGACATTGAGAAACATGGCATTGCGGCAAATTCGATTAAGGCCCTCTATCAAAAAGATATTGAAGTGTTCAGCATCAATGGCCCCTTTTTCTTCGGCGTAGCGGACACCCTGCAGCAGGTACTCCGCGGGTTACGGAAAAACCCCAAAGCCTTTATCCTGCGTATGCAGGATGTCCCCGCCATTGACTCCACGGGTATCACCGCCCTGGAATCCCTCCTGACCCAGTGCCGCCGGGGCAAGATTAGGCTCATCCTCTGCGGGATCCGTGAACAGCCCAAAAGGGCCCTTGAGAAGGCGGGCTTCATTAATGAGATCGGCAGAGAAAATGTGCTGAATACTTTGGACGACGCGCTGCGGAATTGGGAATAATTGGAAATATCATAGCATATTATCTCATTCTCCGATATAATTGAATTTATCATGAGATGCGCCGCTGTATAGCGGCGTATAAATCTTACCTATACGAAAGCGGAGCGAAGCGACGCATGGCAGAGAAGATTCAGAATGCGGCCCTTTGGGCAACAGCCCACTGGGCTGACGAGACTGCGGAAAAGATAATCCGCGAGAAGGGCGACAGGGAAAGCTATACCTGCGCCTCGGGGATCACCCCTTCCGGGACGGTACATATCGGGAACTTTCGGGAGATCATTTCTACCGATTTGGTGGCCCGGGCCCTGAAAGACAGGGGTAAAAAGGTACGTTTTATCTATTCCTGGGACGATTACGATGTGTTTCGCAAGGTTCCCAAAAATATGCCCAGGGTTGAGGAGCTTGAAAAATTTCTCCGCTTCCCCATCACCATGGTCCCCGATCCCTGGGACCGGGACGAAAGCTACGCCCGGCACCACGAAGTGGATGTGGAGACCATGCTCCCCCTGGTGGGGATCCACCCTGAATATCTCTACCAGGCCAAACGTTACCGGGCCTCAACATACGCCGAAGGAATCCGTAAGGCCCTGGAACACCGGGAAACGCTGAAAAATATTCTCGACAAATACCGCGACGAGGAGCACAAGATCCAGGGCGAATGGTGGCCCATCAGTGTGTTCTGCGATCAGTGCAGCAAGGATGATACGGACATCGACTGCTGGGACGGCGAATGGGGCGTCACCTACCACTGCAACGCCTGCGGCCGCAAAGAGGCCGTGGACCTCCGCAGCGCGAAAGGGGTCAAACTTGGCTGGCGGGTGGACTGGCCCATGCGCTGGGAATACGAGAAGGTTGACTTTGAGCCCGCCGGCAAGGACCACCACAGCCAGGGGGGAAGTTTCGACACCGCAAAACATGTGTGCAAGGATGTGTACGGTTGGGACGCGCCCATCACCTTCCGCTACGATTTTATCGGCACCAAGGGTACGCCGGGAAAAATGTCCAGTTCATCGGGAAATGTGATCGATCTGAAGGACGTACTGCGGGTATACACCCCCGAACTTGCCCGCTACCTCTTTGCCGGTACCCGGCCCAATACGGAATTCACCATCTCCTTTGATCTGGACGTGATCAAAATTTACGAAGACTACGACAAGACCGAACGGATCGCCTGGAAGATCGAAGCCGCAAAAGATGAAGCCCTGTACCGGCGGGAGCGGCGCATCTACGAGTTATCCCAGCTTGAGGGCACTCCCGCAGTAACACTGTCAGGCCCGCCGCCCTGGCAGGTGCCCTTCCGTCACCTCTGCAACCTTATCCAGATTGCGGACGGCGATATTGAAAAGGCCCTCGCGGCCCTGCAAAACGCAACGGGCAGCGCCCAGGGCGGCCCCACCCCGGAACAGTTCCCCCCGCTGCGCTCCCGCGCGATCTGCGCCAAATACTGGATCGACGAATGCGCCCCCGATGAATTCCGCTTCAAGCTGCGGCCCGCAGGAACCTCCGGCGAAACAGTAATGCTGTCAGATGCCGAGAAGGCCGCGATCCGATCCCTGCGGGATGATGTGATCGCCCTTATCGAAAATTTTACCGACGACAAGGGCTGTGCCGAAGCGATCTATAAGGTTGCCGAAAAATGCGGCCTCGACGGCAAGGCCCTTTTCCGCGCGGCGTACCAGGCCCTTATCGGCAAAGACCAGGGGCCGCGGCTGGCGAATTTTTTGCGGTCGATTAGCAAGGAGAGGTTGATGGGAATATTGGCAGCTTATTAAACGTTGATTTATTTCAAAAGGAGATGTAAAAATGAGTAATGTATTGATTATCGGCGCAGGAATTGCCGGATTAACGGCGGGTATCTACGCCCGGAAAAGCGGATTTGATGTAACGATCTACGAAGCCCGCACCGGCGCCGGGGGTAACTGTACCAGTTGGCGGCGAAAGGGTTATCTCTTTGAAGGCGGCCTGCATTGGCTCACCGGCTCAGGCGCGGACCAGCCGCTCCACCGGGTGTGGCGCGAGGTCGGCGCCATTACGGACGAAACCCGGTTTGGTCAGAACGATCCCTTTATGACATGCGACTGGCATGGGCAGCAGGTCTGTTTGTACCGGGACGTTGCGAAACTGGAAACCCATTTATGCGCAGTGTCACCGGAGGATAAACCCCTTATCCGGCGGCTGTGCCGGGACATTATTCGTTTTACTGTTTTCAGCATGCCGGTTATGAATATTCCCCTGCTTAAAACTTCCGCAAAAACCACCTCGATCGTGACGCTGATCAAAATGCTGCCCGCCCTTTTGCGCGTTATGCCCCTGGGCGCCCAGTCGGTCATGGCCTATGCCGCGCGGTTTAAGCATCCGGCAATCCGGCTGCTGCTGACTTCCACGGTAAATCCGAACTACGATGCGGTAGCGCTCCTGGTGACCCTTGGCTGTCTCGCCGCCGGCGACGGCGGATATATTAAAGGGGGCTCCCTCACCCTGGCGGCGAATATGGCAAAGCGGTTTGAAGATCTGGGGGGCGTCATCCGCTACGGCAAAAAAGCGGACCATGTGCTGGTTAAGAACGGCAAAGCCTGGGGCGCGGTCATCGAAGGTGAAACAGTTCCCGCCGATGCGGTTATCGTAACTTCCGATGCCCTGATCGCGATTGACACCCTCTTCGATCCCCCTATCCGCGAAGGCTGGGCCCGTACCATGCGGGCAAAAACCTGCCGGCCCGGAGCGCTGGTGATGTGTTCCCTCGTCAGCATCGGTGTGGAAACGGATCTGTCGAACCACCCCGAAAGTACAACATTCCCCCTGGAAAATTCCTTTGAATATGCGGGGCGGCAAATTTCGAGGCTGGCGTACAAACTCTATTCAGACTCCGCCGGTTACGCGCCCAGGGGCTGTTCCACCATTACCCTTACTATTTCCAGCGATTCCTACGATTACTGGAAAAAGGCGCGCGAACAGGGACGCTACGATGAATGCAAGAAGGAACTGTTTGAGCAGATCCTTGCGGGGCTGGAAAAACAGCTGCCCGCCATCAGGGGCAAGGTTGCCGTCTGGGACGTGGCGACACCCCTGACCTACGAGCGTTACTGCGGAACCTATCACGGCTCATGGATGACCCTGACGCCGGCGGGTTCAATGCGGGTTTCCTATCCCACCAAACCAAAACGCATCAGGAATTGCTACTTTGCCGGGCAGCGTATCATGCCCCCCGGAGGGACGCCGGTAGCGGTATCTACCGGACGCACCGCGGCGCAGTATTTGTGCAGGGATTTCGGCGCGGTATTTGTCACTTAATATCAAACACGCTCCGCAGTTTAATTCCCCTGGGCTTGCCGCTGATAATCTTCACCTGTTTCGTCCCCGCATTCATGTCGAAGTAGTTGTCCGAAAGGACCAGGTCCTGATTCCGGTTCAGTATTTCTACGCTCTTGGCGTAGGCATCGGCCTTGACCGTAATGGTGTCGCCCTCAATTTTGTAACTCAAATGCGGGTCCGCCCAGTGGAAATATTTCGGCAGGGAGAAGATCACCGATCCTTCGGAGATCACCGCCGTGCCATTCAACAGATGGTAACTCAGGTACTGATCATCCACAGCGATGTCCGGTACATCAACCTTGTCGAGCCAGAGGGAACTTAAGGCGGGCACTTTTACAGGAATGCTTTTTTCCCTGATGACCTTGGCGTTCCGGTCCCGGATTTCCCACTTAACCGTAAGTTTTTTTTCATCAAAAGTTTCGTTGGCCACTGAAAGGCGGAAACTCTTTTCGATTGCGGCCTTTACCTGGGGCTGGTGGTTGGCGTTGGGGTTCTGGGTGAGAAGGCCCTCTTCGTGGCAGGAAAGCATCACCGGCTGGAAAAAGCGTTTGGCAAAATAATGCAGGGCCTTCCAGCGGAGGAAATAGTCAACCGACGCCCAACTCGTCACAGGCCAGATGTCGTTGAGCTGCCAGTAGATGGCCCCCATACAGCGGCCCCGGTTGCGGCGGAAATGCTCCACGCCGTACTTGATCGCCTCCGCCTGGAGCAGCTGTGACGCGTAGAGGAAGGTTTCAAAATCATTGGGGTAGAGGTAGGTTTGATACATATAGTTCATGATCTTGCCGTTGGCAGCGTTGTTCCGCTGGTGCCGTTCCATCACATAGGAGAAGGGGTTGCGGTCTTCCGGCAGGGTAAAGGCCTCAATAGTTTTGCTGCTGGGGAATGACTGGAAGCCGAATTCCGAAAGATAGCGGAAGTAGTAGTTCCGGTAATCTGAGAAGGGCTTATTTCCGTGCCACACGGTCCAGTAGTGGACATCCCCCCGGTCAGGATCGTTGGGCTTGTCGAAACTGCCGCCGGATGAGGGACTCGCGGGCCAGTAGAAAGTCTGCGGGTCCAGTTCTTTCAGAATTTTTGGGAAGATGTATTCGTACATTTTGATGTAATCGGCTTTTTGTTTAAGGGTGCTGACCCAGGTCATCTGATCGACAAACATTTCCATTTCATTGTTACCGCACCACAGCCCCAGTGACGCGTGATGCCTGAGCCGCTTGATGTTGTCCGCGAGCTCGGCGCGGATATTCTGCTCAAACTCGTCGGAGAGTTCGTAGACCGCGCAGGCAAACATGAAGTCCTGCCAGACCATCAGCCCCAGTTCATCGCAGATATCGAAAAAGAAATCGTTGGGATAGTAACCGCCGCCCCAGACCCGCAGGGCGTTGAAGTTCGCGGCAACGCACTGTTCCAGCAGTTTCCGGGTCCGCTTTTCCGTAACCCGGCTCAAAATATTATCCTCGGGAATATAGTCCGCGCCCATGGCGAAAACCTGCACCCCGTTCACCTCGTGGGCAAAACTCTCGCCCCACCTGTCCTTCTGAATATGCATGGTCATGGTGCGCAGGCCGTAGCGCCGCTGCCAGGTGTCAAGTTCCCGGCCCTTGTAAAGCAGGATCACCTTTACCGTGTACAGGGGCTGCGCGCCGTAACCGTTGGGCCACCAGAGCTCCGGTTTAGTGATGGTAATTTTTTCCGGGGAATTCTCGTAGGTTTTTGAAACACCTTTGGGATCGGTGACGATCACATTCCAGGCAAGGCCCGGCCTGGGCGCTTCCTTGCCGGTGTCGATCTGCACTTTGACATTAAGATCAACTGCGTCCTTTTTGTGTTTCTGGATAACGTATACATTGTCGATCCGGGCGGTGTTAAAGGCCACGAGCTGAATGTCCCGCCAGATTCCCGCATCGGGGAGACGGGGGCCCCAATCCCAGCCGAACATGCAGTGGGCTTTCCGCAGATGGGGGAAGCCGTCAAGGGCATCGGAGGAACCATCGGCCCGCACTTTTTTGTAGGCCTCCCGTAAAAATTTATTCGGCGAATGGAAAACTACCCGCAGGGTATTGTCCCCGGCTTTAAGCTGCTTCTTCACATCGAATTCCCAGATGCGGTGCATGTTCTCCGCCTTGCCGACAAGGGCGCCGTTCAGGTAAATATCCGCCAGAGTATCGAGGCCGTCGCAGCGGAGCAGTACATTGTCGGAGTTAACCAGACGCTGGCCCGCAGTAAAACTGTTCACATACTCAAAATCATTTTCCATAAGTTCAAATGATTTGTCTTCATTATCACGCCAGAAGGGATCTTCCATCTTTTTATTGGCAAGAAGATCGCTGTAAACCGAACCGGGAACCCTGGCGGGAAGAAATGCGGCGGCCGCCTCAGTCACCTTTTTCATCTTCCAGTTATTATGGAGCTTTTGTACGATCATGATTTCTCCTTAAAGACAGGTATACGCGCCGTCAACAATGAGATCGCTGCCGTTGGTGTAACCGGAGCTGTCCGCCGCAAGGTAGATAACCGCACCGACCAGTTCTTCGGGGTCCCCCATCCGGCGCGCCGGGATCAGGGGCATCCAGGCGTCCTTGAGTTCCCGGGGGGTGTCCACGCTCATGGGGGTGGCGATGTAGCCGGGGCTCAAACTGTTCACCCGGATACCGTACTGCGCCCACTCCGCCGCAAGGGAGCGGGTCATGTGGATCACCCCTGCCTTGGACGCGTTGTAGGACGCCTGCCACTGGGGCACGTTTACGATGGACCCGGACATGGACGCCATGTTGATGATGCTCCCCTTGATACCCTTTTCTATCATGAGCCGCCCCGCCGCCCGGGCAACCAGGTATTCCCCGGTAAGGTTGATGTCGATCACCTGCCGCCATTCGGCGATACTGGCGTCAAGCGTATCCTTGTGAATGCAGATACCGGCGTTATTAAAGACGATGTGCAGCGCCCCGGACTTTGCCACAATCTGGGCCAGGGCGGCGTCCACCTCTTTTTCGATGGTCACATCCGCAAGCAAACTGTAGGCCCTGCCCCCCGCATTCTGAATGAGCTTTACCGTTTCGTCCGCCCCGGTGCGGGAAACAATGACAAGCTCCGCCCCCGCCTTCGCAAGCCCCAGGGCCACCACCTGCCCGATTCCCCGGCCGCCGCCGGTCACTAATGCAACTTTGCCTTTCAGGCTGAATAATGTATCCAGATAGCTCATGATGTTCCCCCCTTTAATAACTGCTATTGTACGCCTTGATTCCGATTAAATCAACAATAGTCTAATAATCATGACCCGATCTTTAGACCGGTTGACAACGAGGGCCCTTTCGGGGTAAAGTATAAATCCTATTGCGGACGTCATATAACGGTATTATCCGAGCTTCCCAAGCTCGTGACGCGGGTTCGACTCCCGTCGTCCGCTGAAAAATTCAACACTGCCAAAAGAGTAACCGTACCCCAAAAATGTACCTATAAGCACCATAATGCGGGAGTCGAAGCCTTTTCGCGGCCCTGAGAGCCGGGAGGCTCGACGGGTAAATGTCCATGGATGGACATTTAGCGAAAAGGCCGGCCTGGAAGCGTGAGGCAGGATGCCGAACGCTGGAAGGCGACTCCCGTCGTCCGCTGAAAATAAGCACCATAATGCGGAAGGCGACTCCCGTTGTCAGCTAAAAAACCCCTACTTTAGCGTGCCGCCGCCGCCCCAATTCTCCAGTTCGATGATATTGAGGTAGACGTGGCCCTTGTCGACGCCCAGTTCCTTTGCGAGCAAATCAAAAACCCCTTCGGTGAACTTCCTTTTCGGTTCAAAGTCTGATTTGTGATAGAGGCGGAGCTCAACATAGGCGCCGTTGACCAGGGCGCCTGCCCGGTAGAAGCTGTGGTCACCGGAAAAATCGACCAGGAGACTGGCTTCATTCTTGGTGGGGATGACGGCGATAAGCCGACCAAGTTCGGCCTTGATCTTGTCCTTCTTTTCGTTTGAAAGTTTTTCCGTGGTATTGATGGCGATATAGGGCATTCTGAACCTCCGTTAAATCTGTTATAATAGCATCATATATTGATTTTCAGGGGGCGTCTATGCAGTTTAATGCGCCGGGGGTGCGGTGCTATACCACAAGCCATGTGCTAAGCGGGGCGGACACGGCGATCATCCTGACTCCGGGACATGCCGGCGGCTTTTTTGAGACCAGGGTGCATGAAATTCTCTGCAAGCCAAATCTTGCCTGAACGACCCTTTCATTTTTTTTAAAAAGTTCTTATGATTATTCAGCCAATGCCGATAAAGAATGGTACATCCATAATTTTATCGCATTACGGAGGGGACCATTTTGGCAATTACAAACGCATTATCCACATACCGGGAAATCAGGATTAAGACGGCGAGCCAGGGACAGCTGGTGATCATGCTCTACGACGAGGCGGTAAAACACCTGGACCGGGGCCTGGAGCTTCTGGGCGTCAACACATCGGGCAAAGCAGATCCCGGAAAAATTGAAAAAATCAGTAAATCCATCCTGAAAACCCAGGAAATCATCACCGAATTGATGGTTTCCCTTGATTTTGACCAGGGCGGGGATGTCGCCAAAAACCTTTTTTCCCTTTACACCTGGTTCAATCAGGAACTCCTGGAAGCAAATGTGAAGCAGGACGCCCGGCGCATCACGATTATCCGTAATATGGTGAACGAACTCCGGGGCGCCTGGGTTGAAATTATCGCCAAAACTTCTGCGGAAATGGTAAACCGGCCGGTCGGCGGCGTGAACATCGCCGGCTAAGGGAAAATTATGGCCGCAGCAGCCGGGGCCACAGCTCCAAATGAAGCCCCGGTTCCTAACGAAACCAATATCGACCCCGAAGAATTCAACCAGCGGGTCGCTATTTTAAAACGTTTTCGCGCCCTCCTCACCGAACAACGGGACCGGTTCCGCTCCTACCTTGAAGTCCTTGATAAGCAAAAAGATGTAATCGAGACCGGCAGCGCCGATGACCTCCTTTCCCACGTGGAGCTTGAAGAAAAAATCGTGGCGGATATTTTTTCCATCCAGAAGGTGATTGATCCCCTGGAAGAAATGTACCGCACCGTCGCCGCCGATAAACCGGAAGACGATAACGATGTGCCCAGCCTGAAATCCGCCCTTGAGGGCCTTAAAACCGAAGCGGTGGCCCGTTCCACCCGGAACAGGGAACTCCTCTCCCGGCGGATGACGGAAATCCGCTCCGAAATCACAGCCCTGCGGGGCAATCCCTACGCAGCCGCTGCCCGGCGGTCCGCTTTCTCTGGGGCGGGGACGGCTTCACTTATTGATATTAAAGGGTAAAAATGGGAAGGGGCTATCTGATAAATATCAAAAAATTGAAATGGGCACTATGTATAGCGCCTGAATAAAAATATAGCCGCTATACATAGTGTTCATTTGAATTAAAAAAAGAAATTTTGACACTTTTTGAGCAGCTCCCTCTCTCTGCCTTGTTGTGCTTCGCACCTGAGCTTGCGGACATAAAATATGAATTGACACTTACTTTATAAGAATGTATAATTTTATTTTTAAGAGGAGAGGCATCTTTGGAAGGAACTGCAGGAGATAAGCCTTCTGTCGGGTACCACGGTACACATCGGGATACAGCGAAATTAATCATGTGTTCAAATGAGTTTAGATGCTCTATAGGTAATGAACATTGGCTTGGGAAGGGTATTTATTTTTATTTAGAGAAAAGTGACGCCATTTTATGGGCTGCCGCTAATCAAAAAGATCCGGCTGTGTTGTCGGTTGATATAACGGTCAGCGACGACGCATGGTTAGACTATGATGCTCCCGCGCCGGGTAGTGGTAAGACCTATTATGGAGTGATAGCTGAGCAATTCGAGGAGAAATTCAGCAGAAGACTTGATCCCCAAAAAGGGCAGCAAAATCAATGTGCCATTGCAGAATATATCTGGGAAAAATACCCGTCGATTATGTTATTGGTCGCCAAATTCCCGTATCAGCGGCGGAAATTTCCATTTGTAAAGGATTGGCGCCCATTGCGCCGCGAAATGTGTGCCAGGGACAATTCGTTAATTAGTAACATTTCGTTGTGTGATATACACTAATGGTTTATTGAAAGGATGGATTGAGATGTTTAAAGTACAGACAATTATCAATGATTTAGAATTAGAATTGCATGATGCAAGTGCCCCTGACAAGCTTGCGTTTATTCGGACCTACGGCTTTGCAGTTGATGCTGATATGTTCTCTCTCGTGGGTACCATCAATAGCCAGTACGATAAAACATGGGGTTATGGTACAAGCCGCAACCATGAGGTGAAGGGATTTGACGATATCCCGCCTGAGAATCGAAAGATTGCGTTAGCCGCTGCGACAAAACGGAGCATAGCTTGAAACGCAAAACCTTTGATGCCTTCTTTGAAGAAACGGTAAAACTTATCGCCGAGAAGATTGTTGCTGAAAATCGGGAATGGCACGGATTGGTATTTACGGGAAATCCTGACGGTCTGTATGAGTCTTATCTCCTCAAGAAAAATATATTGCGTTCTATTTTGAAATACCCGGATGATTTTGTAGGGGAAGTTGGCAGTGCAACTAGCGATGAAGATCGTCTTGACAGGCATAAGATTGCAGCATGTATGACAATTGCAGTTATGGAAATGCGTATGTTTACTGACCATTCAGTGGATGAGTCGAAAACCAAACGCTACCTATTGAGCAAAGCGCAGCGGTTAAATGAACAATTTGGGCTGCAATGCGGGCTTGCAATTCTGGCAATGTATATGACCGATGAAAGCGATCAGAATAGTCACGTGATTGAGACAATACGTAAAAGGCTAAAAGAGGGTTTTTTGTTTCCTCCTACTACCAATAGTGATTCTTGTTTTGATTCTCTCACACGAGGTCTGTTTTACTCAGGGCTGTCATATGGGCAGAATCCGATTTTACTTGCATATATTTTCTATATGCACGAACAGTACTTCTATAAGTCACTTGGAGTGACACTTAAATCAGAAATTAATACAAAAAAAGCTTCTTAATCTCTCCCTACCCATCAATCCCCGCCGCCTTCCTGAACCGCCGGACCGTGGCCGCCGCAATGGGCCGGGCCTTTTCTGCGCCCTGGGCCAGGGTTGCGTCCAGCGCCGCCGGGTCCGCCATGATCGCCTCGAAGCGCTCCCGCAGGGGGGCCAGTTCCCGGTTGACCACCCGGAAAAGCTCTTCCTTGGCGGCGCCCCAGCCCATGCCCCCGGCGCGGTAACGGGCGGCAAGACCGGCCTGTTCCTCTGCGGTGGCGAAGAGTTTGTATAACAGATAAATTTGGCTGGATTCGGGGTCCTTGGGTTCCTCCACCCCCTGGGAATTGGTGACTATCCTCATGATCAGTTTGCGGAGTTCCTTTTCCGGGGCAAAGAGGGGGATGGTGTTGCCGTAGCTCTTGCTCATCTTGCGGCCGTCAAGGCCGGGGACCACCGCCACCGACTCCTGCACCGCCGCCTGGGGCACCTTGAGGACTTCCTGCTTGTAGTTAAAGTTCACCGCCTGGGCGATGTCCTGGGCCATCTCCACATGCTGGACCTGGTCCTTGCCCACGGGGACCACGTCGGAATCGAAAAGGATGATGTCCGCGGCCATGAGCACCGGGTAGGTGAAAAGGCCCATGTTGACCCCGGCGTCGGGGTCGTCCCCCTTTTCGGCGTTGTCCTGCACCGCCGCCTTGTAGGCATGGGCGCGGTTCATCAGGCCCTTGCTGGTAAAGGCCATAAGCTGGGTGGTGAGTTCAAAGGTTTCGGGGATGGAGCTCTGCCGGTAAAAAATCACCCTTTCCGGGTCGAGCCCTGCGGCAAGCCAGCCTGCGGCGACCTGCCGTATATTGGCGGCCAGTTCCCGGGGGTCCTTGATGGTATTCAGGGCGTGGTAGTCGGCAATAAAGTACCGGGCATCGTAGTCCTTAGCCAGCTCCAGGGCGGGCTTGATGGCCCCAAAGTAGTTGCCGATGTGGAGTATTCCGGTGGGTTTGATACCGGTAAGGGCGATTTTCTTCATTTTAACCTCGTTATGTCATCAATTTAGCGGGAAAAGGCTGTTTTGTACAGGGTAGGAGAAAAGAAGCCAGAGAGTACACAGAGATAAGAACACACGCTATCAGAATCTTAATAATTCTTTGCATTAAAGGACGCATCAATGTCCTTATGAATTGCAGATACAAGATGGGATGTTATTTCTTCTCTGATAGTGCGGGGAAGTTCCCGGAGAAAATCCTTTGTGGTAGGTTCTATTTCAGTACTCTCTCCGGTAGTTTCTTCTATAAATAATTGGTAAGAAGCAACCCGTAAAGCCGCAGCAATCCGTTCGATCTTGTCAAAGGATGGAATTCTCCTGCCCGCCTCAATTTGGCCTATGTAATTGCCGGTTGTATCGGATAATTCGCCCAGTACCATCTGAGAAATGCCCCGTTTCTTCCGGAATTTCTTAATATTCAGGATAAATATCTTTTGTAAGGTCATTATCTCATTCTAATAGACAATAAAATTTTGATATTTTACAACAGTCTTATTGACGTAATTATTTTAAGATGGTATTATCGACTATTAGCATGTAATTAAACCTTCATTTTGAAAGTTTAACATATTGTCGGCGGACATTAAACGCAAAGGGGATTTCTTATGAATAAGAAACCTATTTTTTCAGCAATGGCGCTGGCATTTGGATTGGTGATTATCGGATGCGCCACTACAGGCAATGGAACGGGATCAACCGGAACACCCCCAAAGGTTATTGGATTTTACACACAATCCTCCCTAACGGGGAATCCCGCCGATGGTAAATTTGAACCCAAAACAAATTTCTCAATAAAAGAGATATTTTATTTTAATGTTCAAATAGATGACCCGGACAGAAATGTAAAAAAAGCAGTCATCGTTTTAAAACAAGATGGTGTACCATACTCTTTCGAAAGGAAGATAAGTCAAAGTTCAAACCCTTATACCCTGAGTATAGGAGCTTTCCATTTTCAGTCTTCCGGTAAGCAGACGGCTGAAATCCATGTCATTGATTCCAAAGGCAATGAAAGCAATACTGCGGTGGTAGATATTATTATAGATTAGCACCGCTATTCGGGTTCATTGGGGCACTGATTGTATATTTCAGCCAGTGTCCTTGGGCAATAATCGTCACTCTTTTCAGGGACGCATCCTGTATCACATGGTTCGCCTTCACCTTGTTCCTCCTTATTGATATTTTTGTTTAAAGTAATCAGGCCCTTCCCGGCATTCCCGTACTGTTTCAACAACCTCTGCTGTTGTAATATCAGTATTTATTCCTTCAATATCAAAGGGTGACTTTTTTTCTTTTTTATTTACTGAGATCAATTTAAATCTGTTCCCGTCTTTTCTTGTGATAAACACTTCTTCTTTTAAGGCAGTATTTAATACAGTTGAAAAATTTTGCCGTGCCTCGGAATATTTGAATGTTTTCATTGCGGAACCTCCACTGAACTTAAATCCACTAATTCTACATTCATGTTTTTTGCCTTATCTTTCATTCCCTTATCCAGGGTCAACAAGGGCAATTTTATTCTATGGCTTGCTTCTAAATAATAAGCATCGTATGCATATATTTTATATTTACCGGAAATTTTCAGCGCCCTATGCATATCAACCTTTACCATACGAATTGGTATCGACTCAAATAGAGAATAGGCTTTTAGCGCCTGTTCTTCATTTAACCGTTGTTTTTTTACTATTCTGGATAATGCATTTCCAATTTCAAATGAAATCATCTCAGGGGCAGCAATTTCAGCCTCTTCGGTTAAAGAAATAATTTTTGCTTTTTCCGGCTCATTGAGAATAATACATATTATTGTACTTGCATCTACCATAATCTCCATATTGTACAATGTATAATATTTTTTACAATATGTCAAGCAAGGGCTGGTTTTTTCGCGGCAGATAGGGTATATTAGCGCCATGGCAATAATCGGCGTTCTTTTCAGGATTGTCGGGGGGCTCTGCCTCTTCCTCTATGGGATGAAGGTGTTGAGCGATGGCATCCAGCAGGCTGCCGGGGACCGGCTGCAGCGGGTGCTGAACTTTATGACCGGCAACCGGTTTATGGCGGTGCTGACCGGCTTTGCGGTTACCGCCATTATCCAGTCTTCGTCGGCTGCTACCGTCATGGTGGTGTCTTTTGTCAACGCCGGGCTCCTGACCTTAACCCAGTCCATCGGGGTGATCATGGGCGCCAATATCGGCACTACCGTTACCGCCTGGGTTGTGTCCCTGGTGGGATTCTCCCTCAAGCTTTCGGAACTGGCCCTGCCCGCGGTGGGCATCGGGTTTATCCTCCACATTGTAAAGTGGAAACACCAGGCTCTGGGCGAGGCGATCCTGGGTTTTGGCCTGCTCTTTATGGGCCTTGATTTCCTTACCCGGTCCATGCCGAACCTGGGGGACAGCTTCAATGTTATCTCGGCGGTGTCCAACCTGGGTTTTGCCTCTTCCCTTATCGGCGCCGGCGCGGGGCTGGTGATGACCCTGATCATCCATTCATCCAGCGCCGCCACCGCCATCATGCTGACCATGGCTTTTAACGGCATAGTAGGGTATGAGATGGCCGCCGCCATGATCCTGGGCGCCAACATCGGCACCACTGTTGACGCGGCCCTGGCCGCCATCGGCGCCAAAACCGCGGCCCGGCGGGCCGCCCTGGTCCATGTGCTCTTCAATGTGATCGGCACCTGCTGGGCCCTGCCCCTGCTCAAACCGCTGCTGGCCCTGGTGGGCCTCATTACCCCCGGAACCATGGTTCCCGGTTTGCCCCACGACCCCATGATCACGACTCACCTGGCCATGCTGCACACGGTTTTCAATATGGTGAATACCATCATCTTCCTGCCCTTTGTAAAGCAGTTTGCCGCGCTGGTTACCTTTCTTGTTAAAGATAAGGATGATGCCGCCGCGGCTCCCAAGGCTTACAAACTTGAGTACACCTCCGGTACCTTACAGAATACTCCGGAACTGAACATCATCCGGGCGGAAAAGGAAATTCGGGACATGGCCGGGGTGGCATCCGGCATGTTCGCCAGGGTCAGCGCCGCCCTGCAATCTTTGGAGACCGCCGACGGGACCTCCGCTGAGGCCGAAGGCCGAAGTTCCCCTCCGGACAGGGAAACACAGGTAGACGCCCTGGTGGCGGAGATGGCCGAAAAGGAAGAATACGCCGACGAGATGCGGGTTGAACTGACCCGTTTCCTCCTGGAATGTACCCGCCAGCAGTTAAGCTACCAGTCCGAGCAGAAGGTCTACCAGCTTTTGCGGATCATCTCCGACCTGGAAGACATGACCGACGATTGCTACAGCGTCAGTATGCTCCTGGATCGGAGCGTCAAGAAAAACCTTGTCTTTAAGGAAAAGGAGCTTGAGGCCCTGGCCCCCTATGTGCACCAGGTTGAAGATTTCCTCGCCTTTGTGCGGGGAGCCCTGGGCCAGACCCTCACTTCCGAACAGTCCCGCTACGCCAGGGAACTGGAAAACACCATCGACAAGTCCCGGGACAAACTCCGCAAAATGGGCCGCAAGCGCATCGAAGCCGGCGAAGACGTCAAGACCGAACTCCTCTTTATCGACGTGGTCCGCCGCATCGAAAAGGTCGGCGACTACTGTTACAACATCGCGGAAGCGTTACGGCAGCGGCCCCGCCGCCTGCCCTTCGGGCTGGGTGGGCGGAAATAAAGGATCATTATGAATGATTTTGATTTTTCCCCTAGCGCCGGTACTGCGGGCGGCGCGCCCTTAGGCGCCGTTCCCCGGTGGAAGCTTGGCACGATTTACCCATCCTTTGATTCCGCCGAATACAGGCGGGATCTGGCCCTGTTGGGGGAACGGCTCGCCGCTTTCCTTACCCTGCTGGAAAAACCCCTCCCCGCCGCCACGGCCCAACTGGCCACGGCGTTAAAAACCCTGATCGCCGCCTGGGAAGAGGCGGGGAATCTTGCGGAAAACCTTGGTAACTATGCCGAGGCGGTTTACACTACCGATACCCGGGACAGCCGGGCCCTTGCGGAGATCAACGCCATCGACGCGGCGAGAGTGCCCCTGGGGAAGGCGGCGGTACTCTTCCGCAGCCGTCTGGCCGAGCGGCGAGAGCCTGTCCTCCGCCTGGCCGGGGAAGACCCGGAGTTTATACCCTATCAGTTTTTTATCAGGGAATCCCTGGAAAAGGCCGCCTTTCAGATGAGCAGTGACGAAGAGGACCTGGCCAACGACCTCCTCCGCTCCGGGGGAGACGCCTGGTCCCGGCTCCACGAGGCGGTGTCCTCCACCGCCACAGCGGTTCTGGAAGGCGCAGACGGCAAGCCGGGGGAACGCAAAACCCTTACCGCCCTGCGGGACCTGGCCCGCAGCCCCGACCGTGGGCTCCGGCAGCGGGCCTATGCGGCGGAGCTTTCCGCCTGGAAAGGGGTGGAGATACCCATGGCAGCCTCCCTCAACGGGGTGAAGGGTACGGCCATCACCCTGGACAGCCGCCGGGGCTGGGGTAAGACTGGGGCCGATGCAGACAAGGGACGCCCGGCGTCAAGCGGCAGCCTGAGCGCCGAAGCCACGGCCCTGCGGAAATCGGCCTTCCAGTCCCGGATGGGCGTCAAAACCCTGGAAACCCTGATCGCAGCCCTGGAAAGCGCCCTGCCCCTGTACCGGCGTTACCTTAAAATAAAGGCCCGGCTGCTGGGCATCCCCGTCTGCGCCTTCTACGACCTTTTCGCCCCGGTGAGCGCAAAAAGGTGCCTGGCACCATCTGACGCGGACAAGGCCGGCGGCCACAAAATCTGGACCTGGGCGGACGCCTCCGCCTTTATCCCCGAACGCTTCGACGGGTTCGACCCCGGCATGGGGACCTTTGCCCGGCGCGCCTTCAGCCTGGGCTGGATAGACGCCGAGGGCCGGGAAGGTAAGGTGGGTGGGGCCTACTGTACCGACTTCCCCCTCACCGGGGAATCCCGTATCCTCTGCAACTTTGACGGCAGCTTCGACAGTATCAGTACCGTGGCCCACGAGCTGGGCCATGCCTGGCACCACGAGCTTATCAAGGATCTGCCCCGCAGTTTGTCCCGTTACCCCATGACCCTGGCGGAAACGGCGAGCATCTTCGCCGAGACCATTGTCTACGAGGGCGCCCTTAAACAGACCCCGGAAAACGAACGGCTCCCCCTCATCGAAGAAAACCTTAAGGACAGCTGCCAGGTGATTGTGGACATCCTTTCCCGCTTCTATTTTGAAAAGGCCCTGTTTAAACGGCGCGCCGAGGCGGAACTTTCCCCGGAGGAGCTCTGCGCCCTGATGCTGGATGCCCAGCGACAGACCTACGGCGACGGACTGGACGGGGAACAGCTCCACCCCTACATGTGGGCGGTCAAGGGCCACTATTACAGCACCGGTCTGGCCTTTTACAACTACCCCTACGCCTTCGGTCAGCTTTTCGCCCTGGGGCTGTATTCCCGGGCGCAGAAAGAGGGGAACGGTTTTGCGGCCTCGTACCGGGAGATTCTCCGGGCCACCGGGCAGGCTTCCGCGGAGGAGGTGGCCCGCAAGGCGGGATTCAACATCGAAGGGGAAGAATTCTGGCAGGATGGCCTTGCGGTGATCGCCGGGCGGGTGGATGAACTCGAAAAGCTGGCGGCGGCGCACTAAATGGGCGCAAAAATAGCCGTCCTGGGGGCGGGGGCATGGGGAACCGCGGTTGCCAAGGTGATAGCCGACAAGGGGAACGAGGTGGCGCTCTGGGCCCACGAGCCATCTGCGGCTGTAGGGATCAATGAAACCCGCGTCAATGCCCGCTACCTTCCCGGTGTAACCCTGCCCACAAGTCTCCGGGCCTGCGCCGACATTGTTGAAGCCGCATCGGATAAGGAGATCATCATCCTTGCGGTTCCTTCCCTCTATTTGCTGGATACGGTGAAGCAGATCCTCAACATTTCTTCAATCCGGGAAGGGGAAACCGCCATTGCGGTGCTTACGAAGGGCTTCCTCCCAGGCCCAACGGGCAGTGCAAAAGGGGGCAGCCCCCGGCTGATTCTGGAAACCCTGGAGGATTACTTGCCGGGTTTTTACCGCCGGTCTCTGGTCTACATCGCCGGCCCCAGCCATGCCGAGGAGGTGTCCCGGGGGAAGATCACCGGCCTCATCGCCGCCAGTGAAAACGCCAAAAATTCCATCCGCTTCCGGGACATCCTTAAAAGCAGGCGGCTCTTCGTTTTTTCGTCCTTTGATGTCCGGGGCGTCCAGGTGGCGGCGGCGGCAAAGAACGTCATCGCCATTGCCTTTGGCATTCTGGACGCCCTCAAAACCCGGCCCCGCATTGATGCTTCCGCGCCGGCGGCGGAAGCTGCTCCGGATGGAGCAGCAGATGCCTTCGGTGACGGCACCGAATCCCTGCTCCTCGCCGCGGGGCTCAACGAAATCCAGATCCTGGGCATGGCCATGGGCGCCACCCACCCGGAAACCTTCACCTCGATCTCCGGGGTAGGGGACCTGGATGTAACCTGCCGCTCCGTCTTTGGCCGGAACCGCCGCCTTGGCCGGGAGATCATCGAAAAGGACATTCTGCGCCCCTTCACCAACCTGGAAGATCTGCTTGCCCGTATCAACGAAATCGGCTACCTCCCCGAAGGGGCCGCCGCCGCAAAATATGTCAAAATTCTCGCGGAAAAACACAAACTCAAAATGCCCATATCAACCGGCATCTGTCAGATTTTGAATAAGGAAATCAAGCCCATGGAATTTGTGGACAATTTTTTGGGCGGGATGATCTCCAGATAATCTTGCAGGACCGGCCCAAAGCGGATAAAATACCCCTATGTTAGATAAATTAACACAAAAGGTTTCGGATGCCCTGCGCTTTGTGGCGGGGAAGTCCACGATTACCGAAAAAAATATCGATGACGCCGTAGATGCCATCAAAATGGCCCTTTTGGAGGCGGACGTAAACCTGCGGGTGGTCCGCCGCTTTGTCAATTCCACGATTGAAGAAGCCAAGGGCGAGCGGGTGCTCCGTGCGGTGGACCCCGGCCAGCAGTTTGTCAAAATCGTCCACGACAAGCTGGTGTCCTTTTTGGGGGACACCGAGCCCGGCCCCAACGGCCGTTCGGCCCAGGAGCTTGAGCTTAAAGGCCCGGATGTACTTTCTTCTATTTTGATGCTGGGGCTCCAGGGCTCCGGGAAAACTACCAGTTCTGCCAAGCTGGCCCTGCGGCTTAAAAAAGAGGGCCGCAAGCCCCTGCTGGTGGCCTGCGATCTGGTGCGCCCCGCCGCCATGGAACAGCTTTCGATCCTGGGGAATCAGGTGGGCATCCCGGTTTATAAAGAAGATGGCGCAGCGGACGTGGTCAAGGTCTACCGGGGCGCGGCGGATTACGCCAAAAAAAACCTCATCGACACCCTGATCATCGACACCGCCGGGCGGCTCCAGATCGACGAAGCCATGATGGCGGAACTTTCCCGCCTCAAGGACGCCGCCAAGCCGGATGAGCTGCTTTTGGTGGCCGATTCCATGACCGGCCAGGCCGCAGTGGACATTGCCAAGGCCTTTGACGAAAAAATCGGCCTTTCCGGGGTCATCCTGACCAAGTTCGACTCCGACACCCGGGGCGGCGCGGCCCTTTCCCTTAAAACCATCACCGGCAAACCCCTCAAATTCGTGGGCACCGGTGAAAAGCCCGAAGATTTCGAGCCCTTCCACCCGGAGCGGGTGGCGGGCCGCATTTTGGGCATGGGGGACGTGGTCAGCCTGGTGGAAAAAGCCCAGGAAGTCATCGATCAAAAGGAAGCCCTGGAACTCCAGAAAAAGATGGAGAAGGAAAACTTCACCCTGGAGGACTGGCTGGCC
Organism: Spirochaetia bacterium; assembly: GCA_025997595.1. Classification (GTDB taxonomy): domain Bacteria; phylum Spirochaetota; class Spirochaetia; order Treponematales; family Breznakiellaceae; genus BNUT01. The sequence continues at coordinate 18,595 of BNUU01000014.1, read as the reverse complement.
CAGCTCCGCTCGGTAAAGAAGATGGGCTCCCTCCAATCCATGTTGGACATGATCCCCGGCATGGCCGGGCAGATCAGCGAGGACGACATCAACAAGGCGGACCTCAAAACCCAGGAGGCCATCCTCAGCTCCATGACCCGCAAGGAACGGCGCAACCACCTGATCATCGGCCCCTCCCGTCGTTCCCGCATCGCCCGGGGCTCCGGCACCTCCGTGGCGGAAGTGGCCCGGCTCCTCAAAAAATTCGAAAAGATGCGGGGGATGATGAAGAAGATGTCGAAGATGAGCAAGAATCCCGCAGCGATGCAGAATATGCTGGGACAGATGGGGCAGATGGGGCAGGGGCGGTTTAGGTAGTCATAGCAGATGAGGATTTTTCATTGGACCTATTCTGTATAATGACCTGCACAAGAAATAATGCGCAGGTTTTGCTTTTCATCGCCCATATAAATAAGACGATTCGCATCGTCAATACGGCGGCTGTATGCTTTCATGTGCTTCAACGGCTCCGGCTTGCCTTTACCCTTCATAAACCCATTTCGCTGAATATCCTCAATGAGATCATTTATCTTTTTCGAGGTTTTGCGGTCCTTGGTCTGCCATTCCATGTAATCCCGCATAGCGATAGGGGAAAAAATTACGTCAGCCATTTTCCATAGCTCTAAGTTCTGCCATGGTTTTGACTATTCCCTTGCCTTCGTCAAGCTCTTGAATACTTTTGCGTAATTTCCCGGTAAACGCCGCATTGTGCCGTTCTTTTTCCCATTCGTCATATTCGTCTTTGGGCAAAATGACAATTTCACGCTGGCGATAGGCGTCTTTCAGCGTCTGGATAACATCGGCGTTAAGTTCGTCTGCTTTCAGGTGATAAGTGGCATACATATAGGTTTCCCTCTTACCTTAAATATACCCTATTTCCGGCTTTTCGGAAAGCCGCTAACGGGCAAAAACCACCCCCGATCGGGGTATGCCGCCCCCGGCGAATCAGGATTTTTCATTGGCCCTATTCCGGTCCGCCTTTTCCTGCATTTTGAGAAAGTAGTCCATGGCGTTGAAAATGAAATCCTGATATTGGGGCTCCAGGTTGGTAAACAGGGCCAGCAGCTTTTTCAGTTTTGTATCGTCTTTTTGAGCAAACATATCCCCTTCGCCGGTTCGCAGCCATTGGGGATTTACGCTGAATGAATCGCAGATCTGCTTGATAGTCCGGTCATTGACGACCCGCTCTTGTGTTTCGATACAGGCAATCAGCCCGCCGGAGACGGCAAGAACCTTCGCAAATTCATGTTGGGTCAGTTTTAACGTTTTTCTTATTTGTTTTACCCGCTGATTGACCGTTAAGTCGGGAACATCGTCCATATAGAGGATAATATAGGATAAAACATTGCCCTGCAAGATATTTTTCCTAAAACAATCAAAAAATGCTTGACTATTCTTTCCTATTTATGATAATATTCTTACTTGTTAATATTTAGGAAATTCAGGGTGAAAATATGACTGATACAGTAACGGTTTCCCGTTTGACGGCTTATTTTAACCGGCTGCCGGTCGAAAGGCAGTCCGAAATCCTGGGGATAGCCGAGGCGTTTGCCTTTATCCAGCGGGGCGCCGATTCCGACCCATGGGCCGCTATGCGCGGGATTTTGCGGGAACCGCAGGTCGGGGAGCTTGCGGGGAAGGATACCGGGGGAAGTGATGGTGGTGCGGCCGTAGGGTTGGATGTTAATGCCGGGAAAAAGATATACCTGCATTAGATACAATGTTCCACAATTTTGGTTAATGGCACGGTTGTTGATTGTAGCTGTTCTGCATAATTCTTAAAATTTTTAGGAGATTGTTTTATGAAAATGCTTCGATTTTTAGGTTTGCCGACAAAAATTGCTTTTGCAGCCATGCTGATATTGAGTTTGGCAATCACCGGATGCGGTGATAATAATACAGGGGATCCCACCAGCCCCGGGGACACAAACCCCGACGATACCCGTGCGGAACTAAGCGCAGGCGGTGCGGTAAACGCGGCGTATACCGCAAGCGCCGCGAGCGTTACCTTCACCGGTGCAACGGGGCTTAGCCTTGCGGCGGCGGACTTTACCGTAACCACGGGCGGCGTCATTGGTACGCCGGTGGTGAGCGGCGATACCGTTACCGTACCCGTAACCTTTGCGGCAAACACCGGCACATCGGCAAAAACCTACACCGTGGGGATCAACGGCGCCAGCGCCAAGATTAAGGGCAGCGCAACCGTGGTGATCACACAGGATGTCGACCCCGTCCTTGATACCCGCAGGGAACTAAGCGCAGGCAGTGCGGTATATGCGGCGTATACCGCAACTACCGCGAGCGTTACCTTCACCGGTGCAACGGGGCTTAGCCTTGCGGCGGCGGACTTTACCGTAACAACGGGCGGCGTCATTGGCACACCGGCGGTGAGCGGTAATACCGTTACCGTACCCGTCACCTTCGCGGCAAACACCGATGACACATCGACGAAAACCTACACCGTGGGCATTAACAGCGTCAGTACCAGGATTAAGGGTAGTACGACCATGGTGATCACGCAGGCTGCCGCGCCCAGCACCGGCGCTGATCTCGGTTTATACATAGGGACTGCGGCGAGCCCCAGGCCAATACCGGCACTCTGACTCTGGCCTTTACCTGGCTGCAGGATAATGTGACGGACAATACGGACTACACCATCCTGATTGGCGCGGAGGAAAGCCTTCCGCCCTTAACGTTGGGGGGCAGTTCCTCCGGGTCAACCGTGGTGGCAAACGGCAAGACCGGCGTCAAGATCACCCTCAAGGGCAAGGGTGCGGAACGGAGGGTGCAGATCAGCGCCGCCGGTAGCCTTTTCACGATAAAAAGCGGGGTTACACTGGTCCTGAACGAGAACATCACCCTTGGGGGGATAAGTAATAATAGTGCCTCATTAGTCCGGGTAGACGGTGGGAGTCTTGAGATGCGGGAAAATGCGAAAATTACCGGTAATACTGCCTCCTCCTCCTCCGGCGGCGGGGTGTTTGTCTCCTCCTCCGGCACGTTTACCATGAACGACAGCGCTACAGTATCGGGTAATACTGCCTCCTCCTCCTCCTCCTTTTCCTCCTCCTCCGGCGGCGGGGTGTTTGTCTCCTCCTCCGGCACGTTTACCATGAACGACAGCGCTACAGTATCGGGTAATACTGCCTCCCCCTCCCCCTCCTCCTCCTCCTCCGGCGGCGGGGTGTATGTCTCCTCCTCCGGCACGTTTACCATGAACGATAGCGCTACAGTATCGGGTAATACTGCCTCCTCCTCCTCCTCCTACTCCTCCTCCGGCGGCGGGGTGTACTCCGGCGGCACGTTTACCATGAACGATAGCGCTACAGTATCGGGTAATACTGCCTCCTCCTCCTCCTACTCCTCCTCCTACGGCGGCGGTGGGGTGTACTCCAGCGGCACGTTTACCATGAACGACAGCGCTACAGTATCGGGTAATACTGTCTCCTCCTCCTCCTCCTCCTCCTCCTACGGCGGCGGGGTGTATGTCTCCTCCGGCACGTTTACCATGAACAACAGCGCTATAGTATCGGGTAATACTGTCTCCTCCTCCTACTCCTACTCCTACTCCTACGGCGGCGGGGTGTATGTCTCCTCCGCCACGTTTACCATGAGAGGTGGTACCGTATATGGCAGCGATGGGGGTGCAAATGCCAACAAGCTGGTAGGAAGCGGAACAAAGCAGGGTGTGTCCCTGTACGACAGTACGGGTAATGCAAAGTATGGCAACGGTTCGTATATTTTTTTTGGAACACTATACACCGATGCCACCCTTACGGGGCACAACTAGACAGCTAAGATCGTTTTTTGCGGGAGGGGAACGGCCCCTGGGGCTAATACCCCTCCCGTGGTTTTTGAAAGAAGAAATTATGGATTTTAATGCGGAATTAGACAAATTGTTTTCTGAAGCAGAAAGCCGCGGTGAGGTGGTTCTGCGGGTAAACGCAGGGGAATTGCACAGGCGGGTCGGCGGGTATCCTGGCCAGAATCATAGAATGCCTGCTTGTTGTTCTGCTATGCGTGCAAAAATGCGGGACACCGATCAAATTATTCAAACCCCGCCAGAAGGGGATGGGGCAAATCTAACAATTGAATATCGGTTGCCGCGATAAAAAGCCTGCGGAAAGGGTGGCTGCCGGTTAACGGCAAGGCATTTTTCAAAATGACACGAATCATTTGTTAAAATCCTCTGTGTCATTTACTAAAATACAGGGGGGCAAAATGATTGATGATTTAGTTAAAGATGTTTTAGAAACGGGTGAGGTGTATAAAAAATTAATCGGAGGGTTTGCACCTGCTACTCAAAAAATATTGGATAATTCAGATAAAATCAAAGCATTGTCAAATCTTGTGAAGACAGCGGATGTTCAAAAAGGCTTTAAGGCATTAAGAGACGCAGGAAAATTAAAAAATACATTTGAAGCATTAATAATAAAACATAACAATCTTTTTAGAAAAGATATTGTTGATGCTGCGCAATGGAGGATAGATAATGCTAATAATATCAAATAGAGCAGACACTATCTTTGCCTTTTTGTTTAGGTGAGCGTAAGCACGCAAAGGAGAGATATTATGGATGATTATGGTAATATGATAACGCAAGCCCTTATCAGCATTAAAAATATTGAGGAGAAATTTCGTAAAATACAGGAGAATCCGGCGCTGAATGGTTCTGAAAATGGTTTAACCGCTCATGAATTAGAAATACTTGAGAAACTAATCGCCATTAATGGCGAAGCTATGCTTGCCGCGGATGAAATATCGAAAAGATATATGGGGTAAAGACAGAAGGGCAGAGTCATGAATTTACCATTTTATGATTTGAACGAAAACAATGCCTCTGCGGATTCAGCCCTTTTGTTTGGGAGGACGGAACGGGCGTCAAGAACATAAATCATTATTCGCGGTACTCCGCTTCCTCACGTTCTGTTTCTGCGTGGCGCTCCTCAAGAAAACTATCAACAGTAATGGGAGCATCTTTGCAGAGTTCCCAAAGTTCCTCCATCGTTTGGGCCAGGGGGGGCTTCCTTACCAAGTTCCGTTTTTTTTGCGTAGCGCCGTTCTCTTGAGGGGCTTTATGTTTGAGATAACCTACAAAATCAAGGACTTCACCCATACAATGAGCCGGAAGCCCCTCAATTTCCTTCAAAAGCAACTCGGTGTTAGACATAATTTCCTCACTTCCCTTACTTTATTACAAAAATCATCAAATTACAATACATCGTCATGCTACATATCCTCCAACGACAAACACCGCCCCTCAATCTCGTATCCCGGCAGGACCTTCTCCCTAAGCCGCTCTACCTTGGCCGCCAGCAGGGTGGGCTTGTATTTTCCCCGCTGCCGCTTAACCTCCACCGCCAGGGCCCGATCTTTTTCCATCCCCAGGGCCACTATATCAATTTCGTACTGATCCCCACGTGGTTCCCACCAGGAACCGATGTCCCGGTAGTTTTGGCTTTCCGCAAGCTGCTGCCTGAAATACCGTTCCAGGATTTTGCCGGAATAGGTCGTATAGTCGGCCTTGATTATGGAGCGCAGACCGGTAAAGTTTTTTATTTCAATCATGGAGCGGTACCGGTCAAGATAGTTGAACCAGAATTGCAGAAAATTATCGGCAAGCTCGTAACGCACCGCCTGGGTCCCTTCCTTTGCCAGAATCGGCCGATGCCGGACAAGGATGTTGTAGTCCTCAATCAGCCGCTTTATCTGGCCGCCAATGCTCTTGTCCCCCAGAGCGGCCGCTATTTCCGGCTGGGTATTACGCCCCCCCGCCACCGCATCCAGAATCGAAAAGTAAACCCCGTAGTTCTTCCCGAACTCCTCAATAAGCAGGTACTTTCCCTCCTCAATAAAGGGCGAATTATCCCGAATCATAAAATCGATCATCCCCGGAATACTCAAGCCATCGGGATTCTGTTTACTGTTGTCGCAAAACATTTCTATATATTTGGGGATGCCACCGGTAAAGGCATAGAGGGCCAGAAGCTCATCATTGCCGTATCGGGACCGGTGATCCTTCAATATTTTTTTGATGGTTGTAAGGTCAAAGGCTGAAATTTTGATGATGGTATCCGCCCTGCCGAAAAGGGGTTCCCGGGAATCCTGAAATATCTTCTGCATGAATGAGTACACGGACCCGGAGAGGATAAGATGCATCCGGCTGCGATCCTTGTATTGATCCCAAAGGTGTTGCATATCGTGATACACCGATGGATTAATATTCAGAAATTCCTGGAATTCGTCAATCACCAGGGTAAAGGGCTGCCGGGCGGCGAGTTCCATAAGATATTGAAACAGAACCTGAAACTGTTGAATTCCTTCGGGGACAAAGACATTGAGGGCCTTGGAAACGGTAACCGAAAATTCCCCGCAGATAGCGGCTTCGTCCTTGCGTCCCACAAAAAGATAGGCCGTGGGTGTTTTCTCATTCGCCTTCATGATAAGGCTGGTCTTGCCGATACGCCGCCGCCCGGTTATGACGGTCATCCGGGAATGATCGGTGAATGCCAGTTCCCGAATACGGCTTAATTCTTCGATTTCCCTTGTTCTGTTGTAGAATTGCATGGTTTCGGTATCCTTATTTTAGTTACCACCGTAACTGTTACCGCTGTAACTGTTACTGCCGTAACTAAAAGATAATGGATAAAGATTGGCCTGTCAAGCGGGAGAGGAAACTGCAGAGTGAGGATCTGACACCTATATTCCCATTGGAGTAAACGCCTATGACCCCAGGCGCCTTCAAGCTGTACCTTGGGGACATCGGCCTGTTATCCCGCATGGGTTAGATTTTCAATGAGGCACTGCGACCGGTTGACTAAACTTTTCATTTTTTGTATGATTCAAATTCACTTATTATATTGGAGGATACATGAGCGCCACCATACGGCTCAAGAAATTTGGAACCAAAAAACGCCCCTATTACCGCATCGTGGTAATGGACAAACGGGCGCCCCGGGATGGGACGACCATCGAAGAAGTGGGGTATTATCATCCCATCGAAGCCGAAGACAAGCAGATTCTGCTGTCCGAGGATAAGATAAAAGCATGGCTGCAGAACGGCGCGGTTGTCAGTGATACGGTCCGCAAAATTCTGAACAAAAAGAATATTTCCCTGTAAATTTGGGTTTTGCCGCCTGTTTTGCCAAAGAAAGGTATTTAAATGGAAAAAGATCTGGTTGAATATATTGTAAAATCCCTGGTGGATGACCCCTCCGCAGTGCAAGTTAACGTTGTGGAGGGTGAAAAATCTACCATTCTGGAACTCCGGGTAGCTCCCGACGATATCGGCAAGGTAATCGGCAAACATGGCCGTATCGCCAAGGCTATCAGAACCGTGCTACAGGCCGCCACCGCCAAAACCGGCAAGCATACGGTTCTGGAAATCTTGGACTAAAGTCCATGAGACTAAAGTCCGTTGGCTGAACCCTTCGGCCTCAGCCCCCTCTTATTGAGCGCTAAACCGTGACAGAACAATTTGTGGTGGGCCTCGTAGGGGCTCCCTTCGGTCTTAAGGGTTTTGTCAAGGTCCGGTCCCTCTCCGGGGAAATCGATCATCTGTTAAAACTCACCCAGGTGATTCTCCGTCAGGGTACGGCTGAACGGGTCTGGGAAATCGAAGAAAGCGTCCCCAGTTTTCCCGCGGTGGCGCTGAAATTCAAAGGTATCGATACCCCGGAGGACGCAAAGGTTTTGAGCGGTGCGGAGCTTATCGCGGCGCGGGAACAGGCCAGTCCCCTCAAAAAAGGCGAGTACTATATCGAAGATCTGCGGGGCCTTGAGGTGATTTTTGCCCCGTCGGCTGCCTCCGAAGGGGCTCCCGATAACGAAAAGTCTGAAATTCTGGGCCATATCACCGATATCCTCGAAGGCGGGGGCGGAAATTTGGCGGAAGTCAAGCTCCTTTCAGGCGAAACCCGGTTGGTCCCCTTCCGGGACGAATTTTTGGGGGAAGTAAACCTTGAAACCCGCAGAATAGCGCTCCTTAATCGGTGGATTCTGGAATGAAGTACACGGTTTTGACCCTATTCCCTGAAATTACCGACGCTTTTTTTGCCACCTCCATCATGGCCAAGGCGGTAAGCCGGGGGATTGTGGAGTATCGGGCCATAAACATCCGGGATTATGCCCAGGACAGGCACAACACCTGCGACGACGCCCCCTACGGCGGCGGTCCGGGGATGCTCATGCTCACCGAACCCCTGGGTCGGGCGCTGGAAGCGGCCGGTACGGTGAAAAAATTTCCTACAGGGCCGGAACTTGCCGCTGAGGTCGCAGACCGAAGTTCCCCTCCGGAACAACAAAGAGGGTTGAAATCCGGTAGGATTTCAACCATATACCTTTCCCCCTCGGGACGGCCTTTTAACCAGGCAATGGCAAAGGAGCTGGCCGGATGTGAGGAACTTATTCTCCTCTGCGGCCGTTACGAGGGGATTGACCAGCGGATCATCGATCTGTATGTGGACGATGAGATTTCCGTGGGGGATTACGTGCTTTCCTCCGGGGAGGTTGCGGCCCTGGCGCTCATCGACGCCACCTATCGGCTGGTGGATCAGGTGATTACCCCGGCGTCCCTGGACGAGGAAAGTTTTTCCGGGGGTCTTTTGGAGTATCCCCAGTATACACGGCCGGAAGTTTATGATATGCTCAAGGTTCCTGATATTTTGCTTTCCGGGCACCACGAGAACATACGACGCTGGCGTCTGCGGAAACGGATCGAAAAAACCCTTGCCATGAGGCCGGATTTGATCCGCCGGGGTGAGGAAACGGGACTTTTTGATACTGAAACTTGTAGAATTATAGAGGAGTTGCGGAAAAATGAATGAAATCAGAGCCATTGAAGAAGCCCAGATGAAGGGCGAAGTTGATGATTTTAAGGTTGGGGACACCGTAAAGGTCCATTTCAAGATCGTTGAAGGCAAGACCGAACGGATCCAGATATACGAAGGTCTGGTTATTGCGATGAAAAATTCCCGGGTGGGCAAAAGTTTTACGGTACGGAAGAATTCCTACGGCGTCGGGGTTGAACGGGTATTCCCCCTGCACTCCCCCCGGATTGCCAAGGTTGAAGTAACCCGCCCCGGACGGGTCCGCCGGGCCAAGCTGTACTATATCCGGGAGAAAATCGGTAAGAGCGCCAAGATCAAGGAGCTCATCATCAAGAAGGATGCCCAGGAAAAGGCCGCGCCTGCCGAATCCGCCCAGAGTTAAGGATGCCAATAAACCGCAGGTGAACGCTCTCCCGTGTAAGTGGGTTCTTTGAGCTTACTTTACCTGTCCCGGCGGGTTTGATGTGCCGATGATCGATATATACTATGCGGATAAATGTCCCCGATTTTCCCGGCCCGGTTTCCCCCGGAATCTCCGGCTTTGTTAAAAGTTCGGGGGCCGGCGTTAAAACCGGTTCCCCAAACCAGGCCCGCCCCTCTCCCCAATTACTAACGACTCCTTCCTCATTACTCACCGGGCTGGGCCTTCCCGGGGACAAACTTTCCGCATCAATAGTGGCCTTTGCCCGGTTTTTTTCCCTTCCCCTGGAAGGCGCCCTTTTGACCAAAATCCGCCGCCAAAGTTTGAGCCCGGACACCGGGATCGCCGCCCCCGCGAATTCCCCCAACGGGGAACAGACTGCCGCCCCCGGCGCCGCTTCTGCGGATAAAGCTCTGTCCCTCAAATTTCGGGAAGCTCTGTCCCTGGCCGCCGCTGCCGCCGCAGACAAGGGGGTGGAACTGAGCCGGGATAGCCTGGCGGATTATGCCCGGTCGCTGTCGCGGCAGCCGGCCATCGATCCCGACAAAGGGCGCTCCGGCGGGGATGGCCATGGAAACAATGGCGGCTTTGGGGCCGGCGCTGACAGCGGCAATAATGCGGATGGCGAAACCGGCGGTAGTACCGGTGGGACCGGCGGCGGCAGCGAAAACGGCAGCCCGAATAAGGGCCGGGATCGGGACAGGAAACCGGGGGATGCGGAAGCTTTACGGGACAAAATTCTGCGGGCGGCGGAACAAAATACCCTTATCAGCCTGATGAACCGGCTGTCCGGCAAAAAGGGGCAGCGGTGGGTGGTTTTTCCCTTTTCCTTTGAGGACCAGGGACGAAATTTTGCGGTGACCCTGCGGATATTGCTGACGGCAAAAACCGCCACGGGGAATTCGGGTTTTCAGGCGGAGCGGATGGCCCTGGAAATAGCCGGAGAAAACCGGCGTCCCAACAAAGACCCCGCGCGCTGGCTCTTTGTTGTGGAAAATCCCCCCAACGGAAAACTGCGGTTGAACGGCAGTTTTTGGCCGGGGGCCGAAAAGACCTCCGGCCGGGTTCTCCGATCCCTTGAAAAAGAGCTGGCCGGGCTTTTGGGACTCGCCCCGGAGCAGGTACAGATGCGGGAGGATGAGGAATTTCCCCCATTTGCCCCGGATAGCAGGGATGAAACCTCGTTTTCTTTAAATGAGGAGGCGTAAATGAAAAAAAGAAAAACCGCCTCCGCCATTGGCTATAAGGCTGAAGATCCTGCGCCCCGGCTTATTGCCGCAGGCCGGGACCGGGAAGCGGAGCGGATCCTTGCCATTGCCCGTGACGCGGGAATTGAAATTGTGGAGGATGCACCCCTGGCGGCGCTTCTGGATACGGGGATCACGGTCGGGGACATCATACCGGTTTGGTGCTGGGAAGCGGCGGCCAAAATCCTGGCCTTCGTTCTGGCAAAGGAAAAAAATGCCTAAATCAGCTAATACCCGTAAGGGCAGGGATGGGGAAAAGCGGGCCGTGGAGGCCCTTGAAAAAAAGGGTATGCGGATCATCACCACCAATTTTCGTTCCCCAAAGGGGGAAGTTGACATCATCGCCCAGGACGGAGAAACAATAGTATTTGTTGAAGTTAAGGCCTGGTCTGCCTACGGAATGGCAGACCTTCAATATGGAATAGATGAAAAAAAACAGCGCCGTATCATAGAAACAGCTAAGTATTTTCTCGCCGTCAATCGAAAATATAATGAAATGACAATTCGTTTTGACGTGATTTTTGTAAGTCCCCATGCCGGACCTGCGGCCATCCAGCACCTTGCATCGGCCTTCGTGGAGTGTGTATGATGGAAGAATCTCAGTTGAGCCCCTCAAGGCTGGATAATCTGCGTAAAAAGATAAACAACGAAGATTATCTTAAAGGCGCGATTCAGCGGATAGCCCTGATGCTGAGTAATGAACTTCTCGATACATCCCAAGGAGGACTTTACCATGAACGGCAGCGGAAAGGGCGGAAATAACCGGAGAAGATCCTTTAAACGCCGGGAACGGGACTCAGACAAGGGACAGAACAACGGACAAAACACCCAAAACAATTCCCATCGGAACGGCGGCAAAAGAAATGACGACCTGCGGCGCTATGAAAAGGCCCCCAAGGTCTGGCTTGACCGGCCCAAATGGGTTCCCCCTGAATTATCCACCGAGCCCATTCCCTCCCCCGACTGCCCCTACTGCGGAAAACCCATCAATGATATGTCCATGGCCATCACCGATAAAGGCTCCGGGGCGCCCGTTCATTTTGACTGTGTGATCGCCCGGCTTGCGGAAGGGGAAATCCTGGAACCGGGGGACGCCGTAACCTATATCGGGGGCGGCCGCTTCGGGGTGGTGCAGTTCCCCAACCCTCAGGACACCCAGAACTTCAAAATCAAAAAAATAGTCGAATGGGAAGACAAGGAAAGCCGGGCCGATTGGCGCAAAGATATCAGCGATCACTATTCTGTAGTCTAAAAGAATAGGGCTGGCAGAACATTCAGTGAGGGATGCATGATTGGAATTATCGGCGCCATGGAAGCAGAGGTCAGCCTTCTCCGCTCGGCGCTGCAGGATGTGAAGATCACCAAAATCGGGATTTTTGAATTTTACTCCGGGAAACTTGGAGCCCATCCGGTGGCGCTGCTCCTCTGCGGTATCGGCAAGGTGAACGCCGCCGTGGGCTGCGCCCTGCTTATCGATCACTTCAAGCCGCGCCTGGTGCTGAACACCGGTTCCGCCGGGGGCATCGATCCCACCCTTGTCTATGGGGATGTCATCGTTTCCAGCGGCCTGGTCTACCACGATGTGGACGTTACCGCTTTCAACTATAAAAGCGGCCAGATCCCCGGCCAGCCCGCGGTGTTTCCCGTGGGCGAAGATCTGATGCGGCGGGCGGAAACGGCGATAAACCAGCTCAAGGCGGAGAAGATCCTCCCCGCGGATTTTAATCATGTCCGGGGGATCATCGGTTCCGGCGATACCTTTATGCACGTCCCGGAAAAAATTGCCGCGGTCCGCAAAACCTTCCCGGAGATGCGGGCGGTTGAAATGGAAGGCGCCGCTATTGCCCACGCCTGCGCCCTTTTCGGCGTCCCCTCCCTGATCATCCGGGCGGTCTCGGACATCGCCGGCGCGGAATCCCCCATGACCCATGATGAATTCCTGCCCATCGCTTCAAAACATTCGGCGGAAATAGTCCGCCGGATTATCAAGAATTACTAATTAAAAGAGAGGAAAAGTATTATGGAAAAGATTGCCAGTTTTCAGGTTGACCATCTGCGTCTCAAACCGGGGCTGTACGTGTCCCGGCAGGATAAGTTTGGGGATACCATCCTTACCACCTTCGACATGCGCTTTAAGGAGCCTAACAAGGAGCCGGTCATTGATATGCCGGCCCTGCATACCATTGAGCATTTAGGGGCGACCTTTCTGCGTTCCCACAAGGAATGGGCGGACAAGACCGTCTATTTCGGCCCCATGGGATGCCGCACGGGGTTCTACGTAATCCTGGAAGGAAAGCGGACTTCCCCCGAAATCCTGCCCCTGATCCGGGATTTGATGGACTGGATCACCGCCTTTGAGGGGGCTATCCCCGGCGCCGACCCGGCGGAATGCGGCAACTATTCGGAGCAGAACCTGAACATGGCCAAGTGGGAAGCGGCGCGGTACGGAGCGGTATTGAAAAACGCGGGGAAGGAAAACCTGAACTATCCGGCTTAATTGCCGCCGCAGCCCCCGCACCCATCGCAGTTTTCGTGTTCATGGCCGTGGTGATGTCCATGGGCATGCACGTGACCGTGGGCCAGCTCTTCCGCATTGGCTTCCCGGACGGCGGCAACGGTGACATCGAAATTCAGATCCAGCCCGGCCAGGGCATGGTTGCCGTCTATGGTCACCTGCGTGCCGTCCACCCTGGTGACGGTCACTACCCGGTAGCCATCGGGGGTCTGGGCTTCAAACTGCATGCCCTCTTCCACGGCATCCGCCCCATCGAAACGGTCCAGGGGCACGGTGGTGACCAGCTTGTCATCCCGCAGGCCATAGGCGTCCGCTGCGGGAACTTTTACGCTGAGCTTATCGCCCTGGGATTTGCCTTCCAGGGCCCGTTCCAAGCCGGGAATGATATTGCCATATCCGTGGAGGTATTCCAGCGGCTCCGATCCTGAGGTGGTATCAAGCAGTTGATCCTTATCATCTTTGAGGGTGTAGTCGATGCTGACCACCCGGTTTTTCGCTACGGTCATGGTTATTTATACCATGATAGCGATTTAGGGTAAAGACGAAGAAGTGGTATAATATATTAACCTTGATAATGTATCCCAAATGTGATACATTGATACAGGGAGATTAACATGCAGAATATACAGGCAAGGCCGGTACGGGACTTGCGGAATCATTATGCCGAAATTGAAACTCTTCTGGACAACCACGATCCGGTGATCATTACCAAAAATGGCCGGGGCGCGGCGGTTCTTATGAACATAGAAGATTACGCAAAAATTGAAGAATATCAGCATTATATGTATATAGCGGAAAAACTCAAGGAAGCAGAACAGGAAGAAGCTTTTCCCGGCGCCGAATGGCAGGATTATAAGGATGTATTCCGCCGCTTAAGAAAAAAATATGATGGTCTATGAGCTAAAACTCTTAAAACGGGCTGCCACCGACATTGAAGATATTTGCCGGTATTTATCCCAATTTTATCCGGGTACTGCGGGGCGGTTCCTGGATGCCCTTGAACAGAGTCTTGATGGTCTGACGCAAAACCCCTACATGTATGCTGAATACGAAGGAAATAAAGCCTATCACAGGGCAATAGTTCAGGACTATCTGGTGTTTTATAAGATTTTCAAAACCAGCAAAACAATCCGCATCTATCGGATTTTACACGGAAAAAGAAATATTGAATTTTTTTTGAGATAAGACTCTGCCCGTCTGCTATCATCGTTAGGTGCATCAGAGCCGCCCGATCAGATCTTCCCGCCCCGCTTCCCGCAGGGCTTCGGCGACCAGACGGCGGTTTTCGGGGTGGTTGAACTGGAGCAGGGCCCGCTGGAGCTTTTTTTCCCGTTCGCCACGGGGCACGTAAATCGGTTCCATGGTACGGGGGTCAAGGCCGGTGCGGTACATCACGGTGGCGAGGGTACCGGGGGTGGGGTAAAAATCCTGGACCTGATCGGGGACAAAGCCACTCTTTTTCATGTACAGGGCAAGTTCCACCGCGTCCTCCAGCCGGGAACCGGGGTGGCTGGAAATAAAATAGGGGATAAGGTACTGCTTGAGGCCGAGCCGCCGGTTCACTTCGGCGTAGTCCTGCCGGAACTTTTCGTAGACGGCGGCCCCGCTTTTTCCCATGGCGACCAGCACCGGCGCTGAGACATGCTCCGGGGCCACCTTGAGCTGACCGCTCACGTGGTACTTGCAGAGAGTCTCAAGGAATTCCTGTCCGTGCCGCTTATCCATTTCCAGAAAGTCAAAGCGGATGCCGGATCGGATAAAGATCTTTTTGATGGGGCCGGCGCCGGAAATGGTGCCAGGCACCTTTTTGCGCAGGCCGGCCAGAGCCTTGAGGTAGGGGCCGTGATCCGGCCGCAGTTCCGGGCAGGGCTCGGGGAAGAGGCATTCCCGGCGGGGACAGAAGGCGCCCCGTTCCTGTTTTTTACAACCGGGGCCGTAGAAGTTGGCGGTGGGACCCCCCACGTCGTGGATGTAGCCCTTGAAGCCGGGCAATGCGGCTAAGGTTGCGGCCTCCCGGCAGAGGCTTTCGGCGCTGCGGGAGCTGACCGCCCGGCCCTGGTGGAAGGTGATGGCGCAGAAGGAACAGCCCCCGAAACAGCCCCGGCTGCTCACCAGGGAAAAAGAAGTTTCCGTGAGGGCGGGGATGCCTGGAGCCGGTAGGCCCCTTGGGCCGTACTGGGGATGGGCGCGGCGGGTGAAAGGCAGCTCGTAAATTCGGTCCAGTTCGGCAGTTTTGAGGGGAAAGGCCGGGGGATTTTGGATGACCCAGCGGCCGCCATCGTTCAATTCAGCCAAAATTTGGCCGGTTTCGGGGTCGGCGTTGTATTTTTGGAGCATGAAGTGCTCGGCGTAGGCCCGCAGGGATGCGGGATCGGTTCCTTTTACCGCTTCGTAGTCCGGGAGGCGGACAAAACCGGCGGCAGGGCCCTCCCCATGAAAGCGGACGCAGGTGCCCCGGACATTCCGGATGGCGGTGATCTTTTCCCCGGCGGCAAGGCGGCGGGCAATTTCCAGAATCGGCGCCTCACCCATACCGTAGACCAGAATATCCGCCTTGGAATCCAGCAGGATGGACCGGCGGACCGTATCGGACCAATAGTCGTAGTGGGCAAAACGGCGGAGGCTTGCCTCAATGCCGCCTGCGATCACCGGCACATCCTTCCAGGCGGCGCGGATGCCTTCAACGTATTTAAGGGTGGCCCGGTCGGGGCGGGAACCGGCTTTGCCGCCGGGGGAATAGGCGTCATCGGAACGGGGCTTTTTGGCGGCGGTGTAGTTGGCAACCATGGAATCCATGTTGCCCGCCCCCACCAGAAAACCCAGCCGGGGACGGCCTAAAACGGTATAGGAAGCGGGATTTTTCCAGTCCGGCTGGGGGATGATCCCCACCCGGTACCCGGCGGATTCAAGGACCCGTGAAATCAGGGCCGTCGCAAAGGAAGGGTGATCCACATAAGCATCGGCGGAAACAAAGATAAAATCGCAGGATTCCCACCCCCGAGCCGCCATGTCGGCGCGATTCAGGGGCAGAAATTCAACATTAGACTCCAACGACTGAGGTAACCTGGGGAACTTCCTTTTTGAGGTAGTTTTCAATGCCCATTTTGAGGGTCATCTGGGCCATGGGGCAGCCGCCGCAGGCGCCGGTCAGCTTAACCGACACGGTACCATCATCCGCAAGGGACACAAATTCCACATCCCCGCCGTCCGCCTGGAGGGAGGGCCGTACATTTTCAAGGGCTGATTTAACCTGTTCTTCAAACATGCTGTTCTCCTGTCATTTCTAATATACCGAATTTGAATGATTTATGCCAGCCGTATGGGGGCCGGGATTTCACTTGTAGTTCACCACGGCATTTGCATCCTTCCGGGAAGAGGCGCCGCTGACGGCATCGGCCTGGACGCGGCCCACCCGGACCAGGGCCACCGCGCTGTACCCGTTGGGGAGGCCGAGATCGGACTTGAGGTTCCGGTTGATGGCATCCATGGGACCGGTGTAGATCCGGGAGCCGTAGCCCAGGGCCTGGGCGGCAAGGTAGATGCTTTCCGCAGCCAGGGCGCAGTCCAGGATTTGAGACCCGTTGGTTTTGCCGTCCCCAACCGCAGAGATAATGATAAGCACATTATCGGCCACGATGCTTGAGACGATCTGTTTAGCCAGGTTCTGGTTTTGCACCACCGTAAACTGCCAGGGCTGCCGGTTATTGGCGCTGGGGGCGCGGATGCCGGCCTGAAGGATCAGATCCAGGTCGGCCTTGAGGACAGCGCCGGCGACAAAATTGCGGGTCGCATAATGGTTCAAAATCGGCTGCAGGCCGGGATTGCTGCTTTGCTGGGCATCCAGGGTGGGCATTACGGAGAGACAGAGGGCGCAAAGAATCGCGGCGCAGATAGTGAATTTTTTCATACAGGACTCCTTGAGTAAAGTATAGGTGTTTTTAAGCCGGATCTCAATATTGGCCCAGCCGCCCTCGGTGTCGGGCGGCTGGGCGAAAAAAGGTAGTTTTTTTAGCGAATTTTGTCCTTTGATGCAAGCAAAATGGCGCCTTCGTGCCCTATATAGTGTGCGGTTTTTATAACTGCACAGTCAATCATTACCTATTTATAAGCGTCCGAAGGACGTATAGAGGGTGGAGATTTCTATGAACAAAATAAAATTTTCTTACGACGACGACATCATCGATCCCTGCCGGGATAATGTCTTCAAATCCGTCTTTACCCGGGATACCCGGCCTTCGCGGGGCGCCCTTAAGCAGATGCTCTCGGCTTATATCGGGCAACCGGTGGAACTGGTAACCGTCACCGCCAATGAACCGCCCCCTGCCAGCCTGCGGGACCGGCAAATCCGCTTTGACATTGCCGTCAAGTTTAACAACGGCCAGCTGGGAAATGTCGAGATGACCACCAACCCCGACATTGATGAGATTTTACGGCTTGAATTTCATGTGTGCAAACTCTTTACTTCCCAGGATATCCGGGGCATGGACAAGACCTACAGGGATTTACATAACACCTACCAGATATCCCTGTTGAACGCACCTTTTTTCAAGGATGATGAGCTGATCCACCGCTTTGAGTATTACGACAGGGAACATAACTTGTCCCTTGGGGGGAAGACCAGTATAATAACGGTAGAGTTATCAAAGGTAGAGCAGGTCGCATCAAAGCCGGTTACGGAGATGAGCAGCGCGGAACGGTGGTCGGTATTCTTCCGGCATGTCACCGAAAGTGAAAAACGGGATTTGGTTAACGAGATATTGGAACATGAGGAGGGCATAGAAATGGCGAGTGAAGTCCTATTAACGGTAAGCCGGGACGAAGTTGAGCGGGCAATTCTGGATCACGAGTACAAGAATGCCCTGGATATGCAGAGCCTGTTGGTAGGGGCAAAACGGGAAGGCAAAGAGGAAACCGCCCGGAATCTGAAGGCCCAAGGGTATCCTTCTGAAAAGATCTCCACCGCTACCGGCCTTCCCCTCGAAACAATCGAAAAGCTCTAATCCCGCCCCCCGGTGACTAAACTTGACCCACAGATCAAAAATATTTGACCAATCATTTGATGTGTATTGGAGGATAAAAATGAGGACAAATGTTGTTTTAAACGATGAATTGGTAGAAGAAGCCTTTAAATTTTCGAAAGTCATTTCTACCAAAAGGGAATTAATTGAAGTTGCATTACAGGAGTATGTAAATAACAGGAAAAGAAAAAATTTAAAAGAATTGAAAGGAAAACTACATTTCAGTAAAGACTATGATTATAAAAAAATGAGGGGAGTGTAATGATTAAGGCGACTAAGGAAATATCCCGTGTCGTGTCGTTTTACCTGCTCAGTCCCACCGCTCTCTGGAAATCGCACCTGACCCCTGCATGGGTCCCAGGAGCGCACGGGGAATAGGGCGGGGGGGTCCTGGCGCATAAAACCATGCCCTTCTGCGAAGGTCACGGTTTTATGCACCACCCCCCCTTCGCCGTTTTTTCCGGTGCGCTCCTTATATCCTCCGGGGGTCAGGTGCGCCGTTTTCAAGGTAGGGCAATACTATGATG
>BNUU01000013.1 GCA_025997595.1 Spirochaetia bacterium | reverse complement strand
TAAAGTATATACACCATTTCTGCTCCTTTGGCAAGTTTTTCAGATCCGCCGTCCCCTCAAAATAGGCCTTGACCACCCGTTCCAGTTTCGGCATCTCATAAAAGATG
The DNA here is from genome assembly GCA_025997595.1 of Spirochaetia bacterium. Lineage (GTDB taxonomy): Bacteria > Spirochaetota > Spirochaetia > Treponematales > Breznakiellaceae > BNUT01. The sequence continues at coordinate 44,531 of BNUU01000013.1, read as the reverse complement.
ATCTCCAGGTTTTGGGATAACCTGTCGTGCTCCGTTTCTTCCATGGGGAAGTAACGCCGGGGTACCTTATTACTGCCGGGAAACAAGACGCAATTCAGAAAGAAAATCTGATACACCCGTTTTGTTTTCTGATATTTGACCCCCCGTTTGACCTGACCGGCCAGCAGTTTCGCCCCCAGAAACAGAGCCCGTGCCCTGAGGTCATCGTCACTTTTTTGGATCTGCATTTCCAGATCCGCCTGCTCCCCGTCGTTAAAAGTAACCAGGATGTCCAGCCGGACCATTTTCCCGAATAGATATTCGGGTAAGATTTCATTATTCCGTACCTGCATATTTTTGACGTTACGGTGGGTACAGTCCGAAAGGAGAAGCCGTAAAGCTTCCCGTGAATCTTCATCGTCTGCGGTAAAGAGGGTTTTGAAGACGATGTCGAGCATCACATCCAGAATTCTGCCCTCGGCGGCGTACTTCCGCGCCCGGCGCCTGATGGCCCCCGTTGGTAAAGGGAATTTCAGTGATATGTTCATGCTATATATAGGGCACTCGCATGGATGGCGGATCGTAAAAAATGAAAATACTTTGAAAATTTGTTGCCTTATAGCGCTATTGAGCAAACCACAAATGTGCTATAACATGAAACAATTATAAACACAAGGAGTTGTGATGAAGGGAAAGTTTCCCTTAAAGCCCCTGGATTTTGTGGTGATAGGCGCCGCTGCTGCGTTAACCGCTTTTTCGGCTTTTATGATATATGCCAAGCCGCAGAACACCCATCAGGTGATGATCCAGGGCAGCAATAAAGTTTGGGTGTTTCCCCTGGATGCGGAGGAGACCGTTACGGTGCCGGGGCCCCTGGGGGATACGGTTGTGGAGATTCGGGATCGCCGGGCCCATGTGTTATCTTCACCCTGTGATAATCAAACCTGTGTCGCTGCGGGGCACATCGAGTCTGACGGCCAATGGGTAGCCTGTCTTCCCAATAATGTATTTGTAATAATAGAAGGTAAAGATGATATCAACGGAATCCTCGACTCCACTTCCTGGTGAGGCCGGGCACATTGCGGACCGGCGGACGGTGGCGCTTTTAGGGGCCTTTTGTTTGTTCCTTTCCACCATTGAATACATGATCCCCAAGCCGGTCCCCTTTATGCGGATCGGTATCGCGAATCTTCCCCTTATGCTGGCGCTGGATATTTTTCCCCTGCCGACCTTTGTGCTGCTGGTGGGCATCAAGATTTTGGGGCAGGCCCTGATCACCGGCACGCTATTTTCGTATATCTTTCTTTTTTCCCTGGCAGGAACCGCCCTTTCCGCAGGGGCCATGTATGGGCTGCGCCGGCTCCTTGGGCCGAAACGGATCAGCCTTGTCGGCGTTGGGACTGCGGGGGCGCTGATCTCTAACCTTACCCAGCTGGCTCTGGCCTGGGTCTTTATCTTCGGCCAGAGCGCCCGGTATATCGCGCCGCCTTTTTTGGCTCTGGGGCTTGTCACCGGCGTCGCTCTGGGACTGTTCTGCGAATATTTTACCGCCAGGTCACAATGGTATGCGGCCCGTGCAAAGAGGCCCCTATGAATCGCCTGAAAGAATTCAGACTGCGCCGGCAGCAATGGTATCAACGGCTCTTTTCCAGCCGCGCCCTTTGTATCGCAGGGCTCTTGATCATGCCCGCCCTGCTTTTTAATCCCAATACGATTTTCAGAACGGTACAGTTTCTCTTTTTTTGGTTTTTGGCGTGGCTTACGGGAAAAAAGAACAATCCCCTGATCACCATTTTGGTCATCCTGGGTATCGTTGCCTTCAATCTTTTGGTGCCCTACGGCAGGGTCATGGTTTCCTTGGGGTTTTTCAAGATTACCACCGGCGCCCTTTTGGCGGGCATCCACCGGGGGGTGACGCTGGAAGCGCTGATCATGCTTTCCCGTGTGACCATCCGGCAGGACCTGCGGCTCCCCGGTTCCTTTGGCGAACTGGTGGGCGAGTCCTTCCGCATTTTTGCACAGATCGCGGAACGGAAACATATTATTGACCGGAAAAACATCGCCGGCGGTATTGATAAATTGATGATTGAATTGAGTGAAATTCCTTCGGAACCGGCGGCTGAAAAAGATCAGCCAACTTTTGTTACACAGAACCGTTCTGCTGCGGGGGGAATCATCATCCTGGTGTTTGCAGTAATACTGTCATGGGTTCCATTGGGATTTCAGATATTCTACCGTCTTACTCATTAGAGTTGTTCGATAACTCCAGCATTAATTCCCGTCTCCCTTCTCCCAGGGACAGAGTAGTTTTTCTGTCAGATCGGTGATCGCGAAAAGGCAGAGCCCCAACAGGCTTAATGCCAGGATCGCCGCGTACATTTCACCGTAGGAAACCCGGGTCCATGCGTCCACGATGAGGTAGCCCAGCCCCGTGTCGGTGGCGAAGGTTTCCGCCAGAAAGAGCACCGCCACTGCCGTGCCCAGGCTGACCCGCAGCCCCGTAAACAGATTTGGCAGCACCGCGGGGATGATCACGTGGCGCATCACATCGAACTTCCCCGCCCCCAAAGAGCGTACCGAATCAACCAGTTCTTCCGGCGCCCGTTCCGCCGCATCCCGGGCGCTCACCAAAATCTGACTGAAGATGATAAATCCCACGAGAAAAATTTTCGACGCCTCCCCCAATCCCAGGACCAGCATGATGATGGGGAGAAAGGCCGCTTTTGGCAGGGGGTGGAGGAGGTAGATCACCGGGGACACGATGCGGTTGATTTTGGCGGACCGCCCCGCCGCGAGTCCCAGCGCCACGGCGGGGATAGAGCTGGTAACCAATGCCCAGATTATCCGGGAAAGGCTTGCCCCCAGATGCCGCCCCAGGGTCCCCGCCGCGCCCATTTTGACCAGGGCCCGGACCACCACCACAGGGCCGGGGAAGAAGGGCCGGGCGACAAGGACCGCAGTCAGCGCCCAGAGGCCGGTGAAGGCGGTAAGGGTGACCAGTATGGCGAGGTATTTTTTCACGATGGTACACCCCTGAGCTGCGTCCTTAATGCGGTACATAGTTCGAGAAATTGTGGAGTATTACGAAAGTCTGCGCCCGCTGCCGACCGGGGGATGTCCACGCAGGCGGCAAGGCTGCCGGGGTTTTTCCCGGTCATCACATAAACCCTATCCGCCAGGTAGACCGCTTCTTCAATGGAATGGGTTACGATGATGATGGTCAGAGGATTGCGGCGCAGGGGGTATGGATTGCGGCGCCGGATCGACAGCAGGAAGTCCTGGGCCTCTTCCCGGCTGAGGGCGTCCAGGCTGGAAAAGGGTTCGTCCATCAGGAGCAGGTCGGGCTCCGCCGCCAGGGCGCGGACAATGGCGAGACGCTGCTTCATGCCCCCGGAAAGCTGCCGGGGGTAGAGTTTGGTAAACGGCGTGAGGCCGAATTCTTCAAGCAGCGCCCCGGCCTGTTCCCGGCGGCGAATTTTGGGGACCCCCGCGATGAGCAGGGGCAGTTCCGCGTTTGCCGCAACGGTTTTCCAGGGGAGGAGGCCGTAGTCCTGGAAGATCACGGCGGTGTTTTTCCGCACCCCGGTCAAGACCTGACCGCCAATGCGAATCTCCCCGGCGCTGACCCGCCGCAGTCCCGCCGCAGCGTGGATCAGGCTGGTCTTGCCGCAGCCCGAGGGGCCGATGATCGCCGAGACCTTGCCGGTTTCAAAGCGGGTGTTGATCCCCGCCAAAGCGGCCACCGCCCCCTTCCCCGGCAGGGGGTAGGAGACGGCAAGGTCCCGGACTTCTACCATGCGGCAGCGGCAGCGGCGATCCGTCCATCGGTAAGGTCCTCCGCCTTGAGGTCCGCTTCGAGGAGGTTTCGGGTTTTCAGCCAGGCCAGGGCCTGGTCGATCTGGGCCTTGTCCGGCAAGCTTGGCTTCCGGTAGGTGACGAAGCGGTAGGCGTCCCGTACCGCCGCAGGGAAGGCGGCCTTCTCCACCAGATAATCCCGGTAGGCATCGGGGCCGGCGTTGATCTTCTGGGCCGCCCGGTAGTAGGCCCGGTAGAATTTCGTCACGTCATTCAAACGGCTGTCCAGGATCTTCTTTGAAAAGAGGAGGATCCCCGCGTCAATCCCGGTAGCGTCCGTGGTGGAAAGCAGCGCCCCCCCCTGTGCAACCGCGGCGGTCAGAAGCGGCTCCGGCAGGCTCACCGCCTCGATCTGGCCGTTCTGGATCATCTCCAGCCGCAGGGGCATCCGGGGTACCGACACGGGCTCATATTCACTCATGGAAATTCCGGCGCTTGCCAGCTGGGCGTCCACGGTGTACTGGATGATCGTGTTGGTGGAAAGTCCCACCCGTTTGCCCCGGAGGTCGGCGAGGGTTTTCACGTTGAGCTTGGCGGAGCCCACGATGCCGTAGCGGCCATCGGTCAGGCTCGTCACCTTCATGTCAAAGCCCCCGGCGGTCAGGAAAGCCGCCGCCAGCAGGTCCGATATGGACGCGTCCAGCCGCCCCGCCTGAATGGCGGCGTCCCGTTCCTGGGGGTTCTGGAAGTTTATCAATTCCACATTCACCCCTTCCGCAGTAAAGAAGCCCTCGTCACGGGCCACCATGAAGGGCAGGGAATCCGCGTCGGGCATGATCCCCACCCGCAGGGGTTCGGCACTGGCCGTGCTGCCCCCTGCCGCGGCGTCCTGTTGGGGCCGGGCGGAAAGGCTTACGGCGATTGCCGCAAGACAGCAGAAAAGGGCGATTGCTTTTTTTGCATTTTTCATTCATTCACTCCATCGTTTAAATAGGCTGTGTTGTATCTTAAGACGGTCAAGAATTTTTCCCGCCATAAAACCCGTAAGGTCGTCGATTGTTTTTGGCTGATGATAAAAGGCCGGAGCCGCCGGCAAAATTTCCGCCCCCGCCTCTGCAAGACTGGTCAGGTTGCGGAGATCTACAAGCGAGAGGGGCGTCTCCCGCGGAACCAGTACCAGGGGCCGCCCCTCCTTCAGGCTGATCAGTGCGGCGCGGTGGATCAGGTTCCGGGAAATGCCGGCTGCGATGGTTCCCACACTGTTCATTGAACAGGGAACGATGATGGTCCCGTCCAACAGGAAAGAACCCGAAGCCGGGGGGGCCGCCAAATTGTCCGGGGCGTAGATCCGCTCCGCCGGGAAGCCGAAATCCGAAGCCCAACGGTGAAAGGGCCGCCCGGTTTCCTGCGCAATAACCCGCTCCCCCCATTGGGACACGATGCTGTGGACTTCGTGGCCCCCTTCGATCAGGGCCCGGAGGGTGCGCAGCCCGTAAATTGAACCGCTGGCCCCGGTAATGCAAAGCAGATATCTTCCCATTTATTTTTCCTGTTACAAAGTATAGATGCCGGCGGCGGTTCCCGCCAGGATCAGAAGGGGCAAAATCTCATTAATCGAATAACTGGCAATCCGGATGTGTTTTTCACTGCTGCCCAATGCAATCACATGTTCCGCGATAAGCAGTACCGCCGCAAGCCCCGCCCCGATAAAATAGAAGCCGGAAACCCTCCAGAAAACCGGAACCAGAAAGAGCCCCAGCAGGGTACCCAGGTGGGACAGGATCGCCAGGAGCCGCGCAAAGCCGGCGCCGAATTCAGCGGGAATCGAGCAGAGCCCCTCCCGGCGGTCAAAATCAATATCCGGCAGGGCGTACAAAATGTCAAACCCCGCCACCCAAAGGGCGTGCGCCCCTGCAAGAAAAAAGTAGCGCACTTCAAAGCGCCCGGTGAGCGCCACAAAGGAGCCCATCACCGAGCAGGCGCAGGCCACGCCCAGCCAGTAGTGGCAGAGCCAGGTAAAGCGCTTGCTGAAGGAATAGCCTCCGATCAGTATGCCCGCCAGGGGGAGCAGCATGACGCAGAGGGGGTTGAGCAGCGCCGCCGCGGCAACCAGGATGGCGCACATCACCAAACTGAAAACAAGGAGGGCCTTTTTTGAAAGAAGCCCCTGCGGAATATGCCGGTTCGCAGTCCGGGGATTTTTCCTGTCGATATCCGCGTCGATCACCCGGTTCAGGGCGTTGGCGGCGCTCCGTCCTGCAACGGCGGCAATAAGGATGAGGATCACCTTTTTCAGGGGCGGATGCCCCCCGCTTTCCAACAGTATTGCTGTGGCCGCAAAGGGAAGCGAAAAGAGGGTGTGCCGGAAGATCACCGCATCGAAAATCATACCGAGTTTTCGGATCATTCCCCTGAACGGAGACAATGCGGGGCTATCATTCTGAATTTGGCTAGAACCCATATTCTTTCCAGCGCCGGTTCACCAGTTCTACGATGTCCTTGTCCATCACCAGCGGGTCGGGCCATGGCCGGGTGTGGCCCTCGTCGGGGCCCTTCCGGGTGGCGTCCAGGCCGATCCGTGTGCCGTAACGGGGCAGCGGCGAGGAGTGGTCCAGTGCATCCAGGGGGCCGTCGCTGAACACGATGTCCCGGCGGCCGTCGATGTTGTTGAAACTGCGCCAGGCAACTTCGGACACGTTTTGGGGGTTCACCTCCGCATCCACAACGATGATGAGTTTGGTGTACATCATCTGCCCCATGCCCCAAAGGAAGTTCATCACCTTCCGGGCCTGACCGGGGAAGCGTTTTTTTATCGAAACGATGGCGCAGTTGTGGAAGACCCCTTCCAGGGGCATGTTCATGTCCACAATTTCCGGGCAGAGCTGTTTGAGGAGGGGCAGGAAAAGCCGCTCCGTGGCCTTTGCCATCCAGCAGTCCTCTTTTGGGGGAATGCCCACGATGGTGGCGGGGTAGACCGGGTTCTTCCGCCGGGTGATCCGCTGCAGATGAAAAACCGGGTAGTCATCCTCAAGGGAATAGAACCCCGTGTGATCCCCAAAGGGCCCCTCTCGCCGCCTTTCGTTGGGGTCCACGTAGCCCTCAAGGACAAATTCCGCGTCCGCCGGGATCATCAGATCGCTCAAAGTGGCCTTGGCGATCTCCGCCCCCTTACCCCGGAGGAAGCCCGCGAAGATCATCTCCCAGATGCCCTCGGGCAGGGGCGCGGTGGAGGCGTAGGTTACCGCCGGGTCGCTGCCCAGAGCCACCGCCACGGGCATTCGTCGGTTCAGCGCCCGGTACTGCTCGAAAAAGTGGGCCCCGTCCTTGTGGAGGTGCCAGTGCATCCCCGCGGTGCGGTTGTCGTAGATCTGCATCCGGTACATCCCCACATTTCGTACGCCGTGGTCCGGAGCTTCGGTGCAGACCAGGGGGAGGGTGAGGAAGCGGCCCCCGTCCTTGGGCCAGCACTTGAGTATGGGGAGGCTGTCGAAGCCTATTGCGCCGCCATTCGCCGTGCCGCCCGCCGCAGGTATATCTTCAATCACTTCCTGGCATTTGGGGTGGCTGATCTTTTTGGGGAAGACGCTCATGGCGATGGGCAGTTTGGGGAGCGCTTCGGGGACGGTTTTGAGCAGATTGAAGTCCCGCGCCTGGGACCAGGCCCAGCTGATAAGCCCCTCGATTTCGGCGGCCCTGGCGTCCAGGCTTTTTGCGCCAAGGGCCATAGCCATCCGCCTTTCGCTGCCCATGGCGTTGATCAGCAGGGGGTAGGCCGAGCCCTTCACCTTCTCAAAAAGCAAAGCCGGGCCGCCCGCTGCGGGCTCACGGCTCGCCATTATCCGGCCGGCGATCTCGGTGATCTCCAGTTCGGGATCAACCTCGGCGCTGATATGTTTAAGTTCCCCTGCTTTTTCAAGGGCGCTGATAAAGTCCTGTAAATCAGAATAGGCCATGGAGAAATTATAACGAAAAGAACACGGATTCGCCAGACCTGTTTGCGAAGTTTGGTCCGGTTTATATTTGGATCATCCATTCTCAGCAAGTGTTTCCAATAAGGCTGTATTACAATTATCATGATTATCATTTCTATTTATGGTTGAACGATAATAATAGGTTATATTGTTTTGTATCTTTGTTAGAATATTCCCAATGGTCAATGGCGTGTTAATGCCGTTATCCGTTACGATTTCTCTGACCCCCCATTTATTATTTCCATATAAAAAATCACGGTAAGACGCAATATCAGTCTCTGTATCCATTGCCCATGCGCCTTGCGATGTAGCCAATTTGCCGGTAGCAGAAAAACTTAACGTATGATACGTTCCATCAGGCATAAAGATTACATAAAAACTGTGTGTTGTGACATTTGTTTTTTTTACTTTATACGATATTGCTTTTCTGTCAAATGCCCGCATGGTATAGCCGTCGTAATTTTGAATAACATTTTCCAGATGCTGCACCGTATTTTTCTCATTTTTAATAACCACCTTTCCGTCATACGGAGTGATTAATGCAATACCATAGGCATGTAAACTTGTACAGGATATCTGTAGACAAGCAGTTAAAATTACAATGACAACAAGTTTCAATATTTCTAATCTTTTACCCATAAATTTCACTCACTAAGTAATAGACTTGTTCGAGAACCCGGTTAATTACCGAATAAATCTATCATATGTTTATCAATAATGTCAACCACTTGCTTTTTTAATGTACTTACAATTGGGTGCGGCGGGCTTAAAACTACCCTACCTTACGGTATTGAGGCAATCATAGCGTATGTTAAACGAAGTTTTTTTGTCCCTCTTCGCCAATTATTTCCCACAAGGAAGAATGTGAAATTACATTTAATTCTAATTTTATCATTTTTTAGATTTAGTAGCTTTATTAAAAATATATAAAACTAAAAAGGTAATATCCGTACTTATATTAAAATAAAAATAATTATTTCCGTGTAATGTATTATTATAATGATAACCAGTTTCAATGTTAAAAATTTGACTACCAAAACGTGATAAAATCCATTTGTATTCGGGATAACGTGCAATAAGCGAAAAACGCATACCAGTATTGAATGAAACAGTATTATATCTAAATTTAAATGAATCATATAATGTTAAATAATTTATTGATATAAATGGACCAGTAATAATTTTATAACAGTCATTTAAAAATACAATTAATTTATCATCATAACCATAATCATTAAATGAATGAAATGCATTAAATAAATTATAATATATATTAAAATTAAAAAAACTTGTGTAATCATTCCACATTCTGAAAGGACTAAATCCTATACCAATATTTGTTTTTTTATGTTCTACAAATATATTTAATAATTGTAAATTGGATTCTTGATTGTTTTCATTTTTTGCAATATCCATCCCCCAACCAACCTGTCCGGGGGTCCATGCAATGTCAAAAATATTATTGGGGTACATATTTTGGTGAATGAATATTAAAACAAAAAATGTTAATAAATATATCTTTTTCATTTTTCTCTCGTTTTTTTATATTATCATAAAATAAACCATTAGTCAATAAGCTAAACAGCATAGGGCGGTCCCGCTTCGTACTATCCACACGATAGTTTTATCTCCTTATGGAAATCCTTATCTTGAGTTTCCTTTCTATCCCCTTTCAGGCAGGATTTTTCCGGTTGCCTGACCACTTCCGCGATCTTGACAACCAAATCCTTATCCGCCTCAGCCAGATGGTGAAAACCTGACCATAATTTCGCTATCTTGGCGTTTTCCGTCATGGATTCTCACCTCCAAAATGGTTATTTAATGATTATTAAAATATTATTATATAATCACGTCAAGTAAAAAATAAGAACGCTTGCAGAATAATCTTTACAAGATTATATTGAGGGCATGGGCGAGTTGATTAATCAGCGGGTAAAACAGGTTCGGGAGGCCCTGGAATTATCGCAAAGGAATTTTTTTACTATTTATCCCTTTCCAGTAGTTATATAGCCGGTATCGAAACGGGTATCCGCAAGGTAAACGGCCGCCCAAGTATCAGGAAGTGGTGTATCAGATGATTGAGGTTTTGCTTAAGGTGCAGGAGTAACGAATAGGTTGAATTTTACCTAACCCTGTTATATAATTTAAAGCAGGAGGCTCCTATGAAAATTGATACTGCCAACATGCTTTCCATTTCCGAGGCCAATCAGAACTTCTCCAAAGTTACCCGGATGGTTGATAAAGATGGCTCCGCGATCATTCTGAAAAACAATGTGCCCCAATATATGGTTATCCCCTTCAAGACTGCGGAACAGGCTCAAGTCCTGGCAGACGGGGAACTATTCGCCCTTTCCGATAAGTTGATGGAACAGAACAAAAAAGTCTATGAGGAATTGGCTAAGTGAAACGTATCTCGACGGATCAAATTATCGAGATACACCGTCGGCTAACCGGACAAACCGGCGGCGCAGAGAGCATACGGGATATGAACCTGCTGGATTCCGCCGTAATGTTTCCCTTTCAAACCTTTGGCGGTGCGGACCTTTACCCTGATTTGCATACCAAGGCGGCGCAAATGGGTTATCAGCTTATCAATAACCATCCGTTTTTAGATGGGAAAAAAGACATATTGCTAAACAATGTATTGACATCTGCTAAACAATGCAATATCTTGATGATATGGCACAGTCAATTTTAAGCGTCCGCATGGACGAAAGCCTGAAAAAGCAATTCGATACCCTCTGTGACGAATTTGGCATGAATACAAGTACCGCTGTTACCGTATTTGCCAAAACCGTGGTGCGGGAACGGAAAATCCCCTTTGAAATCGTCTCCTCCGAAGATCCGTTCTGGAGTGAAACAAATCAAGCCCATTTAAGAAAAGCCATCGCCGATATAGAAGCCGGCAAGTACACTGCCCATGAACTTATTGAGGACTAATAATGACGAAGGGCTGGCAGGACGAAGCATGGGATGATTATCTGTATTGGCAGACCCAGGATAAAAAGACATTCAAGAAGATCAATCAGCTTATAAAAGATATAGACAGAACCCCCTTTGGCGGCATTGGCAAGCCGGAACCTTTAAAAAATGAATATCAGGGGTATTGGAGCAGACGCATTGACGAAGCCAATCGTCTCATCTACCGAATTGAAAATGATATGATAATTATAGCTCAGTGCAGAACTCATTATGAAAAATAGGGCATCGTCCTTATCTTAAACTGCATAATGGTGTGAAAACACAATCAGGAGTAGCTCCTACATATCCCACACCGAAATCGCGCCGGCATTGGGGGTGAGGGGGCGGGGATGGTCGGTAAGGCAAATCAGGCTGCCGTAGCCGGTTTTTTCAATGGCTGCAAAAGTATCAAAGGCCTTAATGTCCTGTTTGCCGGGGTTGGCGGTTTTTTTTATTTCAATGGGGTAGAAAAGGCCATCCTGCTCAATGAGCAGGTCAATTTCGGCCTGGTTGGAATCCCGGTAATAGTAAAAAGAGGGGCGGCGGCCGTTGTGATACCAGGACTTGATGATTTCGGTAATGACGAAGGTCTCGAAAAAGGCGCCGCCCATGGCGCCGCTTTCCAGGGTTTCGGGGGTAGTCCAGTTTGAAAGGTAGGCGCAGAGCCCGGTATCCATAAAGTATAGTTTGGGCCGCTTGGTAAGGCGTTTTGTTACGTTCCGGTAATAGGGTTTTAGCAGATAGACAATCCCCGAGGTTTCCAGAATGGAAAGCCAGCTTTTGGCGGTATTGGGCGCAATCCCGGCGTCCCGGGCCATCTCCGTGAGGTTAAGTTCCTGGCCGGTCCGCGCGGCGGCGCAGCTTAAAAATCTCTGAAAGGCCGATTCATTCTCCACATTTAGCAACTGCCGCACATCCCGTTCAAGATAGGACCTGATATAGGAACTGTAAAAAAGGGCGCGCTGATCGGCGTTTTTGTCGATAACTTCGGGGTACGAGCCCTGCCAAATAATTTGATAGGTTTCGGCTAAATTTCGTTTTGCCAGAATGCCCGGTGGCGTTTTGGAGGGAAGAAAGGGGGCCTGCGCGGCGGCCTTGCCGTCCTGTTCGTAGAGGGAAAACCCAAGCATATCCAGAATGGAGACCCGTCCCGCCAGGCTTTCGGTTACCCCGGCCATAAGGTTGTACTGCTGGGACCCGGTCATCCAGAGGATGCCCCGTTTGTCGGTAGTATCCGCCAGCATTTTGATATAGCGAAACAGTTCCGGGGCGTATTGTATTTCGTCGATGAGTACCGGGGGGGCATAGGTCTCAAAAAAGAACGCCGGCTCTTCCTTCGCCAACTGCTCGTCCTTGGGATTATCCAGGGTGACGTATTTCCGCCCCTCGCCGACGGCGATTTCCTTTAAAAAAGTGGTCTTCCCCACCTGACGCATACCGGTCAGCAGAATGACCTTAAAATTTTGCGAGGTTCGGAGGAGGGTATTGGTCATGGTTCGTTCCAGGTACATTACCCACAGTTTACCGTGACCGGCCGGATATTACAAGCATTTTTATGAAAATATGCAATGACATTGCATATTTTTATAAAAATAGACCACTTGCGTTCCCTATGCCGCCGTTTCAACTACGTTGAAATCCCCAACTCCTTCACCTTTTTGATCCCCTGCTCGCGCAGCAGGAACTTCTGGATCTTACCGCTTGCGGTGAGGGGGAAGCCGTCCACAAAAAAGATGAACTTGGGGATTTTGTAGCGGCTGATTTGTCCTCGGCAGAAGTCCTGCACGTCCTCTTCGGTGATCTTGGCGTCCTTGTGGAGGATGATGAAGGCCCCCACTTCCTCGCCGTATTTTTTGCTGGCGATCCCCACGATCTGCACATCGCGGATACCGGGCATGGTGTAGAGGAAGTCCTCAATTTCCTTGGGGTAGATGTTCTCGCCGCCCCGGATGATCATGTCCTTGATGCGGCCGGTGACCCGGAAATTGCCCGCTTCGTCCTTGACGCCGAGGTCGCCGGAGTGGAGCCAGCCCTGGGCGTCGATGCACCTGGCGGTGGCTTCGGGCATTTTGTAGTAGCCCTTCATGCTGTTGTAGCCCCGGCAGCAGAATTCGCCGTGGACCCCATCGGGGCACTCTGCGCCGGTTTCGGGATCGCGGATGGTCACTTCCACGTCGGGGAGGGCGCGGCCCACGGTTTCCACTTTTACTTCCAGGGTGTCGTCGTAGCGGGTCTGGGTCATCACCGGGGATGATTCGGTGAGGCCGTAGCAGATGGTGACTTCCTTCATGTGCATCAGATCGATGACCTGGCGCATGGCTTCTATCGGACAGGGTGATCCCGCCATGATGCCGGTACGGAGGCTCGACAGGTCGAACATCTTAAACATGGGGTGGTTGAGCTCGGCGATGAACATGGTGGGGACCCCGTAGACGGCGGTACATTTTTCCTTTTGTACCGTGGCGAGTACCAGCAGGGGATCGAACCATTCCAGCATGGCGGCGGTGGAGCCGTGGGTGAGGATGGCCATCATCCCCAGGACCAGGCCGAAGCAGTGGAACAGGGGGACCGGCAGGCACACGATGTCCGCCGGGCTCAGGCGCTGGTTGTCCCCGATGCCCAGGCCGTTGTTGAGGATGTTCCGGTGGGTGAGCATGACCCCCTTGGGGAAGCCCGTGGTACCTGAGGTATACTGCATGTTCACCACGTCATTGGTGTTAAGAGATGCCTCAATTTTGCGCAGTTCGGCGTCATCGGTGTGCTGGCCCAGCAGCAGGATCTCCCCTAAAGAGTACATGCCCCGGTGTTTTACCTGGCCGATGTAGACCACGCTTTTTAAGCTGGGAAATTTTGCGGAGTTGAGGTGGCCGCGGGGCGCGGTTTTCAGCTCCGGCACCAGCTCGTTAACCATGGCGATATAGTCGGAATCGCGGTAGCCGTCGATGATGCAGATGGCGGCCAGGTCGGACTGCTGTATCAGGTATTCCAGCTCGTGGGTTTTGTAGGCGGTGTTCACCGTCACCAGGACCATCCCGGCCCGGGCGCTGGCAAAGAGGACCGTGTTCCAGTCGGGCACATTGGTGGCCCAGATGCCGATGTGGTCCCCCTTCTTCAGTCCCATGGCGAGGAAGCCCTTGGCCATCTCGTCCACCCGCTGGTCGAATTCAGCGTAGGTAAAACGCAGATCCCGGTCGGCGTAGACGATAAAGTCGTGATCCGGCTGGGTTTGGGCCTTTTCCCGCAGCGCGGCGCCTAAAGTTGATTCGATGAAAGTCATATCGTTATTCACTGCTTATTTATTCCTGATTACGCTTTTAATTAGACCGGCGTGTAAATGACCGCGAGAATACGGGCGGGTTTGCCGCCGCCGGCCAAAACCCGGTGGGGCACGATGGAATCGTAGTAGACCGAATCACCTTCGTTCAGGGTGTGGGATTCTGCGCCGTATTCCAGGGCCAGGGTTCCCGCAAGGACGTGGATGAATTCCTCACCTTCGTGGGAGGATTTGCCCTGTTCCGCATCGGCTTCGATGTCCACGATGAAGGGCTCCATGTGGCGGCCGCCCTTGTCTGCGGCGAGGGTGTTGAAATGGAGGCCCTTGTGATCGGCGGCGGCTTTTCCGGCTGCGGCCTCTGCGGCTGCCCCGCCTTCGCCGCCGGGCAAGCCGGTAACAAACCTTGCCGCTGCGGTGACTTCACCTTTGCGGGTGATGACCGGGCCGAGCTGTTCGTGATCGTCCAGGAGGGTGCCCAGGCGGACGCCGAGGGCGCGGGAAATTTTCAACAGGGGGGCCAGATCGGGGATATAGCCTTCTTCAATGCGGCGGATCAGATCTGCGTCCAGTCCGCTGCGTTCCGCCAATGTTGAGCGGTCAATCGAATAGGTTTTGCACAGTTCAATAATCCGATCGCCGGGGCCGCGTTTTGCCGCCATATTCACTCCTTGTCTCATTTATAAAAGGATACCACCATATTTAAACAGAATACCGGTTTTTGGCAAGACAGGCGGCAGATGCATCAGCCTGTTCTTGCACAAAACAGTTGACGAAACGGTCTCTATGGGACAAAATAAATTGATATGTCGGAACAGGTAAGAACATTTCCACCGGAGGGCCGCAAAAACATCCGTTATCGGACCCTTGCCCGGGTGCGTATCTACGGTATTCTGGAAGAGGACAGCCTTTTAAAGGATCTTAGTGTTACCGGCTGCTGCGTGGAATGTACGTCCCTGGCGGATATACAACCCAATACCCGGTATAAAATGGAAATTATACCTGAAAAGGCCGCAAATATCGACAAATTTGAATTATTGGTAGAAACCAAATGGGTACGTTCCGGGGAATATTCCGGTGAGGTAGGCTTTGCCATCACCGCTTCCCCCAGGGGCAAACTTTTTCAGCGTTATGTCGATTATCTTTCCTGGCGCGCCGCAACCGGTCAGTCATCCCTGGCATGATGGGCACGGTATACCAGGCAATTCCGGATTTTGCAGATCATTTAGAACATGAATTGGGAACCTGGCAGGATAAATGGGGTTCCCTTTATTATGCCGTGGAAAGGTGCCAGGCACCCTTTTGGCAGCAGAACATCTGGCTCGAACCTTTCCGCCTTGAATTCGATTCCATATCCCAGGCCGCTGCCGCACTCCGTGACATCCAGCGGAATTGGGCGCCGGTCCTTCATACCCAGTTCCGCCGGGCCGCCCTCATCGAAGGCCAGCTGCCCCCGATTTCCCGCAAACCCCGTCCCTTCCCCTGGCAGGTTCCCGAGGTCCCCATCGGCGCATGGAGCCTTTTGGACGCCCACACCCTAATCGCCAGCCCCCGCTGTTCCAGCCCCTTCCCCGCAGGGATCATTGAATTTGAGGAAGATAAATTCGGCCCCCCGAGCCGGGCCTACCTTAAACTCTGGGAAGCCCTGGTCCGCTGCGGGAAATGGCCCCAAAGCGGTGAAAAATGCCTGGACGCAGGGGCCAGTCCCGGCGGCTGGACCTGGGCCCTGGCCCGTCTTGGCGCGGAGGTCACCGCCGTGGACCGCGCCCCCCTGGAAGACCGCATCCTCGCCATGCCCGGTGTCACCGCCCTTAAGCACGACGCCTTCACCCTTGCGCCCGAAGATATCGGCCCCATGGACTGGGTTTTTTCCGATGTGATCTGCTATCCCCCCCGTTTATACGAATGGATACAGAAGTGGCTCGCCTCCGGGCTCTGCCAAAACTTTGTCTGCACAATCAAAATGCAGGGTGAGGCGGACTACGAAACCACCCGGGCTTTCGCAAGCGTCCCCGGCAGCGTCGTAACCCATCTGTACCACAACAAGCATGAGCTGACGTGGTACAGGTTGAACAGAGCTTCAAAATAATACATACTGAAGCTCAGAGGTACTAGCATGGCGTCATTACAAATCCCCGCTGCAGTCGGCGCGGCTCATGATTTACTTGCCCTGGGCGCACTGGTTACCCGGCTTGATCCGGGGATCATCCCCTTTGCGGAGGCGAACGAGTATGCCCTCCATGTTTCCGGGGGGGAATATAATGTGGCCGCCAACCTGTCCACCTGTTTTGGACAGCGGACCGCCATTGCCAGCGCGATGGTGGATTATCCCATCGGGCGGCGCATTGCGTATGCGGTGCAGAAGGCGGGGGTGAAAGCCTATTACCAGCGTTTTACCTCCGACGGGGTCCGGGGCCCCAATATGGCCATCGTGTGGAGCGATCGGGGGCAGGGGGTGCGGGCGCCGGTGGTGTTCTACAACCGGGCCAACGAGGCGGCCCAGCTGCTCAAACCGGGCAGTTTCGATTGGAACAAGATGTTTTCGAAGGGACCTGTCGGTCCCAGTGTTCGCTGGTTCCATTCCGGGGGAATTTTTTCTGCCCTGTCCCCTACCACTTCAGAACTGGTGATCGAGGCCATGCAGGCCGCCAAAAAGGCCGGGGCCGTCGTTTCCTTCGACCTGAACTACCGGGCCAAGCTCTGGGCGGTGGCTGCCGCGGAGCAGGGGCTGACTGCGGCCCAGGCCAGCGAGGGGGCGGCAAAGACCCTCCGCAAGATCGTCAGCTACGTGGATGTGCTGGTGGGCAATGAAGAAGATTTGCAGAAGGGTCTGGGCCTCAAGGGCCAGGATGTGGAATCCAGGGGCAAGCTTGACCCTTCGGCCTTCTTCGGTATGATCGAAAGCGTGACCAGGGACTTCCCCAACATCAAGGCGGTGGCTACCACCCTGCGGGAAGTTCATTCCACCAACCGGCATTCCTGGTCTGCGGTGCTTTGGCTGGACGGTAAGAGCTACCAGGCCCCCACCGCCGAACTGGACGTATATGACCGGGTCGGCGGGGGCGACGGCTTTGCGGCGGGGCTTTTCTACGGCCTCCTCTCGGGCAAATCCCCCGAGGAAGCGCTCCGGCTGGGCTGGGCCCACGGCGCGCTGCTCACCACCACCCCCGGCGACACCTCCATGGTAAGCCTGGATCAGGTGGAAGCCTTTGCCGGGGGCGGGTCTGCACGGATTCAGCGTTAGGCAGGCGGCGTAAGCGGCAAAAAGGGTGAGACATGGGAAAACTAAACGTAGGTATCTTATTCGGCGGCAAATCGGCGGAGCATGAGATTTCTCTTCTGTCCGCAAAAAATGTCTATGATGCCATTGACCGGGAAAAGTACAACCCCATTCTGATCGGCATCGACAAGACAGGCCGCTGGTTTCTCAACGAAGGTTCCCGCTTTCTGCTCAACGCCGATGATCCCAAAAATATCCGGCTGAACCAGTCCGGCGACGCCGTGGCCCTGGTCCCCCGGAGCGGGGGGGCCATTTCGAATTTGTCTACCCTGAAAGACCCCGGAGGGGAACCTCGCCCTACGGGCTCGGCGGCAGGGGCGGTGGACGTGGTGTTCCCTATTTTGCATGGCCCCTTCGGGGAGGACGGCACCGTGCAGGGCCTCCTTAAGCTTGCGGACATTCCCTTTGTGGGGGCCGGGGTTCTCGGTTCCGCAGCGGGAATGGATAAGGATGTGATGAAGCGGCTCCTCCGTGACGCCGGAATTCCCATCGGTAAATTTATCGCCCTCAAGTCCCACGAAAAGGCGCCTTCCTTTGGGGACGCAGTAAAACTGTTGGGGGCGCCGATTTTTATCAAACCCGCCAACATGGGTTCCTCCGTCGGTGTGTACAAGGTTAAAGACGAAGCTGAATACCGCGCTGCGGTGGAAGCGGCCTTTCAGTACGACACCAAAATCATCCTGGAAGAATTCATCCCCGGCCGGGAACTGGAATGCGCCGTCCTGGGCAACGAGGAACCCGCCGCTTCCGTCCCCGGCGAAATCATCTCCACCCACGAATTTTATTCCTACGACGCCAAGTACCTGGACGATCACGGCGCTGTCCTTGAGGTCCCCGCAAAGGTCCCCGAGGATATCAAAACGCAGATACAGGCCCTGGCGCTGAAAACCTTCCAAACACTTTCCTGCGAGGGCCTGGCCCGGGTGGATT
Organism: Spirochaetia bacterium; assembly: GCA_025997595.1. Lineage (GTDB taxonomy): Bacteria > Spirochaetota > Spirochaetia > Treponematales > Breznakiellaceae > BNUT01. The sequence continues at coordinate 26,344 of BNUU01000013.1, read as the reverse complement.
TTTTTCTGAAAGAAGCGGACGGGACCGGCAGCAGGATCATTGTGAACGAAATTAACACCATGCCGGGCTTCACCAGGATCAGCATGTACCCAAAACTGTGGGAAGCCAGCGGCGTCTCTTACACGGAACTTATCAGCAGCCTGATTGAACTTGCGGTTAAACGCTTTGAAAAAGAAGGGAGATTAAAGACCAGTGTTGTATAAGTACCAAATGAAGAAGACAGTAATTATTTTTTTTGTAATGGTAATCGGGTTAATGGTTTCCTGTGCATCTATCGGGCAATTTATGCCTTCTTTGGCAACGGATGCGGTAATCGGGAATGTGCAGGTTGTTTTTGTGACCCGTGACAGCTGGTTTACAAGAAATGCCATTAACACACAGGCCTACATTAAACTGCTGGAAGAAGCGGGGAAAAAGTTTCCCGGTAATATTGATATCCGGGATATTATCTGGACGACGGGCAGGGTAGTTGACTGGCGCAACAAAGAGATTGCCGCCACCGGCAAGGTAATTCAGATAAAGTAGAATTTACCATGAATGTGAAAATGGTTTGCATTCTTATTTTTTATGCGCTTATATATACGGGCTGCACAACCACGCCGTTATTGGTTCAGGATAGTACTTATCCGGCATTGATCGCCCAGGCCGCAGGCCGGGATTTCCCTCCGGAATATTCAGAACCGTACTATAAAATAACTTTTCTTGCATACCGTCCGGGAACCCTGATTGACGGAAAAAAATCTTTAGGCGGACATGCCTCTGTTTCCATTGAACGCTCGGGGGTATTTGGATTTTATCCAAGCAAGCCGGGGAAATTTGCAACAAAACGCGGCATATTAAAATTTAGTATTGACTATCCCGCAACTCAGGATTACACAGACTTCCTGGTTGACAAAAACACAAAGGACAAAATATTGGAACTTATAGCCGAATGGGAAAATAACCCCCCGCGTTTTACCCTTTTATCGAATGACTGTGTCAGTTTTATATATCGTGTCTGTGATATCGTAGGTCTTAAATATCACCCTTTTAGATTCTTGCCGACAAATGCGGTGCGCGACATAGGTAAACTGAACGATCATTACCGCGTTTACAATAGAGTTGTTCAATAACTTCAGTTATTGAACAACTCTAGTACTTCACGGCTTTAGCCCCGGCACATCCCACTCTTTGGGGATCCGCGTGGGCATGCCCCGGGAGTCCACAAAGGCCCAGGTGACCCTGGCGTCGATAAGCAGGTCTTTGCCCCGCCATATTTCCTGTACAATGACGCCGCTTACCGCGCCTTTTTTTATGGGCCGGGATTTAATCAGCAATAGATCGTCGGGGAGGGCGGATTTTTTGTAGTCGATTTCTATCCGGGCGACGTATACCCCGTACCCTGCCTTGACCGCAGCGTGGTAGTCAAAGTGAACATCCCTGAGAAATTCGTAGCGGGCAAATTCCAGGTAGTTAAGGTAGTTGGCGTTATTCACATGCCCGTAACTGTCGCACTCATAGGTACGGACCCGTAATGAACATTCTGTAATCATACGCCCATTATATAACCGTCCTTGCTTTTGTTCAATTATGATGGTAAACAGGTAACAGTGCCGGATTTTTTTGCCGTTTTTGGCCAATACATCGCATACTTTCCCCTGCTTGCGCTGGTGTGCCTGCTCCTGGCCGGATTGAATCTGCCCATATCCGAGGACCTCATCATCATAGCCGGCGCCGTTTTAAGCCAGGATAACCACTCCCTGCTGCTGCCCAATCTGCTGGCAATTTATGCGGGGGTTGTTATAAGCGATTTTATGTCCTACTGGATAGGAACCCGGGTGCGGAAGGGGCTCTTGGTGAGCAGGCATATCCGGAAGCTGGTATCCGAGGAACGGCTCGAAAAGGTGCGCTATTACCTGGATAAGTACGGCATTCTGACCTTCATTGTCTGCCGGTTCATCCCCTTTGGTGTCAGGAATACCCTGTTTATCAGTTCGGGCCTGACCGGTCTGCGGCTCCGGCTTTTTGCGCTCTATGATATTATCGCCGCCACCATCAGTGTGAACACCCTTTTTTTTCTTGTTTACCACTTTGGCGATGAGATAAAGGAAAACTATCGGCTCGCCGGGATCATCCTGCTGATTGCCGGCGTCATTGCGGTGACCCTGATTATCTTACTGAAGAGGCGCAGGCGTTAAGCCCCGGCAAGCGCCGATATCTTGCTTAGTGCCGGAAAAAATACTAATCTGGGATATGCATATTCCCTTGACGAAATATGGCTTACCTCAGCTTGTCCTCCTTCCCGCCCTTGTTTTTGCGCTGATGGTTCTGCTTTTTTTGTGTCCCCTTGGCCCCGGGCGGCTTTTCGGCGAAATTCCCCTGTGCCTTGTGTTTATCTGGATGCTTAGCTTTTTCCGCGACCCCGAAAGAAAAATCCCTGCCGACGAAAGTGTCCTGTATTCCCCGGCGGATGGGACCATAACCGACATTACCGAGGCCGCCGACAGCGATGGCCGCAATAGCGGCCTGGGGGAACGGACCCTCCGCATCGGGATGTTTTTAAGCCTCTTCAGCGTGCATCTTAACCGTGTTCCCTGCGGGGTGCGGATCGAAGGGATCACCTACAAAAAGGGCGCCTTTAAAAACGCCATGTCGGCGGAATCGGGCAGGGTAAATGAGTCAAACGATGTGCTGATGAGGCGGCTTACCCCACCCTTTGACAGCCTTTTGGTGCGTCAGGTAAGCGGCGCCATTGCCCGCCATATCGTGTGCGCCGTAAAGCCGGGGGATATGTTAAAACAGGGGGATCGCTTCGGCATGATAAAATTCGGTTCCCGTACGGAGCTTTATGTGCCGGCGAATGGCGCCGGGGGAATGGATGGCGGCGATGCCCGGTATGAGATCGCAGTCAAAGTTGGCGATAAAGTTCATGCGGGAATTTCACCATTGGTGCGGTATACCCATGAATGAAATAAAAGGTAAAAAACGACAGCTTAAGTATATCGCCATTTTTCCCTGTCTTATCACATTGATGAACACCCTGTGCGGCTTTTTGTCCATCGTCTACGCAAGCCGGGGGCAGGAAACGGGGATACTCATTTTCCACCGCTACGGCGTTTCATTTTTTGCCCTTTCCGCATATATGATTTTTTTCGCCATGATTGCGGATGTGTTTGACGGGCTGGCGGCACGGCTGACCCATACCACCTCCGGCTTCGGCGCGCAGCTGGACAGCCTGTCCGATGCAATTAGTTTTGGTGTGGCCCCGGCTTTTCTCATGCTGAAGGTGGTCGGCGCCTATTTGGCGCAGCAGAACATCCATTTTAAGTCCGACTTTCTGGACAGGACCGTGGGGAAGGTTCTGTTATTAGCCGCAATTTTATTCGTCCTCTGCGCGATTATCCGGCTTGCCCGTTTCAATGTGGAAAATGCAAAAGGTGAATCGGATCATTCATATTTTTGCGGCCTGCCCACCACCCCATCCGCGGGAATTATCATCAGCCTGGTTCTTTTTCAAACAGATTTTCTGCCAAAAATCGCCCGCCGTTCGGAGGATCTTTTTCATACCCTTGAATCTGCCGCCACCTGGGCCCTTCCCATTGCGGCCTTTTGCTGCGGATTATTGATGGTCAGCCGCATACCCTACCCTAATGTTTCAACCCGTTTATTTTGCAGAAAAAAGAGTTTCCGCTCGTTTTTGGGAATAGCCTTTGTTATCATCGTTGCGATACTGAATATACAGATCGCCCTGATTCTGGGTCTCTGCGGTTTTACCATAGGCGGCGTTATCAACTGGCTGATACAAAAACTGAAGGCCCGGTTCCCTTCGCAAAAAAACGGAGTGTCGGTTTAAATGTTTAACTATTGCCCCTCATGCGGCTCAAAAAAGATCGCCTTTGACAAGAGCCACAAATGGAGCTGCCCCGACTGCGGCTTTGTGTACTACCACAACACCGCCGCCGCCACCGGCTGCATCATCAGTACCCGGCGGGGAATCATGCTCCTGGTCCGCGGCAAGGACCCGGCCAGGGGCAAGCTGGACCTCCCCGGCGGTTTCGTGGACCCCGGCGAGGGCGCCTTCGACGGACTCCGCCGTGAGCTGCGGGAAGAAATCGGGTGGGAGCCAAACCCCGGCGGCGGGCCGGCCGGCGATTCGCTCTCCGCTGCCGGCGGCGGGCCGGGGGCGGCCTTCAAACTTTTCGCCTCCTTCCCCAACATCTACCCTTACAAGAACATTGTCTACAACACCTGCGATCTTTTTTTCACGATTGAGGCCCCGGACCTTACCGAAGCGGACCTTAGCTTGGAGGCGGCGGAAATCGCCGGCGTTACATTCATAAAGCCCGCCGATATCAATTTGGACGATATGGCTTTTGAATCAACCAGGCGGGCGATAAAGGCGTTTCTGCAAACTGCCAACCCTTGACACATTCCCGTTTTCTCAGCATCGTTAGTTTATGTATAGTTGTCCGCAGCAAATTAGTAAATATATCCCCGAAGAATACCGGAAAAACGCGGAAAACCTGTTTCCTCCGGGCGGATTTGCATTGGACAAGGGGCCGGACGGGGCTGCCGCTGCGGAATTTGCCGAAATTTTGGGAATTGGCGCCGATTACCGGCGTTTGCTTGCGGTTGATCAGGGCGGTGGGGAGACACTTCAGTTTCTGGCGCATTTTCAGAACAATTTGGACCTGCTCATTCAAAAAACCTGGGTTGAAAAGGCCGATGAGGCCCGCAAGGAACGTCTTGAAGATCAAATTCCCGGTTTTATTGCGGAGATCAAGCAGGGGGATATTCAAAAGGCCCTGAAGGATTTCGGCGTCATTCTGGAGGAGCTTGCGTACCTGTTCTTCGGCGCCCAAAGCGCCCGGGAAGATTTTGTCGAATATGCCCTCCGTATTGATATTCAGATGGGCCTTTTTTGGTGGTACGGGGGCCAGCTCGGCGGTTTACCCCCCGCCGATGCTGAAAGCCTCTGGGCGGTGCTGCTTATCGGGATCTGTTACCTGACTAATTTTTAGGAGCGTGTATATGGAAAAGCCGGTAGATGGCGCCGGGGTGGAAGGTCTTTCTGCCGAGGGGACCGACTTTATCAGTGAATTTATCAGGGAAGACCTCAAAAACAAGCGCTTTACCTATGTCCACACCCGGTTCCCCCCGGAACCCAACGGCTGGCTCCACATCGGCCACTGCAAGGCCTTTTTTATCGACTTTTCCATGGCGGAAAAATTCGGGGGCAAGTATAACCTCCGTTTTGACGATACCAACCCGGAAAAAGAGGATATCTCCTACGTTGAAGCCATCAAACGGGATATCAAATGGATGGGCTACGACTGGGAGGACCGGGAATATTACGCCTCCGACTACTACGAGTACCTCTACGACCTGGCGGTAAAAATTATCAAAAAGGGCCACGCCTATGTGGATGACCTTTCCGAAGAAGAAACCAGCGAATACCGGGGCACCGCCGTTGCGGACAAGAACAACATTACGGAAACGCCCCCCGGAAAAAACAGCCCCTGGCGGGATCGCTCGGTGGAGGAGAACCTGGACCTTTTTGCCCGGATGCGGGCCGGGGAATTCCCCGACAGCGCCAGGACCCTGCGGGCCAAGATCGACATGGCCCATCCCAATCTGCTGATGCGGGACCCCGTGATGTACCGCATCCGCCGGGAGACCCACTACCGCACCGGAAACAAGTGGTGCATCTATCCTATGTACGATTTTCAGCACCCCCTGTCGGACGCAAAAGAGGGGATCACCCATTCCCTCTGTTCCCTGGAATACGAGATCCACCGGCCCCTGTACGAATGGTTCATCAACGAGGCGGAGGTCTTTCCCAGCCGCCAGATCGAATTTGCCCGGCTCAACATGACCCACACGGTGATGAGCAAGCGCTGGCTCCTGCGGCTGGTCCAGGAAAAACACGTCTCCGGCTGGGACGATCCCCGGATGCCCACCATCGCGGGGCTCCGCCGCCGGGGCTATACCGCGGCGGCCATCCGCAGCTTTATCTCCCAGGTGGGGATCGCCAAAACCGACAGCATGGTGGACATCGCCTTCCTTGAATACTGCCTCCGGGAAGACCTGAACAAAACCAGCCTCCGGGTCATGGCGGTGCTGCGGCCCCTCAAGCTCATCATCGAAAATTGGGAGCAATCGGACACAGTAGGTCCGGGCAAGGTTGAAGAGATTGAGGCGGTGAACAACCCCGAGGACGAATCCGCCGGGAAACGGAAAATTCCCTTTGGGCGTGAACTCTGGATAGAGCGGGATGATTTTATGGAGGTCCCGCCGCCCAAATATTTCCGGCTCTATCCCGGTAACAGTGTCCGGCTCCGCTACGGCTACATCGTCACCTGCACAGGCTTTGACAAGGATGCCGCGGGGAATGTCACTGCGGTGCGCTGTACCTATGACGCGGAAACCAAAGGCGGCAACGCGGACGCCAGCGGCGCCTTCGATAACCGCAAGGTGAAGGGGACCATCCACTGGGTTTCCGCCGCCCACGCCGTCCCCATGGAAGTGCGGATATACGATAATCTCTTTTCCGTGGAGCGGCCCATGGATGTGCCGCCCAAGCGGCCCGACGGGATGCCGGGGAGTTTCCTCGACAACCTCAACCCCAATTCCCTTGAGACGATCCCCCTGGCCTACGGCGAGCCGAGCCTTGCCAACGCCGCAGAAGGGGCACGGTATCAGTTTGAACGATTAGGGTATTTTGTGCGTGATAGCGATACTGCGGCTGATGGGAAGTTGGTGTTCAACAAAACAGTAGGACTGCGGGATACCTGGGCTAAGATAGCGAAGAAATAATAAGGGTAAGCATAGGTAAAATTTGTGCTTGGCGCTATATGCGTTTTCAATACGCTTTTATTCCCATTCCTAACTTTTAAATGAGGGCGAAAAAGAAAAAAAGATACCCCTACCGGATTTAAGAGACGTTGATCCGGCGGGGACTTGCGCTGTAAAGGAGTACCTGCGAAGCGCCGCGTCAAGTATTGAGCGGCGGGGTTTTTACCTCCAACCTGCGATGTTATTTATTTGTTAACGCGCAGGTGCCAAGTATACCAAATTTATCCAGTGTCGTTAATGTCATCACCCGCTACCTATGGGGCCGGTAGAGGCGATATAAAACCCTTGACATTATGTAAATAGTTACGTATAATGATAACATAAACAAGGGATCAGGGCGAGCTTGACCCCAAGACGGTGAACAGCATATTGAAACAGGCCGGATTAAAATAAGGAGTAAAATATGCCGAAAAAATATATAGCCTTTATCGAGCTTGAAAAAGAACTATCCGGCGATGCCCTGGGTGTAGTGTTTCCCGATTTTCCCGGTTGTATTTCCTGCGGTGATGATTTCGATGAGGCCTTCCGTATGGCCCATGAAGCCCTGTCGTTCCATGTTGAGGGTATGCGTGAGGATGGGCTCGATATACCCGAACCGCGCACCCTCGAACAAATAGAGGCGGAATGGGAAGATTTTACCGACTGGAAGGGAACGCACTATGCCGTCGCGTATATCAACCTGCTGCCGGGCAGCGAAACGCGGAAATATACCATCTCTATGGACGCAAGCCTTATGGCGCAAATCGATGCGGTGGCGAAAAACCGCTCGGCATTTTTAGCAAGTGCAGCGCGGCACTATATTGATGTGTTTGATGCGGTAACACAATAGTACTTAGGAGATAATAATGATTTTACGCGGAGAAGTATCTTCCGATGTGCTTGGCATGCACACGGGCATCAATGTTTTGATACCGGACAATTTTAAGGGAAATGATCCCTACCGGATCGTGTATCTGCTCCATGGCCTCCATGGTGATCAGAATTCCTGGCTGGACAAAACCATGCTGCCGGTTTTTGCCGACGACCGCAACGCGGTATTTGTGATGCCCGCAGTGGGCAGAAGTTTTTATTTGGACATGAAATACGGGCAGAAGTTTTTTACCTACCTCAGTGAGGAACTGCCCGAAATATGTCGGAAGGTTTTCAACATTTCCGGCCGGCGGGAGGACACCGCGGTGATGGGTTGTTCCATGGGCGGCTACGGCGCCCTGAAGTGCGCCCTGTCCAGGCCGGAACAGTACGGATTCTGCGGGGCGATTTCTTCCGCCTGTTTATACGCGAAGGAAAATCTCGATGGGCTGCGGAAAGATCCCACCCCCTGGCTCAAGAACGGAGGCCCTGAGGCCGAAGCCATATACCGGGATTTTATTGCTGTCTTTGGAGAGGACTTTCAGTGGAAGCCGGAAATCGAAATCACGGAACTGGTCAAAAAAATTCAGGCTGGGCCGGTGAAGCCGAAAATCTACGCCGCCTGCGGCACAGAGGACAGCCTCTGCGCCGACAACCGCCGGTTCAGGGCGGACATGGAAAAACAGGATTTTGATTTTACCTACGAAGAATGGCCGGGAATCCACGACTGGTACTTCTTCAATGACGCCCTGGAAAAGGCTTTTAAGACGTGGTATGCGTAAGTCCTCAAGTCCTCTGATGGGTCCCCTTTAATTAAAAAAGCAAATGGTATATACTTTTAAAACTATACGCTAATCATGAAGAGAGGTACCGGAATGAATTCGGCAAAGGTGTATTTTACGAATATGCGGACCAAGATGGGGGAAAGCCTCCTGGTCAAGCTTGACCGACTTATCGTCAAGGCGGGGATCAAGGAAATCGATTTTAAGCAGAAATATGTGGCCATCAAGATCCACTTTGGCGAGCCGGGGAACCTGGCCTTTCTGCGGTCCAACTTTGCCAAGGTGGTGGCGGACCGCATCAAGACCCTGGGAGGCATGCCCTTTTTGACGGACTGTAACACCCTGTACGTGGGGCGGCGCAACAACGCCCTGGTCCACATGGACGCGGCCTTTGAAAACGGCTATACGCCATTCTCCACCGGTGTGCAGAACATCATCGCCGACGGCCTCCGGGGTACCGACGATGTGGATGTGCCGGTCAAGGGCGGTAAGTTCTGCAAGGTGGCCCATATCGGCAGGGCCATTATGGACGCGGACATTGTGATTTCCCTCAATCATTTTAAGGGACATGAACTGACCGGATTTGGCGGGGCCATCAAAAATCTCGGCATGGGAAGCGGCAGCCGGGCGGGTAAGATGGCCATGCACAACGATGGCAAACCCGAGGTTGATAAGGCAGCATGTGTCGGCTGCAGGATCTGTACCCGGTTCTGCAACCAGGGGGCCATCAGCTTTGGCGCCGACAAGAAGGCGGTCATCGATCACAAGAAATGCGTGGGCTGCGGACGCTGTATCGGCGCGTGCAGTAAAGACGCCATTTCGAACAATGCGAGTTCCGGCAACGATGCCCTGAGCGGCAAGATCGTCGAATACGCCAGGGCGGTGGTGGACGGCCGGCCCAATTTCCACATCAACATTGTGAATCAGGTGTCACCCTACTGCGACTGCCACAACGAAAGTGACGCCCCCATTGTGCCGGATATCGGCATCTTCGCCGGCTTCGATCCGGTTGCTTTGGACAAGGCCTGCATCGACGCGGTGAACGCCGCCCCCGGCATTGCCACCAGCATCCTGAGCGACCGGGAGCACACCCACAAGGTACCCAATGGGGAGGATCATCTCACCGACATCCACCCCACCACGGACTGGCGGCTCCAGATTGCCCACGCCGAAAAAATCGGCCTTGGCACGGGGAACTACGAACTAATTACGGTAAAATAGAGTTGTTCAATAACTGAAGTTATCGAACAACTCTAATAAATAAACCAGGAGGATTTATACCATGAGCTGTCCCAATGTTAAAGAATGCGCCTGTCCCAAACTTGACTGCGCCAACCATGCGAAATGCTGCGATTGTGTGGCGAATCACCTCAAGAACAACAACCTGCCTTTTTGCTTAAGGCCAAAGGCGGAAAAGCAACCGGGAAAATAATTTTTTCTTATAAGGGAGAAGGGCGAAAATGCCGGCCTTCTCCCTTTACCATCGCAGTATTGGTGTTTTTGTCTGCCCCATACAGTACCATCCCTAATGCCCAGGAGCCGTGAGAAATGGTAAGTCTGAAATATCCGATCCTTTTGGTGCATGGCGCAGGCTTTCGGGACAAGACCCTGGGCTTTATTGATTATTGGGGGCGCATTCCCAAATATTTTTCCAAAAATGGAATCACCATTTATTACGGTGGGACCGATTCCTGGGGTTCCGTTGAGGGGAATGCGGAAATAATCAGGGAAACCATTCTTGCCTTGATCCGGGAAGAGGGGTTGGAAAAGGTAAATATCATTGCCCATTCTCGGGGCGGCCTTGAATCCCGTTATCTTATCAGCGCCCTTGGCATGGATTATGCGGTTGCCTCACTGACAACCATATCAACGCCCCATCACGGGGTTAAGGCCATGAATAGGGCCCTCAAAATTCCAACGGGCCTGTATAAATTTGCTTCCTTCTTTGTAAATACCTGGAATAAAATTCAGGGCGATAAAAATCCGGATTTTTTTACCAGCAGCCGGCAGCTTTCTGAAATCAGCTGTACTGAATTCAATAAAAATTATCCTGATAGTGATACTGTGTATTATCAGAGTTATGCTTCGCAGATGAAATACTTTTTCAGCGATCCTTCATTCATTTTTCTGAATGCCTATCTTAAATTTACCGATGGTGAAAACGACGGTTTGTGTCCCGTAGAATCGGCAAAGTGGGGGGAATTCCGCGGGATCATAACAACCCGGGGCGCATTCGGTATAAGCCATTCGGGGGTTATTGATTTATACCGGATAAAGTACAAGGGAATGGATTTTCGTGAATTATACCTTGATATTGCAAAGGATCTGGCCGCAAGGGGACTTTAAATAAAATGCCGTATCGCAGAAACACTGCGGCGGCGTTTATATTTTTTCCCACCGCTCCAGGGATTCCCGCATAAAGCTCCCGATGTCCATGCCGTACACTTCCCGCAGCATTGCTCCGTTCAGGACTTCTTCCGGCTTCCCGTGGGAAACAATTTTCCCGTCGCTCATAAGGGCGGTATAATCGCTGAAACGGTGGACCAGATTGAGATCGTGGAGTACCCCGACAATGATTCGGTTTTTTTCTTTGACCCATGCGGAAAGGTATTGCAGAAGTTCTACCTGGTGTTTCAGATCAAGGTGATTGGTGGGCTCGTCAAGGAGAATGATCTCCGGGTCCTGGACTAAAGTTCGGGCGAGGAAGACCCGCTGCAGCTGGCCCCCGGATAATGCGGTGATAAGCCGGTTCTGTATATCCTCAAGTTCCAGCCGTTCGATGGTATCGGCGATGATGTTTCGGTCTTCTGCGGACAGGTTTTTGAGGAACCCCGATGTGTGTACATAACGGCCCAGGGAGACGGTGTCGTACACGGTGTAGGGAAAATAGATTTGGGAGATTTGCCCCAGGAGGGCGATCTTTTTTGACAGATCCTTTCGCGTAAATGATGCGGCATCCTGCCCGTCAACAGTAATACTACCGCGATAGGGAAGCAGGCGGGCTATTGTTTTAAGTAATGTGCTCTTGCCGCATCCGTTGGGACCGGCGATGCAGAGTATCTCCCCCGCATTGGCATCAAGGTTGATGTTTTTGATAACGTCCGTGCCGCCGTAACCGGCATACAGGTTTTTGATTTCCAGCATTTTGTGTCCCACCTCAGCCTTTTTTAAAATAGACCCAGGCGAAGAAGGGCGCGCCGATGATCGCCGTAATGGCGCCCACGGGCAGTTCCGACGGGGAGATGATGGTCCGGGCGATAAGGTCGGTGACCACCATGAGGCTGCCGCCGATGATGAATGACATGGGGATCACGTACCGGTGATTGGAGCCCACGATTTTCCGCGCCGCATGGGGTGCGATAAGGTCCACAAAGCCGATGGCGCCGCTCAGGGCCACGGCCCCACCGGTTAATAGGGCGGCGAAAAAAAACAGTTTTTTTCGTATTCCATGAATTTCCACCCCCGCCGACTGGGCCTCGTCTTCGCCAAAGGTGAGGATGTCCATTTCCCGGGTGTACCGGGCGATCCCCAGGCTGCCGATTAACAAAAAGGGCAGCATCAGCGTAACGTAGGGCCAGCCTTTAAGGGAGAAGCTCCCCATCTGCCAGAGGATCAGGGTTTTAAGTTCCTCCCGGAAAAGCGCAATAAGGGTGGTGAGCAGGGCGTTCACAAAAAGGGAAACCACCATACCGAACAGTATTACTGTGTTGTTTGACATGGTCCGGTCCAGCTGGGCGGAAAAGGCGATCACAAAAAAGACCGTGAGGAGGCTGAACACAAAACCTGCGAGGGGTAGGGTGAAGCCCCCGATGAAGGGCAGGCTTATGCCGCCGATAATCACCAGCGCCGCCCCCAGGGAGGCTCCCGATGACACGCCGATGATGTAAGGTGAGGCAAGCTGGTTTTTTAGCACTGACTGAAACACCGCGCCGCTCATCGCCAGGGCGCCCCCGGCCATAAAAGCCAGCAGCGCACGGGGGAGCCGTAACTGCCGGACGATGGCAACATCCCTGGGGTCAAGGCCGCCGGTCATATTCAGCATAATCCTGAATGTATCAGTAATGCTGATGGAGGAACTTCCCAGCGCAGAACCCCCGCACAATATAAACAGTGATACTAACACGCCTGTCAGGATTTTTTTGTTATTATTCATAATATTCCGGGTACACCGTGTGGGCCATTTGCCGTAAAGCCAGGATGATGCGCTGGGACGGCCGGGATGAGGAATCGGTATCGATGGTATACACCGCATTGTCCTGCACGGCCTTAAGGGTATTAAAGCCGGCGCGGCTTTTTATTTCACCCGCCGGGTCATCAATAAAATTGACATTGGTCAGGATTATATCGGGGTTCCGTTCCAGCACGGCCTCCGCGCCGGGGGCAATCCAGCCGGGCTTGTCGGCAAAAACATTCCGCGCCCCGATGAGTTCAATCATTTCGCCGAGAAAGGTTCCCCTGCCCACGGTCACCATATTTGGGACGGGGGATATCTCAAAATACACCGATTTCTTCAGGATAATACCGCTTCCAACCGCAGCAATACTGTCAATCTGTTCCTTCATGGTCAGTATCAGCTCATTCCCTTTTTCTGCGGCTCCCAGGGCTGCGGCGATGTGTTCGATGTCCCGGTAAATGTCGGCGATACTGCTGCTGGTAGGGGTGTATAACACCGTAATGCCCATTTCCTTAAGCAGCCTGAAAGGGTCGTCCCCCGCGCCGTACACGTTATGCTCGCTGGAAATAATGATGTCCGCTTCCAGGCCGATGATTGCCTCCGGGTCGGGATAGAAAAAATCTACTTCCGCAATATCCGGCGGCAGGCCCTCTATTTCCATGGAATACTTATCCGCAGCGATGATCCGGTCCGCCAAACCCAGGCCGATGAGGATCTCCGTGTTTGAGGGGGCGGTGGAGATGATGCGGTTGATGACGGCGGGGGTGCCGCCACTTGCCGCCGTACCTGCGGCCCGTCCCCCTGCGCCGCCCGGGCTGCGGTTGCATCCGGTCAGTATCAAGAACATCAATAGTAATACTGCTGCTGTTTTCTGTTTCATGGCGCACCGATCCCCTCATAGTTTACCCGCATACCGATAGTTATGGTAAGCCCCGGCATGGGGTAGTCGTTGAATGATTCATAAGAAGTGTTAAGGATATTCCGCACGGCGGCAAAGGCGGAGATGTTTTTGTTGATATGTTGATTAACCGTTATGTTGAGCAAAAAGCAGGGGTCCAGTTTGGTAATGTTGGCGGTATCGTGGTAGCGCAGGCTTTCGTAATGGCCGGAGATGAGCAGGGAGCCTTCGTTTCCCCGATTATTCGCCCCCCAATGCAGGCTAACCGATGCGCCGATGCTGTGCATGGGCATGTAGGGAATGCGCTTGCCGGAATCGTAGGTATATCCATAACTCAAAAGATAGCTCAAAAGGTACTGATATGATAGTGAAAGGCCGATCTTTTTAAACGGACCTTTTGGGAGGGGAATATCGCCCCTTGCTTTTGTATCCACACCGAAGAAGATCGCCTCCCCCACATTCTGCGGCTTCCACACTCCACCCGCGCCGTACCAGTGGATCGAATCGTTTGTCCATTGGGTGAAAAAAACGCCTTCGATGCTCCGGTTTTTTTTGAAACGATAGGAAGCGCTTATATCCCCGCCCCAGCCGTCTTCAGGCCGCAGATCCGTGTTGCCATACGCGCCGCCCCCGGCCCAGTAGAGGTCCTCAAAATCGGGGTGTTTAAAACTGCGGAAGTAGTTGTTCTTGAGACTTAAGGAGTCGTTTACATTCCAGAGAAAGCCAAGCTTGGGTACCGCAACTACCGGCTCCGCGCTGTCGGGGCCGCTAAAGACCGCCTTTATCGACGGGATAGCCAAAAATGTTTTATGGGGCTGATATTCCGCCGTAAGATAAACGCCGCCGTCATGGCGGCTGCGGAGGCCATTCTCCGTAGAATCCAGATAGTTAAAGCGGTAGTCCCATCCCGATCTGAGGGTAAGCTTTTCCACGGTATACCAGCTCAACCGGTTAATCGCAGTAATACTGTGCTGGCCGTGAAGGGAGCTGCGCCCCGAAGGCGGATCATAACCCAGGCGCTGCCATGAATGACTGAGGCTAGCCTCCGCGGCAAGATCATCCCGGAAAGCGCGGGGCATGTCGAGCATAATGTTTTGTCGGGAGGAAACATCGGTTTGCTTTCCCGCTAAACTTGAGAAACCGGATCTGGGAATGTTTTTATCGCCGTAATAGAAATCGGCGGAAGCGATCAGCCTTGAATAATTATCCGGTAAATCCCGCACAAAAGATGCGGACGCCCCGGTATCCCGGACTTCGTTGTTATCTTTCCGACGGATTCTTCCTGTGTAATCGGTAAAGAGAAAATGATTCCCGGCGCGGTTGGCAAATAGATTGGCCGACCATGAATATTTTTCCGCGCCGAACCCCGCAAAAAGGGCATAATTCTGCGTATCAAACAGATCTTCCCCGCGGGGGCTTCCGGTGCTTCCGTCCCGTTCCCGGTATGTTCCGGGCATGGCGGAGGTATTGGTGACACTGCCTCCTATCCGCAAACCGGGCTGCTGTTTTTTGACGGTGATAATGTTGATAACCCCGCCCAGTGCGCCCGATACATTGTATTTTGAATCCGATCCGCCGTAGATAACTTCGATCCGTTCCACAGCGTTAAGGTCAATCCGGCTTAAATCAAATTCACTGCCCAGGGGGGAATTGGCGGGGACCCCGTCTATGAGAAAGGCGATCCGTTCCGAATCAAAGCCCCGCATGTTAATGTCGGTTTGATTCCCGTAGCCGCCGTACCGGGTGACCCCCAAGCCCAGGGTCTCCTGCAGGAGTGTCCCCAGATCCGGGGCATGGATGCGGTCAATTTCCTCTTTGGTGACTACCTGCATCTGCTGGGTAGTCTCCGGGCTGGCGGTTACGGTGATTCCCTCCCCCTCCATGAGGGGGAGATATTCATCCTCTGCAATTTCCTGGGCAAACAGAGGGTCGAGAATGCATAATGCGATGATAAAGACCGGGAGCAGCCTCCCGGCCTTTGGAAAAAACAGCAGCATTACTATTTACTATACCCTCCGTAGTAAGAAATATATGTAGATTCATTATCCAGGGTGAAGGCTGCCGTTGCATCACTTAACGTTGCTTTCTCTTCTTCATTTGTTTGCGCCAATCCTACGGAAGCTGTTGTTAAATCCTTCCAATAAATAGCCTGAAAATTATTTACTGGTATATGAGGGTTAGTCTTTGCATAATCCGGCGCCGGGCCATAATCATAATAAGTTGGTTTTTGTGTATATTCAATGATTATGATCCCGTATGGGTTGGCAAAATTCGGTGCGTTTCTAATTGTCCCGGCATAACTGAATTCAGCGCCCATAGCGCCCGCATCATAAGTGACGGTATCAGTGGTTATTGTATAACTTTCACCGAAGGTACTGGTCCAGGTACCAATCAGGTTGCCGCCCCCCGCGCCATCACCGCACCCCACAAACGACAGCGCCCCCATAACAAGGCACAGTACGGCAAAGCGATAGAACACGTTTTTTAACATAGATTACTCCTTTTCGAAAAAAAGGAGCCAGGGAAAAAATACCGGACAGAATAATACGGCAGTCTTTCTCAGGGCTCAATCCTCGAAGCCTGAAAATATTGCGGCATCCAGATGCCTGTATACCAAAGTTTCCTGACTTATGGGTCCGGCCTTTTCCGTCAGCCTTCCCGGCTTTTGACCAGTGGCTGTTATTGACGGAATCGGCTGAATATCACGGATATTCAGATCCAATTACAGTTACGGGATAGCGGAGGATTAGGGCATTGCCCGCACCTCACTTCCTTTGAAATATACCATTTTAGTTTGACGGATCTTTTAAGGCTTGTCAATAGGCAGTATGCGAATCCTTACCGCAGTTCAGGAATCAAGATACCCAGCAGGGTCCGCACTATTTTCCCGATGGGCAGGATCGTAATACCGATTCTGTTTTGAACGATCAGGATGATGAACAGCGCCGGCGCGCCGATACGCATGATCCGGTATTCTGTTTCCGGCGCAAGATTCAGGCCGGAAAAAACAATGTGGCTGCCGTCCAGGGGCGGGATGGGGATCAGGTTAAAAACAAAGAGCCCCATGTTGATAATCGTTCCCTGGAGTATGGCGAGCATGATGGTGATAACCACGCCGGAATTGCCCTCCGTTATCAAACCCAAAGCATACAGATGCCGCAGAAGTAACTGGGATCCCTTGAAAAGTAAAACTAAAATCAGGGCCATGAGCAGATTGGAAACCGGCCCCGCCGCCGCGATCAGCGCCTTGTCCCGCCGGGGATGCCGCAGCGCGCCGGGTGAAAACTGCACCGGCTTTGCCCAGCCGAATCCTGCCACCAGGATGAAGATAAACCCGATAAGATCGATGTGCCGCAGGGGATTCAAGGTGAGCCGCCCCTGATCCTTCGCGGTAGTGTCCCCCAGCGCAAATGCAGCCCGGGCATGGCAATACTCATGAACCGTAAGGCCCACAATAATGCCGGGAAGTGAATAAAGAGTACTCTGCCAGTCCATGTTTAGCTCCAGTTTTTTATCAGTACTTCGCCGATCTTGCCCCGGCCGCCCGCCGCCGAATTGATCGCCCGGTTCGCCGAAATACCAATTATGCCGAATCTTTTGTCCTGATACAATCCCCTTATGCAGGGGGTGTCCGAATTGCTCAACAAACAGGAAACCCCCCGCTCAGTCAATTCCCGAAAAATATCCCGCAGCCGCGTCTGCTCATCTTCACCGAATCCCCCCGCCTGATAGGCGGTAAAACCTGACTTTTTGAACGGATGGTACGGGGGATCAAAATACACAAAAGAATGCTCATCGGCGTTTTTTACCGCTTCCGCAAAATCACCGTTCAGAATAGTAATACTATTTGAATTTAAATAACAATGTATCGCCCGCAAAACCGGTTCTTCAAAAATAGCAGGATTACTGTATCTCCCGAAAGGCACATTGAAAAAACCCCCTTTATTCACCCGGTAAAGCCCGTTGTAACAGGTTTTATTCAGATAGATAAGCCGGGCCGCTTTTTCACTATCCGTCATATCATGGTAAGCTTCGGCCCGATCCAGCGCACGTACCTCGTAGTAAAAAGATCTTTCATATTTCCCCTGATAGAATTCCAGAGCCGCAAGCAGTTCTTCGATATTATTTTGAATCACCCGGTAGGTCATGATGAGATCGGAGTTACGATCATTGATCACCGCCTGCTCCGGCTGCAGATCGAAGAGCGCCGCCCCGGCGCCCACAAAGGGTTCGTACCAGGTAAGTTTCCCAATGCTTGCGGGTAGCAGTTTCCGTATCTCCGGCAGAAGCTGCCGTTTTCCCCCGGCCCATTTCAGATAAGGTTTGATCAGCGGGTTCTTATTGAGCACCCGTCATCCTCCCCACATACTTCTTCACAAATCCGCTCGGCCGGTAGGTCTCCTTCGCCTGACGCAGGCCGTCGTCCCCCAGGTCCTGCTCACGGTTGATGTGGGTGTAATAGTCGGGCAGGGAGACGGCAAAGGCCTGGTTCATATACTGGTAGATTCCCTTGTACTCGCCGATGCCCTTTTCAAAATGGATGGCGAACATCCTTCCCCGGGCAAGACTTTCCCCCAGACACCAGCCCGCGGGCTTGCCGTTGATAAAGTAGATCTGACCCGCAAGGCCCAGGGGCCTGAAAAGGTCGAGGGCCTCACGGGCGGCGGCGTAATCACCCTCGCCGCCCTTGTCCGCGTGCCAGCGGTCCAGGACGCCCAGGGCCTCCGGGATAAGGTCCGGTGTCAGGGGCCACTCCTGATGGTCGTAGGCGCTTAAAAACTGATTCACCAGATTCCGCTTTTTGTGGTATTTTTTTCCTGCCAATTCAGCAAGATCGGTACGGAGGTAGAGGTAGTCGAAGTTGTTCCGGTCCTCGGTAATTTCCACCCCTAATGCTTCAATGGTTTCCCGGTTCGGCGCCAGGACCGATTCGGGAATATTCTTCCAGTAATCGTGGGTGTCAAAAAGGCTTTTCAATATCTCCCGGCCGGGAAAAGCGCAGGGGGTCAGAAAAAAGGGCCCCCGATTGGGCTGGATGCCGGAAATGATGGGTACGCCGTCGGCGTCATCGGTCGTCCGGGAGACCCGGTACTGATAATGGCCGCGGAAAAGATAGAGGTTCGCAAAGGTAAATTCCGAAACCCCGTCGGGGGTCATTGAAAGCTTTTCGTGTAATTCATCTTTTATATCCAGACTGATGGGCACAAAATCGGGGTAGGAGGGAATCATACTTCTATAATAATGAACCCCTTCGCCGGGGGCAAGAACATTTGCTGGTGAAAAACAAGGACTTTACGGAATGGCAATTTGCATCCATAATTGTTCCATATGATTGAGGATAAAGCTCTTGCGGAACTCCTGGTCCCCCGTTTTTTGAAGTATGTCCGTTACTGGACCACCAGCGACCGCCGTGTCGCGGAGACCCCCTCCACCCCCGGCCAGTGGGATTTGGCCAAGGCCCTGGCAGAAGAATTGAAGGGTTTAGGCATCCGGGATGTGGAGTTGACGGATCATTGTTATGTGATTGCCCGGCTGGGCGGAACCGCAGGCAAGGAGGGGGCCCCCACGGTGGGCTTTATGGCCCACATGGACACCTCGGAGGATGTGTCCGGCAGGGATGTTAAGGCCCGGGTTGTCAAAAATTACGACGGTAAAAAAATCAGCCTTGCAGGGGGCTATGCCCTGGACCCCGCAGCCGATCCGGGGCTCGCCGCACAAAAGGGCAGGGACATCATCCACACCGATGGGACCACCCTTTTGGGGGCCGACAACAAGGCGGGCATTGCCGAGGCCATTACCGCCCTTGAGTACATTTTGCATCATCCTGAAATCAGCCACGGCCCCCTGGAAATCATCTTTACCCCCGACGAGGAAACCGGCAAGGGGCTCCCGGATTTTCCCCTGGAGCAGATCAGATCCGTGGCCTGCTACACCCTGGACGGCGGCCCCATCGGGGAGCTTGAGGCGGAGTGCTTCAACGCCTGGAAGGCGGATATTGAATTTACAGGGAAGGCCATCCACGTGGGCGCCGCCCGGGGTGTCCTCGCCAATGCCGTGCTTATGGCCGCCTCTTACGCGGCGATGCTCCCCCGGTCGGAAAGCCCGGAGGCCACCGACGGCTACTACGGCTATTACTGCCCCCACGAGATCCAGGGGAACCTGGAAAGCGCATCCCTTGAACTGCTCCTTCGGGACTTTGATCGGGCGGGCATGGACCGCCGCCTTGCCGCGCTTGAGAAGTTCGCCGGGGCCATTGAAGCCCAGTTCCCCGGCGGCACGGTGACGGTGAAGCCCCGGATGCAATATGTAAACATGCGGGAAAAAATTGAGGCCCGGCCCGAGGTTATGGAAATCCTGAAACGGGCCTTTGACAATGCCGGGGTGGAATCCCGGCTCAAGCCCATCCGGGGCGGCACCGACGGTTCCCGGCTTACCGAGCTGGGTATCCCAACGCCGAACATTTTTACCGGGGGCTACAATTTTCACAGCCGTCTGGAATGGGCCTCCATTCCCGAAATGGCCGCCGCCTGCCGGGTGGTGATCGAACTTATCAGACTATGGGGAGACGTTTAATATGGATACTTTAGTTACTATGTTTGGGGACATCATTAAACAGGCCATGGGCCTTTCAAAAACCGCCACGGTGGTAACCGAACAAAACGTGTATCAGGAGGGGGAAGCGGCGGTCCTTCCCTGCCTGGACAAAATGGTAGAAACCCTGGCCCTCCCCGGCTCCGGGGTTGAGGGCCTTGAAAATCTTGAGGACCTCCTCGCAAAGGCCGAATCGGGTAAGTCCTGCCTGCTGCTGCTGGAACATTACAGCAACATGGACCTGACCACCTTTTCCTACTTTGTCCGCAAGGCCGGCGGCCGCGGCGTGGATATCGACAGGGCGGTGGTTGCCATCGCCGGGATGAAGCTCACCGAGGACAACCCCGCAGTGGCCGCCTTTGCCAGCGCCTACACCCGGCTCGTCATCTACCCCAGCCGTTCCCTGCAGGGCCTGGACGCCGAAAAGGACCACGCCGAAATCGTCCGCAGTAACGCTATCAACCGTGCGGCAATGAAGACCCTGAACGACATCAAGGTTAAGGGCAAGCTGATCCTGGTGTTCCCCTCGGGCACCCGTTACCGGCCCTGGGACCCCTCAACCAAGAAGGGGGTCCGTGAAATTGATTCCTACCTCCGTTCCTTTGATTACCTCTGCCCCGTGGCAATGAACGGCGTACTCCTCAAGGTCGGCCAGGGGGAGATGGTGGACGATCCGGTAGGCCCTGACATTGTCCGTATCACCGCAGGCCCGGTCCAGTCCTGCGCGGAATTCCGCGAAAAGGCCCGCGCCGAAGCAGAGGCCGCAGGTATTGAGGACAAGAAGCAGGCCGCCGTGGACGCCGTCATGGCCCGGCTTGAGGAGATGCACACCGCCGCAGAAGAAAAGCGGCAGAAGCTGTTCAACAAGTAAAAAACGGTTTGAGCGTTTCGTACCGTTCCGGCTCCTGTTTTCGTATTCTTTCCAGCCAGCCGGTATAAACCGCATCCTGAGCTTTCCTTTGGGTATGCAGATCCTCCATGACAAACTGGTGGCGATCATCTTCTTTGGCGCCGAAAAGATCCAGTTTATCCCATCCCCAAAGGGCAAAACAGCTGACCAGTGCAACCATAATCCCATAGACAATATCGGCAATAAGTTCACCGATAAGGGGGATACTGCGTATGACAAGCATGGGGGGAAATTTATCGATCGTCTCCTCGGCTAATATTCCCAGTGTTACCACGGTCCCCGTAATAATAATCTTGCCCGCTTCGTGATACAGGCGGCTTTTGGAAATTTCCGCCGGAGGATTTAACAGTAATTTTACCGCCCGCATAATCGAGAAGAACCCTTCCCGGATAATGCGGACAATATTTTTTGCGGTGGTAACAAATATATTGATAATTACGGTGATGATGTTTGAGAAAAAACCTGATATTGCTCCGGTAAGCCCTCCGTGCAGGGCATCCCGCCATTTGGCGGCAACACGGGCAAGAATTCGTTTTAGCCGGTACTTTAGATCTGTCAGCAGGGAACCGGTAAGGGATCGCGCCCTGTTACAGGCGTCCCGAATTTCGTCAAAGACAGCGGCGATGGCTTCGGTAAGAAAAACCCCAACTATCTGGCGCAGGCCCATGATCGCTCCCTGGCGCAAACTCTGTTTTCCCAGGTTGAAGATGAATTTTTTTGAATAGTAATACTGATTAATTTTTTTCTCATATTCGCGTCTTGCTTCTTGATCTTTTTTTCGCATTTTATCAGTATCAACCTGTTCTTTTTTTTGCAGCAGGGCAAGTTCCTTTTGCTCTTTTTCTGTCAGGTCATTCCGGGAAGATAACTCCGCTATTCTTGACCTGCGCTCGGTCCTTGTACGATCAAGCTCATTGGCAAAATCTTCCGCAGATTTCTGTTTTTTTGAACGGTTTATGGCACGATCGGTATGGTTCAGATTAGTATCGCTGTTCGCCAGTTCCGCGCCGTCCTTCTCCGCAAGTACCCTGCCCGGATCATCATGAATTGATTTTGCCGAATTAGTATGATCCAGATCCATTTTCTGATTAGGGGCGGCTTTTTCCCCGGTGTACCCATCCTCCAATTCACCCTTTTCCTGTGCGGCTTTTCCCTGCCGATTCTTTTCGATATAGCGTTTGTCCTTATGGTACTCATCCGGATCATAGGGATCCCGTTCATCGTAACGTTTCTTTTCCTGCTCCGTTGCATACACCCCGTTCCGTACGTTATGTACAGTGTCCACATTTCCGCCGATCTTGTCGCCCTGCGCCATGATGCCCCCCAGGGCAAAACGATCGATGACCGTATGCAGCAGGGTGTTTTTTTGTTCATCAAAAAATTGTGAAGAATGAACCAAATTAAACTGTTTACTTAGCATTGTTACGGTTCGGGTTATTTCGTCCGATCCAATAATACAGCTATGGTTTCCATAGCTATCCATTTCTGAAAAGGATAAAATATTTTTTGAATCAGGGAAATTGCGTAATGCTGAAATAGCCATCTGTTACTCCTTTAAATTGCTTTTATGCGGCAAGACCTTTAAGCAGGCTTCTGAATTTTTGCAGCTTTTTGCTTATCCTGGAAAAATCGTCCATGCATCGGTTTAATTTTTCGGTAACCGAAACATAGGCTTCCTGCAAAGGCTGATCAAGCTTGGTTACATAGCTTTCGTTTTCCTCTCTGATATCCTGATAATTATTCGACTGCCAGATCGCAGCAATATCGTGCTTCAATTTTGGCGGAAAACCAGCCTGTACCAGCCCCAGCAGTATCCCCTTTATTTCTTCCGCATCCACCCCATTTATCCGCCGTTTGAGAATTTGCATTCTACAGAAACTAAGGCATGCAATGCAAAAAATATGAAACTGGGTATAGCCCTTTAGGGTATCCGCAACCCGGGAAAAAAAGTTCTGAGCCGTAATATCAATATCACCAATCTCGCAGACAACATCACGGAATTTTTCCTTTGTGTTTTCCCGTTCCATCTGCATATCCTGAAGAATTTTTCGGTAACCGTTCGTCTCCGCCGTAGAATATTCCTGTCCGGCATGGAAACCCTTCTTTTCGCCGCGATCGTAGATGAATTTGCCAAATAAGGCCATCCCTAACCCGGCAAGCAATTCAATCCCGGTATTAATAAGCGGTGGAAATAACAATACTGGTAACATAAATACTACTCCTTGTTTTTCTAAAAGTGATAGTTCTTAAAACGGTAAAGTGAAGCGGCGCTGCTCACGGTCAGCCTGCAAGGGCTGGGTCAAGTGAGTTTCGCAAACGGCCCCGAAGGGCCGCTGCGATAAGGGACGACTCTCCCTTATGAGACCTGGTGGGCGTCATAGTCGGCGACGGCCTGCCGCATCGCCGCTACCTCACGCTCCGCCCCCTCGGCTTGGCCTTTCTTCCGACCGGAGTCGTAAAGGCCCTTGCCGACCAACGCACCGCCGCCGACAACCGTTGCCCCAATGGCTATCTGCGTACCGGTAACTGCCGCAGTGGCGGCAGAAGCGGTAAGCATACTCACCAGGGCCGGAATACCAAAAATAAACATAAAAAACTCCTCAAAGGCGGGTTGAATTTCGGTTTTAAAAACCGTGCCCGCCTTCATGTATATATAAGCAAGGACTGTGCCAAGTGGGAATTTGGGTGATTTTTAGCTTATTTGGGACAATTTTGAAGGGATTTTTGAAAAAAAGGGGATTTGTCTCCAAATGAGGGTTAATATTATGAAACATAATTATATATTTTTATATTTGATTATATAATTTTATACATTCGGAAAATGATCGAAAGAACGGCTTGTTTTTTATTGAAAAATGTGATATAAAAATATATGCTTTTTGGCGTATGGCGAGAGGGGATGTATTATGAATGAGTTATACGGAAAGATAGTGGGGCTTGATCTAATCTCCGATCAAAATAATGATGGAAAATGTCCATTAAAGGGGACACTTCAGGCAGAAGATGCTAAATTCTATTATTTCCATGAATTGTACGAGACCATAAGCAAGGAATGTACCGATTTTTTAATGAATGTTTGGCATCAGAATGGACAGAAAAAGATAGACTCCAGAGATGGCAGCATTCCTGATGTTCTTGGGGACAGAATTTTTTCTTTTTCCCCAGAACATATCAAAAAAAGGTATAATAATGGAATGCAAAAAACCGTGTACTATGCGAATGATATAAAACTCTTGCCTGAAAATTTTAGGCTCGTTGGTGAAGCAAAACCAATACCTGCTAATGTCCAACCTTTGCAGGATGCTACTCTATCTCCTGCCGATGCAAGTGAAGACTTCACTAACAACAGGACAGGAATAATTGAGCTCCCCCCCTCGGATAAAGGGCCGGGGAGAATAATCGCTTTGGATAACGGAGATCGTCTCGTTTTTTCGATAGATGAAATAAAAGACCAGAATGTCATCGGCTTATTGGATGAAAAAGAATTGTGGACTACACAGACAGTAATTTTAGACTCGGTACTTCGGCGCAACAAAGAATGGATACACACCATAGAAATGCATGCTGTCAATATTCGATGTGGTAAAAAACTGGATAAACCGCAGTCTGATTTTACCGGTGAAAAACAAAAACATAAATATGGAATAATAGAAAAGAGTTACTTAACATCAAAAGGATCGAAAAAGTCATCAGGTACTATCCTGTCCATAGGATCCGCAGGCAAAGTTTTATTTTCATCTACTGGAATAAAATCTGATGCCCATGGTGAGATGGTTGCTCTTTTACACAATGAACGTAACTGGGAAAGACAAACAGTTGTCTATAATTATAATAAAGAGACATGCTGGTCATCTAATGTCGCTTTAGGTGAAACCGTTGATTTTCCCGATAATGAAGCGTATTGGGCTTATTTTGACTCCAATAAAAAAGCAACAGAAGCTAAAGAAAAGGGTGATCCTAATGCCGCGGCTCTCTTTTATGATGCTTTGGAAAAGGCTATATCGGCAAAAAGAAAACAAGGTGTTGAACATAGTGTTTTAGAGATTATCAAACTCTGTTTGTATCCTGAGATGATGCCGCAGGAAAGAGATAAAAAATGCCTTGAAATGGAGAAATTACTGAAATCTTACGAGGGATATTTCAGGCCGGTACAGTATATTGAGGCGCTTACAAAAATCTGCAAAGAACAGGATAATTTTGAGATTTTGATTTCTTATTTACAGGGAAAATTTTCAGACAATACTATCGATACAAAATTTCGTCAGCTTTGCCGTTCCGAGTTTATCTTTTGGTTTCCGGAAATGCCGGATATCGATCCTGACGAAGCAATACAAGTTACCAATCAGTGGATTACAGACGCAAAAGAATTTGGGTATTTTGGGCATTTTGGGATTAGGGAGAAAAATCCCAGTGAAAGAGTGCCGGTACTGAAAAAAGTCATTCCTTATATCGTATTAAAGAAGCAAAAAGATGCGAATTGGGAACTTCCTGAAGGGTTGAGGCTTGAAATTGATAATACACCTATTGTAAAAACGGCTCTGAATGAGGCTTTCTCAAACGAATTTAATTTGTGGCATGATAGGGCCAAGGGGGAAAAAGATCCGGAACTTGCGGGGTTTTACTTTGTTGAAGCCCTAAAAGCGTATCCGTCCGTTTTCTCTGATAAAAAATGGACAGAGGAAATCATCACTCGTATGCTTCTGCCGTTTTTTTGTAAAAGTTTTGAGGAATCAAAACAAAATCAAAACATTTCATTTGATGATCTGAAACGAATTTCTGACGAAAATCCGCTTTCCCCGGAGAATGCCGAAAAACTGACCATTTTTCTGTTTTATTATCTTAACGCCATTCGTGATAACGAATCCAATCGCATTGAGCGTATAACCGAAGCCCTGTCAAATTCTGCCAATGGGCAGCTTATCATGGATTATGCCGGCGCCATCATCAAAGACAAGATCGCCGTTACGGAGACCACGCTGATAAAAATCCTTGATAAGGCGAAAGATGTCTATACACCGGTTGGTGAAAACCGGTATGCAACAAAGGCGCGAAAAGGTGCGCTGGAAGATGAAACAATGGTTTTCGGCAGAATGGAGATGATTGAAGAAATAAAGTCCCTGCATATACAAGAACATTCCGGAATTGTGCTGCATGGTCTTCGCCGGGCGGGAAAATCGACAATAAAACATCATCTTATCAAGAAGATAGAAAAAGATAACGGGCAGAATTCCGAAAAAACAATAATTGTAGAACTTGATGCCAAAGTGATGAGCGATAATATCGCTCTGGATTTTCCTAATAAGGTT
>BNUU01000012.1 GCA_025997595.1 Spirochaetia bacterium | reverse complement strand
CAGCCTTCGCGAGCGTGGCAGCAGACAGGTGGTGTGGCGTGTGACGGAGGAGGGAGGGGGGAGAGGGGGGGGGGGGGGGGGAGGGGGGGGGGGGGGGGGGGGTAAACGGTATCTTGTCCGGGAATCTGCTTGCCATGTTTTGCATAATACCCTATTTTCAATGATACCGGAAGGAGAAAACCGAAGAAAATGAACCACTAACCACACGAAAAACACGAAAGCGGACTACCAAATCTTGTCTTTTTGTTTGTGGGGTTCGCGTGGTTCGTGGTTAAATTCTTCTTAGATGTACGCCTATGGCGCCAGGCGCCAAATCTGATTTATTCAAATATCCTCGAACCGGACACCTTCCCCCGCCGGGATAAAATTCTGCGCCCTTCTGCCTATAATTTTTTGCTCCCATGATGGGGGGAGGCCGGGCCGGAGTATTTTTTCGGTCCTGAGTATGCCGATATCGGCGGCGGCGATGGTTTCTCCGCGCCCGATGGCCCGCAGGGCATGGAGGGACCGGTTGGTCCGCTCGTAGTTGGCCTTTTCCGAGGGGGCCAGCCGCTTGATCCCGTCCCCCAAAATAGCCTCCACCAGATCCGCCCCCCGTTCCCGGCGATAAACCTTTATGGTCTCTTCCGGTCCCAGTTCCTGCGCCCGGCGGACGGCGCGAACCATTTGGGCAAAACCGGCCGGGGGCAGCGCTATGGGGTCATCCAGCCCCGGATCATCCCGTGATAAACAGAAGTGTTTTTCGATCACCGCCGCCCCCAGGGCGGTGCCCAGGGCGGGAACAAGTTCCGGGTCCGGACTGTGGTCGCTTACCCCCACACTTACCCCGAAAATCCCGGCAAGATTCCCCAATACCCGCAGGTTATAGTCCGTTTCCGGTGCGGGATAGGCCGTAACGCAGTGCAAAAGGCACAAACTGTCCCCAGGCACCGGATCCCCTGTTGCCGGCGTCGTATTTTCTTCGCTGTTTATGATAGAAATCGCCTCTTCAATGTCAGCCAGATGCGAAACCCCGGAGGAAAGGAGGGTCGGCAGCTTCCATTGGGCAATTTCCTTCAGTAAACGGGTAAAATTCAGTTCCGGGGAGGCGATTTTGACCATTTCGGGGTTCAGATCGTGCAATTCTTTGGCGCTGCGGAGGCCGAAGGGGGTACAGAGGAACAAAAGCCCCCGTTTTTCAACGTATTCCTTAAGCCCGGCAAAGAATTCGGGGGCCGCTTCCAGTTCTTTGAACCGGTCGTAGAGCCGTATGCTGCCCCCCGGAAGGGCCACTTCCCCCGTGTTGGGGTGGAGTATCTCATCGGCATAAACGATCTGGAATTTAATGCAGTCCGCCCCGGCTTCCGCTGCGGCGTCGATGAGCTCACGGGCCTTGACCGGATCAGAGCCGTGGCCGGTTCCCAGCTCGGCAACGATCAGCACATTTTGCGGATTATATAAGCGGCCGCCGGTTACCCTGAAATTTCGCGCCCCCATCTTCCCCCCTCGACATTTTAGCGATTATGCAATAATATATATATGATTGATTTTCGGTTTTAAAACGGTTAATAATCAAATTTATTGAGGAGTTTGAAATGAAGGCTCTTATATGCGATGTATGCGGACATGTGATTCAGCAGCCCCAACCGGGGGTCACCTATTTTCATTTTGCCCATCGGGATCTCTGTGAACCCTGCCAGGATCAGCTTCAATTGATTTTAAAGCCCATTACCAGGTCCCGGCAGCCCTTCAATTATGAATGGTATAATCAGCTTGTTCAGGATTCAATTGAAACAGCCATAGAAAAGGGAAAGTTTAATTAGCAATTAATAGTGGGTAATGATTTATTTCTCATTTCTCATACTATAAAGGAGTTATTATGTCGGGCCACAGTAAATGGGCGACTATCAAGCACGCAAAGGGCGCCGCCGACGCAAAGCGCGGCCAAATGTTCACCAAGTTGATCAAGGAAATTTCCATCGCCGCCAGGATGGGCGGGGGGGACCCCAACGGGAATCCCCGGCTCAGGACCGCTATTCTCAAGGCCCGGGGCGCCAACATGCCCAAGGACAATATCGACCGGGCCATCAAAAAGGGAACCGGCGAATTGGAAGGGGTCAACTACGAAGAGCTGACCTACGAAGCCTTCCTCGGAGGCGGGGTGGGGCTGCTTATTGAGGTGCTCACGGATAACAAAAACCGTGCCGCCGCCGATGTACGCAACATGCTTACCCGGGGCGGCGGCGAACTTGCCAAGGCCGGTTCTGTTTCCCGGCTCTTCAAGCGTCAGGGGATTGTCACCATAGACGGCGAAAAGTACACCGAGGATCAGATCATGGAGATTGCCCTGGAAGGGGGCGCCGATGATGTGGCCCTCTCCGACGGGATCATCGAAGTGACCACCAAGCCGGAAGACTTTGAAACGGTGATGGAGGCCCTGAATGCCAAGGGTATTGAAACCCTGGACGCCGAAGTCAGCATGGTCCCCGATGTTGAAGTTTCCCTGGACAACGATGCTACCGGCAAGGCGGTCAAGCTTATTGAACGGCTTGAAGAAAACGAAGATGTCCAGAACGTTTATTCCAATGTCGCGATCCCCGAGGGTTTTGAGGCTGAATAAGCCGCCGTCACCGAAGCAGCAGCAGGCAAAAACCGGACTCTTATCCAGGGCTCATGATCGCCGGGAGGCAGTCCCTGAAAAGAGGCTGCCCTCTGAGCCTGCGCCGGGAACGCGCCGCATCATCGGCGTTGACCCGGGGCTTGCCTCCACCGGCTGGGGTGTGGTGGATTTTACGGACAATCGGCTCCGCTACATCGCCCACGGCTGCATTGAGACGAAGGCGGAAACCCCCCGGGCGGAACGCCTTTTTTTTATTTACAAGACCTTCGCCCAGGTACTGAAAACCTGGAAACCCGCAGAATCGGCCATCGAAACCCTCTACTTTGCCCGGAATGTCTCCAGCGCCATGGCGGTAGCCGAAGCCCGGGGCGTTCTCTGCATGGCCCTAACCCAACAGGGCCTGCCGGTGATGGAGATCACCCCCAACGCCATCAAGCAGGCGGTGGTTGGCCACGGCGCCGCGGACAAACAGCAGATCCAGGAGATGATCCGGATCATCCTGGGGCTGGAAAGTATTCCCCAGCCGGATCACGCTGCGGACGCCCTGGGAGCGGCGGTATGCTGCGCCCATACGGCAATACTTACACCGCAGAAACCGGATTCAAAAAATCGCAGGCGCCCTAGTCCCAGGGGTTCATCAGGTTAAGCCCCCCGATATCGGTAAAATCCCTGGTGTTCCGGGTGACCAGGGTACACCGGTGGGGCAGGGCGGTGGCGGCGATGAAAGAATCTTTTAAGGGTAAGGTCCTTTTTACTGCGGCGCGGATTCTTCCCCATTCCAGCATCACCTCCGTATCCAGGGGGATAATGTGATTTTCAAACACCCCCAGTATTTGGCGGTAAAACCAGAGGGAAAGGGCGTTTTTCTTTTTCCCTTCGGGTAATTTTTCTATGCCAAAGATAATCTCCCCCACAGAAACTGCGCTGATAAAAATATCATCTTCGTTTATATTTTCAAAAAACGCAGTAACCCCTGCATTGGGGAGCGGTTTCTGAAGTTCGGATAGGACATTGGTATCCAGTAAATACTTCACCAGTCAATCTCCTGTATTTCTTCATCAGGCAGATATTCCGGCGCTTCCAGTTCCAGCTCCGGGTAGGGGCGATTTCTGAATGCCTGGATAAAACTCGGCTTTATCCCCTTGAGTTCCCGGTAATCCTCCATGGAAAGGATCACCGCCGCTTCTACACCCCGGTTCGTGATGATCTGGGGTGCGTCGGCCGCCAATTTAACAACCTGACTTAACATTGCCTTTGCCTCCTGTAATTGCCAGATATTGCCTTCGTGTTGTGCGTTCATGGTTCCTTTCCTTATGCCAATGTTTCTTATAGTAGTCTGTCTAGTCAGACTATAGTATGTCTTTTACGAAAAGTCAAGCAGTAATGGAAAAAATTTTTCCTTACTGGTATAGTGAAATCATGTTTAACAGCATCCGGGGAACCATTACCGAAAAATCCGGTGAAACCGCCTGTATCCTTACCGGGGGGGTCGAGTGGGAGATTAGCCTGCCCGCCACGGACATTGCCAAGCTGCCCGCCGCCGGGGAGGAGGGGCGGGTCTTTACCTGGCTTTACCACCGGGAAGATTTAATGAAACTCTACGGCTTTGCCGACGAAAAGCGGCGGAACACCTTTCTGGAGCTCCTCAAGGTTGAAGGGATCGGGCCAAAGGGGGCCGTCAGGATTCTGGGGGGTATTGGGCAGGAGGACCTGGAACGGGCTTTGGAAACCGAGGACCTTGGCCGGCTGGAAGCGGTGCCGGGCCTGGGGAAAAAGACCGCCCAGAAGATGATCCTCGCCCTCAAGGGAAAGCTGACCTGGGAAATGGCAACGCATCAGCAGGCGGCGACCCCCTACGGCGAACTGCTTGAGGCCCTGGCGGGGATGGGCTATGACCGGCGGGCCGCGGCGGATGCCCTGGCAAGGGCGGAGGCGGGCCTAAAGAGCGGTACAAGCGCTGCGGAAAAGGAAGCCCTTCTTTTTAAACAGGCCATTGTTGAATTGAGCAGTTCATAGGTACTCGGGATGATCAGTTTTAGCCAGATCATGCTGGATATGATCCCTATGGCCTGTTCCATCCGGGACGAAAATAACCATATCCTTGACTGCAACCGGGAAGCCCTGCGGATGTTCGGGTTTTCGAAAAAGTCTGACCTCATCAATAATACCGATATTATTGGATTTGTCGATCATTTTGAACGGCTCAACCCTGAATTTCAGATCGACGGCAAGAGTTCCCGTGAAAAAGCCCAGGGGTATATCCGCGCGGTTTTTGAAACCGGGTATCAGCGTTTTGAATGGACCTACCGCACCGCCTCGGGGGAACCCCTGCCGGTGGAAACCACCCTGGTGCGGGTTGACCGGGACAGTCTTTCCGGCGGGGAAAAGGGCAGGCGTTTTGCCTGCTATTCACGGGATCTCCGGGAGGAGAAGGCCAACGCGGAGCGGGTCCGGGAAGCGGACGCCCTGAGCCGGGAGATGGAGATACAGGCCCGTGCCGCCCAGGGGGCAAACGAGGCCAAGAGCCGTTTTCTGGCATCCATGAGCCACGAGATCCGCACCCCCATGAACGCCATCATCGGCATGAGCGATCTGATGCGGACCGATAACCTCGATGACACCCAGCGGGGCTATTTTGAGGATATCAAAAAAATGTCCCGCGCCCTGCTGCAGATCATCAACGACATTCTTGACTTCTCAAAAATTGAAGCGGGGAAGCTGGAACTTTTACCGGTGCATTTTAATCTGTTTGAACTGTACGATCATATCTGCTCCATGAGCCGCTTTACCGCCAATGCAAAGGATCTTGTGTTTACCGCTTCCTTTGATCCCGCGCTGCCCCGGGTGGTCTACGGTGATGATGTGCGGATGAGGCAGGTGATCGTCAATATCGTGAACAACGCCGTCAAATATACCCGCGAGGGATCGGTTGATTTAAAAATACAGAGGTTCCGGGAAAACAATACCGATTATATCGCCGTTATCGTAAAGGATACGGGGATCGGGATACGGGAAGAGGATTTTCCCAAACTCTTTGAGGGTTTCAGACAGCTTGATAATAGGGCAAACCGGGGAATTACAGGCACGGGCCTGGGGCTTTCGATCACCAAAAAACTGGTGGATATGATGAAGGGTGAAATCCGGTTCAGGAGCGTTTACGGTGAGGGTACGGAATTTACCGTGCTGCTGCCCCTGCACGAGGGAAACCCCGCCGGTATCGAAAAAGAGGATATCGCTTCCTTTGTGGTTGCCGCTCCGGACACGCAGGTACTGGTGGTGGATGATAACCAAATCAATCTGCAGGTAGCCATTGCTTATCTTGCCAAACACCGTATTACTGCGGATACGGCCCTGAACGGTTTCGAGGCCATCGAAAAAATAAGGCAGAAACACTACGACCTCGTATTCATGGATCACATGATGCCCGAAATGGACGGGGTAGAAACCGCCCGCCGTATCAGGGCTTTCGGAAACGATCTTACGCCGGTTTCCGAAAGCAGGGGATATGCGCGGCATATCCCAATTATTGCCCTAAGCGCCAACGCCGTCACCGGGGCCCGTGAAATCTTTCTTGATGCGGGAATGGATGATTTTATCTCC
Source organism: Spirochaetia bacterium (assembly GCA_025997595.1). Classification (GTDB taxonomy): domain Bacteria; phylum Spirochaetota; class Spirochaetia; order Treponematales; family Breznakiellaceae; genus BNUT01. The sequence continues at coordinate 41,764 of BNUU01000012.1, read as the reverse complement.
AAGCCCATTGATCCCAAAGTTTTGAACCGGATGCTCCTCAAGTACCTGCCGCCTGCAAAGGTGTCTGAACAGCGGCCCGGCGGGAACGGTGTACCGACTGCCGCCAAGCCTGAGGGAACAAAAGTTGATGGATTAAAAGCCCCGGTACTTGACCGGGCGGCGGGTCTGAAAAATGCCATGGGGGATCAGGATTTCTACGATCACCTTTTGGAAATTTTTGAAACGCAGCACCGCGCCGATGGGGAAAAAATAGAAGCGGCCATAAAAAGCGGTGACCCCCTTCTGGTGCGCCGCCTCTCTCACACCCTTAAAAGCAGCGCCGCCCTTATCGGCTCCGATCCCCTGCGGCGGGCAAGCCTGGCGGTAGAAAACGCCGTGACAGGGGGGGACGGTTTCAGTCCCGAACAGATCGCGGCCCTGGAAAACGCACTCACTGCGGTGATGAATGAGATTAATAACAGTAATACTGTCAAGGATAAAGGAATTATGGGATGAAAAAAAAAGATAGTAATAAACCAAATGATGAAACATTATCCGGCCCCACGGGAATGCTCCACCCGGAGAAGCCGCTGGCGGAGGATGAAAAGGACCTTTCCCTCCGGCCCAGGAGCCTTAAGGAATTTATGGGCCAGACGCAGATAAAGGAAAACCTGTCGGTGTTTATCACCGCCGCCCGGGAACGGAACGAAAGTCTGGATCATCTTTTTCTCATCGGGCCGCCGGGATTGGGGAAGACCACCCTGGCCCAGGTGGTGGCCAATGAACTGGGGGCGGAATTCAAGGTAACCTCCGCGCCGGCCCTGGACAAGCCCAAGGACCTTGCGGGGATACTTACCACCGTCACCGAGAAGACCGTTTTTTTTATCGATGAAATTCACCGGCTCAAGCCCGCCATCGAGGAGATGCTCTACATCGCCATGGAGGACTACGAGCTTGACTGGATCATCGGGCAGGGGCCCAGCGCCCGCACCATCAGGATTCCCATACAGCCCTTTACCCTGGTGGGGGCCACCACCAAGGCGGGGAATGTTTCCAGCCCCCTGGTGGGCCGTTTCGGCATCACCTGCCGTTTTTCTTTTTACGAGGCCGCCGACATGGAGGCCATCGTCCGCCGTTCCGCGGGGATACTCAACACCAAGGTTGATAATGACGCCGCAGCTCTGCTGGCCCGTTCCGCCCGGGGTACCCCCCGTGTGGTGAACCGGCTTTTGCGGCGGATGCGGGACTTTGCCCAGATTAAGGGAGAACCCTCCATCACCCTGCCCGTGGTGGAGGATGGACTGCGGCGGCTGGAAATTGATCCCCTGGGGCTGGAAAAACACGACCGGGAAATTCTGCGGATCATCATCGAACGCTACAACGGCGGCCCCGTGGGCGCGGAAACCCTGGCCATCAGCATCGGGGAATCGGTGGACACCCTTGAAGACTACTACGAGCCCTATTTGATCCAGGCGGGGCTCATCCAGCGCACCCCCCGGGGCCGGGTGGTTACCGCCATGGCCTACGAACACCTCAAGCTTGAGCCGCGAAACGGCAAGATCGCTGGTCAGGTCGAGGGGCTGCTCTTTTAGAGCCGGAAAAAAATGCGAACCAAGGATTTTTCATTTGAACTTCCCGGGCATTTAATCGCCCAGTACCCTCCGGCGGAGCGGGGGCAGTCCCGGCTCATGGTGCTTGACCGGAAGACGCGGGCCAGAGAACACCGCATGGCGGCGGATCTTCCCGATTTGTTGGGGACCGGTTTCCGGGGGGCTGCCTCAGGAGCGGCTCCGCCGCTCCTGGTATTCAACAATTCACGGGTCCGCAAGGCCCGGCTTTTGGGGACGGCGCAGACAACGGGCCAGACCGCCGGGGCGCAGGTGGAATTCCTTCTCATCAACAAGGTGAAGAATGACGCCCCTTCACCGGACGGTGAATCAGGAACGGTTTGGCGCGCCATGGTCCGGCGGGCCAAACGGCGGAGGCCGGGAAGCCGTTATGTGTTCGCAGGGGGCGTCGAAGGGGAAATAACCGGGATCGAGGCCGGCGCCGGGGAGTTCCGCATCGTGAAGTTTGATCGGCCCATAAATGATGAATGGCTGGATAAAAACGGCCGCATACCCCTGCCGCCCTATATCAGGCGCAGTGATACTGCGGCGGACAGCGAACGCTATCAGACGGTTTATGCGGATGTTATCGGTTCCTCTGCGGCGCCTACCGCAGGGCTCCACTTTAGCCGTGAGCTTTTGGAGCGGCTTGCGGCGGCGGGGATTGAGAGCGCCTTTGTTACCCTCCATGTGGGGCTGGGTACTTTTCTCCCGGTACGTGTGGAAAATATTGAGGAACACAAGATGCACGAAGAGGTTTACCGCATTGACGATGAAACCGCGTCCCGCATCGAAAACGCAAAAACTGCGGGCCGAAAAATCATCGCCGTGGGGACCACCAGTGTCCGTACTTTGGAATCCGCCTGGAATGAAGCATCAGGAAAACTGCGGAGGGGGGAGGGGAGTACTTCGATTTTTATCTATCCCGGTTATTCTTTTAAAGTTGCGGACGCCCTTTTTACCAATTTTCACACCCCCGAATCAACACTGCTGATGTTGGTATCGGCCTTCGCCGGCAGGGAATTCATTCTGGAAAGTTATGCCGAGGCGGTACGGGAGGGCTACCGTTTTTTCAGCTACGGCGACGCCATGCTGATTCTATGAATCAGCAGGATTCGGCAGGAGATCAGCCTGATTCATAGAATCAGCCTGATTCGGCAGGAGATCAGGCCCCGCCGCCGAGCCCGGCTTCGATATTTTTTTCGGGCGTTTTCGGAAGAGTTTCCATTCGTACCCCACCGATAAGGTTATCATGCTCCGCCGGTACAGGGGCGTTCCATCATTCATCTTTGTAGCGCTGAAATCGGCCCAGTATCGGGTATCAAAAAACAGGGTCCCTGGTCCCAGAGGCAGCCCGAAATCAAGCCCCGCCGTAAATCCCAGGGGCAGAGGCGAACCATAGGATCTGCCGTTGGTCATCCCCATGGGAATCCAGACATACAACCCGGCAAAGGGGGCAAGTAAAAACTTTCCGGCATGGAAAATTCCCTTGACTACCACCGGGAACAGCAGCGAAAAGGATGTATTGTCCCACTTCGTTGCGGTTAGTTTATTATCAAAAATACCCAGGGCAGGCGCATGGTCCATGGTGAATATTGCCTCTGCCTGAACCCCCAGGAAGGGCTTCAGCAGCAACATCGCCTGCAGCCCCATATCAAAGCCGAATCCCGTGGTCTTGACCGATTGTAACGGCGAATAAAGCCGTACCGAAGGCCCTGCGCGGACGCCTATGTGCAGCCAATAGGGGTCTCCGAATCCAAGTCCAAAGGTGGGGCCGTTTTCCACCACGGTTTCAAATCCGGTTCCGTCATCGTACTTTTTCAAAATAGGGGCGTTCGCCATAACGCGGTAGATCATGGTCAGGTTCCAATCGTACATCTCTTCGAGGGTCTGATAGGCCATGCCGCTGGTAACAATCAGTTCCCCGGTCCAGGTGTTGTATAGCATCAGGGTAATGATATGTTCATCGTATTCTGCATCGTAGGACAATTCAACATCAATATAAAAGTCCGAATAAGACCATGCCTCATCAGGGTCGTCATACAGAGCATTGGTCAATGCGTAGCCGCCCCCCTTCACCTCTTCCTGTAAATTGAAATCAAAATATTCCCGTTCCTCGGCTGTTCCGCCTACAGCAGGGCTAACATAAACAAAAACGTCAAACGTGCTGCTTTGAGCGGAAAGGGATACTGCCATGGCCATCATGAATAATAAAAATCCCAGTTTTCTCATATGTCGCCTGCCCATAAGGATGTAAGGAATTTGTTGTTTTTTACGTCCCTGCCGTTTTTGCTTAAGAACATATATTTTTATCGGAGTTTTTTTTATTTGTTTGAGTGATAAATAAAAGTTTTTAATAAAAACTGTACTGTGACATATCCACCCGCAGCGTTTTTGATACCCTCACCCCTTCGGCCCGCAGAAGCGCCGCCTGCAAATCCCCGCCGTCCCCTGCCGGCAGGGCGATGTGTCCATCGGAGCGGATGATCCGGTGCCAGGGGAGTTTTTGTGTTTCCGACATGGAGTGGAGGATCCGGGCAACCTGCCGCGCCCCGTTGAAGAGCCCCGCCGCCCGGGCCACATCCCGGTAGGAGGCAACCTTGCCCGGCGGAATCGAGTGGATAATACCGATAATACGGCGGGTAACTTCGATCACTGGTACCCTTACTGCCTCAGTTCCCGGCGCTTTCCTATATAGGAAGAAGCCGCAACCGCGGCAATAATGATCCCCCCTCCCAAAAGGGCGGAAGCCGAAGGTTTTTCCCCGGTAACCGCGAAGACCCAGGCGGGGTTCAGCACCGGTTCAATCATGGCGGTGAGCATGGCCTGGACCGCGCTGACCCGTTTGATACCGTAGGCAAAGAGGATGGATGCGCAGCCTACCTGTATGAGCCCCATAAACAGGATGGATATAGCCGTTTGTACGGTAAAATACGGAGTATAGATAATAACGAAGGGAAGACCGATGGCGGCGTTCAGCACATGGGCCAGGAGCATGGAATCCCGGGTGTTCCCGTTCTTCATTATCCGCAAAACCGCCGAATGGGCGCCGAAGAAGACCCCTGAAAGTACGGCAACCCCGTCTCCAAAAAGGTGGCCCGTGCTTAGGCCATCCCGGAAAAAGAGGGCCAGCCCCCCCGCCACCAGCGCCAGGGCGCCCCAGTGTTCCCAATGGGGTTTTTCTTTAACCAGCAGCCAGCCCAAAAGACTGGCCCAAAGCGGGGCGCTGTACTGGAGCATGATGGCGTTCGCCGAGGAGGTAAGCTTGTTGGCGGTGACAAAACTAATCATCGTAAGGGCGTAGAGTGTGCCCCCGGCGCAGAGGGGCAGAAGCCTGTTCTTTTCGCTCCCCGCCCTGGGGGGGAATATAAGGCGGACCGCCAGCAGAAAAAGGGCCGCAATAAAGCTCCGTATGCCCGCAATCGCCAGGGGGTGCCAATCAATCAGTTTAATGAATAAACCGCTGGTACTCCAGAGGATCGCGGCGCCAAAAACCGCCCCCTGTCCCTTCCGGCGCTCATGCTGATTAATCGTACGGTGCTGCTTCATCCGGTTAAAATGCTATCAATATTTTGATTTTTAAACAAGAAGCGGCCCGGGCCGGGTTTAACCGGGTGAACGGGATTTTTTCCCCGCATCCAGGGGTGTGAAGGCGGTTGGTATCTCGGCCCTTACCGAAAGTTCTCCCATCCGGTATATCTGCTCCGCCTCTCCGTTTTTTCTGAACCCATTGGGAGAAATCCCGTAGTGCTCTTTAAACCGGTGATAGAAATAACTGAGGGATTCAAAGCCGCAGTCTTCCATTAAGTCAATTATGGGCATATTCGTGGTAGCCAGCAGCTTTGCCGAATGTTCAAGGCGGATATCGTTAATCAGTTTTGAGGGGGTTTTATGGAGATATTTTTTACAGGATCGGGAAAGATGTTCCGGGCTTTTGCCGGACAGTTTGTACAGGGCGGGCAGTCCTTTCTTGAAATTTTCCTTTTTAAGCATTTCAAGGCTCAGCCAGTGCAGCCATTGGGGGATTTCCCCGGTACTTTTATCCGGCTTATTTACCGGAAAATAGGCAACCATCATGTTAAAAACAGTTATCCGGTAAACCGCCTCATAGGCGTCCTTCATGATTTTTTTACAGAGCATCAGCCGTTCCAGCTCATGGATAAGATCGGTCAGTTCGGAAAAATCAAGATGAACCGAGGGAGGTATGTCAGGCTGAAGCAGCCGCTCCTTTTGGTAGGTATCGCCCAGAACCAATATCAATACCTATCCCCTGACGGTGGGTATCGCCCGATATGTGGGGGCCGTATCCGTGGATTGGGGAAAATGCAGCGCCGCTGCCGCCATAACCATGACCCCCATCATCATTATCGGATTTTTCATGCAGAAATACCTGGTCAGCGGTATGACCTCAGGGGCGGTAAAAGGCTAAATTTGATTTGAACCGTGCCGATACTAAAGTATGATTAGAGGATGGTATACCGGGGCCAGCGGGATGCGGGCCCAACAGTGGCGGCTTGATACGGTGGCAAATAATCTGGCCAACGTGGATTCAGACGGTTATAAGAAGGATGTTGCGGCTTTCAAGTCCTTCCCTGAACTGCTCCTGCGGCGCACCGATGATGACGGGGTCTACCGGCATCCCTTTGGTTCCGCCGATGCGGCCCCCATCATGGGCAAGCTCGGCATGGGGGTGGAGCTCAACGAGCTCTACACCGATTTTGAACAGGGGGCCATGAAGGAAACCCAGAGCGATTTCGATATCGCCCTGGACGGCAAGGGCTTCTTCACCGTGGCCACCCCCTGGGGCGAACGGTATACCCGGAACGGTTCCTTTCAGCTTGGCAAAGAGGGTTTTCTTGAAACCAAGGAAGGCTATCCCGTGCTGGGAGAAAACGGGCCCATCAAGGTAAAGGCCAACAATTTTCAGGTTGACAAGAACGGCCAAATCTGGATAAACGCCGCCTATGCCGACGATCCCGATTTGATGATTTCCCGTGAAAACAACACCTGGGAACAGACCGCCCTTTTGGACACCCTCAAACTCGTGGAATTCGACCTTGACCGCTACCTTGAAAAACAGGGTTCCAGTCTCTACCGGGAAAGCGATACCTCGGGCCCCGCGGAAGTAATCGAAGAAGGCCGCCGCCCCCGGGTGGTGCAGGGCTTCACCGAAGCCTCCAACGTGGACCCCGTGGTGGAGATGGTACGGATGATCGAAATAAACCGCGCCTACGAGGCAAACCAGAAGATCATCCAGAGCGGGGACACCATGCTGGGCACCCTGATCAACCAAGTTACCCGTATGAACGGTTAAAAAATCCTTGATTTTTTAACCTGGGAGTTTTTGTAAAACAAAAACTCCACGGAATATAGAGGAGTAAAAGATGGTTAGAAGTTTATGGACCGGCGCTTCCGGGATGATAGGCCAGCAGGCCAATATTGATACGATTTCCAATAACCTTGCAAACGTGAACACCACGGGCTACAAGATGCAGCGGGCCGATTTTGAGGACCTCCTCTACCAGACCGTAAAGACCGCGGGCACACCGGCCACCGAGGACACCGTAGTCCCCGTGGGCATCCAGATGGGCCACGGCGTCAAACTTGCGGACACCCAGCGGATATTCAGCCAGGGCGCGCCCCAGTCCACCGATGTGCCCACCGACGCGGCCATTGTGGGGGAAGGCTTTTTCCGCATCCAGATGTACGACGGCAGTTATGCCTATACCCGGAACGGCTCCTTCAAGGTCGATTCCGACGGCCGCATGGTGACGAGCCAGGGCTACTGGCTGCTCCCGGACATCGTCATGCCCGAGGGCTTCCTCCCCGAAACCATCACCATATCCAAGGACGGCAGGGTAGGGGTAAAGGTCCCCACCATCGATCAAAATAATCCCATTGACGTGGGACAGATAGACCTCTACCGTTTCCCCAACCCCGTGGGTCTTACCGCGGTGGGGGAAAATCTTTTCAAGGTAAGCGGCGCTTCCGGGGACGCCATAGCCGGCCGCCCCGGCTATGACGGCATGGGCCAGCTTGAGCACAAGTTCCTGGAAATGTCCAACGTGTCCGTGGTAAAGGCCATGGTGGACCTTATCGTGGCCCAGCGCGCCTACGAATTCAATTCCAAAACCATACAGACCAGTGACAACATGCTGGGCACCGCAACCGCTTTAAAGAGATAGTGAGGAATTAAAATGGATGTAGGAAGCCTTGGCGCACAGTACCTTGATCAGAACAGATTCTCTCTGGAATCATTAAGTATTGCGCGCAGAAATACTGCGGGGAACAGTTCTGCCAGGGAAGGCGGCAGCCTTGCCGGCAGCAGTTTTGCTGATATTTTGACAAAGGCGCAGAATGACGAAAGCGAAACTTCATCCATTGGCAATTCTCATAAAGCAAAAATCGATAAAACCGACAAGCTCTACGAACAGTGCGAAGCCCTGGAAACATTCTTGGTAAAAACCCTGATCACCGGGATGCGGAACACGGTGCAGAAGTCAGGACTTCTTGACGAAGGCTTTGCGGGTGAAATGTACGAGGATATGCTCTACGACGAATACACCAAGGCCTTTACCAAAAACGCAAACTTCGGCCTTGCGGACATCGCCTACCTTGAACTGACGGGACAGCGGGGAAAGCTGATTGCGGATCATCCTTAAAAAAGAAATAATCAAAAAAAATCAACATACCCGCACTTGACCCACAATTCAAATATCTTTAAGAAGAATTTAACCACGAACGACACGAACCCCACGAAAAAGCACAAATTTGCACAAAAATGTTCGTGGGGTTTGTGTGGTTCGTGGTTTAAATTCTAAAGAATTCTATCTTAATCAGTGAAAATTTTTGAATAATTTTTTTCATGCGTTTGTCGTGCCACCCTGCCGGAAAATTTTTCACTTTTTTTTACGAATTTCCCCTCTTTTTCGATCCAAAACCGCTAGTCAGCGCCCTATATAGGTGTGCGCTTTTGGCGCAGCGGGAAATGAGCGGTGAGTAGAGGGTAAAACAAAGGAATAACAAAATTCCTCACCCCTCATTCCCCATTACTAATCGAATTTGGGGGGTTCTGTATGTTTGGGAAATTTGGGGAATTCGGGAAAACGGAAAAAATTATCGCCTGTATATTGATTATCAGCCAGTTCACCATGCTGCTGCCGGCGCGGGAACTGGGGAGTGATATGAGACGCGGCATGGTCCGGCTGGAACACTATCTGGACCGGGCGGAAATAGAGCGGAACGCGGAAAAATGGGAAGACATCGCCCGGGCGGGGCTGGAAGCGGCCATGCTGGAGTGGGAAAGCGCAAACCTCTATTTGCGGGAACAGGACGGCGAGGCCTGGGAAGCGGAGAGGACCAGGGCTGCAATGGCCTTTGGGAAAGAGAAGGAAACAGCCTATGTACGGTGGGCCAGTGAACGGGTCTATGCGGAACGGGCGCGGCTGGAAGAAAGCGGACTGGGCGAAGCCCTGCGGGAAGCGGCAAAGCAGTGGACCTATACCGGCGAAAGCGGTACCGGGACCCGGACAGTAAACCTTGCGGAAGCGGGGCAGGCCCAGGCGGCCTGGAATGCGGTGGCCCAGGAAATCGTGGACCGGTATATGGGGCTTTGGGAAGAGCAGCAGGGGGCGGCCTGGCCGGAACTTGAGGCGCGGATCAGCGCCCTGGATCTGGATGCGGCGGAGAAGGAACGGCTCTACCGGGAAGCGGGGGAACGGTACCGTGCGGAAGCGCTGCGGGAATACGGAAGGATAGCGGCGGCGGAAGGAAACCAGCTCCTGATGGAGGTGCTCTACGATCAGGGGAGCCTGCGGAAACTTTCCGGAGAAAAAGCGGCGGGGATAATCGCCCGGGAACTGGCAAAAGAAGCGGAGGCGGCCAGTGAAAAGTCTATCCGGGATCTGTTTCAGAGCCTGGATGCTTTAATCACGGCGGAGGATGTTGAAGATATCGGGATAGCCGGTCAGGACTGGCTGAACAATTTCCGCAGGGCCTTTGAAACGGGGCTTGAAAAATGGACTGCGGCGGAGGAAGGGTTTTTGGCGGCCCGCGCTGAATGGGAGCGGGACGCGGAACGGAGCTATATCGAAAGTGAGGAAGTATGGGTACAGGCCTATCAGGAGCTTGGTTTAAAACAGCAGGAGTGGGAAACAGAATTACTGCGGAAATTTGATGAAGGGTACAAGAAGTGGGAAGAGAGCGGAAAGGAACTGGAACTTGAGATAAGCCGTGCACGGCAGGATTTTCTCAGCGCGGCGGAGGAGACCCGGAACACCAAGGGAAAACTGATCGGGATACAGATCGATATCTATAACAAGAGCCGGGACATGATGAACATGGCGAACCAGGGGATAATCCAGTGGTATGAACAATGGAGCGGGATGTATGAGAATGTCTATACCAAATGGCGGACCCTTAACGGCGGAGAAGAAGGCCCCCCAAATTTTACAGACCTATTAAAGAACGGAGATATTAATTATCTCACCGGATTTAAGGGAGAAAATGTAAAAAATATAATCCCCCAGTATGAACAATGGAAAACAATCTATCTGGAATTGATCTCCGAGGGAGAACCCTTTAATACCCGGCTTTGGGAGAGCGGGGCGGAATTATTTGACGGGGACACCGGCTGGATAAGCATTGCGGGAAAGTACCGGAAGCACGCGGATGAGGCGGTAGAAGAACTGTATAAGGCGGCGGGGATCGATGTGAGCCGCTTGAGCATGACGCCGGGCGCGATAGCGCCCTTTCAATCTTTCGACGGGTATTTGAGCGAACTGGAACGGGAATATTTAAAAGCGGGAGCGGTGCTGCAATATTGGGAAGAGGAGCTGCGGATAGCCGCGGCGGTAGATGAGTATGCCCGGCGGAATGATTCAGGCCTTGAAGGCCTTGGGAAAACCCTCGCAGCCCTTGAAGAAGCGGAAGCGGCTTATGAAACAGCGGCGGCGGCATATCAGGATCATCTGAATAGGGTTATGGAGCGGAGCGGGGAAATAGGGGCCGCAAATGAAGCATTGGAAAAAGCCCGGGCAGAACTTGAAAACTTAAGGGTATTGGCAGAGGAAGCGAGGAAGGAATACAACACGGTTCTGGCGGTACTGAAGGGGCTGCAGCCGGAGACGGTGGAAATACAGATAGCGGATACGGCTCAGCGGATCGGGGATATCTATCAGCGGACCATAAAGGAAGAGATGGACGCCTATTTTTGGGCGGTGCAGAACTATGGGGAAGTGCAGAAGGACGCAGAAATTTACGCCATACTTTCGGAGCTGGAAAAACCCAGGGACGGGTGGGAAAGCTCACAGTCTTTGAAAGAGAAACTGGAAGAAATAGGGGAACTGCTGGCCGGGAAAACCGGGCTGTATGATAAAAAAAATGTGAGGATCTATTTTTCCCCTGAACTGGGGTATGAGAAGCAGCTTCTGGAAATATTGCTGGAGGAATACCGGCTTGTTTTGGCCGGGGAAGGGGACGGCAAAAACGGAGATACCCTGGAAATGGGGATACAGGCCCTCTGGGAAGAAGCGGAAGCCTGGTACGCCGGGGAGCTTGAAAAGCGGGAAGCAATAAAAGCCTATCTCCTTGAGGAGGAAACCGGGGAAACAGCATTAACCGGAAAAACAGAACAGGAACAGCGGAGCCTGCTTGCAGGACAGCTTGCGGGAATCCGGGGGGAACTGGAAATTATCGAAGCCGGGGAATGGCTGGATACGTTAAACACATTGGCCTCCCGGATCGAAGCAATACTGGCGGTGGAGGCGGGGGAAGATTTTGCCGCCGCCCTGGAGGAAGGGCTTGCCGGGGAAGGGGAAGATGAGAACATCTATCTCCGGGCAATACTGGAACAGGAGCGGATACTGGAAACCACTGCGGGGACCGCCCTTGCGTGGGCAGCTTATCAGGCCGAGCGGCGGCAGCGGGGATTAGCCGGACTGGAACGGGGAGAACAAATAGCGGCGCAGTACGGCACATACCAGATAAGCGCGGTGAACCGGACGGACAGGGAATCCCGCGCCCAGGTGGAAAAAGCAATCGCGGAGAACCGGGATACATACCGGCAGGCTGCCGGGTTTGGGGACATCTCCGGGTATATCGGGGAACTGCGGGAGAAAGCCGCGGGCCTCAACCTTGCGGGACAGGAAGCGTTAAATCAGTATATCGCGGGGCTTATGGAATATACGGCAATACGGGAAGCGGACATAGCCGGGAAAGATGCGCGGCAGGATCAGGAGAAGTTCAAGGCGGACTACGATGAGGCGGCAAGGGCCTGGGAAATCTTCAATGAATGGCAGTACCAAATGTACACCACGGAATCACACCTCACGAGTCTTGGGACTGAGCACATCACGGATCTTGTAGAAACGGAACGACAGCTTTTTATTGTGTACGCCGGGGATCTGATACTGGCCCGGCTGGGACCTGAGACGCTCAGGGAAGCAGAGGATCTGAGCGCCCTGGAAAATCTGATCGCAAATGACGGAAGCACCGGGTGGACGGAGATATTTTTGAGTCTGGATGAAGGGCTGCGGGAAAAGATATACGGAAAAATGATAATCCGGCAGGAAGAGTATGAACAGGGTGAATATACAAAAGCGGCATGGGCGGATCTTCTTCAGAATTATTTGGAGACCGAACAGGGGGAAGCAATAAATATCTTGAAGGGGCGCCTGGAGGAGGAACGGAAGAAGGCCCAGGATGCGGCAGACAAGGGAACTTATGCGGGCTATGTGAACCGGGAACTGGATGAAAAGGAGCTCGGCTGGCTTGATCAACTGAAGGGTTTTACCCTGGATCAGGAACGGGCGGATAACATGTTAAATACGGAACAGCGTGATGCTGTTGGGACTTTCCTGGAAGGGCAGAGCGAAGAGAGCCGGTACCAGCGGCTCTCCCAGGTTTTGGGATGGTACGAGGACTATTTTAATGAGACTGCCAATTGGACCTATGGGGCATACGAACCGGCGGCGGGGGGTCCCGCGCAGGACCAGCGGCGCAGCGAACTCATCGAAGCGGCGGCGGCCTATGGGACAGCTGTCAATGGGGAAGCGGCATTTATCAGTACCTTAAAAGAACAGATAGCAGATCTCACCATGGCCAAAAAAGGCACGGACGCGATGGAAGCGGAGGCGCTGGCGGCAAAGGGAAAACTGGAGGAGGCCAGAAAAAATTGGGAAGCGTACAGCGACGGGAATTATTCAAAGGCCATCGCTGCGGTACAGAAAAGCTATGCGGCCTATAACGAGGCCCTTGATAAAGCGGACGCCGCCTATGCCGAACTGAAAGAGCTGCGGCTTCTGAAACGGGAAAAGCAGGAGATCTACGATTGGGCGGGAAGCATCTACCTTAAGGGTTTTGGGGAAACCCTGGACGGAGGATATGGGACACCGAAGGAAAAACTTTCAACGGCGCAGTATGCCCGGGAGCGGGCGCAGGTTTCGGCGGAGGTCCTTGAAGGACTGGTCAAGGGGATCATACAGCCGGATAAAGCATACACCGGGACCATGAAGGAATATAAGGAAACAAGTGAAAAATATTACCTGGGCCTGGCTGCGGCATTTGAAGCCGGGGAAGCCATAAACCGGCAAAAGGACATCGTACGGAAAGCGGAATTTGAGGCAGAGGCTGCCTATGCGGTACTGGTATATGAAAATGAAAAGGCAGCCCTTGAAAATATAGATCTGGTTAGCCTCTCAAAAGCCGGTAATGAGTATCAGGTCAGCCTGGGGTATACCATACAAAACGGCAGGGCGGTACGAACCGGAAGTCCTGAAAACAACCCAGCGGTCTATACGGATTATTTTAAGAATGACAAGGTACAGGTGGATACGGTAGACGGGTACCGGGAGTACAGCAAGGCTGCGGCGGAAGCCCGTGTATGGGTAGAAAAGATATTACAGGACCCTGAATATCTGAAAAACATCATGCTGGCGGCCCTGTATCTGAACACCCTGCGGCAGGGTAACGGACGGGACCTATGGTTTGGCGATAGCGGAGATCCCCAAACTGACAGTACTTATTTTATTCCCGATGCGCCGGTGGGAACCTTCCACGGGGTGGATATAGTATCGGCATACCGTGGATCGCGGATGATGGTCCTGATGGGAGCTTGGGAAAGTATTGCAAACAGGGGCGCACAGGGAGAGAAAGATCTGGCCTATTATTTGCTGTTCCGGGATCGGAACCTGCTTATAGGAGGAGCGGAGCGGGAAAAGGAACTGCTTGAGTCCCTGTCGGCAGGGCATGCAGCGGCATTACTGGAAAGTGAAGCGGAAACAAAAAGAGGTATAGCCATAGGGGCACAGGTAACAGCGGCGGCCGCTACCGTTGCCGCCATAGCAACATCAATCTTTGGCGGAATCTCGGCAACTTTCTGGGCTCTGGCGGCGGTATCGCAAATTATCGCAATAAATAATTTTGATGCAAAAAATCAGCTGGAAAAAGCCGCAGACCGGGTCCGGGCCTTTATCAACTGGAAGCAGGGAGAAGTTGCCGCATCTGTGGCGGAAAACAATGAAAAACGTGAAACATTGATAGAAAAAAAAGAAATATTGCGGCAGGAACAGGAAAAACTGTATGTGATGATGTATGGGATTACGGAAAAACCAAAAACGGGAGACGGCTATACGGTAAGTTATGACAAATTCAAAAAGGCCTCAGATCTATTATTTCCCCGGGGAACGGATCAGCAGGCAGTAAGTTATAAGGAAGTATTAAAATTATACAATGAATCATTTTACGGGGAAGCCAGGGTCTCTGAGAGTGAGGGGATACTGGATGCCATAGGAAAACTCAACAGCGCCTACGAAAAGCAGGAAAAAGATAAAAAGGAAAAACTTGCGCTGGCGGCCCTTGATTTACAGCAGAACCAGCGGGCGGCGGCGGAAGCCTATGAGAAATCGGTAAGTGCGGAGCTGGTAATCAGTGCGAAAAACCAGCGGCGGTTAAAAGAACTGGCCCGGCTTGCGGGGGACCCCGGCTTAAGCGTAGGGGAACGGACCGCCGCTGCCGCTGCCTATGACCGCCTGATGGCGGAGATCCGTCCGGCCCCGGAAACGGTAAAGGCGCAGTTTCAGACACTGGCGGCAAAGGCCTGGGGAGACGGAACCTGGAACAGTGAACTCCATGATCTGGAATTGATCCGCCATGAGGGAAGCCTCCTGCACAGCCGGATAGGCTATAGCCGGGCCGCAGAACCCTATACGAAGAGGGCGGAGCAGGATCTGGCGGCGGTCCTGACGGAAGCGGTGACAAACTGGTCGGTGAGCGGCCTCGAAGTAAAGGAAAAGGAATGGGAACTTTTACGGAAAGATTATGAAAAGCAGTTTAAGGCGTGGATAGCGCAGGCCTATGACATCGAAGATATAGCGTTACGTGAATGGCAAAAGGCCCGGGAAAAACTCAATGAAGGGTATAACAAATGGCGGCAAAATTTTACGCGGGAATACGAGGCCAAGAGTAATGGCTGGGAAGTAAACTATTTAAGCTTTGCAATGGCGAAACAGGAATGGGTAGAGGATCAGTATATATACGCGGCGAATGTGGGGAACGCGGATGTTTATGAGCAGCTGGGAATGGAAACGGAAACCGCAATCGGGAAAGCAATATACGATCTCAATATGGAACGGATGAACCGGGAAGACATGGATATAGAACGCTATGTAACAGAACTGCTGGCGGAAACGGACCTTGTGGGATTGATGAACTACAGCGGAAGCATCACGGATCGGGGGAAGAACAGCGGGATAAAGGTGCAGCAGGGGAGCCGCCGGAGCGCCGAAACGGCAGGCTTTACGGCGGCGGAAAAAGTTCTGGCGGGGATGAATGAAGACCTCCGGAAGGGAGCGGCAAAACTGGCGGCGTCCCAGGCACAGAAGATGCTGAGGGATCTCATGGCCCGCTACGAGGGACGGCTCCGGGAAGAGAACAAGGGTATGGAGGAATGGGAAAGAAGGCTGGTAGGGGAAAGCGGGTACAGCACGGACGGGCAGTACAGCCGGGAAGTGGTCATAGATGCGACCCTGTTTGGAGACAAAACGGAATGGCAGAACGTACACAAGTATGAGTACTTTTATGAATCGGCCCCCGAGCTGAAAGCTGACCTGAGCGCCGGTAACCTTGAAGGGCTGGATGCGGAAGTGATTATGCTCCTGATAGCCCAGACAGAACAGGACCTGCGGGCCTGGGGAGAAAAGATCTTCGGAAGGACCGATGAGGAGGGGAAAATCATAGCCCATACGATTCTGCGGGGAACCGGAGATCTGGGGGCGGAAGGATACGCCGCAGCGGATCAGCGGAAGGTGCAGACCGTAAGCGGCTTACTGGAAAAGCAGGCGAAAAATACCCTGACCGATGAAGAAAAGAAGGAACTGGCAAGGTACACCGATGTGCGGGACGGCTTGTTTGGGGCTCATGTAGGGTATGCGCCCATCATGAAAAGAGAAGGCATTGATTATAAAAAGGGCGCACGAGAGAATATGGATACCGCCGGCGCCGGGCAGATCGGCCTTATCATGCTGGATTTTCAGTGGAACTCAATGAAGGCCATGAAAGGCTGGGCGGAGCTGGCGAAACCGGCCCATGACAAAAATTTCTGGTTTGAAGATAACCCGTTTAACCTGAAGCCGTTCACACTCCGGGGTGTGGTAGACATGGGGATGAATATTACTGAGACCTTGACAGGAGCACTGGGAATAGGATTACTGGACGATATTCTTTTTGGTGTCCTGGATGTGACCGGGGACTACAAAAGCATGGAGGAAGTGGGAATAGAACTTGGGAAGAAAACGGCCATGTGGATGGTAAACGTGGCAGCCAATGCGCTCTTTTTTGGAACGAATGGATTTTCGGGGCTTCTGGAAAACACGATAAGCAAGAGACTGGGGAACACGGTAACCGCGGGTCTGGCAAATACGGTAGGGAAAACCCTGTTAACAGGGGTCCAGGTCTTAACAACCGGTACGGTAAACAGCGCCATATCGGCGATACAGTGGGATAGCCGGACCGGGCAGCTTGGGTGGTCGAAGGATGTATTTAACGCCGGGTTCCAATCGGTTGCGGTCGGCGCATTAAGCGGGATGGCCGCAACCGCAACCGCAGGCTTTTTGGGCGCCGTAAGTCCGACCAACGGCTTTAATTCTTTACAAAAAAATGATATGAGTAAGATGAACAGATTTGTGGGGAGCATGGCGGGCGCCGGGGTAACCTATGGAATGACCGGGAATGTGACCTTCAATCCGGTAAAGGCAGCGGGCACGGGGCTGTTTGAAATAACGGTAGGAAAAGATGGATTTAGCACCCAGTTTGGAACGAACGGGGTAGATATAAGTTTAGGAACCATGGCGTCTGCATTAAGGGGAACGGTGGATCTTGGGGTAAGCATCGGGGCAGAAGCAGCCGCGAGACGGGACAGTATGAGCGAAGCGGCAACATCATTACGGAGCCTCTGGGGATTTGGGGATGCGGAAGGGAAGGGTCTGCTTGGATCGATCTTGTCAGGCAATGCAAAGATAAAAGCCGGAACCGGGCCCGAAAACGCCAGGACAATGATGGACGAGAACGGAAACCTATTGGTTTATCTAAACGGTTACCATAATGGGATGAGCCTTGAGGAACAGTTATTCATGGGAATAACCCTCCAGCATGAAGCTTACCGGAACGGAATAAAGACTGCTGATAACAATCTGGAAACACAGCGAGCGGCATTGGGGCATACGGAGATGGCCATACGGATGTTACAGGACGGGCAGCAGATAGGATTCAATCAAAACCTGGTGAAGGATCTGCTTGCGTATCTTGGCGCCAATGGCGATGCCAATAAGTTCAATGCCTATGTTGACGACAACTATGATTCGAGCGCCGATTTCTGGAAACTGGTTAAAGACGCTAATGGGAATTGGAATTGGATTGATGATAAAAGTCCTGATTTTGATATTTCAGAGGCATTGAACGACAAAGAATTTAAAAAGAAATTGGAAAACTATGCCATCAGCATGCTGCTTAATGACAGCGCAAGTATAGATGGTTTGAATTATGGTGTTATAAGTAATGCCAGAATGACTTCGGGACTTATGAATACTCTTGTAAATATCATAACACCCTTTAACAGTGAAAACAGGGATTCTTTTTATTCCGGTTCCATAGAAAAATTGTATTACAACCAGGAACACACAACGGTATTGGTTGGTAAAAATGAAAAACTAATTTCAATATGGGACATTGACTCATCCAATAAAGTCGCGTCACGGCTGCCAAAACAAACTGAATTCACTTCAAAGCCTAATCTGAAAAATTTTGGCTGTAATTTTATGGGTACTATTGCGGTTCCGCAGATGCTTGTCGGGGAAGCTTTAAGTAAGGAGGTTATAATAAAAATATGGGATGAGGCAATAGAGAAAAAGTTTATGAAGGACAATGGAACAGTTATATCTCAAAATAAACTAGCAGACTTAGCCTTAAGAGAACTGGGGAGAACCGATATAGGGCTTACATTTGGCAAAGGGTGGGATGATCCGGGAAAACGGCCCGTTGCTTATCGGGTTGAGCTGCCCTATAATGCACAAGATCATCACTTTGTTTTATTTGGGAAAGATCAGAGCTTGGTTTACAATCCGGGGAATACTTTTAGTGATATTTATCTTGGTTTTAGGGAGATATCTGTATATGCAAAATAGAATCAAATTGGTTTTTATCTGCTGTCTATTAGGGGTATTTTCTTTTTATGTAAGTGTCAATGGACATGCATTTGAAATCTCTGATCTTGATGGGACTTGGGTAGATAACATCGGCTATTTATCAAGTCCGTCAATTCTAGAAGAACAGTTTGTTTGGGGAATTGGGAAAGCAATACCAAATACAACACTTGAATTTGAAATAGAAAAAAATTTTGTTATAATGTGTGGGGATGGGGGATATGCCATCAGCAAGATGGATAGTATATCAGTGGGTATCATCGAAATGGAATTATATAGTGTGGATGATGAAAATCACAAATGGCCGGTTAAAATGAAATTCCATTTCATCGATGCCGATGCTTTTTGGATAGAGTGCCCTGAATTGATAGGACAATTCCCGGTTGGGAAAAACAGACTTTGGTATAGGCTTTCAGGACCCAAGCGATGATCGGTAATGTAACCTTTTATGCTGTCGGTGTGGAAGCAACAAAGTGTTTTCCCTGTTAGCAACAGAATGCCACGGGTGGAGGGGAACGCCTGTGAGGTCACTTGAATGAGGCCCGAAGCTCCCTCGCACAAGCGAGATCTTGGCGGGACCAAACAGGCTTTCCTCCACCCGTGGGCTACTGTGCACCCCCCCTTGACACTTCCCCCCCCCTCTGCTATCTTGGTATAGACAATTAATGATTCTCATAATAAAAAGGGTCGTTTAAACGGCCCTTTTTTGTTAGGGATGAGGGGGATATCGGTGCGGCTTACTCCCAAAGCGGCGGACAGCGGGAGCCCGGAGGGGCTTTTGCGGGACGCCCTGGAACCGGTGGCCCGGGGGATGGGTTTATCCCTGGTGGAACTGACCGTTTCCCGGCATAAGGGGAGTGGTTCTTCCTCCGGGCGAATCCAGATCCGGGCGGTGGTGTACAAAAAGGGAATCGTCGGGATTGACGACTGTTCCGCCTTTCACCGTGCCTGTATTCCCCGGCTGGAGCTGGCCTTTCCCGGAGCGGACCTCTATGTGGAGGTGTCCTCCCCGGGGATAGACCGGCTCATCAAGGACGGGTCCGAATTTGTCCACTATGTGGGCAGGGGGGTGCGGTGTTACCGTACCGACATATCCGGCTGGTCCGCCGGGATACTGGAATCTGCGGACGAAACGGGTATTGTACTTAAGGTAAAAGAAGAAAAGATACGTATCTCTTACGATCTTATTGCCAAGGCCAAATTAGATTTTTTAGAGGAGGTATAAAAGCGTGGCAACAGATATGTCTGACGCAATCCGCCAGCTCAGTGAGGAGCGTGGGATTTCAGAGGAGCTGATCCTCACGACTATCGAAGAAACCCTCATTGCGGCCTATAAACGCCGTTTTGGAAACGCTGATAATGCCATAGTCCGGTTTACCGACGATAAGGAAGTGTCGATTTACGCGCAAAAGATGATCGTTGACGGGGTCTACGATCCGGTTTCTGAAATAGACCTTGAGGAAGCCCGTGAGCTGAACCCGGACGCGGAAATCGGGGACGAAATTCTCATTGAGGTTGACCCCCATGAATTTGACCGAATTTCGGTTCAGAGCGCCAAACAGACCGCCCATCAGTCCCTCCGGGAGATTCATAAGGATACCCTCTATTCGGAATTCAAGGACAAAGTAGGGGAAATCATCATCGGTTATTACCAGCGGGAGCGGAACGGTACCATTTACGTGGACCTCGGCAAAATGGAGGGGATACTTCCCAAGAAGTACCAGTCCCCCCGGGAAACCTACCACGTAAACGACCGGATCAAGGCCCTGATTACCGAAGTGAACAAGACCCCCTCGGGCCTCCAGGTGGTGCTTTCCCGGACCCACACCGACTTTGTCCGGGCCATTTTCGAGCTTGAGGTGCCCGAGGTTTACGATAAAACCGTGGAAATCCACAAAATAGTCCGGGAACCGGGGTACCGCACCAAGCTGGCGGTCTACTCCAATCGGGATGATGTGGACCCCGTGGGGGCCTGCGTGGGCCTCAAGGGCGTGCGGATTCAGGCGGTCATCAAGGAGCTTGAGGGTGAAAAGATCGATATCCTCAAGTACGATCCGGACCCCCGCCGCTTCATTAAAAATGCCCTTTCCCCTGCGGAAGTGCGGGATGTGGTCATTCTGGACGAGGCCAAGCATCAGGCCCTGGCGGTGGTGAACGATTCCCAGCTTTCCCTGGCCATCGGCAAGCAGGGGCTCAATGTCCGCCTGGCCAACCGCCTGGTGGACTGGAACATCGACGTTAAAACCGACGCCCAGTTTGGGGATATGGATATCGCCGCCGAGTCCCGGCGGGCGGTTGACGAACTCTTCGGGGATTCCGAAGAATATGAAGAAGAATTTTCCCGGATTTCCGAACTGCCCGGCGTGGATGCCGCGGTGGTTGCGGCCCTGCAGGAAGGTAATATCGAATTTATCGAAGACTTCCTGGCCCTGGGCCCGGAAGAACTGGGAGAATTCAAGAGTATTACTGCGGAACAGCTTGAAGTTCTCCATAAACTTATTGAAGAATATGTGGAGATCATCGAGGAAGAAGGGGAAGAAGCTGAAACGGCGGAATCCGGTTCCGCCGGGGAAGAATCGGCCGACGCCGAAGCCGAAGCTGCGGCAAATGCCGATGCGGAAGCTGAAGAATACGAATGCCCTGAATGCGGAGCAAAAATTACCGTGGATATGACGAGTTGTCCCAATTGCGGTATTGGCTTGAGCTTTGAATACGAAGAATAAAGGTGGATTATGGCTGAGGATTTAGAAAACACCCAAAAACCCAAGGCGGAACTCATTAAGAAGGCGTCCAATGAGCGCCCGCAGAATGAGCCTGCACCCGAGGATCGCAAAACATCGGAGCATTCCGCCGAGGCCGCAGGGACCGGACCCGCGGCCCGCGGTTCCCCGAATTCTCCCGGGGGAAGCTCTGCCGGAAATCAATCGGTGGAGCATGGTGAGCGCCGGAAGGTGATCGTTGTAAAAAAGAAGCCTTCAGCGGGGCCCGCCCAGGGGCCGGTCAAAAAGCCTCAGCCCAAGGTCGTTGTCGCCGCCCGCCCGGAATCTTCCGCCGAGGCCGCAGGCCCTGGTGTCCGCAGTTCCCCTCTGGCCCATCAAAAGGGACAATCCGATGGTCCCGCCGAATCCGCCGCCGGTGAAACCCCGATTGCGGGTACCCTGTCTTCAGCTTCCGCAGGCGGAGACGGCCAATCCGCCGTAACCGATCAAAAACATCAGGATGGCCTGACGGATCGTCCTTCTGAACATCCTGCTCCGGGTTCTGCAGAAGGCCCGGTAGCCTCTTTTCCCATTACTCAGCGGCCCGCAGCGGTGGCCGGCAGGGTTGGGGGACGGCCCGTGGGCCGCAGCCCCGTTCAACCGCCCTTCCCGGGACGGCCGGCGGGTGTCGCAGGCCGCGTAGGTGGCAGACCGGTTGGTCCCCACCCCGAAGGCGGCCAGGGAGGGCCCGGCGGAGATCGCGGACCCCGTCCCGGCGGCTTTAACGGACCCGGCGGACAGGGCGGCAGGCCCGGTTTTAACGGACCCCGTCCCGGCGGCTTCAACGGCCCCGGCGGACAGGGCGGAAGACCCGGTTTTAACGGACCCCGTCCCGGTGGCTTCAACGGTCCCGGCGGACAGGGCGGCAGACCCGGTTTCAATGGACCCCGTCCCGGCGGCCCCGGAAGACCCGGCGGCTTTGGGGGACGGCCCGGCGGTCCCGGCGGCCGGCCGGGTGGTAATAACGGCCTTCCCTCCGCTTCCACCTCACTGGGTGAAGGCAAGGGACCGGTCAAGCGGACCTTTAAGGCCAAAAAACCGGTCTATACCCGCAGGGACAAGGAACTTGAGATGGAGGAAAAGCTCCTCCAGACCAAGAAAAAGATCACCCATATGGCCAACCCCATCCCCAAGTCCATTGAAATCATGGAGGTCATCTCCGTATCGGAACTTGCCCGGAAGATGAACCTCAAGGCTTCGGATCTGATCCAGAAGCTCATGAGCATGGGCCAGATGGTTACCATCAACCAGCAGATCGACGCGGAAACCGCCACCATTTTGGCAAGTGAATTCGGCACCGATGTAAAGATCATCAGCCTCTACGATGAGACCCTGATCGAAACCGGCTCCGATGACGGGGCCGCCATGGATCACCGGCCCCCGGTGGTTACCGTCATGGGCCATGTTGACCACGGCAAGACCAAGCTGCTGGACGCAATCCGCAGCGCCGATGTAGTCTCCGGCGAATTCGGGGGTATCACCCAGCATATCGGGGCCTACACGGTGGAAACCCCCAACGGCAGGATCACCTTCCTGGATACCCCCGGCCATGAGGCCTTTACCCGCATGCGGGCCCGGGGCGCACAGGTCACGGACATCGTTGTCCTGGTGGTCGCCGCCGACGATGGGGTCATGCCCCAGACCATCGAAGCCATCAACCACGCCAAGGAAGCTGAGGTTCCCATCATCGTGGCGGTGAACAAGATGGACAAACCCGAGGCAAACCCCGACCGGGTCAAGAGCCAGCTCTCCGAGTTGGGGCTTATGCCCGAAGACTGGGGCGGACAGACCATGTTCGTGGAGCTTTCCGCCTTACGGAAAGAAGGCATCGACAAGCTGATTGACGCCATACTCCTCCAGGCCGAGGTTCTCGACCTTAAGGCCAATTATGGCCACAGCGCCGAAGGGAAGGTCCTGGAATCCCGGATCGACCATGGCCGGGGCATCGTTGCCACCGTGCTGATAGAACGGGGAACCCTCCGTATCGGGGATTCCTTTGTAGCCGGTGTCTGGCCCGGAAAAGTGCGGGCGCTCTTCAACGACAAGGGCGACAAGATGGAAGAAGCTACCCCCTCAATGCCGGTCGAGGTGCTCGGCTTCGAGGGGATACCCAACGCCGGGGACCCCCTCCAGGTGGTTGACGACGAAAAGGTCGCCCGGGGTTTCTCCTCCAAACGGCAGGAACTCAAGCGTTTTGAGGACGCCAAAAACATCAGGAAGATCACCCTGGACAACCTCTACGACACCATCAGCGACGGGGCGATTCAGGAACTTAAAGTTATCATCAAGTCCGATGTTCAGGGCTCTGCGGAGGCCCTCCGTTCCAGCCTGGAAAAACTTTCCACCAAGGAAGTCAGGCTCAACGTGATTCAGGCCCTCCCCGGCGCCATCAACGAAGGGGATGTGGACCTGGCTATCGCCTCGAACGCCATCATCATCGGTTTCAATGTGCGGCCCGTCCCCAAGGCAAAGCTCCTGGCGGAATCTGAAAAGGTGGATGTCCGCCGCTACAACGTCATCTACAAGGCGGTTGAGGAGATAGAGCAGGCCATGGAGGGGATGCTCAAACCCGATACCAAGGAAGAGGTTATCGCCACCGTGGAAGTGCGGGACACCTTCAAAACCCCGAAATTCGGCACCATTGCCGGCTGTTATGTGCTTACCGGCACGGTCAAGCGGAGCGCCAGTGTCAATATTATCCGGGAGGATATCACCATCCATACCGGAAAGATCGGCTCTTTGCGGCGCATCAAGGACGATGTCCGGGAAGTGGCCGCCGGTTACGAATGCGGTATCGGCTTCGAAAACTTTGATGATGTCCAGATTGGGGATCAGCTTGAGGTCTTCGAAATGGTGGAAGTGGCGAGGAAACTGAGTTAGTTCATGGCGGAATACCGGACTGAACGGGTAGGGGCGCTGGTACAGGAAAAGATAAGCGCCCTTATCCTTGAAGGCAGAATCAAGGACCCCCGGGTTAATCCCTTTCTTTCCATAACCAGGGTGGTGGTTTCCCGTGATCTCTCCTATGCGGATGTGTATGTTTCCAATATCCGCGCAGACGGTAATATCCCCCGGGGGGTCGAGGGGTTGCAGAGCGCCGCAGGCTTTATCCAGGCGGAACTCGGTTCCTTTATGCGGACACGGAAAACCCCCCGGCTCCGTTTTCATGCGGATGAGAGCATTCGGGAAGGTTTCGATATGATCAAAAAGATAGAAACTTTGGTAAACGGTGAGACAACAGCATCCGATGACGGTAAGTGAAAAGTCGGGCCTTCTGCTCCTCAACAAAAAATCCGGTCTCACCTCCTTTGACAGTTTGAATGTCGTAAAAAAGGCCCTCGGCACCGGCAAGGTGGGCCATACGGGTACTCTGGACAAATTTGCCTCCGGCCTCCTCGTGGTTCTTGCGGGAAGGGCGGTCAAACTGACCCCCTGGTTCTCACTTTGTACCAAGGAATACGAGGGGACCATCCGCTTCGGCATTGAAACCGACACCCTGGACCCCGAAGGCATTACTGTGGGGGAGGGGCCGGTTCCTGATCGGGAGGCCCTTGAAAAAGCGCTGTCCCTGTTCCGGGGGGAGATCCTCCAGGCGCCTCCGGCCTATTCGGCCATCCATGTTGACGGGAAACGGGCCAGCGAACGGGCCCGGTCCGGGGAATCGGTTGAAATGAAAAGGCGGCCCGTCACGATTCACGCCCTGGAACTGCTCTCCTGGGAGTCGCCTTTGGCCCGTGTCCGGGTCTGCTGTTCAAGCGGTACCTATATCCGCTCATTGGCCCGGGATATCGCCCTTGCCGCAGGTTCCCGCGCCCATCTTGTTGCCCTCAAACGGACACAGGTAGCGGGGTTTCATCTTACTTCTGAAATGGAAGAAAATCCGGAAACCCCGGAAGCCATTATGGCAGTCCTTAGACCCATTGATAAATCGGTTTTTGAAGCACTGAACATCCCTGTTATCGATGTTGATAAAGAGAATATGCAGAAAATCATACAAGGTAAAGCGCTTTCTCATATACTGCAAGAGAATATTAACCACAAAGGGCACAAAGGACACGAAGAAATGAGGGATTGCGGTCAGAAAATCATTGCCGAAGCCGAAAGCCAGGGATCTTCTCCAAAAAATTCTTCTCTCCCCCTTTGTGCCCTTCGTGTCCGCGAACCGGAGGTTCGATGTGGTTCATCTTCTTCAGATTCGTATTCCGCCGGGATATTTTGCGGCAATGAATTTATCGCCATGGTCGAAAGGCAGAATGGAAACTGGAAGTACGGCTATGTCTATGCGGCGGGGGTGGATCATGCGCATCCTTGATTGGGAGGAATTTACCTCGCCCGGAGTATCGAATGTGGATGTAGCGGGGCAGGGGTTGACGGACCAGCCGGGCCTGGCGGTCAGTATCGGGGTTTTTGACGGGGTGCACCGGGGGCACCAAAGGCTCATCGAAAAGATAGTCCGCCATAGCGCCGGGCACGGGAGCATCCCCACGGTGGTAACCTTTAAGCAGAGTCCCCGGCGGCTCCTTCATCCCGATTCCTGGCATGGGGATATCTACAGCCCCCGGCAGAAACATGCGGTTTTGGAATCCTTAGGGGTGGTACAGGTGGTACTCATTGACTTTTCTGGAAATTTCAGTAAAATATCAGGAAGAGAATTTGTTGATCTGCTGAAAAGCCGGCATCGAATTGATTTTTTGACCGTGGGCGCCAATTTTCGCTGCGGATACCGGCTGGACACCGATGCGGCGGCCATTCAGGCTATGAATCAGGACGAGGGAATCATCACCGAGGTGGTAAGCCAGGTTCTGGAAGGCGGCCAGCCGGTTAGTTCAAGCAGGATTCGCCGGACCATTTTGGCCGGGGACCTCTCTGGGGCGGCGCTTTTACTGGGGCGGCGGCTCAGGGTAGACCTGGAAGGGATTCCGGCTGCCACTGCCGGGGCGGGGATTTTATATGACGCCCCGGCGGTGGGCAGGATCAGCCCCCCTGCCGGGCTTTACCCGGTGCGGGTGTTTCAGAGGGATTCAAATGAGGGAGTAGGGGCAGAAATTTCCATCGAAAATGATGGGAAGATCCTTATCCCTTCACCCGGCGGATCGGCCGTCGAGTTTTAACGAGTGCCCAAGGAGTGTAATATATATGGCATTAAACAAGGAAGAAGTGACATCCATCGTGACCAAGTTCGGGAAGAACGAAAAAGATTCAGGCGCGTCTGATGTCCAGATTGCCCTGCTCACCGAACGGATCAACCAGCTGACCGAGCACTGCAAACAGTTCAAGAAGGACAAGTCAAGCCAGCGGGGCCTCTTGATCCTCGTCGGCCAGCGCCGGCGCATGCTGAAGTATGTCCAGCGTACCAACCTGGAAGGATACCGCTCAATCATCAAAGAATTGGGTCTCCGCAAATAAAGGAAACAATGGTTCAGAAAGTAACACTACAAATCGGCGGAAAGGATCTTATCCTTGAAACCGGCAGGATCGCAAAACAGGCCAATGGCTCTGTTTTCGCCCAATATGCGGGATCGGCGGTTATCGCCACGGTCTGCGCATCGTCGGATGCGGTGGAGGGCCTCGACTATGTGCCCGTCACCGTTGATTATAACGAAAAGTACTACGCCGCCGGGAAGATCCCCGGAGGCTTCATCAAGCGGGAAAGCCGTCCCAAGGACAAGGAAATCCTCGTCTCCCGGCTCATCGACCGGCCCATGCGGCCCCTGTTTGAAAAGAGCTTCGGCCGGGAAATCCAGATTGTGCCCACCGTGGTGAGCACCGATCAGGTAAACCCCCCGGACATTCTGGCGATCATCGCCGCCTCTGCGGCGGTACACATCTCGGATATCCCCTTTAACGGGCCCATTGCCGGGGTGCGTGTCTGCCAGGTGAACGGGGAACTCATCGTCAACCCCACCTATGAGCAGATCGAAAAGTCTACCCTGGAAATCACCGTGGCCGGTACAAAAGACGGCATCACCATGGTTGAGGGTGGGGCAAAAGAGGTCGGCGAGGACCTGATGATCGAGGCCCTGGAAAAGGCCCACAAGGTGATCATTGAATTCTGCGCCCTTCAGGACAAACTGCGGGAGCTTACCGGGAAGCAAAAGCTCCCCCTGGTTCCCCAAACCCATGTGCTGGAAAACAGGGACGCCATCCATTCCGCCGCCTATAGCCGGCTGGAAACGGCCTGTTTTCTCAAGGGCAAGCAGGAGCGGCACGAGGCCATTCACGCGGTCAAGGCGGATATCGCCGCACAGTACGCCGCCCAGCTTGAGGATGAAACCCAGAAGAAGCTCTTTGACGCGCTTTTTGAGGAAATGGAATACAAGATCCTCCGCCTGTCGATCCTGGACAAGGGTAAGCGGGTGGACGGCCGGGGAACCGAGGACATCCGGGACATCACCTGCGAGGTAGGGCTTTTGGCCCGCACCCACGGTTCGGCCCTCTTTACCCGGGGCGAGACCCAGGCCCTGGTGGTTACCACATTGGGGACCGTTTTTGATGAGCAGATCTTCGACGATATCGACGGGGACAAGCGGGAAAACTTCATCCTCCACTACAACTTCCCCCCCTATTCGGTGGGCGAAGTGGGGCGCATGGGCACCGGCCGCCGGGAAATCGGCCACGGCAACCTTGCCCGCCGTTCCCTGGAAGCCATGGTCCCCACCAAGGCCGAATTTCCCTATACCATCCGGGTGGTTTCCGAGATCATGGAATCCAACGGCTCCTCTTCGATGGCCTCGGTCTGCGGGGGAACCCTTTCCATGCTCCACGCCGGGGTTCCCATGAAGAAGCCCGTGGCGGGTATCGCCATGGGGCTTATCACCGAGGGAAAGGGCGGGCCGGGCGACCGTTTCGCCGTGCTTTCCGACATCCTGGGTGAGGAAGATCACCTGGGGGACATGGACTTTAAGGTGGCCGGGACCGAAGAGGGCATCACCGGCTTCCAGATGGACATCAAGATCGCCGGGGTGAGCCCGGAGATCATGCGGAAAGCCCTGGACCAGGCCAAACGGGGCCGGCTCCACATCCTTTCGATCATGAACAAGACCATCAGCAAGCCTACCTCGGAGATCAGTGAATACGCGCCCAAAATCGTCACCATGCGGATTGAGATTGACAAGATCGGCGCCCTAATCGGCCCCGGCGGTAAAAATGTCAAGGCCCTCTGCGAGCAGTACTCGGTTACGATCAACACCGACAACGACGGTACGGTTACTATTTACGGGAAAAACGCCAAGGACGCCGAAGAAGCAAAGACGGCGATTCTGGGCATCGTCTCCGATCCCGAGACCGGGCGGATCTACAACGGTGTGGTCAAGCGGATCATGGACTTCGGCGCCTTTGTGGAAATTCTCCCCGGTAAGGAAGGGCTGGTACACATTTCCAAGCTTTCCCGCCAGCGGATCAATACGGTCACCGAAGTGCTCAAGGAAGGCCAGGAAATCCCGGTCAAGCTGCTTGAGGTGGATAAAATGGGCCGGCTCAACCTCTCCTACATTGACGCCATTGACCCCGACGGCGCCTCTGTTGATGAGGGTTCCGGCGGCGGCGGTCGTGAAGGCGGCAGGGATGGCGGCGGACGCCGGGAGGGCGGCTACCGTGATGATCGGGGCAGAGGTCCCCGGGAGCCCCGCCGTTACTGATAGTGTGCAAGCACAGAGGACACGGAGAGTGAAGAAAATAAGGGAATTTGAAGTCTATTTAGTGCTCGCAAAGTCGAAGAGGGAGGGGTGCGTTGATACTACGGATTGTAAAAAAGGATCCCGGTCTGCCCCTTCCTCAATACGAGAGTGAAGGGGCGGCGGGGATGGATTTACGTGCCTTCCCGGGGGAGGCGGTTACCATCCCTCCCCTGGGAAGGGCGCGGATACCCACGGGACTGATACTGGAGATCCCTGCGGGCTACGAAGCCCAGGTTCGGCCCCGGTCGGGGCTTGCGGCCAAATACGGCATAACGGTCCTCAATTCCCCCGGCACTATCGACAGTGATTACCGGGGTGAACTGCAAATCATCCTGATAAACCTGGGGACCGAAACCTTTAGGGTGCAAAACGGTGACCGGATCGCCCAGCTGGTGATTGCCCCCGTAAGCCGGGCCATTATCGAGGAGGCCGAAACCTTACAGGAAACGAAACGGGGGGCCGGCGGCTTCGGTTCCACGGGGACATGAGCGGCGATGAGTGACGGAATGGCAGCCGGCTTTCCGGACCGCAGTTCGGGACTTTCCCGTTTCACGTCCTGGACTTTGTTCAGGTACATCGTATCGGAAACCCTCTTTTCATTTTTGGTTGCATTCCTCTTTTTCTTTTTCATCTTTTTTGTTAACCAGCTGCTCCTCTTGGCCTCGGAAATATTGACCAAACGGGTTCCCTTCAGGCAGGTGGTCCTCCTGGTGATTTATGCCATCCCTTCAATTATTGCCCTGTCCTCACCTTTTGCTTCTCTGGTGGGAACCCTTATGACCATAGGCAGGATGACCAGCGACAATGAAATTCTGGTCATGCTTTCCTCGGGCCTTTCCTACCGGACCGTATTCGTCCCCGCCATCGTGGTGGGTATCATCATTTCCCTGCTGTCATTTTTTGCCAATGATGTGCTCCTCCCTGCGGGGACGGTCCAGTTTAACCGGCTCTACCGCCGCATTCTGGTTTCAATCCCGGCGCTGGAACTGGAGGCCCATTCGGTCAAGCGGTTTAAAAATACGGTGATTGTGACCGGGAACGTTACGGGCAATGCCATCGACAATGTGCTGATACTGGACCGGACCAGCGACGGGGAGCGGCGGGTGATCCTGGCCAGGAACGCGGAACTCAAGGACGGGGGGAGGGAAGGGCTCAGCCTTGATTTGGACAATGCCTTTATTCAATCCTCCAAGGAAACGGCCCGTACCGATTACGATTATGCTTCCAGTACCTACCTTCGTTACTGGGTGCCCCAGGAGGATATAATCCAGAGGAACTCCTCCGTTACCCCCCGGGAGATGAGTTCCATCGACGTATTCCGGACAATCCAGGCAAAAAAGGCAGACCTGAATGTACGGCTGGAAGAAAGGCGGAATAAGCTCACCGGACAGGCCCTGGAACTGGAATCGAGTCTCCGCAAGGGGCCGGATAACGAAGAGTGGAACAAGCGGACCGGGAATCTGGCAAACTTTGCCCGGGAAGCCCAAACCCTGCGGGCAATGCAGCGGGACCGTTCCCTTCTTATCTACACCCTTGAGTTTTACAAGAAATTTTCTATCCCCTTTGGGGCGCTCTCTTTTGTGTTTCTTTCGGTTTCTCTGGGACTGCTGGCAAAAAAGAGCGGGCAGACCGTGGGTTTCATCATTGGGCTCATGATGTCGGTGGTCTATTGGGCCATGCTTTTAGGGGGGCAGACCATGGGGATACGGCTGGGGTACTCCCCCTTCTGGACCATGTGGTTTCCCAATATCCTTGCGGTCTCCGCCGGGCTTATCATGACCTTCATAAGGATCCGTAAGTAATGCTCCTTGACCGGTATCTGGTACGGCAGTTTCTTCCCATCTTTGCCGTTGCCGTCTCCATGTTTGTGATGCTCCTTTCCCTTATCGATCTCTTTGCAAACCTCGTGCGCTACCTCAACTATGAGGTGCCCTTAAGGGAAATTCTGCGGGTAAGTATGTACTATCTTCCCAAAAGTTTTTCCTATGCCATGCCCATCTCCCTCCTCTTTGCCGCCGCCTATACCCTGGGGGATCTTTATGCGCGGAATGAACTTACCTCGATATTTTCATCGGGGATACCCTTTTACCGTTTCAGTTTTCCCCTGATAATCATCGGGCTTGTGGCTTCGATCTTTTCATTTTATTTTGATGATATCGTGGTGATCCCCACCCTGGCGATCAAGAACGATCTTGCCCGGCTCTACCTGCACCAGCAGCGGACGGAGCAGAATTCCGATATTGTTATCAAGGCCCGGAACGGGGAACTCATTTATTCGGTTGATTATTTTGACAACAATGCGGTAACCCTGAACGGGATCAGCATTGTGGAGCAAAACAGCGAGGGGGATTTTGTTTCCCTGGTCCGCGCCCCCCGGGCTTCCTGGACCGGGAAATACTGGCTCCTCTCAAACCCCATCGTCTATGAGTGGGAGGGCGATCTGCTGAGATCCCGGCCCCTTACGGAGACCGAGGTGTACCAGGAACCCCCCGATACCTTCAGGCGGAACGCGGTAAATGTGGAGGAACTCCGTGCCCGGGACGCCAGGCTCCTGGTACTCGATCTGGGGAGGGCGGGGCTCCCCGTTATCATTGCCAAGGCGGAATACTATCACCGCTTTTCCTTTGCCTCCGCTTCCTTTGTGGTGATGATGCTCTCCATTTCCATGGGAGGGCGTTTCAAAAAAAACATACTCCTCATGAGCCTTCTTGCCAGCCTTTCCGCGGCGGTAGTTTTTTATGTGATGGAGATGATCACCATGATGATGGCCCGTCTTGGGTATATCCACCCCGTTATCGGGGCATGGCTGCCCGTAGCAAGCTTTATCGTCATCGGTACCATATTACTGCAAAA
The DNA here is from genome assembly GCA_025997595.1 of Spirochaetia bacterium. Lineage (GTDB taxonomy): Bacteria > Spirochaetota > Spirochaetia > Treponematales > Breznakiellaceae > BNUT01. The sequence goes on along the minus strand of BNUU01000012.1, from coordinate 10,196 downwards.
CTCAAAAACATAGGGCAAAAAATGGGCGAACCTCTTTTTACGATGCATCATGCCGATCCCTCCTGCAACGCCCGGACCGGCTTCCTTAATCTTCCCCACGGAACAGTTTCGACACCGGTGTTTATGCCCGTGGGGACCAACGGGGCGGTAAAGGCCCTTACCAGGGACGACCTTAAGGAAATCGGCTTTGAAATCATCCTTTCCAATACCTACCACCTGTACCTGCGGCCGGGGACCGAAGTGATCGGGGCGGCCGGGGGACTCCACGAATTTATGTCCTGGGATAAAAATATCCTCACCGATTCCGGGGGCTTCCAGGTTTTTTCCTTGGCCCCCTTCCGCAAGATCACCCCTGAGGGCGCGGCCTTCCATTCCCATATCGACGGCTCCGGTCATTTTCTTTCCCCGGAAAAGGCGGCAGAGATACAGACGATCCTTAACAGCGATATTCAGATGCAGCTGGATCTCTGTACCGGCTGGGATACCTCCTATGAGGAAGCGGTGAAGGCCCTGGAGATTACCGACAACTGGCTTTTGCGGGCAAAGAAGACCTGGCTTGAAAAGCGGGACGCCGGTTATCAAGGGAACCTTTTCGGCATTGTGCAGGGGAATTTTTTTAAGGATTTACGGGAGCGGAGCGCAATATCCACAGCGGCGGCGGATACCCCCGGAATCGCCATCGGCGGTCTTTCGGTTGGGGAGCCCCCGGAGGTGTTCAGCGAGTACCTGGCCTACACTGCGGCGCTGCTTCCAAAGGAAAAGCCCCGGTACGTCATGGGCATCGGCACCCCCGAATACATCCTTGACGCCATTGAGCAGGGGATCGACATGTTCGACTGCGTGCTCCCCACCCGCACCGGCCGGACGGGCCGGGTTTTTACCCATCACGGCCATCTTTCCCTGAAAAAAGCCGAAAACCAGTTCGATTTTTCGCCGATAGATAAAGAGTGCGGGTGCAAGGTCTGCCGCACCTACAGCCGCGCCTATCTGCGCCATCTTTTTAAAACCCAGGAGATACTTATTTCCATTTTGGCAAGTTATCATAATTTGTATTTTCTGCACGACCTCGTAAAGGAAGCCCGCAGGGCCATCGAAGAAGACCGGTTTACCGCCTTTAAAAAACAATTTCTTTCCCGGTACGGGGAGGGGGCATCTTGATAGTAGTTTTACTGTTCACCTTACTGTTCAATGTTACACCGGTCTTTGCCGCCGACGGCGAGGCTGCCGCATCCGGAATTTCCGGCGGAACCGGTTCCGAGGAATCCATCCGGCTTGCAACCATCCGCTACGGTACGGAAACGGAAATCGCCTCCCTTATCCAGGCCCTGCACAGCGAAGGGTCGGATTATCTTGATGATGAACTTATCACCCTGGCGGGGACAACCCGAAACCGGAATATCCTCAAGGGGGTTTTTACCTTTTTTGGAGAGCGGGCCAAGGGCGGTCTTGAGGACCGGGCGATCCGGGCAATTGAAGAACGGGATGAAGAAACCAGCGATACGATCCTGGCGGCGGCGGATTACCTCGGCAAGGTCAAGGCGGGAAACGCCACCGACACCCTCAAGGAACTTATCGATACCAATGAGCGGCGTTTTATGGGCGCCGCCATCCGGGCTCTGGGCAGGGCAGGAGGGGGCAAGGGCGCCGATGACACCGCAGAATACCTGATCGATCTGTTCTCAAATCCGGAAACCGCGGAGGAATTCCGCCGGGAGATCATCAGCGCCCTGGGGGAGACCCTTTCCAAAAAAGGGGTGTCCTTCCTCTCTGATTTTGCGGCAAACAGCGAAGAGCGGGCCGTCCTGCGTATCTCCGCCCTGGAAAGCCTCGCCAAAATCGGCGATGACGAGGGGCTTGAGTCTATCCTTTCCGCAGCTGCCGATACGGACCCCAATGTCCGTTCCGCCGCGGTAACGGCCCTTGGCCCCTTTCAGGGGGCGGCGGTGGACAAGGTTATCCTGGAAGCTTTTCGGGATGGGTATTACCGCACCCGCATCGGCGCCGCCCAGGCCAGCCGGGAGCGGAAACTGACCGAGGCGGTCCCCTACCTCAAATACCGGGCCGAAAAGGACGATGTCCCTGCGGTAAAGGACGAGTCCCTCCGGGCTCTGGGGGCCATCGGCAATCAGGAAGCCGTGGCCGCCCTGGATACCCTTTTTACGGAACGCAAAACTCCCGACCGGGTACGGATCATCTCTGCGGAAATGCTGATGAAAAACGATCCGGATAACTATCTGGATCGCCTCATCGTTGAACTTGATGAGGCAAAATCAAAAAATCAGATCCCCCTGTACAACGGTTTTCTCAAAGTTATCGGGGAGGCCAAAACCGGCAAACTGGACGATCTTACCCGCCGCTTTCTCAGCTCCGGGGGGATCATCGAAAAATCCTACGCCCTGGACATGGCGGCAAACAACGGCTTTAAAAATCTTTCCGGTGAAATAAAACCCTTAACGGAAGACAAAAACGCCGGCCTGGCACGGAAGGCGAAGGTTACGCTGGAAAAATTAGGAATCGAGTAAATTCACGGCGCCGCAAATGCATTCCGTTCTTCATTCACCTGAATATCCGCCCCCGGCCGGTCTATCCTTTCCCCCAACACCACCCGTAAAACCCGGCAATCATACATCGATATCCTGTCGTAGGGTGTTCCTTCACTGGCGAGCTGGTATCGTGGAACCCACTGATCGTCCTTAAAGACCCCCGATTCTACGGCCGCCACAGAAACACGCTCACCGCCCTTCCGGCTGAATTGAACATGGGCTCCGCCGGCGGCCAGAATAAATTCATCCTTACCCAGCCTTATAACCATACCCCTGGCCGCGTTCTTGGGATGCTCGTACTGTACTTCTACATCAACATCCCCAAAGGAAAGCAGGGCGCCCACATCGCAGTCTTCCTGAACAAAGAATTTTAAATTCTCAGTGTTCTGCGCCATCACAATGGGGTAGAGGGCATCCCCAATCATCTTAAAAGACTTATGCAGATCATAGGCGGTCTCACTCCAGCGGCCGTCCACGGTTGTAACCATTGGTACCGTCATAAAGCCCGGACAGCAGCGGTTTAAAGTCCAGGGCTCATAACCTATGGCGGCAAATTCACCAAGGGCATAGAAGATATTTTTTTCGGTACGGGTATCAAGGCCGGTATTCGTTTCGGGAATATAAAGGGGATTATCCGGCCGGGAATAGGTTTTGCAAAGATAATGGAAATCCCTGTAACCCATAAGATATATATCCGGGGTGATAAAATCCACGTGCTTTTGTGTTTGCTTATACAGCTCCAGCATTGCGGGAACAGGGCTGCCTGAGGGATAGTTAAAACCGCCCCGCTGATTTTGAAAGGGCGAACTGAGCCAGCAGTTCATGTAAACAGGCAGGGGATAGATTTCCTTTACGGTCTTTGCAAGGCTGTCGCAGTATTCGGCTATACTCTGGGCAGTGTAGGCCTCAGCCGCCCGGGGACCGTACTCCGCTTCCCAGTTACCCCCGGCGTATTCTGCATTGCAGGTATCGCAATAACAGCGGTCCGATCCAAAGAAGCCCACTTCGTTTTCCATCTGGAAGAGAATAACTGTATGGTCCTTTGAATCCTTTTCTTTTATATGCTTTATAACTTCGATCAAAGCGCGTTCATCCCGCCGGTGGGTTTCCGCCGCATTGGGACAGCAGTTATTGGTAAGAAGCTTACCGCTTTTGTCTTTGACCTTGGTAAAACGCTGATGATTACTCCTGACATAATCCGGCGCATAGGTTATGCAGGCGTTTTTATAACTTCCAAACCAGATCAGGATAAGTTTCAGGTTGTACCTGCGGGCCATCTCAAGATGATGATCCAGCATGTCAAAATGGTATTCCCCTTCCACCGGTTCAACCTGCCTCCAATAGAGCAGCAGGGAAGCGGTATTTATTCCCATCTTAACCGCATGTTCAAAAAAAGGATCCATATCCTCCGGGGAGTAACAGGCATCGCAGTCCCATTGCAGGCCAAGGATAATATAGGGTTTGCCGTCGACAAAGAGAGCCTTCCGTCCGTTTAAATCCTCCAAATGGGGCATCAAATCCTTTGCCATAACAAACCTCCTTAATACAAAACAGTTTTTCGTTTTAGCCGCCGAACCGGAAAGCCTCTTTTCCCCTGAAGCCCGGGTGTAAATGAAACACCGATCCGGCGCAGGCGCGCTGCGATTCGGTGGCGCCTTCCATCAGCACACTGGCGGAAGTTACGAACAGTTCGTCGAAATCTTTTCCGCCGAAACAGGGGGCGGTGGTGTTATAGGTCGGAATCGGATATGCGGACAGCCGCTGTCCCGTATGGGGGTTCCAGCGCGAAACCTTTGCCCCGCGGAATTGGGCAACCCAGAGCATGCCTTCCGTGTCGATTGTCATACCATCCGGCATGCCTTCTCCCGCTCCGTATTTTATAACGGTTCTTTTGTTGCCCAGTTCTCCCTTCGCAAGATCAAAATCGAACGCCCATATTTCAAGGGTCGGCGAATCGATGTAGTACATTATTTTGTTATCCCCGGTCCACGCCATTCCGTTGCCTATAATGAGACCGTCGAGTATTTTTTTACAGGTCAAATCGGGTGAGACGCGGTAAAGGCTGCCTATTTTTTCCTTCTCATCAAGGTCCATTGTTCCCAGCCAGAATCTTCCCGCTGCGTCACACTTGCCATCGTTGATACGGGCCCGGGAAGGAATGGAATCGATTTTGCATAATGGTATTGAAGACTTTGTTTTGGGATCTATACGCACCAGCCGGTTTGACAGGGCAGCTATGATATTCCCGGACTTATCGAAGGTTATAGCCGCTACGATGTCCTCAGTCGGTATAGGGTCGTCAGCCTTTGTAACAGGATCGAGAACATGTATTCGCTTACCGGAGATATCCACCCAATACAATTTCCCGGTTTCCGAATTCCAGTTGGGCCCTTCTCCTACCTGGTCTTTGGCCGCATAAAACAGTTCTGCGTCTTTCATTTATTGGTCCTCCCCAATCAAGCGTATTTATTCTCTAATGCGTGTATCAGATGCACTACAAGGTCGCTGCAGGGTGTGGGAACACCCTTTTCGCGTCCCAGTTTTACTATGGCGCCGTTCATCCGGTCTATCTCGGTCAGCCGTTTCTTGTTGACGTCCTGCCACATTGATGTACGGGCCTCTTGGGAAAGGGATTTTAACAGCGCGATATTTTTTTCCACATAAACACTTTCTTCAAAGGGAAGCCCCCAGGCCCTGGCAACCTTTACCGATTCGCCAAGGAGCATTTTAAAGGAATCGGACAGATGTTCCTGCAAAAGCTGCGGCGTGTTTATATCAAGCAGGGCCACAAGGGCGTTGTTGGAACAGTTGATTATCAGCTTATCCCATATCATTTCAGTGACGTGCTTGGTATCGTATACATCGGTATCCAGTCCGCACTCCCTGAAGGCCGCAGCAACCTTTTCCGCACCCGACAGGTCTCCGCCCAGGGGCCCGATATGTATATACCGTCCGCCGCTGTTGTTTACGAATCCGGGACCAAGCATGGAAGCGGCCCGGTCTGTGGTACCCATGATAATATTATCTTTGGGTACGAATTTCAGGATATCCTGATCATTTCCATATCCATTCTGCAGCGATAAAACCAGCGTACGGGAACCCAGGATAACCCTGTTCTTTTCAAGCGCCTCGGCAGTCTGTATTGATTTTACAAATACTATTACCAGATCTGCGTCTTTCGCTTCCTTCGGGTCAACCGTTGCCTTTGGGTGAACGGTGGTTTCTTCCCCCTGAAAACGGACCCGGAGTCCCTTGTCATTTATCGTGTCTATATGTTCTTTCCATATGTCAACGAGTATGACATCGTGATGCTTGACTAAAAAGCCGGCCACCATACATCCCATTGCTCCGGCGCCCAAAATCGATATTTTCATTTCAACGTACCCCGCTTACTTTTTGGATAGGCTTTCTGCGTCCTGAATGAGCGCAGTTTCTTTGATGCCCTGCTGTCCCATGTTTATGTATCCCCCGTCTACCAGCAGTTCATGCCCCGTTGTGAAAGATGCGTCATCGGACAAAAGGTACAGTACCGCGCCCGCGGTTTCAACCGGCTCGCCGCAGCGCTGCATCATCTGACGGCGGTTCAATTCCCTGAAGAACGCCTCCCGGGCATCGGGAGGCGCTTCCCAGACGCCCCGCAGCGTTTCCCGGGTCCAAATCGTACCGGGACTCACTTCGTTCACCCGTATATTGAGAGGCGCAAGATCTATCGCCGCGCACATGTTAAGCATATGCACCGCCCCTTTGGAAGAGTTATAGGTCCACCGGTTCGGCTGGGCTATATGGCCTGATATGCTGGATATATTTACTATTGCACCCCCGCCTTCTTTCACCATGTGGGGCGTACAATTTGCTATCATCCGCGCATAGGCGACAGGGCCGGTAAACAACACATTGTACCAATCCTGCTCGGTAGCGTCCCTGCCTTTATCTACGAATCTATAGGCGTTATTGACGAGATAATTTATCTTTCCCCATTTTTGTATGGTCTTGTCCGTTATCTCTTTGCAGAATTCCTCTTTGATCATATCGCCGGGAATAAAGAAAACATCATGCCCGTTTTTCCTGAGTTCGTTCTCGGTTTCTTTGCCCGTGATCTCATTTCTTCCGGTAAAGGTAACTTTGGCGCCTTCCCGGCACAGTTCTTCCACGATACTTTTACCGATGCCCGAGCTGCCTCCGGTTACAATTACAACTTTATTCTTGAAACGATCCGGAAAGGGTTTCCTTTTCCGGGTAAAGAGCGTTTCATTTGTCACGTTACGGTAATCGCAGTCCATAATTTTCAGTACTCCTTACTTAGGTTTATCGCTTTTTCCAAAACTGCCTGGAATCAGGATTTTCCCCCCTTATACCGATTAGGGCGCCATTTTCAATTTCATGTTTCGCGTCCTGATGTACCAAAAGCCATTTATTGGCCGCCGTCATGTACCGATCCTGGGCATTTTTTTCTTTTATCACCGGTTTTTCCAAATTGGTACCCTTTGGTAATACCACTGCCGTTTGGTATCCCCTTTCATCAACGGCGGCAGGACTGTAGTGCAGGGTGGTTGCATAAATTTCCAACGCAGTTCCTGCGGAAACGAAAAAAGCCCGTACTTTTGAAACATCGATATTCCAGGACAGGGGATCTATCTCCCACTGTTTTGCGAGAAACAGAATAACATCATCAGCAACGATGAGGATTTCCGAAGACCGGTGATATTCAATACCGTTTAAAAGGGTACTAAAGCCATTGGTGTATCCGATTTGAATCGGCAGACCGCCGTAATAATTGTCCCTTAATTCTTTATACACGGGCAGGTTCTCCAGGGCAGGATCTCCGGGAACATACACACTTTGATCCAAAGGACGCGGGGTCTTTTCTTTTAAGGTTTTCAAAAGAAGAGTAAAATCATACCCTTCTACTATCTGTCCGTATTCCCGGAACCCGGATTCCCCTACCGATTCAAGTTTCATAGTTTAATTCCTCCTTAGAGTTTTCAATAAATCAGTTGTTGAACAACAACCGTAGGCAACAATTCTTCTACAGCCGCACCAGCTTTCTGAAACAAGGCTTGGTCCATGGCGGCGGGGTAGAGGATTCGCGGTAATGGGCGTAGGAAACTTCACCAACGTAAATATTACCCTTGGAATCCATCACCACCCCGTGGGGCGCGAGGAACTGGGTCGGCCTGTCCTGCCCGGACATAGGTTCACCGAAATAGGCAAGCCGTTTTCCGTCCATGTCATGAATGGTAACGCATGAACCAAGATTGGGCGCCTTGATATTCAGTTCCAGATGAGTAGGTATCGATCCGATTATAGCGAGCTCCGGTTCTCCCCTGGTAATATAAAAACCGCAGGGCCGGTGAATATTATTCCATTGGGTAATATAGTGTCCCTTTTCATCAAAAATCTGAATCCGGTGGTTTTCCCTGTCCGCAACGTAGACCCATCCCTTCTTATCAATACAGATAGAATGAACAATATTGAATTCACCCTGGGCTGCGCCGGAACTTCCCCATGAAAAAAGATATTTCCCGTCGGCAGAATATTTATGAACACTGGCGTTACTATAGCCGTCAGCCACATAGAATGCTCCGGTTTCCGGCTCAATCGCCACTTTGGTAGGCATATTAAAGGGTTTCCCGCTCATGTATTCCGAGGACTGACCTCTGGTTCCCAGTTTTAAAAGAAGCTTGCCGTCGGGTGTAAATTTCTGGACCGTTTGTCCGACATTATCAACACACCAGACACTGTCATCAGGGCCGATGGTTATACCATGGGGATTATCAAAAAGCCCTTCACCCCATGAACTGATAAAATTACCATCGGAATCAAAAATAGTGACCGGATGGGCGCCGCGGCTAAAGACAAATACCCTGTCCCTGGAGTCAATATCAACATCCACAACCTCAAAGAAACTCCAGCCCTCAGGCAGCCTGGCCCATTTCATATCAATACGAAAATCGAAGGCGCCGCTTTTAAAAACATCATTCGCCATATCAAACTCCTTTATTAGACTCGACTCTAATAAATATCGTATTTTTTAGAATAAACCCTAACATGACCTTTTGTCAAGTTTTTTGTAATAATACCGGTACTATTGACCATGATGTACTGCGATGCCATAATGTATAAAATTAAATAACCTGTCCGTATGGATGGTTTAAATCATTTTTTTGAGGTGGCAGGATGAAACAATATCCCCATAATTATTCCTACGAAGTGCCGGAATACAGGAAAGTTCGTGTTATCATTGATACCGACCTGAAGTGTGAAGCGGATGATCCCTTTGCTCTTGTTCAGGCGATTATGACGCCCAAGTTTGTCATTAAAGGCGTGATAGGCGCCCATTTCGGCGCCAGAACCTGTAATGATGCAATGATGCGCAGCTATAATGAAGCCAAGCTGTACATGGAGTATATGAATCTGACGGATAAAATTCCTGTCTTTAAGGGGGCGGAAAAGGCAATTCCCGATGAAAAAACACCCATACCTTCAGAGGGCAGCGATCTTATTATCCGGGAAGCAATGAAGGACGATCCCATGCCTCTGTACGTTCTTCTGTGGGGACCCGTAACGGATTTGGCGTCGGCCATACTTCAAAAGCCTGAAATCACCAAAAGGCTGCATGTGGTGTGGCTCGGCGGCGCGTGGTATCCAACGGGCGGATGGGAATTCAATGCGAGCAATGATATTAACGCCGCAAATGTCATGATGAAATCCGATGCGGACGTGTCCATGATTACCGAAGGCAGTTTCCGCAGGGTTAATGTGAGTCTTGCGGAGCTTGAATTGAAAGTTTCCCGCCGGGGAAAAGTGGGCTGGTATCTTAACAAGCAGGTGAACGACTTTAATCACGCCCATGTAGATTCTCCGGACTGGCCCTACGGGGAAACATGGAATTTGGGGGATACTCCAACCATCGCGGTAATGCTCAATCCCATGGGATTCGGGTTCCAATGGGTACCCGCCCCGCTTTTCACCAAGGATATGTATTATATTCCCACCCCGACAAACAGGGCGATCAAAATTTATACCGACATTGACGCCCGGCTTGTCATAGATGATTTCTTTGCCAAGCTGCAGCTGAATTTCCCGGAAGATTATATTCCATAAGAGTTAAAGTAAAACAACATACCCCGCCGCAAGCAACGGGGCATGTTGTTACTATTACTTCATCAAGGCCTTAAGTTTTGCCACCGTAGGTTTCTGATTATTAACGGCATCCTGATAGAAATAATCAAAAAGGCGATCCGGGTTATAGGGCTTCATACCCGCAATAAACTCATCCCGCAGACGGTTGAATTCCGCATCGTTTTTCGCCATCAGGACTTTTGCGTAATTTTTGACGATGTATGCGTTAAGACCGTTAAGGTCATTATTGAGATCGTCAGGGATGTTGAAATTATACATACCGATCACGCCGGTTGTAACGGGCGTTTCAGCCCGGTACACATCCACAATGGACTTCTGCCCGTAGAATTCCATAAAATCACGGGCCGTACCATTGGTCTTTCTTTCAAGCGCCTTGGGAGAGTATTGGTAAAGATCAAGGGGCATACCGATCTCATCCCAGTAGGTTCCTCTGCCGTAACCGGTCCAAAGATTATAAATACCCGCGCCGGTTTTTAACATGAAGGTATTATCCGATCTGTCGGAATTTAA